>CAZLIC010000019.1:0-54071 GCA_964559535.1 uncultured Rhodobacterales bacterium
TTGCCCGCATGGGACAGACCTTGCCACAACGTTAACGCGCGCGCGCAAGCCCTTGAAAACGCTCAAACCCCAATGCTGTCCCACGGTGGGACGCCGCTACACCGCCTGCCCCGCTGCCCACCCCGAGGCCCAGGCCCACTGAAAGTTGTAGCCGCCCAGCCACCCGGTCACGTCCACCACCTCGCCAATGAAGTGCAGCCCCGGCACCGCCCGCGCCTCCATCGTCCGCGGGTCCAGTGCTGCCGTATCCACGCCCCCCAGCGTCACCTCCGCCGTGCGATAGCCCTCGGTCCCCACCGGCTTCAGCGCCATGGCGTGCACGCCCTCGGCCACCTGTGCCAGCGCCGCATTGCCCATGGCCGCCACCGGCCCGCCATTGCCCGCCACATGCCGCGCCAGCCGTTCCGGCATCACCCCGGCCAGTACCGCCGCCAGCCCCGCCTTGCCGCCCGCCGCGCGCGCCGCCCGCAGGTGCCCCGCCACATCCACACCCTGGGCCAGATCCACCGCCACCGCCTGCCCTTCGCGCCAATAGCTGGAAACCTGCAGCACCGCCGGCCCGCTCAGCCCCCGGTGGGTGAACAGCACACCGTCGTCAAACCCCTGCCGCCCGACGCTGACCCGCCCTGCAAACGACACACCGGCCAGCGGCGCCATCCACTCCAGCTCCTGCTGCGCAAATGTCAGCGGCACCAGCCCGGGCCGCGTATCCACCAGCGGCAACCCGAAGGCCTCGGCCACACGGTACCCCGCCGGCGTCGCACCCATCTTGGGGATCGACTTTCCTCCGGTGGCCACCACCACCCGCGCCGCCCGCACCACCCCGCGTGAGGTTTCCACGGCAAACCCCTGCGCATCCTGCGAAATCGTGCCAAACGTCGTGCCCAGCCACAGCTGCACCCCGGCGCGGTCCATGTCATCCCGCAGCATCGCCACAATCTGCGTGGCGGGCCCGTCACAGAACAGCTGCCCCGCCGCCTTCTCGTGCCAGGCAATGCCCGCGGCATCCACCCGCGCCACAAAGTCCGCAGGCCGGAACCGCGCCAGCGCCGACAGCGCAAACCGCGGGTTGCGCGACAGGAACCGGTCCGCCGTCACCGCAGCCAGATTGGTAAAGTTGCACCGCCCGCCGCCCGAAATGCGGATCTTCTCGCCCGGCGCGGTGCCATGCTCCACGACGACAACCCGCCGCCCGCGCCGCCCGGCCTCGGCCGCGCAGAACATGCCCGCCGCCCCGGCGCCAAGGATCAGTACATCCACCTGCATCCAGGCGCCCTAACCCGCCGCAACCCGATGCACAATCGCCCTTGCAGCCCTGCCACCGGTTCGCTAGAGAAGCGCCCGGATGGGGCGTCGCCAAGCGGTAAGGCAGCGGTTTTTGGTACCGCCATACCTAGGTTCGAATCCTAGCGCCCCAGCCAATCAGCCCCAGCCAACCAGCCCCGGCGCAACCCTACTCGGTCATCGCCACCGGCTCATAGCTCGGCTCGCCGCCCTTCGGCATGGTCACCTTGTAGGGGATGCCCATGAAGGTGTTGCGGGCGTAGAACACCAGCGTGTCGCCCTCCATGGCCGGCGGCTTGATCACCGCAAAGTCGGGCAGGCCATAGTTGTGCAGCCGCGCATTGCCCGGCACCGGCGCCTCGTCCGCATCCTCGGCCGCATAGGCCGCGCGATAGGCGGCCTCGAACGCCACCGGGTCCATGATCGGGTCAAACCGGTCGCCCTTGGCCAGGTGGTTGGCCACCCGCACATAGGCGCGCAGCCACTTGGGGTCACCCAGCGCAGGCGCCAGCGACAGCACCTGCGCCAGGTCGCGCGCCTCGGCCTCGGCCACCATCACCACGGGCGTGCCTTCGGCGGTAAAGTCCATCGAGATCGGGGGAAGTCCGTCAGCCATGTTCCACTCCATTCCTGAAAGCGGCGTGCGTCACTTCACCGTGTCCCACATCGCGTCTTCCCAGTTCTTGCCCAGCGGCGTCATCTTGCCGCCCGGCATTTCCTTTTTCCACATCTTCAGATCGCCCGTGGCCGGGTCCGGCGCGGCCACGAAATAGACCTGTCCGTCCGGCCCGCCCCAGTTGGAATCCGCCACCACCACTTCGGGCGGCGCCAGTTCCTTCATGAACTTCGAATCGGTGGCGCCGTTCAGCGTGTCCTTCACGTTGGTCTTGAACCAGTTCAGCACATTGCCCTTCTGCGTGGCAGTCAGCAGCGCCGTCCCGGCCTTCTGCCGCTTGGCATCCTCCTCGACAATCCAGGCGTCGGTCTTCCGCTGCGCGGCCGCATCGCGCCAGGCCTGCAGCTCGGTCTCGATCTTGGACTTGATCTCGCCCGGTGTCATGTCGGCCGTCGGCTTGTTCTTCAGCGCCGCAACCAGAAGATCGCGCTCGCCGGCCGGAACGTCGGCCATCTGTGCCTTGACCTGATCCTCGTAGAACTTTGCCGCCTGCGCCGCAGGCAGCTTGGTGCTGGCGATCTTGGCGCCGGGATCCACCAGTTCCTTCTTGATCTTGTCGGCCGAGCCCGGGTCCTTGATCTTGTCCAGCGACGGGTGGTTCGGCATCGTGTTGAAGGCGTGGTTGGCGTTGGCGCCGGTCGTGCCCAGCGGCGCCAGGTCTTTGGTCATGCCCTTCTGCGCACTCAGCACGCTGCCCAGAACCTCGGTCGTGCGGTCGGTCTGGCCCTTGGGCGGGGTGCCGCTGTTCGACGCCAGGACCTGGCTGTTGGCCAGCGTGCCGCCGTCCAGCATCATCGCCGTCTGCTTCTCGAACCCGCCGCCCGAAAGCTTCCACGGCTCATAGTTGCTGGACCCGCCCGCGGCGAGGACCGTGCTCTTGAAGTCGGCCGAGGTGACCAGCGCCACGATCTGCTGGCCCTTGGGCGTGGCATCCGTCTCGCCGGTGGCGGCCAGCGCGATTTCCTTCATGGCGGCCAGGAAATCCGCCTCCGACGTCAGCGCCTTGCCCTTGTACAGAATCTCGTAGGCACCGTCGGTCGAATGCCCGTCGCCGCCGCCCGCGGGCCCGCCCACCTGCGGCCCGGCGTTGTATTCGAACTTCAGCTGGCTGGCCATCGCCTTTTCCAGCTTCGACTTCACGCCGGGAACCAGGTCGCCAGTGGTCGGGTCGGCACTGTCGTTCCACGCGGCATTGCCGACAATGCCCTTGACGGCGTTGAAGTTCTTGCCTGGCGCCTGGGTGCCGAACATGCCGTTCTTCAGATTGTTCCGTTCGATCGACCCCTGCTTTTCGGCCGCCGCGGTGGCCACCGAGTATTCCCAGCTGCGCATCAGCGGGTTTTCTCCCGGCGGCAGGCTTGTGTTGGCGGGATAGACGTTGCCGCCCTTGTCCTTGAACTGGCCGGTGGTGGCGATCTTGGAATACTCGTCCATCGCCCGCAGCGGGTCGGTCTCGCGGATCGCGTGCACCGGCGCCGTGCTGAAGCACGACCCCACCGGTCCCTGGCTCAGTGGCGTCATCATCGCACCCAGCACGCTGGCCTTGGCGTCGTTGTCGGTGACCGCGTCCTTGTCCTTGCCGGTGCTGCCCGCCACCAGCGTGGTCGCCGCATTCTTGCCAGGCGCGCCGTTGGGCGGCAGCTTGGTGTCGGCGATGGTCTTGTTGGCCTTGTCCTTGGTCGCCGGGTCGTCGAACAGGGCCTTGGTCTCGGCCATCTTCATGTTCATCTGCGGGGTAAAGGTCTGCAATGACCCCGGATGGAACATCATGTGGTCCATCTGGCCCTTGGCGGCGTCGCTGTTGAAATCGACGGTGCCATCGGGCTTGACTGCGGCCGCGCTCATCCCTTGGGTGCGGGCCAGAGCGACCTTGTTCTTGCGCTTGGCCTCCTCCTTCGGGTCGGCCAGCGGGGCGTCCAGGCCGCCTGTCGGGTCGGGGTCCAGCTGCTTGCCCGACTTCAGGTAGGCGTCCATGTTCTTGAAGTAATCGCCGCCCGCCTCGTCGCCCATGCGGGCGGCGTTCAGCGCCATCTGGTCCAGCTGTTCTTTCGGCAGGTCCAGCTTGCGGCCGTCGGGCGCGGCAAAGCCGCCCGACGCGGTGTTGGCCAGCATGGCCGCGTTGTCGGCCAGCGCCTTGGGGTTCTTGGCGGTGCCGGCCATGGCCAGCATGCCGTCGGCCACCTTGGCGTTGCTGCCATAGGCCCCGGCAAACTTGGCCTTGTCCTCGTCCGACAGCTTGCCCGAAGGCGACAGCGGCCCGAAGGCCATGGCGTCGATCAGCGACTTCTTGCCGTCCTTGGCATCCTGCGTGGCCTGCGCCTCGCCCAGCTTCTCCTTGGTCTTGTCGGCCTCGTCCTGCGCCTCGGTGTTCTTGTCCGACGCGTCGGCATAGTCCATCGAGGCCTTCTTCTCGGCCTCGATCGCCTTGGCCAGCTCAGCTTTGGCCGCCTCGTTGTCGTTGATAAGCTTGCGGCTTTCCTCGGCGAACTTCAGCTTTTCTTCCGGCGACAGCTTGGTAGGGTCGCCGATGCGGGCCTTCAGCTCTTCGATGGCCTTGGCCGCCACGTCGGCCTTGCCGCGGGCGTCGGTCACCGCCTTGCCGGCCTCGCCATAGGCCTTCATCGCACCGTTCAGCTTGGCCAGCGTCTCGGCGGCGGCCTTCTGCTTGGCCTCGTTCTCCTGCCGGGCCTTCTCCAGCGCCTCGATGGACTCCTGCATGGCATCGGGCGAGATGTCGACGGCGCCGCCCTTGTCCATCTTCGCCAGCGACCCCAGCGCCGCCACGAAGGCCTTGGGATCGTGCATCGCCATCGCCAGCAGTTCTGCCTGCCGGTCGTCGGGCACGCCCGCGTCCGCCATCTTGTCCTTGGCCAGCGTCTCGGCGGCCTTGGGGTCGGTCTTCATCTGTTCGACCAGCTTCTCGCGTTCCTCGCGCGAAAGCCCCAGCGCATCGGCCAGACCGCGGGCGCTCTTCTCCTCGGGGGTAGCCGTCAGGTCGTTGAAGACGTCCTGCGCCGTCTCGACGACCTTGGTTCCCACCTCTGTCACGGTCTCGACAACCTGGTCGACCGTCTCGGTCACCTTGTCGACCACGGTGTTCACGGTATCGCTGACGGTATTGACCACTGTGTTGGCCGTATCGCTGATGGCGCCGCCCACGCCGCTGACCACATCCCCCACACCGCTCACGATGTCGTCGAAAAGCCCGTCCTTGGGCGTCTCGCCCGTTCCCTTGGGCGCCTGTTGCGGCGTCGCAAACTTGGCGGCCTCGGTTTCGACAAAGCGTTTCAAGGCCGACAGGATCGCGCCGGCCTTCTTCAGGTCGCCGTCCAGTTCGGTCTGAAACATCTGTGCGAACTGCTGTGCTTTGCCCGACACGGCCTTCGCACCCTGTTCCACCACTTTCTGCAAATCGGCAGACAGCGCACTGAAATCATTGGCAAGCTGGTCTTTCAGCGCCGTCTGGTCCACCGGCGGCTGCGCGCTGCCGCCCGGCGCGGCCTTCAGCCCCTGTTCCACCGCATCCAGCAGCTTCCCGGCCTTGTCCAGCGCCCCGCCAGCGATTTCGCCACTGGCCGCCTTCAGCGCCGCGCCCATCTTGTCGGCGCCCTGCAGGGCCTTGCCGACCGCGTCTTTCACCAGGGGCACCAGCGCCTTCAGCCGCTCGTTCAGCAGCGACTTGGCCTCGGCGTCCGGATCCGCCGTGTCCGCGGCCGGCGCCGCGGGCTTTGCCGCGGCAGGCGCAGGTGCAGCTGCAGGCGTGGACGGAGCGGCCGCAACGGCCGGTGCGGCGGCTTCACCCTCGTCGCCGTCCTCCCCGTCCTCCTCGGGAACCGAATCGCTGTCGATCACCTCGCCGTTCGGCAGCGTCATGATCATCTTTGCCGGGCGTATGCCCATGGCCTTGAAGTGCTTCTTGGCCTGCCCGGCCAGTTTGCGCATCACCGCGGGTTCAACCGGTTCCTCCTCGACCTGCACCATGTTCATGGTGCGGCCAGATACCGTCAGCATTCCGCAGGCACTGAAGGCCGGCATCCCGCCCGCCGCCTTCGCCTCGGCCCGCAGCTTGGGAAAGCCCTTGACCGACGCCCCCGCCTTCAGCACGACGCCGCCCTTCGACTTCATCAGGACGAAGTTCAGTTCCTTCTTCTTGCCGTCCTGAAGGATCGCCTCAATCTCTTCGCCCTGCGCCTTCAGCGCGGCATCGTCCTTGGCCATTCCAGCACTCCGTCAATGAAATCATGGGACCGGCGCCGACACGCACGCCCGGATGGATGCAATCGTTGCGATGCATCGTACGTCACTTTGTCGGCAGAGCAACAGAAAACTGTCCGAAAGTATAGTTCAGAAAAAACCGGAATTACATGTCGCAACCACATGAAACCAAACGCTTTACATCAATTCTTCATGCAGAAGCTGAAGAACGCGCTCGCCTGGAACGTCACCCGACACGAACGAAGACCCGATTCCGCGCGCCAGGATGAACCGCAGCCGCCCGTCCACCACCTTCTTGTCCTGCCCCATGTAACCCAGCAGTACATCCGCCCCCGGCAGCTTGCCCGGAATGTCGCGCAGCCGCGCCTTCATGCCCATCGCCTGCAGATGTGCCCGCACCCGGCTGGGTGTTTCCTGTGCCACCAGCCCCAACCGCGCCGACAGGTCGAAGGCCAGCGCGCAGCCCACCGCAACGCCCTCGCCATGCAGCAGGCGGTCACTGTACCCCGTGGCCTTTTCCAGCGCGTGGCAGAAGGTGTGGCCCAGGTTCAGAAGCGCCCGCTCGCCCTCTTCCGTCTCGTCGCGCGCCACGATGCCCGCCTTCATGGCAACCGACCGCACCACCGCCCGCTGCCGCGCGACCCTGTCACCCGCCAGCATCGCAGGCCCCGCCCCTTCCAGCCATTCGAAGAAGGCGGCGTCGCCCAGCAACCCGTACTTCACCACCTCGCCATAGCCCGACAGAAAATCGCGCGCGGGCAGCGTGTCCAGCACGCCGATGTCGGCCAGCACCAGCGAGGGCTGGTGAAAGGCGCCCACCAGGTTCTTGCCCTGCGCGGTATTGATCCCGGTCTTGCCGCCCACAGATGAATCCACCTGCGCCAAGAGCGTGGTGGGCAGCTGCACAAAGCGGACGCCGCGCCGCAGAACAGCGGCCGCAAACCCCACCAGGTCGCCGATCACGCCCCCGCCCAGGGCCACGACCACATCCTTGCGTTCGACCCTGGCCTCCAGCAGCCATTCCACGCAGCGCGCCAGGTTGGCCCAGTCCTTCGTTGCCTCGCCCGCGGGCAGCACAAGCGCCGTGCAGCCGATGCCCGCCGCCGACAGCCCTGCCCGCAGCGCATCCAGGTGCAGGGCAGCCACTGTCGCGTCCGTCACCACCGCCACCTGCGGGCGGCGCAGCAGCGGCGCCATCTCTTCGCCCGCCCGCGCCAGCAACCCCGGTCCGATGCGCACGTCGTACGACCGTTCGCCCAGTTCGACCCGCACCGTCTCGATCATGCGTCCTCCACCACATCAGGCCGCGCCGCGGTCAGCGCGCGCAGCACCTTTCGCGCCATCCCTTCAACCGGCAGGTCCTGTTCGGCATCCACCACCACCTCGGCCAGGCCATAGACGGGTGACCGCGCCGCATGGATCTCGGCCAGCGTCTCGCGCGGGTTGGCGGTGCGCAGCAGCGGGCGCGTCGTCTTGTGCCGCACCCTTTGCCACAACAGGTCAAGGTCGGCCCGCAGCCACACCGACACGCCATGCGCGGCAATCTCGGTGCGGTTCCGCTCGGCCATGAAGGCGCCGCCGCCCGTGGACAGCACACAGGCCTGCCCGCGCAACAGGCGGGCAATCACCTGCGCCTCTTTTTCGCGAAAGAACGGCTCGCCGTCGCGGGCAAAGATCTCGGCAATGCTCATGTTGGCGGCGCGCACGATTTCGTCATCGGAATCCAGGAAAGGAACCGACAGAAGCCGGGCAAGTGCCGTTCCGACGGCCGATTTGCCCGCCCCCATCATGCCAACCAGAACAACAGTCTTGCGCAGCCGCGCCATGCCCCCCGCCCGTACCCCACTGCAGCCCAAGCCGGGGCTTGCCGCCCCGCGCCGTTTCGTGCCTGAATGGCGCGAACGCGGCGCAAACACCATATGCAATCGACGCAGCGGCAGGCATGGGGCAGCAGTCATGGGGCGGCATTGATGGGACGCATCCTGAAGGCACTGGGGGTTCTGGCCGTTCTGGGCCTTCTGGGCCTGACGGCCTATGCCTATCTGGCCGACCTGACCCCCCCGCAGGAACGGGTGACCAAGCCGGTGGTGCTGGATGGGTCGTAACGCTTTCGTCCTGCTGCTGCTGACCGCCGCCCCTGCCGTGGCCGAGGCCCCGCTGTCGGCCATCGACTGGCTGTCGCAGTCGGTTTCCACCCCGGCCGCCGCCCCCGTTGCGCCCGAACCGCCCGTGGCCACCGACGGCGTCCTGGCGCCTGACGTGGCGGTGTCGGTCATCGGCGGCGCCACACCGGATGCGGCGGGCGTGCTGTCCCCGGCCGTCACCGGCCTGCCGCAAGACCTGTGGGGGCTGGGGCTGACGGCAGATGTCGTGGCCGCCCTCTCGGTTGACCGCAGCGACGCGCTGCCGGCCCTGCAGGGGCTTTTGTTGACCATCCTGCTGGCCGAAGCGCAGCCCCCCGCCGACACCCGGCCGGGCGGCGCGCTGATCCTCGCCCGAGTTGACCGGCTGTTGGCCATGGGAGCGCTGGACCAGGCGCAGGCGCTGATTGCCGCTGCGGGCGATGGCGGGGCGGACCTGTTTCGCCGCAACTTCGATGTGGCCATGCTGACCGGCACCGAGGACCGCGCCTGCGAAACCCTGCGGGGTTCGCCCGACCTTGCCCCCACCTTCCCGGCCCGCATCTTCTGTCTGGCCCGCGCCGGCGACTGGAACGCCGCCGCGCTGTCGCTGCGCACCGGCGTGGCACTTGGCCACCTTGGCGCCGCCGACGAGGCCCTGCTGTCGCGCTTCCTGGACCCCGATCTGTACGAAGGCGACCCGCCGCTGGACCCGCCCAGCCCCGTCACCCCGCTGACCTGGCGCATGCTCGAGGCCGTGGGTGAACCGCTGCCCACCGCCAACCTGCCGCTGGCCTTCAGCCATGCCGACCTGCGCGACGCGGCCGGCTGGAGGTCGCAGATCGAGGCGGCAGAGCGGCTGGTGCGGGCGGGTGTGGTGCCGCCGAACCTGCTGTTGGGGCTGTACACCGAACGCGAACCGGCGGCTTCGGGCGGCGTGTGGGACAGGGTTGCCGCCTTTCAGGATTTCGACAGCGCCATGCAGTCGCGCGACGCCCTGCGTGCGTCCGCCGCCCTGCCGGCCGCCTGGACTGCCGCGGTTGCCGTGGAAATCGAGGTGGCCTTTGCCCAGCTTTTCGGCCCGGCGCTGGCCGAAATGCCCCTGCCGCCCGACGTCGCCCCGCTGGCCTTCCGCATTGCCATGCTGTCGCAGTCCTATGAACGTGCAGCGGCGCTGATGCCCCCCGCGGATGCGGCAGAAGCGTTCCTTGCCGTTATGGCTCGCGGTGACGGACCGGCCATGAACCCGCCCGATTCGCTCGCCCGGGCCATTGCCCCGGCCTGGCAAAAGCCCGACCCCGGCCCCGCGCTGGCGGCGCTGCTGCGCGACGACAGGCTGGGCGAGGCAATCCTCGCCGCCATCGATTCAATCCGTACCGGCGTGCAGGGCGACAATGCCGGGGTCACGCGCGGGCTGTCGCTGCTGCGGCAGGTGGGGCTGGAAGACGTGGCCCGCCGCACCGCGCTGGAACTGATGCTGCTGGAACGCCGCGGATGAACGCCGCCGACCAGCGCTGGATCTCGACGTTCCTTGATGCCGCGCAGGCCGACCGCGACGCCGCGGCCAACACCCGGCTGGGCTATGGCCGCGACCTGATCGACTTTGCCCGCTGGCTGGCCCGCCGCGGCACCTTGCTGGAAACCGCCAGCCGCGACCATGTGGAGTCCTACCTTTCGGATTGCGAAGCGCAGGGCCTGTCGCCTGCCACCCGCGCCCGCCGCCTGTCGGCCATCCGCCAGTTGTACCGATTTGCGGTTGAGGAAGGCTGGCGCGCCGACCACCCGGCCCTGCGCACCCCCGGCCCCGCCCGCGCCAGACGCCTGCCCGACACGCTGACAGAGGCCGAGGTGACGGCCATGCTGGACGCTGCCCCCCGTACCGGCCGCACCGCGCCCGACCGGCTGCGCAACACGGCCATGCTGGAACTGGCCTATGCCACAGGCATGCGGGTGACCGAACTGGTCACCCTGCCCGTTGCCGCCGTGCGCGGCGACCCGGCGATGATCCTGGTGCGCGGCAAGGGCGGCCGCGAACGGCTGGTGCCGCTGTCGCAGGCCGCGAAAACAGCGGTGCAGGCGTGGCTGGCCCACCGCGACGCGCACGAATCGCAAGAGCGCACTCAAGGCAAGCCCGCCAGCCGCTATCTGTTCCCCGGCCGCGGCGCCGCGGGACATGTCACGCGGCAACAGGCCCATGCCACGGTCAAGGACATCGCCCTGGCCGCGAACCTGAACCCCGACCGCGTCACCCCGCACACCCTGCGCCACGCCTTTGCCACGCACCTGCTGGCCCATGGCGCCGACCTGCGGGTGATCCAGACGCTCTTGGGCCACGCCGACCTGTCCACCACCGAAATCTACACCCATGTGCTGGACGACCACCTGAAATCGCTGGTGTTCGACCGCCATCCGCTGGCCCGCGATGATAACTGAATCCATCATCCTGGCCCTGTCGCTGGCGCTGAACGCCGCACTTCTGTGGATGTTCCGCGCACCCCTTGCCACCCTGCTGCACCGCCCCAGCGCCGACGCACAGATGCAGGCCGCCCGCGACGGCATTGCCGACGCCATCAGCGCCGGCCATTCCGGCGGTGCCGTCGAAAAGGATGACCGCGACCGCCTGCTGGCCGCGCTGGACCTGGCCCATCGCACTGTCGAGGATGTGATGGTGCACCGGTCGCGCATGGAAATGCTCGATGCCGACACCGAGCCCAACCTGCTCATCGCCCGCGTCCTGGCCTCGCCACACACCCGCCTGCCCCTGTGGCGGGGCAGCCCGGAAAACATCGTGGGCGTGATCCACGGCAAGGACCTGCTGCGCGCCGTGGAACGGTTCCGCCGCGAAGGCGACGGCGTGCTGGACAGCGTGTCGGACCTCGACATCCTGTCGGTGGCGATGAAGCCCTATTTCGTGCCGGAAACCACGCCGCTAGACGAACAGATGCGGCAGTTCCTGAAACGCCGCACGCATTTTGCCCTGGTGGTTGACGAATACGGTGCCCTGCGGGGCCTGATCACGCTGGAAGACATCCTGGAAGAAATCGTCGGCGACATCACCGACGAGTTCGACGTGGTGGACAAGCAGCCCCGCCTGACGCCAACAGATTCCGGCGACTACGTGGTGGACGGCGGCATCCCCATCCGCGACCTGAACCGCATGATGGAGTGGAACCTGCCCGACGATGAGGCCACCACGCTGGCCGGGCTGGTGATCCACGAGGCGCAGGCGATCCCGAGCGAGGGGCAGTGCTTCAGCTTCCACGGTTTCCGCTTCGAGGTGACCGAACGCCGCGACAACCGGCTGACCCGGCTGAAGCTGCGGCCGATGCAGGGCTAGGATTTGCAGATTTGCAATTTGCTGGTGGCTTTGCGAAAGAAATTTGCAAACCCGGGCGCGCCGCGTTCCGGCCATCATGCGCCGCTTGGCGGCATGGCCGCCGGTCCGCTCTGCGCTAAGACCGGCACAAACGAACAAGGGCAGGACCATGACCGACGACGCGCTGGTGATCTTCACCCCCTCGGGCAAGAGGGGGAGGTTCCCGCTGGGCACCCCGGTGCTGACGGCGGCGCGCAAGCTGGGGGTCGACCTCGATTCCGTCTGCGGCGGGCGCGGCATCTGCTCGAAATGCCAGATCACGCCGGGCTACGGGTCCTTCCCGAAGCATGGCGTGACGGTGGCCGAAGGCGCGCTGTCCGGCTGGAACGCCGTCGAGGACCGCTACAAGCGCATCCGCGGGCTGATCGACGGGCGGCGGCTGGGTTGTCAGGCACAGGTGCAGGGCGACGTGGTGATCGACGTGCCGCCCGAAAGCCAGATGCACCGCCAGGTGATCCGCAAGTCGGCAACCGAGCGGGTCATCGCCATGGACCCCGCCACCCGCCTTCTGTACGTCGAGGTCGCCGAACCCGACATGCACGAACCCACCGGAGACTTCGAGCGACTGAAAAAGGCATTGGCAGATCAATGGGATGTGGCCGCGCCTTCATGTGGCATGGCAACCCTGCGGAAACTGCAGCCCAGCCTGCGCAAGGGGCAGTGGAAAGTGACCGTGGCCCTGCACCAGGATCACCGCGGAACCCCCCGGATTCTGGATGTTTTCCCCGGCTACCACGAAGGCCCGCTGCATGGCGTGGCCATCGACCTCGGCTCCACCACCATCGCCGCGCACCTGTGTTCGCTGGCTGACGGCCGCGTGCTGGCCTCGTCGGGCCTGATGAACCCGCAGATCCGCTTCGGCGAAGACCTGATGAGCCGCGTGAGCTATGCCATGATGAACCCCGGCGGCGATATGGAAATGACCGCCGCGGTGCGCGCTTCGATCGACACGCTGGTGGGGTCGCTGGCCACCGAGGCGGGCATCGACCCGGCGTCGATCTACGAACTGGTGTTCGTCTGCAATCCGGTGATGCACCATCTGCTTCTGGGGATTGACCCGGTGGAACTGGGCCAGGCGCCCTTTGCGCTGGCCACCAGCGGCGCGTTGAACCTGACGGCCCGCGACCTGGACCTGACGCGCACCGCCGCCACGGCACAGGTCTACATATTGCCCTGCATCGCGGGCCATGTGGGTGCCGATGCGGCGGCGGTGGCGCTGTCAGAGGAACCCGACAAGTCGAAGGATCTGGTGCTGATTGTCGACGTGGGCACCAACGCCGAAATCCTTTTGGGCAACGAATCCCGCGTGTTGGCCTGTTCATCTCCCACCGGTCCGGCGTTCGAGGGCGCGCAGATCAGCAGCGGCCAGCGCGCCGCCCCCGGCGCCATCGAGCGGGTCGAGATCGACCCTGCCACCAAGGAACCCCGCTTCAAGGTGATCGGCTGCGACCTGTGGTCAACCGACCCGGGCTTTGCCCAGGCCACCGCCACCACCGGCGTGACCGGCATCTGCGGCTCGGGCATCATCGAGGCCGTGGCCGAGTTGCGCATGGCGGGCATTCTGGATGCCGGCGGCCTGATCGGTTCGGCCGAACAGACCGGCACCGTGCGCAGCGAGCCCGAGGGGCGCACCCACGCCTACCTGCTGCACGACGGCAGCGCCGACAACGGCCCGCGCATCCGCGTCACCCAGGGCGACATCCGCGCGATCCAGCTGGCGAAATCGGCGCTTTATGCCGGTGCGCGGCTGTTGATGGACGAGATGGGGGTGGAGACAGTGGATCGCGTGGTGCTGGCGGGGGCCTTCGGCGCCCACATCAGCCCGAAACACGCCATGGTTCTGGGCATGATTCCCGACGTGCCGCTGGACCGTGTGCAATCCGCAGGCAATGCGGCGGGCACCGGCGCGCGCATCGCCCTGCTGAACCGGGCCGCCCGGGCCGACGTCGAGGCCAAGGTGGGCCGCATCATCAAGATCGAGACAGCGATCGAGCCGCGGTTCCAGGAGCATTTCGTGGCCGCCAACGCCATTCCGCACGCCACCGACCCGTTTCCAAACCTGAAACAGATCGTGTCCCTGCCGGACGTGTCCCACAATGCCGCAGGCGGGGAAGGGCGGCGCAGGCGGCGTTGAGGCTTGTTGGCCCGGCATGATCGTTTATGCTGGCGCCGCAATCACCGCGGGCCGCCCCCTTGACCGACGTTTCCGGCGACGACCCCCTTGCCCCCCTGCTGTCCCGCGTGGCCAGTGGCGACCGTGCGGCCTTCCGTGCGCTGTATTCGCTTGCCGCACCGAAACTGATGGGCGTGCTGGTCCGTATGCTGGGCACAAGGGCCGAAGCGGAGGATGCGTTGCAGGAGGTATTCACCCGGGTGTGGGTGCGGGCGGGACGCTTCGATCCGGCGCTGGGTCGCGGCCTGACGTGGCTTGTTGCCATTTCCCGCAACCTCGCCATCGACCGCCTGCGCGCCCGTCCGTCCCAGGGCACCCCGGGTGACGACGAGGACGAGGCAGGTTCGGTGCCCGACAGCCGCCCCGGCGCCGAGTCGCGTCTGATTGCGCTGGGAGAGGCACGGCAGGTGGTCGACTGCATGGGCCAGCTGGAGCCTGACCGGGCCGCGGCCGTGCGGGGCGCCTACCTGCAGGGGCTCAGCTACCAGCAGCTTGCCGACCGTCATGCCGTGCCGCTGAACACCATGCGCACCTGGCTGCGCCGCTCGCTCTTGCGGCTGAGGGAGTGCATCGAGTCATGACCGAGGCCCTGACGCCCCGCGAAGAGGACATGGCGCTGGCCGGCGAGTACGTGCTGGGGGTGCTTGACCTTTCCGCCCGTGCGGCTGTCGCGCAGCGGCTGAAGTCCGATGCTGGCTTTGCCGCGCTGGTGGCCGGTTGGGAGAAGGATTTTGCGGCAATGAACGACGGGTTTGCCGTGCTTCCGGCGCCCGACCTGATGCCGCAGATCGAGGCGCGGCTGTTTGGCAAGGCCGAACCGCCTGCGCGCCGCGGGCTCGGGTCGCTCTGGCGCCTTGTGGCGGGGGCCGTGGCTGCGGGCGTGGTGGCTGTAGCCGTTCTGGTGCTGCTGCCGCCGGCGGTTCCGCCCACCCCGGCGCTGACGGCCACGCTGGCAGCCGAAGGGCAGCCGCTGGTCTTCGCGGCCAGCTGGGATGGCGCGTCGGGCGAGCTTGTGGTCCGCCGGACCGCGGGCGATGCGGCGGCGGCAGGCCAGGTGCACGAGCTTTGGGTGATTGCCGGCGACCAGCCGCCGGTGTCGCTGGGTCTTCTCGAATCGGCCGAACTGCGCCGCCCGCTGGATGCACTGCCGCAGGGGGCAGTGCTGGCGGTCAGCCTCGAACCCACGGGCGGATCACCCACCGGAGCGCCCACCGGTCCGGTGCTGGTGACGGGGGTTGTCGGGCTCTGACGGGGCCGGATGGTCCGCTTTGGTGTGGGGCCCGCCCGTTCAGCTTGCATGTGAGGGGCTTGCGCCGCTGGCACCGCGGTTGTCCGCGTGTTCTGTTGCCCGGTTGCCACCAGGCGCATGAACCCTTGGTGGCCGAAGGCCCGGCCGGAACACCGACCCTGGACCCGGTCGGAACGTCGGCCCCGGGTCCTGCCGGGCTTTCAATCGCATGCCGTCGGCATTTCGGCGCGCGTTGCCATACCCGGGCGGAGCGTCGCCGTGCAACCGCAAGACCGGCACGATCATTGCCGCGGCGCCAGTCGAAGAGTCCCGCATCGGGCGCCCGGAAGACGACGGTCAGGGCGACGCCGTTTCCCTCAGAGATCCCGCTTGGCCAACCTGCCACGTCGCAGCGAAGGGCGGCCGTCCGGTTGTCTCAGTGCAGCGCGCTCTGCACCGTGTTGGTCAGTTCGGTCAGCGAGAAGGGCTTCGACAGGAAAATCGCCTGCGGAATCGTGTCGCGCTCCTTCGAGATGGTTTCCTCGGAATAGCCCGAGACGAACACCACCTTCACCCCCGGCCGCGACCGCAGCGCCTCGCGCACCCAGCTCGGGCCGTCCATGCCCGGCATCACCACATCGGTCACGAAGATGTCGACGTCGAGCTTCGGGTCTTCCAGGGTCGCCAGCGCCACTTCCGCGTTCTCGGCCTCAAGCACCGTGAACCCGCGCAGCCGCAGGGCCCGCGAGGCAAAGGCGCGCACCGGCGCCTCGTCCTCGACCAGCAGGACCACGCCCTCGCCCACGCGGTTCGTCAGCCGCAGGGGCAGTGTCGGCTTCGGGGCCGCGGCAACCGTTTCGGCCCCCGCATGGATCGGGAACCACAGCTCGAACTCGGTTCCTTCGCCCGGCGTGCTGTCCAGAAACACGAACCCGCCCGACTGCTTGACAATGCCGTAGACCATCGACAGCCCCAGTCCGGTGCCCTCGCCCACCCGCTTGGTCGTGAAGAACGGCTCGAACACCTTGTCGATCACATCGGGGGCAATGCCGGTTCCGGTGTCCTGCACACGGATCACGGCGAAATCGCCCGCCGGCACAACGGCACGCCCCCGATGCATCTCCTGTTCCAGCGTCATCGACTCGGTCGAAATGCGGATGCGGCCGCCGCCGGGCATGGCATCGCGGGCGTTCACCACCAGGTTCATGATGACCTGTTCCAGCTTCTGCCGGTCGGCCCGGATGGGGCCAAGTCCGGGCGCGTGGGACAGTTGCAGATGCACCTTCTCGCCCACCAGCCGGTTCAGAAGATGCGTGAGGTCCGACAGCACCTCCTCGACGTCCAGACGTTCGGGCCGCAGCGACTGCTTGCGCGAATAGGCCAGCAGTTGCCCCACCAGCCCGGCGGCCCGGTTCGCGTTCTGGTGGATCTGCACCAGATCGGCATAGTCGGGATCCGCTTCGTCGTGGCGCAACAGAAGCAGGTCGCAATGGCCCGAAATGGCTGTCAGCAGGTTGTTGAAGTCATGCGCGATGCCGCCGGCCAGCTGGCCGATGGCCTGCATCTTGTGGCTCTGCACCACCTGCGCCTCCAGCGTCTTCAGCGCCGTGGCGTCCTGCAGGATGGCCAGAAGCCCCGGGTGGCCGGCCTCGACCTCGCGGCGCAGGGACACCTGCACGAAACGCTCGCCTTCGCCGCGCAGAAGCTGCACCACCTCGGACCCGTCCGGAAGCCGCTCTGCCAGAACATCGTCCATCCAGTCCCGGACCGAACGGCCAAGCCCGCCGAACAGGCTGTCGATCGTCGGCGCCTCGGCGGGGGAAAGCCCGGCCAGATCGCGCGCGGCACGGTTGGCGGCGGCCACGGTCCCGTCGGTGGCAAAGCGCAGCAACGCCACCGGCACATTCTCGAAATCGGTGGCAGCCTCGTCCGACCTGCTGCGTTCGGGCACCGGCATCAGGTAGATCTCGCGACGTTCGCCGACCCCCTCGATTTCGGCCAGAACCGCGTGAACCGGGCCGTTCGTGCCCGAAACCACAACCACCTCGCCGTTGCGGGGCGACAGGTCGGTGAAGACGCGGTCCAGATGTTTGGGCCTTGCGCCCAGCAGCCGGCGCATCGATTCGTTGGCAAACAGGATCACGCCCGTCTTGTTGGCCACCAGCATGGGCATGCCCATGGCGTTGGCGCCGCGGGCGGCGTGGCGTTCGCCGAACTCCTCAAGCCGCCAGAGGAAGCGCCGCGCCGACACCCGGCCGACAGACAGGCGCAGGTGCGTGCGGCGCGTCACCACATCCTCGCGCGCGGCGCCCAACCCCTCGGCGCGCGATTGCAGACGGAAGACCACGGCGCCGGGGTTGGCAAAGCTGTCGCCCAGCAGGGCTGCCATGGTGGTGAGGCGGGCGCCGCGGAACCGTTCGTCCGCCGCACCGTTGCGCCAGACGATCTGCCCGATGTCATCGGTGATGCAGCAGGGTGTGCCATCCAGCGTCATCAGGCGAACGGCCCCGCCTTCTGCCAGCCTGTCCGACAGGCCGGACAGGAAGACCACGCCGCGCACCAGCAGCACGATGGCACAGAAGGTGAGGCCGCACAGCGCCGCCGCATACTGCACCCCCGGCGTATCCGAAACGAGCAGCACCGCGCCGCAGATTGCCGCCACCACCACCAGGACCCCGGACCGCGCCGACAGACTGCGCGCCAGATCAGCCCAGTCGCCACGATAGGTAAGGCCGTTGATCAAGGTCAGCTCCGTCCGAATCCTGGCGCATGCTGCGCAGCATCGCGTCCGTTGTTGGGGAAAATCCTTAAGCGCCGTTTAATCGCCACACGGACCGTCTGCGACCTGCAGTTGCAAGTTCTAGGCCGACCGCCCCATCAAGGCGAGGAAAAACCCGTCGCCGCCGTCAATCGGGGTCAGGGTCAGGCTGCCATCCGGCCGGAAATCCGGGTTCTGCGCAAGGAAGGCCTGCACCTGGGCCGCGTTCTCGGCCTGCAGAAGCGAGCATGTGGCATAGGCCAGCACGCCGCCCGGCCGCACATGCGCCGCGGCCCGGGCCAGCACCTGCGCCTGCAGCCGGACAAGCGAATCAAGCCCGGCCGCCGTCAGCGTCCATTTGCCCTCGGGCGCCCGCCGCCAGGCGCCCGACCCCGAACAGGGGGCATCGGCCAGCACCACGTCGAACCGGCCCGAAAGTTGTGGCTGCGGCACGATGTCCACCACGGCACCCGCCCGCGCCGCGCGCGGCGGCAGGTCGCGCATCCGCCCGGCGTCGACGTCCGAGGCGGTCACCCGGGCACCCCGGGCGGCCAGCGCCAGCGCCTTGCCGCCGCCGCCCGCACAGTAATCCAGCACGCCTGTGCCCGGCCCCACAGGCAACGCCAGCGCCACGGCCTGCGACGCGGCGTCCTGCAATTCGACCAGACCCTCGGCATAGGCGCGCGAGGCCTGCACGCGGCGCGCGTTCTGCATCACCTGCAGCGCCGTGGCGGCCAGCGCATGCGGCTGGGCCGCAATGCCGTCATCGGCCAGCAGGGCCACCGCTTGCGGCAGCGTGGCCCGCGCGGTGTTCACCCGCAGGAACACCGGCGCCCGGTCGCGCAAAAGCCGCATCACCGGGGCAAACCGGTCGCCCAGGCTGGCCTGCAGGGCCGGCGCCAGCCAGTCGGGGCAATCCAGCGCGGCCGGGCCAGTGGCGGGGCCGGGGTCGGGTTCGGTCACGGGCGCGGGCGCGTGGCCCTGCCCGGTGAACAGCGCGCCAAGCTCGGCCCCCTGGTCGCGCAGCAGGCCCAGCACCAGCCCCCGCCCCGTCAGCCCGCCGCCGCGATGCGCCAGGGAGTTGCGGCCGCGCACCGCCTGGAACACCATGTCCCGCACCGCCGCGCGGTCGCCCGATCCGGCAAAGCGGCTGGCGCGGCCCCAGTTCGTCAGCGCCTGTTCCACCGGCATGCCGCCCAGCCAGCGGTCCAGCACGGCAATGGCGGCGGCGGCGCGGGCGCCGGGGGTCATGTCTTCACATCCAACGCAAGGAACGCCGCATAACCCGTTACCCAGCGCGGTAATTCGGGCTTTCGCGGGTGATCTGCACGTCGTGCACGTGGCTTTCCTTCAGCCCGGCACCGGTGATGCGCACAAACTGGCAGTTTGCCCGCATCTCCGCCACCGTGCGGTTGCCGGTATAGCCCATGGCGGCCCGCAGCCCCCCCACCATCTGGTGCAGCACGGCGGCCACGGCGCCCTTGTAGGGCACCTGCCCTTCAATCCCCTCGGGCACCAGCTTTTCCTGCGCGGCGTCCTTCTGGAAGTACCGGTCGGCACTGCCGCGCGCCATGGCCCCCAGCGACCCCATGCCGCGATAGGCCTTGAAGCTGCGGCCGTTCCACAGGATCACCTCGCCGGGACTTTCGTCGGTGCCGGCAATGGCGCTGCCCACCATGGCGCAGCTGGCCCCGGCGGCAATGGCCTTGGCAAAATCGCCGGAATACTTGATGCCACCGTCGGCAATCACCGGCACGTTGCCCGCCGCCTGCGCCGAATCGAGGATCGCCGTCAGCTGCGGCACGCCCACCCCCGCCACGATGCGCGTGGTGCAGATCGAGCCCGGCCCGATGCCCACCTTCACCGCATCCGCCCCGGCGCCGATCAACGCCCGCGTTGCTTCGGCCGTGGCCACGTTGCCCGCCACCACCTGCACCGCGTTCGACAGCTTCTTGATGCGTTCCACAGCCCTGGCCACCCCCTCGGAGTGCCCATGCGCGGTGTCGATCACCACCATGTCCACGCCGGCCGCGATCAGCATCTGGCTGCGTTCAAACCCCGCATCCCCCACGGTACTGGCCGCGGCCACCCGCAGCCGCCCCAGCTGGTCCTTGCAGGCCTGCGGGTTCAGCACGGCCTTCTCGGTATCCTTCAGCGTCAGAAGGCCGGTCAGCTTGCCGGTGCCGTCGGTGACCAGAAGCTTCTCGATCCGCCGCGCCTTCATCAGGCTGATCGCCTGCGCCCGGTCCACCGGCTCGCGCAGGATCGCCAGGTTCTCGGCCGTCATCATCACGCGCACCGGCGTCGCGTCATCTTGCGCAAACCGCATGTCACGGTTGGTAACGATGCCCAGCACGCGGCCCGCCTCGTCCACCACGGGAAAGCCGGTGATCGCATAGCGGTCCATCAGCACCTTGGCATCGGCCAGCGTCTGTTCGGGGCGCAGGGTGATGGGCTTGTAGACCACGCCCGACTCGAACCGCTTCACCCGCCGCACTTCCGTGGCCTGCGTCTCGGGGTCGAGGTTGCGGTGAATCACCCCGATGCCGCCCGCCTGCGCCATGGCAATCGCCATGCGCCCCTCGGTCACCGTGTCCATCGCGCTGGACAGAAGCGGAATGTTCATCCGGATGTTCTGTGTCACCCAGGTTGACGTGTCGGCCTCGGCCGGCAGCACGCTGGACGCAGCGGGAACCAGCAGCACATCGTCGAAGGTCAGCGCCTCGCGAATCTCCATGGGGCTCTCCTGCCTCGGGTCCGATTGGCGGCTCCCCCTTTCACTTCAGGGCCGGAAACGCAAGGGCTTGCAGGCCGTGCGCTGGCGTGGAAACCATGCGCGCATGCGTGTCGCCATCGTTGAAAACACCGCCGTCACCCACCACGGCCAGGTCGGCGTCGCCCTGCACGAGGCAGGTGCGAAGATCGAGCTGTTCAAGCCCTGGCGCGACCAGCGCTTGCCCACGAACACGGCCGAATTCGACGCAGTGGTGGTGTTCGGCGGCGAACAGTCGGCACTGGACGACCGGCTGCATCCGTATCTGCCGCGGCTGGCCGCCGCGATGCGCGGCTTCTCGCTGGCTGACAAGGCGGTGCTGGGCATTTGCCTTGGGGCACAGGTGCTGGCGCGGGCCTTCGGGGCGGCAAACCATCTGGACACCGGACCCGAATTCGGCTGGTGCGATGTGATGCTGACCGAGGAGGGCCAGGCCGACCCCGTTCTGGGCACCCTGCCCGCGTCCTTCCCGATTTTCCAGTGGCACAGCGACACCTTCACCCTGCCTGCGTGCGCCGCGCATCTGGCCCGCAGCAGTGCGGCGGCGCACCAGGGCTTCCGCATCGGCCGGGCCACCTATGGCCTGCAGTTCCATTTCGAGGCCAACCGCCGCGTGGTGGCTGACTGGAACCGCGAATTCCCCAACCTGATCGCGCAGAAGGATGCGGGCTTTGCCGCGGCGCTGCCCGATGGGCCCGGTGCGGCCGGGATCGCCGCTGATGCCGCCGGGCTGACCATTGCGCGCAGTTGGGTGGCGCTGATCTGACGCCACCCGGTTGGCTTGCCGTGGGACGAGTGTGAAGGCCATTTCTTAACGTTGGCTTTTAAGCTATTGTATTTGCTTGCGTCACGCCACGTCCCACCGTGGGACACCGCAGTGTCCCACGGGGATCCTAGCACCGTCAGCCCGCAGGGTCGGGCAGCGGCGGCAGGTTGCGCAGATACAGGATCACCGCGGCCAGATCATCCGGCGTGAACTGTGCCAGATAGGGATAGGGCATCGGCGGCAGCATCGGCGCACCATCGGGCCGCTTGCCCTGCGTGATCATTGCCGCGATCTCGGCATCGCTGTAGCCCGCCAGACCGTCTTCATGCGTCGTCAGGTTTGACGCCACCGAAGTGCCCCAGGGCCCGTGAAACTCGAACCCGCCCGCACCCGGCATGGTGTCCACCATCGGCCCCTGCGGCCCCATCGGCGTGTGGCACTCCATGCAATGCGCCACTGGCCCGGCCAGATAGGCGCCGTACTCCACCGTCACCCCGCGCGGCGGGGCACTCACGGTTTCCACCGGCGGGCCATAGGCGGGCGGCAGCGGAATGCGGTATTCGCTGGGCGGCAGCTCGCTGGCCACGGCAGGCAGCGTGCGCAGGAACATCACCATCGACGCCACGTCATCGTCCGACAGGCCGCGATACATGGTGAACGGCATCGGCGGCCCGATCAGGCTGCCATCGGGGCGCAGCCCCTCGCGGATCGCCTTGGCCAGTTCGGCATCGCTCCACCCGGCAATTCGCCCGGCGGGCGTCAGGTTGGGCGCCACGGCGCGGAACGGCTCGATATCCTCGACCACCCGCCCGGTCAGTTCCTGATCCATCAGGAACCCGTCCGGCCCGATCGGCGTATGGCAGTTGCCGCAACCCGCGGGCCCCCGCACCAGATACTCGCCGCGTACCAGCGAAGGTTCCGCCGCCGCCTGCCCGACCGTCACAACCAGCACACCCAGGGCCGCCAACCCGGCCCGCATCACGCCCGTTTTCGTCATCTCAATGACACCTCCCCAGGAAATCCCCGCGGCGCACCCAAAGCCAAGCCAGCGCCGCCCCCCATTTTTCCTCTCGGGCCCGCAGCTGTCAATCGGCCGGACAGGTGGGGAAAACCTGACCGGTGCCGCTATGGTGTAGGTCGAAGCGGTTGTTGATTGCCTCGCCGGTGCGCATCTAGGTCAAGAATTGGGCGAACCTGTCACGTCGGCGGGCTTGTTCACGGTGCGGACTTGCGTCTTGCAGGTCATCCACCGCAACCTGCCCCGGTTCGTTCCCGCTTGGACCGACGGCCCCACCAATGGAGCGAACGATGGTCCCGACCCCTTTCGAAACGGCACGACTGATGTTCCGCTATGGCAACAAGATGGCCGAAGCGCAGATGGTGATCGGCATGCGCCTCTGGGGCATGGTCGGCATGTGGAACGTGACCGGCAGCGAAAACCACCGGATGGTCCGGGAAAAGACCGACGCCATGCGCATCAACTCTTTTGCCGTGGCCCGTGCTGCAATGTCCGGTGCCTCTCCCCTGCGCATCGCCGAAGCCGCATTGAACCCCGTTGCGCGCCGCACGGGCGCCAGCGTCCGCCGCCTTAGCCGCCGCGGCCCCACCAAACCCTGACAGGATGCCATGCCCGCCACGATCTCCCGCGCTGCCTATGCCGCCATGTTCGGCCCCACCACAGGCGACCGCGTGCGGCTGGGCGACACCGACCTGTGGATCGAGGTGGAACGCGACCTGACCATCTATGGCGAAGAGGTGAAGTTCGGTGGCGGCAAGGTCATCCGCGACGGCATGGGCCAGTCGCAGCGCACGCGGGCCGAAGGCGCGGTGGACACCGTCATCACCAACGCGCTGATCGTGGACTGGTCGGGCATCACCAAGGCCGACGTCGGCCTGCGCGACGGGCGGATCCACAGCATCGGCAAGGCCGGCAACCCCGACACCCAGCCGGGCGTCACCATCATGATCGGGCCGGGCACCGAGATCATCGCAGGCGAAGGCCGCATCCTGACGGCCGGGGGAATGGACGCGCACATCCACTTCATCTGCCCGCAGCAGATCGACGACGCGCTGCATTCCGGCATCACCTGCATGCTGGGCGGCGGAACCGGCCCCGCGCACGGCACGCTCGCCACCACCTGCACCCCCGGCCCATGGCACATCGGCCGGATGCTGCAGTCCTTCGACGCCTTCCCGATGAACCTTGCACTGTCGTGCAAGGGCAACGCCAGCCGCCCCGCCGCGCTGGTGGAAATGGTACAGGCCGGGGCGGCGGCGATGAAGCTGCACGAGGACTGGGGCACCACCCCTGCCGCCATCGACTGCTGCCTGTCGGTGGCCGACGACATGGACGTGCAAGTGATGATCCACACCGACACGCTGAACGAGTCCGGCTTTGTCGAGAACACCCTGGCCGCCATCAAGGGCCGCACCATCCATGCCTTCCACACAGAAGGCGCCGGGGGGGGCCATGCGCCCGACATCATCAAGGTGGTCAGCCACCCCAACGTGATCCCCAGTTCCACCAACCCCACCATGCCCTACACGGTGAACACCATCGAGGAACACCTCGACATGCTGATGGTGTGCCACCACCTGGACCGCTCGATCCCCGAGGATGTGGCCTTTGCCGAAAGCCGCATCCGCCGCGAAACCATCGCCGCCGAGGACATCCTGCACGACATCGGCGCCTTCTCGGTGATTTCGTCCGACAGTCAGGCGATGGGCCGGGTGGGCGAGGTCATCACCCGCACCTGGCAAACCGCGCACAAGATGAAGCAGCAGCGCGGGCGGCTGGCCGGGGAAACGGGCGCCAACGACAACCTGCGCGTCCGCCGCTACATCGCCAAGTACACGATCAACCCCGCCATCGCGCATGGCCTGTCGGCCCACATCGGCAGCGTCGAGACGGGCAAGCGCGCCGATCTGGTGCTGTGGTCGCCCGCCTTCTTTGGTGCCAAGCCCGAAATGGTGCTGATGGGCGGCAGCATCGTGGTGGCGCAGATGGGCGATCCGAACGCCTCGATCCCCACCCCGCAGCCGGTCTACACCCGCCCGATGTTCGGCGCCTTCGGCGGTGCGCTGACGCGCAGTTCGGTGACCTTCGTCAGCGCCGCGGCGCAGGCCGACGGAATTGGTGCCGCACTGGGGCTTGCCAAACAGACGCTGGCGGTGAAGGGCACGCGCGGCATCGGCAAGGCCGACATGCGCCTGAACGACGCCATGCCGCAGATCGAGGTCGACCCCGAGACGTATGAGGTGCGGGCGGATGGCGAGTTGCTGACCTGCGAACCGGCCAAGGTGCTGCCGCTGGCGCAGCGCTACTTCCTGTTCTGAAGCAGCTTAGTTCCGCGCCTTCTCAATGGCGGGCAGAATCTTGCGGTCCAGTTCCTGCCGGGTGATCGGCCCGGCAAAGCGCAGGATCACCGTGCCGTTGCCGTCGATCACGAATGTTTCCGGCACACCGTACAGGCCCCAGTCGATGGCCGTCCGCCCCGCGGCATCGGCACCGATGCTGGCATAGGGGTTGCCCAGTTCGGCCAGAAAGCCTTGGGCCTTGGCCGGATCATCCTTGTAGTTCACGCCGTGGATGGGGATGCCTTGCGCGGCCAGTTCGGCAAGGATCGGGTGTTCCGCCCGGCAGGGCGCGCACCAGCTGGCCCAGAAGTTCACCAGCTTCACCCCCGGGGCCCTGATCGCTGCGTCCGTCAGCAGCGGCAGGTCGCCAAGCGCGACCAGGGTCAGGGCCGGAGCCGCCCGCCCCTGCAATGCCGAAGGCAGCGCCGTGGGATCATCGCGCTGCATGCCCAGCCAGAACAGCCCGGCCAGCGCCACGAACAGGACCGGAGGCAGGATCACCAGAAGCCTACGCATCACCGGCCTCGCGCTGCGCCTCGACCTGGCGAAGGTCATCGCGGATCCGCGCCCCACGCCACAGACTGACGCCAATCAGGACCGCCAGAATGACGCCCGACACCCCATACGAGGCCAGCACCGCGAAGGCATACTTGCCCAGATCGGGGATCATGCCGCAGCCCTCGCCTGCGCGCGCAGCGCCATCAGGCGGCGGGCGCGGATTTCGGTGCGGGTGCGCAGCAGCACCAGCGCCAGGAACAGGAAGCCGAAGCCCGCCAGGCTGATCACCAGCGGCTGCCAGAACACATCGGCCACGTTCTCTTCCGTGTCGAGCGACAGCGACGCGCCCTGATGCAGCCCCTGGTTCCAGAAGAAGGCCGCATAGCGCGACAGCACGGCGAAGACCGACCCCACCAGGCACAGGACCGAGGTCAGGTCGGCGGCGGTGTCGGGGTTTTCCACGGCCGACCACAGCGCGATGTAGCCGAGATAGAAAAGCGTCAGGATCAGGAACGAGGTCAGCCGCGGGTCCCAGGCCCACCAGGTGCCCCACATCGGCTGCCCCCACAGCGCGCCCGTCAGCAGCGCGATCACGGTAAAGGCAAGACCCACGGGGGCGGCGGCGCGGGCGGCCAGCGCCGATACATGGTGGCGGCGCACCAGCCAGATCAGGCTGGCGGCCAGCATCATGACCCAGGCATTGATGGCCATCGTGGCGGCCGGAACGTGCAGATAGATGATCTTGACGGTTGATCCCTGCCGGAAGTCGTCGGGGGTGAAGAAGAAGCCCCAGATCAGGCCCGTTCCCACCAACACCGCGGCCAAGCCGGAAACCCAGGGCAGGGCAGCCCCGGACCATTGCATGAACCTGCGCGGATTGGCGTATTCCCAGATCGACATGACGCCCGGCGCTACCGTTCCCCTTCGACATGGGCAAGCCCTAGCATGGCCGCGGTCAGGGCAGATTGACGCGGATTGCCGCACCGGGCGGGCATCGCGATCACCGCAGGTTCACCCTTATGGCCGCAGCCGCCGCAAACGGCAGCACCGCCACCGATCCCAACGTCACCCCGGCCAGCAGCAGAAGCGCGGTCAGGCCCCCCTGCCCCTCGGCCCCGCGCCGCACCGCCTCGGCCCCGAACACCAGCGTTGGCACGTAAAGCGGCAGTACAATCAGCGACAGGATCAGCCCGCCACGCTTCAACCCCACGGTCAGCGCGGCACCGAAGGCCCCGATCACCGACAGCGCGGGGGTGCCGAGCAGCAGCGAGGCCACCAGCCACCACATGCCCGCGGGCGGCAGGTTCAGAAGGATGCCAAGACCGGGCGCCGCCAGAGTCAGCGGCAGGCCCGTCAGCACCCAATGCGCCGCGGCCTTGGCCGCGGCGACGCCTTCCAGCGGCAGGGGCGCGGTGGCCAGCGCCTCCAGCGTGCCATCTTCCCAGTCGGCCTGAAACAGGCGGTCCAGGGTCAGAAGGCTGGCCAGCAGTGCACCAACCCAAAGGATGCCAGGCGCCACCCGCGACAGAAGGTCGGGCGCGGGGCCCACGCCCAGCGGCACCAGCACGGCCAGTATGAAGAAGAACGCCAGCCCCAGCCCGAAGCCGCCACCCGCGCGGATGCCCAGAAGCAGGTCGCGACGGAACACCGCCTTCATTCGATTTTCCCTGCAAAGGCATCGCCTTGTGCGGCGACGTTGCGGTGCCGGAAGGGGCTTACGTCCAGCACCCGCGCCTGCGGCAGGCCAAGGTCGATATGTGTGGCGATCACCGCGATGCCGCCCTGCGCCAGACGCTGCCCCACCAACCCGGCAAACCGCGCGACCGAGGCCGCGTCGAGCGACACCGTCGGTTCATCCAGCAGCCACGGCCCCGCCCCCGCCACCACCAGCCGGGCCAGCCCCAGCCGCCGCCGCTGCCCTGCCGAGAGTTCCGTGGCGCGGCGGTCAGCCAGCGGCAGAAGGTCCAGCGCCTGCATCGCATGCCGCACTGCCGTGCGCCCCGTTGCAAAGACCTGTGCCCAGAAGGCCAGGTTTTCCTCGACGGTCAGCGTGGGCTTTACCGCGTCCTGATGGCCCGCCAGCAGGGCGCCCCCGGCCCCCGTGATGCGGCCTGCAACAGCGGGGGTCAGGCCGGCAAGGGTGCGCAAGAGGGTGGTCTTGCCCGCACCATTCGGCCCACGCAGCACCAGGGCCTCGCCCGGCGCGACGGCAAAGGTCAGTCCCGACAGCAGGGTCACGCCGCCGCGGGCACAGGCAAGGTCGGACACGGTCAGGGCCATGCCGTTCCCCTAGCGCAGCATTTGCCGGGCGGAAAGCCTGATCAGGGGGTCGGTTGCGGCGGGGCGGCCAGCGTGGCCAGCACTGCGGCATCGGCGGGTGGCGCGTTCCACAGCCGGGCGGCGCGGCGCGCCGGATGCAGGTCCAGTTGCCCGCCGGGGCCGGGATCGATGGCCAGCGGCCCGACCTTGCGCAGCAGCGCAAGGTCGATCAGCCGACAGTCGCCCCGTGCGCCATCGGCCTCTGCCGACACCACCAGCAGGACGCCGCCGGTGCAGGCCCCGGCTGCCGCTTCGGCCGCCCCCTTGCCCGTCAGGTGCAGCACCGGCATGCCCCCCAGCAGGAACGACCGCGCCGCCTTTGGCCCCGCGACGCCTGGCCTGCGCGCCGCTTCGGACTGTGTCGCAAGATCGCCGTCATTTTCCAGCCAGTTGCGCGCCGTGAAGCCGCCGCCACGTTCCGACGAAAGCGCCCGCCCCTGCGGCCCCATCACCCCCACCAGCCGCCCATCGGCCGTCACCAGCATGGCGGGTCGTGGCGCCACGGCCCACAGCGCCAGCGCCACCACCGACGCCGCAACGCCCGCCGCCCGCAGCCGCCCCGGCCCCAGCACCAACGCGCACAGCCCAAGCGTCAGCAGAGGCAGCACCGCGGCCGACGGCGCCTTGATGGCCGTCACGGCGCCGTCCAGGGCCGCCACACGGTCGGCCACGAACAGGATCCAGCGAACGCCCTGTTCCATCACCCACAGCGGCACGGCCGCAAGGCCGAACGGTGCCGCCAGCGCGGCCACCGCCCCCGCAGGCATCACCACGGCGCCCATCACCGGCACAGTCAGCAGGTTGGCGATCAGCCCGAAGTCGGTAAACCGGTTGAAATGCGCCGCGGCATAGGGCGCCGTGGCCAGACCTGCCACCACGGAACTGAGCACCAGCGTGAAGACGGGCACTGCCCATCGCGGCATTTTCTGCCGCAGAACCTGCCCCTCGACAGCCCGAAATCCCGCAATCAGCGCCACGGTGGCGGCAAATGACATCTGGAAGCCCGGCTCCAGCATTGCCTCGGGCTGCCATGCCAGCAGCAGCACACCGGCAATCGCCACCGACCGCAGCGTCACCGCGCGACGGTCCAGAAGCACGGCGCCCAGCATCACCGCCACCATGACGAAGGCGCGTTCCGTCGCCACATTCGCCCCCGACAGCAGCAGGTAGAAGGCCGCCACCCCCAGCGCCACCACGGCCGCGCCCTTCTTGGCGTTCACCCGCAGCGCCAGCGGCGGCACGCAGGCCACCCCCACGCGGATCAGCGCAAAGACGAAGCCCACCAGAAAGGCCATGTTCATGCCCGAGATGGCCAGAAGGTGCGCCAGGCTGGAATCGCGCAGGTCTTCCACCGCGGCCTGCGACAGACCCGACCTGTCGCCCGTCATCACCCCCGCGGCAAAGGCACCGGCGTCGCCAGCCATGGCGGCGCGGATCGCGGCCGACAGGCGGCTGCGTAGCCGGTCGATGGCCAGGTCGCGGCCTTCCGGTGGCGCCGCAACCAGCACCGGCAGGCGCGTGTAGCCCACCCCGCCCAGCCGGTCGAAAAAGGCCATGCGGCGAAAGTCGAATCCGCCGGGCTCGACCGGGCCCTCGGGGGCCGCCAGGCGGGCCGTCGTCACCACCACGGTTCCCGGCACGGGGTCCAGCCAGGGCTGGTCCCCCTGCAGCGACAGCCGCACGCGGCGGGGTGTTTCCTCGGGCGGCATCTCGGCCAGGACCACGCGGTCCAGCGTCAGACGCACCGCATCCGACTGTGACCGGTCCACGGTCACGATCCGCCCTTCCACAGCGCCCCAGTACGGCCTGTCCAGCATCGGCGCGGCAACCAGGTGGACCCGTGCGCCCGCGCAAAGGGCCCCGAAGGCCACGCAGGCCATCGCAACAGCGGGCGCATGCGCCACCTCGGACCCGAATCCGCGCAGCACCAGCGCAGTGGCCAGCACCGCCACACCGGCAACGTAGAAGGACAGGCCCGGCTCCCATGGCAGGGCGAACCACAGGCCGATCCCGATGCCCATGCACACCGGCACCCACGGGAACAACTGCCCCCGCGCCGCGGCCAGCGCCTGCAGCGGCGCAGCCAGCACCGCGCCCCACGCAACCCCCGGAACCGGCGCCACCCCTGCCGTCACCTTGCCACCCGACCCGTCCGCGCCTAGAACCCGGCAAGGCTATTCCCAGCATGGTTTCCGAAAGGTTAACCCGCCCATGTCCGACGCGGTTGTTACCCGCTTTGCGCCTTCACCCACCGGCTACCTGCACATCGGCGGTGCGCGTACGGCCCTGTTCAACTGGCTTTATGCCCGCGGCCGGGGCGGCAAGTTCCTGTTGCGCATCGAGGATACCGACCGCGAGAGGTCAACGCCTGCGGCCACCGAGGCGATCCTGAAAGGCCTGACATGGCTGGGGCTGGACTGGGACGGCGAAGCGGTCAGCCAGTTTGCCCGCCGCGACCGCCATGCCGAGGTTGCGCACGAGATGCTGGCGCGGGGCAGTGCCTACAAGTGCTTTTCCACCGCCGAGGAGATCGCAGCCTTCCGCTCCGCGGAAGAGGCCGCGGGGCGCTATCCGCTGTTCCTGTCGCCATGGCGCGATTCCGACCCCACGTCCCATCCCGATGCACCCTTCGCCATCCGGATGAAAGCCCCCCGGTCCGGCGAAACAGTGATCGAGGACGCCGTACAGGGCCGCGTGGTGGTGAAGAACGAGACACTGGATGACATGATCGTGCTGCGGTCGGACGGCACGCCCGTCTACATGCTTGCAGTGGTGGTGGACGACCATGACATGGGGGTAACCCATGTGATCCGCGGCGACGACCACCTGAACAACGCCGCCCGCCAGCAGATGGTCTATGATGCGATGGGGTGGCGGGTGCCGGTCTGGGCGCATATCCCGCTGATCCACGGCGAGGACGGCAAGAAGCTGTCGAAACGGCACGGCGCCGTGGGCCTGCATGAATACGCGGGGCTTGGCTATCCGGCAGCGGCGATGCGCAACTACCTTGCGCGTCTTGGCTGGGCGCATGGCGACGACGAATTCTTCACCAGCGAACAGGCAATGGGCTGGTTCGACCTGCCGGGAATCGGGCGCGCACCGGCCCGGCTGGACTTCAAGAAGCTGCAACATCTGTCTGGCATGCATGTTGCAGCCATGGACGATGCTGCACTGCTGCACGAATTGCGGGGCTACATGGCTGAAACCGGGCTGGATTCGCTGACGGACGCGCATCTGGCGCGGCTTTCGCGCGCGCTTTACGCTGTGAAAGACCGCGCGAAGACACTGCCGGAAGTACTTGAAAAGGCAAGGTTCGCGCTGGTAGACCGGCCCGTCTCGCGCGACCGGGGTGCAGCGGACGCGCTTGATTCGGTATCCCGTGGCATACTGAAAAACTTGACGCCGCAGCTGCAAAATGCTGACTGGACGAAAGCGTCGCTGGAGGTCATCCTGCCTGCCGCGGCCACAGCAAACGGCTTGGGCTTTGGCAAGCTCGCCGCTCCGCTGCGCGCTGCTCTCGCCGGGCGGACCGTCAGCCCCAGCGTCTATGACATGATGCTGGTTCTGGGGCGCGACGAGACGATTGCGCGGCTGGGGGATGCGGTCGGCTGACCGGGCCCCCGGCGGAAGCGGAGGACTGGCCCCTGGCGGGCCGCGGCAAAGGGGATGGACCATGGCTGACACGAACACCACGGCAGCGCGGACGGCACAGCTGACCATTGACGGCAGGAGCTACGACCTTCCCATGCACTCGCCGGTGCTGGGCCCCGACGTTGTCGACATCGGCAAGCTGTACGGTCAGGCCGATGTCTTCACGTACGATCCGGGCTTCACCTCGACCGCATCCTGCGAATCGACCATCACCTACATCGACGGCGACAAGGGAGAGCTGCTGTACCGCGGCTACCCGATCGACCAGCTGGCCGAGAAGTCGACCCACCTCGAGGTCTGCTTCCTGCTTCTGTACGGCGAGTTGCCGACCAAGGCGCAGCTGGAGGATTTCACCCAAAGGGTGACGCGGCACACGATGGTGCACGAACAGATGCACTACTTCTTTCGCGGGTTCCGCCGTGACGCGCACCCGATGGCCACGATGGTGGGCGTGGTGGGTGCCATGTCGGCGTTCTACCACGACTCGACGGACATCAACGATCCCTGGCAGCGCGAGGTCGCGGCGATCCGCATGATCGCCAAGCTGCCCACCATTGCCGCCATGGCCTACAAGTATTCGGTCGGCCAGCCCTTCGTCTATCCGATGAACTCGCTCAGCTATGCCGGGAACTTCCTGCGCATGTGCTTCGCCATCCCGTGCGAGGATTATGTCGTCAATCCGATCCTGGAAAAGGCGATGGACCGGATCATGCTGCTGCATGCCGACCATGAACAGAATGCCTCGACCTCGACGGTGCGTCTGGCGGGTTCGTCGGGCGCCAACCCCTTTGCCTGCGTGGCGGCTGGCATTGCCTGCCTCTGGGGGCCCGCGCATGGCGGCGCCAACCAGGCCTGCCTTGAGATGCTGAAGGAAATCGGCACCGTCGACCGCATCCCCGAGTTTGTCGCCAGGGCGAAGGACAAGAACTCGGGCTTCCGCCTGATGGGCTTCGGGCACCGCGTGTACAAGAACTTCGACCCGCGCGCGAAGGTGATGAAGGAAAGCGCCGACGAGGTGCTGGATCTTCTGGGCATCCACAACAATCCGCTGCTGCAGGTCGCCAAGGAACTGGAACGCATCGCGCTGGAAGACGACTACTTCATCTCGAAGAAGCTGTATCCCAACGTCGACTTCTATTCGGGCATCATCCTTGAGGCGATGGGCTTCCCCACCTCGATGTTCACGCCGATCTTCGCCATCTCGCGCACAGTGGGCTGGATCAGCCAGTGGAAAGAGATGATCGCCGACAAGAACCAGAAGATCGGCCGCCCGCGGCAGTTGTACATCGGCGCGCCCTTCCGAGACTACGTGCCGGTCGAGAACCGCTGAAGCCGGGCGTTCAGCCGCCGTCCAGCGTGCCGAGCGCGCGATAGCATTCGGGGCGGCGGTCGCGGAAGATGCCCCAGGTGCGGCGCAGGTCGGCCGCGGCCTGCATGTCGATCGGGGCGGTAATGACCGCCTCCACGTCGCGCGGGGCCTTGGCCAGCAGCGCGCCGGTCGGATCGGTGATGAAGCTTGACCCGTAGAAGGTTACGGCGGTGCCTTCGGGCGCCGCCTCGGCGCCCACGCGGTTTGACGCCACCACCGGCAGGATGTTTGCCGCAGCATGCCCGCGCATCACCGTTTCCCAGTGCGGCTGGCTGTCATAACCGGGCGCGGGCGGTTCCGACCCGATGGCGGTGGGGTACAGAATGACCTCCGCCCCTGTCAGCGCCATGGCACGCGCCGCTTCGGGGAACCACTGGTCCCAGCAGATGCCCAGGCCGATCCGGCCGAAGGCCGTGTCCCAGACCCGGAATCCGGTGTCACCGGGGGAGAAATAGTATTTCTCCTCGTACCCCGGCCCCTGCGGGATATGCGTCTTGCGGTACCGCCCCAGCACCTGGCCATCGGCATCAACCATCGCCACAGTGTTGAAATGCGCCATCCCCGCACGTTCGAAGAAACTGACCGGCAGCACCACGCCCAGTTCCTTCGCCAGCGCCGCGAAGCGGGCGACGATGGGGTTGCCCTCGAAGGGCTGCGCATGGGCGAAGTATTCCGTCCGCTCGGTGATGCAGAAATAGGGCGTGGCGAACAGTTCCTGCACCAGTACCACCTGCGCGCCCAGCCCGGCCGCCTGCCGCACCACCCGCTCGGCCGCGTCCAGGTTGCGGGGCAAGTCCCAGCTGCAGGCAAACTGTGTAGCTGCAAATGTCACGATGCGCATGTCCACCTCCTTGTGCCGCTACAGGTTGCCCCGGCTGAAGGCAGCGATGCAAGCGAAGGTAGGCAATCCTTGGCCGAACCGGCAGCGCGCTTGCCGCCGCGATGCCGCTCGCCTATGCAGGCGCAGGGGGTGATCATGCGCATTCTGCTGACGAACGACGACGGGATCAACGCGCCGGGGCTGGCCACGCTGACCGCGATTGCCGCCGAACTGGCCGGGCCGCAGGGCGAAGTCTGGACGGTCGCGCCGGCCTTCGAACAGTCGGGCGTGGCGCATTGCATCAGCTATACCCACCCCACCATGATCGCCCGGCTGGGCCACCGCCGCTATGCCGCCGAGGGCAGCCCGGCCGATTGCGTGCTGGCCGCGATCTACGACGTGCTGGAGGGTGCCAAGCCCGACCTGGTGCTGTCGGGCGTCAACCGCGGCAACAACTCGGCCGAGAACGTGCTGTACTCCGGCACCATCGGCGGCGCCATGGAAGCGGCCCTGCAAGGTGTGCCTGCCATCGCACTGTCGCAGTTCCTTGGGCCCGAGACCGAAGGCCTGGCCGACCCGTTCGAAGCGGCGGCGGCGCATGGTGCGGCAGTGATCCGGGCGCTGCTGGACAAGGGACTGTGGGACGCGGCCGATTACCGGCTGTTCTACAATGTGAATTTCCCGCCCTGCCCGGCAGCGGCGGTGAAGGGCATGAAGGTGGCGGCACAGGGGTTCCGGCGCGACACCAGCTTCAGCGCGGCACCCTACATCTCGCCCTCGGGGCGGCGCTTCCTGTGGATCAAGGGCGGGCCGCAGCACGCGCCCACCCTGCCCGGCACCGATGCCGCGGTAAATCTTGCGGGCTACATCTCGGTCACACCGATGCGGGCCGACCTGACGGCGCATGACGTGCTGTCCGATCTGGAGGTGCGGCTGGCATGACCGCACCGGACGGCGACGAAGAGGCAACGCGCAAGATGCGCTTCCTCTTCGCGCTGCGGTCGCGGGGCGTGACGGACGCGCGGGTGCTGACGGCAATGGAGCGGGTGGACCGCGGCCTGTTCGTGAAGGGCATCTTCGCCGAAAAGGCCTATGACGACGTGCCGCTGCCCATTGCCTGCGGCCAGACCATCAGCCAGCCGTCGGTGGTGGGGCTGATGACGCAGGCGTTGCAGGCGGGGCCGCGGGACAAGGTGCTGGAGGTGGGCACCGGATCGGGCTATCAGGCGGCCATCTTGGCCCACCTGTGCCGCCGCATCTATACGGTGGACCGCCACCGCCGCCTTGTGCGCGAGGCGCAGGAGGTGTTTTCCCGGCTTGGTCTGGTGAACATCACGGCCATGTCGGCGGATGGAAGCCGGGGGTTGCCCGATCAGGGGCCGTTCGACCGCATCATGGTGACGGCGGCGGCCGAGGATCCGCCCGGACCGCTCTTGGATCAGTTGCGGATCGGCGGTATCATGGTGCTGCCGGTGGGCCAGTCCGACACGGTGCAAAGCCTGATCCGCGTGACCCGCAGCGAGACCGGGTTCGACTATCAGGAGTTGCGCCCGGTACGGTTTGTGCCATTGGTCGAAGGCATGGCGACCGACTGAACGGGCAAGACTGCACCGGGGCCAACCCGGGCGGACCAGATGGGGCGAATGATGGCAGGAACTTTCCGGCAACTGATGCTGTGCTGTGCCGTGGCGGGCTTGGGTGCCTGCACCAGCAGCGAATTCGACTGGGATCTGCGCGGGCCGAATTCGCTGGACACCTCGGCCGCGGCGCTGACGGCCACGCGGGAACGGCCCGCAGCCGATGCGCGGGGTGTGCTGTCTTATCCGGGCTATCAGGCGGCCGTGGCGCGGCGGGGCGATACGGTGGCCACAGTGGCGGCGCGGGTGGGGGTGGATGCGGCGGCACTGGCGCAGAAGAACGCGCTGCAACCGGCCGACCCGCTGCGCGAAGGCGAAACGCTCTTGCTGCCCGCCCGCGTGGCGGAACCGCCCGTGGGCACGCCGGGCAGTGGCATTCCGGCACCCGTGGCGACCACAGGTGCGGCCGCGCCTGTCGAAGTGACGACACTGGCCGGTGCCGCCATTGACCGGGCCGATGCGGCCGCAACTCCCCCCCTGCCTCTGGCCGCGCCGGCCGGACCGGAACCCTTGCGGCATCAGGTGAAGCGGGGCGAAACCGGGTTCGGCATTGCCCGGACCTACGGCGTTTCGGCACGGGCGCTGGCCGAATGGAACGGGCTGGATCCACAGATGACGCTGCGCGAGGGGCAGTACCTGCTGATCCCCACCGCTGCTCCGGGTGCTGCCCCTCCGGCCGACCCCACCGCCGCCGTCACCGACCCCGGCGAAGGCTCGCCCACACCGGTGCCGCCGTCTGCCGCGGCCCCGCTGCCCGACGAAGACCCTGCCCCCGCGGCCGCCCCCGCCGAGGGGACACCGGCCTCGCCCAACCTGGGAGAGAGCCGCACTGCTGCTTCCTCTTCGCGGTTGGCCACGCCGGTTGCGGGAAGCATCATTCGCGGCTTTTCGAAGGGCAAGAATGAAGGGATCGACATTGCCGCGGCGCCGGGGGCCAAGGTGGTTGCAGCGGCGGATGGCACGGTTGCGGCCGTGACCAAGGACACCGACCAGGTTCCGATCCTTGTGCTGCGCCATGCCGACAACCTGCTGACGGTCTATGCAGGCATCGACGGGGTGACGCTGGCCAAGGGGGCCACGGTGAAACGTGGCCAGCAGATCGCCGTCATCCGCAACGCCGACCCCGCCTTCCTGCACTTCGAGGTGCGCAAGGGCGTGGATGCGGTGGACCCGACCGAGTACCTGCAGTAAGGGCGACGTTTCGTAATGGGCCAAGGAAAGTCGGGGGGAAGAGTCGGGGTGAACCCCGACCTACACCTTCACGCCGCGCCGGGCCGCAAGATCGGTGAAGTATTGCCAGGCCACCCGGCCGGACCGTGACCCGCGCGTGGCCTGCCATTCAATCGCCTCGGCCCAGAGCGTGGCCTCGTCGATCTGCACGCCATGCGCGGCGCAGTAGCCGCGGATCATCGCCAGATAGTCGTCCTGCGAACAGGGGTGGAAGCCCAGCCACAGCCCGAATCTGTCGGACAGGGACACCTTTTCCTCGACCGCTTCACCGGGGCTGATGGCGGTTGACCGTTCGTTCTCGATCATGTCGCGGGGCATCAGGTGGCGGCGGTTTGACGTGGCATAGAACACCACATTGGCCGGGCGCCCCTCGATGCCGCCATCCAGCACGGCCTTCAGCGACTTGTAGCTGGCATCATCGTGGCTGAACGACAGGTCATCGCAGAACAGCAGGAACCGCCGGTCGGGCGCGGCGCGCAGGTGCGCCAGCAGGCGGGTCACCGAGGGCAGGTCTTCGCGCGACAGTTCCACCAGCGTCAGCGCCAGACCCTCGGCCCGCACGGCGGCATGCACGGCCTTGACCAGCGAGGATTTGCCCATGCCGCGGGCGCCCCACAGCAGCGCGTTGTTGGCCGTCATCCCCGCCGCGAAGTGCCGGGTGTTGGCCAGAAGCGTGTCGCGCGACCGGTCCACACCCACCAGCAGCGACAAGTCCACGCGCGCCACCACCGGCACCGGGTCCAGCCGGTCGGGCGCGGTGTGCCAGATGAAGGCGTCGGCAGCGGTGAAATCGGGCGCGGGCTGGGGCGGTGGCGACATCCGCTCCAGCGCCGCGGCGATCCGGTCAAGCGCCGTTTCGGTCATGCGGGCTTTTCGTCCTCGTCATCGTCCACCCAGGTGCCGTCGGCGCGCATCTGCGCTTCGCGGTCCCGTTCAAACCGGGCGATGAGAAAGATGGAAATCTCGTACAACGGATAGATCGTGCAGAACATGATCAGTTGCGACAGCGCATCGGGCGGGGTGACAATGGCTGCGACAATCAGGATGGCGACAATGGCATACTTGCGCGTGGCGCGAAGGCCCGCCGCGGTGATCAGCCCCGCCCGGCCCATCAGGGTCAGCAGCACCGGAAGCTGGAAGCACAGGCCGAAGGCCATGACGAAGCTCATGGTCAGTGCCAGGTAGCTTTCCATCGAGCCCTGGAACACCACCCCCGCCGGCAGATCACCCAGAGCCTCGCCCGCGGCGGCGTCCGGCTTGCCCGGGGCCGGGTCAAACGCCGTCTGGAAGCCCAGGAAGAAGTCGAAGGCGAAGGGCAGGATGATGAAGTAGGCGAAGGCGGCACCGATGAAGAACATCACCGGCGAAGCAACCAGAAAGGGCAGGAAGGCGTTCTTCTCGGACCGGTAAAGCCCCGGCGCCACAAAGCGCCACAGCTGGAAGGCGATGATCGGGAAGGCCATGATGAAGCCCGCCCACATGGCAATGCGGATGGCAACGAAGAAGCCTTCCTGCGCCTTGATCAGCACCAGCTGGCATTCCTGATTGCGTTCGCGCAGCACGTCGCACATCGGGTGCGACAGGAAGTTGAACACCGGCAGCCAGATCAGATAGCCGATGATGAAGCAGACGACAAAGGCACCCATCGCATACAGGATGCGGGTGCGCAGTTCGGCCAGGTGCTCGATCAGGGGCGCCGAGCTGTCGTCAATTTCGTCGGCCTTCATGCGTCACCCTTGGGCGGTGCGGCAGCTTCGGGTTCTTGCGCTGCGGCACGCACGTCGTCGGCGGCCTTTTCGGCCAGCGCCTTGATCTCGGCCGCCTTGTTGGGGCCCAGAGCCACGTTTGGTGCCATCGCGGCGGGGGGCGGGGATGGCGTCTTGGCCACCGGCTTGGCCGCAGGCTTCAGCGGGTCCCATTTCTCGAACTTGGCGGCGGCATCCTTCACCGCGTCAAGTCCCAGCGACTTCGGGTTGGCAATGCCCTTGAGGTCCTTGGCCACGTCCTTGACGCCCGCCTGATCGGCCGCCTGTTCCATAGCGCGCTGGAACTCGCGCGCCATCGATCGCAGCTTGGAGGTGAAGCGCCCAAGGGTGCGGAACATCTCGGGCAGGTCGCGCGGGCCGATCACGATCAGCGCCACGACCCCGATGATGACCAACTCGGTCCAGCCGATGTCAAACATGCTGCAGCCCCCTGGGCCGTGCCGGGATCAGACCTTGTCCTTCTCGGCGGTCTGCGCCGTGATGTCCTTGGTCACCTGCGCAGCTTCGGACTCGGCCTCGGCGGTGGTTTCCTTCACGCCCTTCTTGAAGGCGGTGATGCCCTTGCCGACCTCGCCCATCAGGGACGAGATCTTGCCGCGCCCGAAAAGGACAAGCACGACGATGGCAACGATCAGTATCTGCCAGGGGCCGATCTGCATGGGAAGGTCCTTGCGCTGGGGGCCCGTGCCGCGAGCCGGTTCAACGTGGTGATACCCGGCGGGGGGCGGAAAGCCATGGCCCGCTTGCCGCGAAAGCCGCGTTCTGGCACGGTCAACTGACAGGAATCTGTCAGTTGGGTGGGGGCGGTGCGGCGGGACGAGCGGATGATGCGCCTGATTTCGCGGCTGAAGGACGGCGGGCTGCACAGGGCCGCCGACCTTGCGGCCGAGGCAGGCGTTTCGCTGCGCACCATCTGGCGCGACATGGCCGACCTTGCGGCCTCCGGCGTGCCGGTGGCGGGCGAACGCGGGCTTGGCTACATCCTGCGCGCGCCCCTGGTGCTGCCACCCACGCTGATCACGCAGGACGAGCATGATGCGCTGATCGAGGGGTTGACCCTGGTGCTAGGAGTGGAAGGGCACCCGCGCGCCCGGGCGGCGCGCAGCCTGCTGCGCAAGGTGGCGACACTTCTGCCGCAGGCAGGCGGAGAAGACGTCAGCGGCTGACGGGAAACACGAAGCAGCGGTCGCGGCGGATCATCAGCCACAGGGCGGTACCGGGTTGGGGAAGGAACACGCCGGGGACGGCGGCGGTCAGTTTCGTTCCGCCAAAGTCCATGGCGAATTCGACCAGGCTTTCATGACCCAGGAACCGTGCGCGCACCACGGTGCCGCGCGCCGGGGTACCATCCTTCGGTGTGGGATCGGGGCCGCGTCCGCCGCGGTCAAGGTCGATCTTCAGATGCTGCGGGCGGATCACGATGTCGACCTCGGCCCCGTCCGCGTGGCCGGGCGTCAGGAAGTCGCCGAACGGCGTGGCGGTCAGCGCGCCGCGGCTGGTGCCACGGATCACGTTGATGTCGCTGAAGAACGCGGCCGCCGCCCGGTCGACGGGCGCGTTGTAGATGTTGTACGGCGCGCCGCGCTGCACGATGCGGCCGCCGCGCATCAGCAGTATCTCGTCGCCCATGCGCAGTGCCTCGTCGGGTTCGTGCGTCACCAGAAGGACCGCCGCGCCTTCTTCTTTCAGGACATCCAGCGTGGTGTCGCGGATGCCGTCGCGCAGGCGGTTGTCCAGGCCCGAGAACGGCTCGTCCATCAGCATGACACGGGGGCGCGGGGCCAGCGCGCGGGCCAGGGCCACGCGCTGCTGTTCGCCGCCCGACAGCATGTGCGGATACTTGGGCCCGAAACCCGCCAGGTTCACGCGGCCCAGCATCTCGCCCACCCGGGCGGCGCGGGCGGCCTTGTCGCCGGTCAGACCGAAGGCCACATTCTGCGCCACGGTCAGGTGCGGGAACAGCGCAAAGTCCTGGAACATCAGCCCAACGCCGCGGCGTTCGGGCGGGGTAAAGGTGGTGGCATCCTGCACCGGGGTGCCGTCGATGGCGATGATGCCCGCATCGGCCGGTTCCACCCCGGCGATCATGCGCAACGTGGTGGACTTGCCGCAGCCCGACGGCCCCAGCAGACAGGCCACCTGCCCCGCGGCAACGGACAGCGACAGATCATCGACCACCCGCGTCGCACCGAAGCGGCGGGTCAGGCTCTGGACGGTCAGGCGGGGGGTGGGGGGCATGGGCGCGTCCGAAACCCTAGCGAAACGCTAGGGCTTCGGAGGGGTAGCAGTGCTGCCGGAAGCCTGCAAGGTCACAGCACGAGGTCGGCCACCGTCAGCGTCGCAACGCCTGCAAGCTCGATCTGGAAATCCGCCACACCGTCGCCGTTCACGTCGGCCTCAAGCACCTGCCTGCTGCCCACCGTTCCGAACCGCAATTGCCCCGCAACGCCGACGAATACACCTGCACCCAGATAGGTAAACGCCTGATTTCCGGAAGCTGTCGCGTTTGCATCGATGGCCGAAAGGTCGATGCTGTCCTCGCCTGTCACAAAGTTCTGAATGCTGTCGCGCGACGAGTTCGTGGTTCCGCTTTCAGACGTCCGCGTGAAGATGAACGCGTCGGCGTCGGCGCCGCCAGTCATCGCGTCGCGCCCGGTCCCACCCGTCAACGTGTCGTCTCCGTCTCCGCCCGAAAGGGTGTCATTGGCCGCGCCGCCGGAAAGGCGGTCGTCGCCGTCATCGCCGACAAGCGAGTCCGCTCCGCCTCGACCCAGAAGGCGATCGTCGCCGACGCCTCCGTTCATGGTGTCGTTGCCACCGGCGCCGTCCAGCGTATTGGCCATGGCGTTGCCGGTGATGGTGTTCGACAGCGTGTTCCCCGACCCCAGCGAGGCTGTGCCCAGCAGCACCAGGCCCTCGATCCCCAAACCCAGCGCAAAGCTGGCGGTGGAGTGGATCACGTCGTTCGCGCCCTGCTGGTCTTCGATCAAGACATCACCGGCGCTGACGTAGTAGCTGTCCGACCCACCGATGTCGATCACGCGGCCTGCAGTTCCGCCGCGCAGATCGACGCTGTCGGTCGCCGTGCCAAGGGTGATCGTGCCGAGGATCGTTCCGCTGTTTGTGAGCGAAAACCCGCCGTTGCCCCCGGCAACCCCGCCACTGATGGTTCCCGAGTTCACCAGGGTTCCGCCATCATCGCCGAAGGTGACGGCCCCGTCGATCAGGCCGAAGTTCGATACACGGTCGTAGCCGCCGGTGAAAAAACCGTTTGTAAGCAGGACCGAGCCGAAGATCTCGCCCGAATTTCGGATCGTGTCAGCGACGGTGTTGATGATCTGGATGGCGGTGCCGTTGCCGCCCGTGATGCGGCCGGTGTTTTCAATCACGTTGCCGCTGTTCAGCGTGGCCTCGATGCTGTGGTTGATGTAGATGCCATAACCGCCGGAAGATTCGATTGTCCCCGCGTTGTTCACCCGGTTGCCGCCGGCCAGTGTTTCAAAGGCGGAGATGTTGATAGCAAAGTTTCCGACTGCGATGGTGCCGGTGTTGGTCAGCTGCAGCGGTGCGGCGCTGAAGTTCCAGCCACTGATCGCGCCATAGACGTAGCCGCCTATGATGGTTCCCTGGTTGAACAGAACGCTGGCGGCGGTGTCGATGACAATGGCGCCGCTGCCGTTGTAGGTGATGGTGCCAAGGTTCGTGAGAAACCCGCCCCGCAACGCAACATAGCCATTCACGATGACGCCGTCGGCGGTAACAAGGCCGGTGTCGTTGAGGATCGCCGGGTCGGTGCTGAGGTCGAGCGAGTAAGACGCCGACGAGACATCAGAATGGACAAAGCTGGGCATCGGATCCTCCTTTTGTGGCAATGCCTGACAGTATGGCATGCCGAACTGCATCCGGGAAGCCGCGAACTGCCGGGTTTGCGCGGTGGTCAGTCAGCCCGCAGGGGCGGTTCTGGCGACCGTTGTCCGCGGAACGTTCACAGTACGATATCGGCCACCGCCAGCGCCGCGACGCCCGAGAGTTCGATCTGGAAATCGGCCGCGCCGTCGCCGTTCACGTCGGCCTCCAGCAGTTGCCTGCCGCCCACCGTACCGAATCTCAACTGCCCCGCCACATTGGTGAAGGCACCTGCGCCGATGAAGGCAAAGGCCTGGTTTCCGGCGGTGCCGACGTTGGCGTCCAACCGCGACAGGTCGATGCTGTCCAGCCCGCTGGCGAAATCGCCGATCACGTCGCGGCTGCCGTTGGTGATGCCGCTGTCGTCCGGGGCGCGGAAGACGAAGGTGTCGGCATCATCCCCGCCTGACAGCCGATCATTGCCTGACCCACCGCGCACGGTATCGTCGCCATCGCCACCTGACAGCGTGTCGCGCCCCGTGCCGCCGCGCAGCAAGTCATTGCCGTCGCGCCCATCCAGCACATCGTTGCCGACCGCGCCATTCATCCGGTTGTCCGCCTGATTGCCGGTGACGAGGTTGTTCAGCGCGTTGCCGGTACCCAGCTGGGCAGTGCCCAGAAGCGTCAGGTTCTCGACGTTGTCGACCAGCGACAGGTCGAAACTGGCAACCGACTCGATCCGGTCGATGCCCTCGTCCAGGTTTTCGGAAATGGTGATGCCGTGGCCATCCACGATGAAGACATCGTCACCCGATCCGCCCAGCACGTTGCCCGTCACGCTGCCGCCGCGGGTGTCGAACAGGTCGGCGCCGGGGTTGAGCAGGACGTCGCCCACGATTTCGCCGCGGTTGATGACGCTGTCGGCGGAACTTGACGCCAGGATCGCCCAGGGATGGGAAACCGCCAGGATGCGCCCGGTGTTCACCAGCGTCAGGCCGGTGGCAAAGGCCGCATCCACCGTCAACACCCCCATGCCGGCAAGCGTGCCCGTATTGGTGACCGTTCCAGAACCCCCGGAAATGCGTATCGCCCCGGAAAAACCGATACCGACGATCTCGCCGCTGTTTGTCAGGGTTCCGCCGCCGTCCATGACGACCGCCGCAGTTGCGAAGGCGCTGGTGTTTGTGGCGTCGATCCGGCCCGCGTTGTCGATCCGGATGCCCGGCGTGACCGCATAGATGCCGCCCGCACCCGAGATGAGGCCGCTGTTGCTGACGGCATGGTTCGTGCCGTTCAGGGTGATGCCGGTCTGCGAACTGGAAACGATAGCGCCGTGGTTGGTCAGGGTCTGGTTGGCGGCATTCATGAAGATCACGCGATAGCCCTGGGTCGCGTCTTCTGCGGTAACGCTGCCACCCGGTCCGATGGTCAGGCGGGTATTGGCCGACTGCAGAAAGATGGCGTCGTAAGAAACCGACGTCACCGCACCGTTGATGGTGATCTGGTGCCCGCTGCTGAAGCTGTTGCCCTGGATGGCGCTGCCGGTCAGCACGCTGATCGATCCGGTCTGCGTGACAATCAGGTCATCGCCGTTTTCCGCAAGACTGTGCCCCGACATCTGGGCGAAGGAAATGATCGTATCCGCCATCGTGGCAATCCCCCTGCAATCGCTTCAAATCCCTGCAGAGGAACAGTGTCACCGCGCGCGGAATCACGCAATGTGCATCTGTTGCACCGAAGCGCCGCCTCCAGCCGACGGATCCTTCGGCCCGTCTAGATTGTCGAGTTCGTCGCGCCGCCATCCAGCAGGATGTTCTGCCCCACGATGAACCCCGCGTGCTGCGAGCACAGGAAAGCACAGGTGGCGCCGAATTCGGCGGCGGTCCCATAGCGGCGGGCGGGGACGGTGGATTCTCGCTGGCTGCGGGCGTCTTCGGGTGTGATGTCGGCGGCACGGGCGGCGGCCGCGTCCAGGGCGGTCGCGCGGTCGGTGTCGTGGATGCCGGGAAGCAGGTTGTTGATCGTCACGCCATGCGGGGCGACCTGACGCGAGGTTCCGGCGACAAAGCCTGTCAGCCCCGTGCGGGCGGTGTTCGACAGGCCCAGTGTAGGGATGGGCGCCTTGACCGACTGCGAGGTGATGTTGACCACCCTGCCCCAGCCGCGCGCCATCATGCCGGGCACCAGCGCTTGCATCAGCGTAATAGGGGTCAGCATGTTGGCGTCAAGCGCCTTCAGGAAATCCGTGCGCGTCCATTCGGACCAAAGGCCCGGGGGCGGGCCGCCGGCGTTGGTCACCAGAATGTCGACAGGGCCCGCCAGGGCCAGCACCGTGGCGCGGCCCTCCTCGGTGGTGATGTCGGCGACAGCCTCGGTCACGCTTGCGCCGTAGGCCGCGCGGATGGTCTGCGCTGTCAGCGCCAGCGCTTCGGCCCCGCGCGCGTTCAGCACCAGATGCACACCCGCCGCCGCCAGTGCCTCGGCACAGCCCCGGCCCAGTCCGCGCGATGCGCCGCAGACCAGCGCGCGCTTGCCCGCAATCCCCAGATCCATGTCCATCCTCCGCTTTGCGGCGGCCTATCATTCCGCAGGACAACGGGGAAGCCTGCGTTGACGGCGTTGCGGGCGGTCTGCTAGCCGCTGGGGGCCAGAGCTGGGAGCCAGACAGGGGACGCGGGCGAATGACGGATCGGTCAGTGCAGTCGGCACAGGTTTTCCACGCGGCCGATCTGGTCGTTGTGACCGGTGTGAACCGGGGCGAATCGCTGACTGCGCCCGACGGCCTGTGCGAAGGAGACGTCTATCGCCTGGCGTCCGGTGCCGAGCCGGTGCGGTTGGCGATCTGGCGCGACGGTGCCGGTTCGCGTGTGGCCGCAGGCAGTTCGGCGGGGGTTGCAGGTGCGCCGGTGTCGGTGCTGGCTCGGCTGAGGATGATGGGCGACGGGGCGGAAGCCGCCGACCTTCTGCTGTTGCAGGCGGACGAGGCGCTGTTCGCCCTTCCGCTGTCGCCGCTGTCACCGGGGGCCGACCACACGCTGCTGGCCATCGAGCCGCCGCCCGAGGAAGTGGCCCTGGCCGACCTGCTGTGCGTATCCTTCGTGCGGGGCACGCACATCACGCTGGGCGACGGGCGGCAGGTGCCGATCGAGGCGCTGGACGCGGGCGACATGGTGCTGACGCGCGACCATGGCCGCCAGCCGGTGCGCTGGGTGGGGCGCGTCACGCTGCGCGGCACGGGCGCCTTTGCGCCGGTGGTCATCGGCAAGGGCGTGCTGGGCAATGCCGAGGACCTGGCCGTCAGCCAGCATCACCGGCTGTTCCTGTACCAGCGCCGCAAGACCGAAGGGCTGCCGACGTCCGAGGTGCTGGTACAGGCCCGGCATCTGGTGGACGGCGCGCGGGTGTGGCTGCGCGAGGGCGGGTTCGTGGACTATCTGAGCCTGGTCTTCGACCGGCACGAGATCGTCTATGCCGAGGGCATTCCGGTGGAAAGCCTGATGGTCAGCGAGGCCACCGTAACCCGCCTGCCCGAGGGCCTGTCGGCCGAGGTGCGCGCCCGGTTTCCGGGGCTCAGCCAGACGCAGCATTTCGGCACCGAGGCGGGTCGGCAATTCCTGGATACCGTGGGCGACCTGCGGCCGACGCGGCGGGGCAGCTGAGGAAAGGCTCGACTCGGGGGGGTGATTCGGCGCACCGTTTTCGTGGATTTTCAGGAGTTGATGGTCATGGCCTTTTTCATCGACGCGTCGCAGTACGTAGCCTACAGCGTGATCGGCGACGTCTTCCTTCTGCCGGGCGTCACGATCTGGAGCGACGTCGACCCCACCATCGAAGAGGTTGGCGGAACCACCTTCCTGCGGATCGACGGAACCGTGCTGTGCTCGGGCAGCGCGGCGATCTCGATGTCGGTGCAGGCAGGCAGCGACCCGGACACCATCGTCATCGGCTCAACCGGCGCGGTGCACGCCACCACGCTTTATGCCGGGATCGAGATGGTGGGAGCCTTCCAGCAGATCATCAATGACGGGCAGGTCAGCGGCCGCAATGGAATTGCCGTGGATTCCATGCTGTTTGGCAGCATCACGAACGGCGGCACCATCACCGGGATTGGCAACGCCGCCATCAGCGCGGTGTTCTCGAACGCGGTCACCATCACCAACAGCGGCACGATCCGTGGCGAAAGCGGGATCGAGCTGTTCGAATCCTACGCGACGATCCTGAACTCGGGCAGCATCATTGCCACCGACGGAAGCGGCTATGGAATCAGCGCCGGGGCGGGCATAGGCGCCACCGTCATCCGCAACACGGGCCGGATCGAGGCTCCGCAGACCGCGATCAACGGCAGCGCATCGACGGAAACGGTGGTGAACACGGGCGAGATTCTGGGTGACGTGGTGCTGGCCGGGTCTGCGGACGAGTTCCGCGGCCGCAGCGGCACGCTGGCGGGCGCCCTGTTTGGCGGCAATGGCAACGACAGCCTGGCCAGCGGGCTGGGTGACGATATCGTCCAGGGCGACTCGGGCAGCGACTTCCTGCGTGGCAACCGCGGCGACGACACGCTGTACGGAGGCCAGGGCGGAGATGTGTTGCGGGGGGATGACGGCGACGACCGTCTGTTCGGCGGCGGCGGCAGCGACGACTTTGTCTTCACCCGCGGCAGCGGCGACGACATCGTCGAAGACTTTGCCAACGGGCAGGACCAGATCGACCTGTCGGCGCTGCGGATCGCCAGTTTCGCGGCCCTGTCCAGCAGCGCGGTGGACCGCGCCGGTGGCATGCTGATAGACCTCACGTCGTCTGGCGGCACGACAATCTTCATTGCCGGGTTCACCAAGGCGCAGTTCGATGCGGGCGACGTCATCCTGTAACGCCGCCCGCAGCCTGGATCAGCTGTAGAAGAACTCTTCGCGCACGATCTTGCCGTCTGCCACGTGGTAGACGGCAATCTCGCGGAATTCCTGCCGCTTGCCGTCGGCCTTCGTCTCGACATCCATGGCGAAGAGCACGGCAAACTTGTCGGGCGCGTGCAGGAACGGGCCTTCGGCGCTGCCACCATGAATGATGTGATTGTCAGCCCACCAGGCGTGCTTGCCAAGGATCGCGTCGACCCCGGTCACCGCCTGGCCCATGCCCGCCATGTCGGCGCCCTCGACCGACACCGCATCGGCGGCGTAGAGGACATGCAGGTTGGCCTTTTCGCGGCCCTCCCGGCAGCCGGCCACGAGTTCCTTGGCGATTTCTTCAAGTGTCATGTCTTCCTCCATGTTCTGTTAATGTTCTCACCCTACGCCGAAGACATGACACGATCAAGACGCCCGGTTGCCGGCCCGGCCCGTGCACCCTATACCGCCGACCATGTCGAACCGTGCCCCCCTTCCGCCCGAAATCGCCCGCCGCCGGACATTTGCGATCATCTCGCACCCCGACGCCGGGAAAACCACGCTGACCGAGAAGTTCCTGCTGTTCGGCGGCGCCATCCAGATGGCCGGGCAGGTCCGCGCCAAGGGCGAGGCGCGGCGGACGCGGTCGGACTTCATGAAGCTGGAGCAGGAGCGCGGGATTTCGGTTTCTGCAAGCGCCATGTCCTTCGACTATCGCCACTGGCGGTTCAACCTGGTGGACACGCCTGGCCACAGCGATTTTTCCGAAGACACCTACCGCACGCTGACCGCGGTGGATGCCGCGATCATGGTGATCGACGGGGCCAAGGGGGTGGAAAGCCAGACCCGCAAGCTGTTCGAGGTGTGCCGGTTGCGCGACCTGCCGATCCTGACCTTCTGCAACAAGATGGACCGGGAAAGCCGCGACACGTTTGAAATCATCGACGAGATTCAGGAATCGCTGGCCATCGACGTGACGCCGGCCAGTTGGCCCATCGGCATGGGGCGCGATTTCGTGGGGGCCTATGACCTGATCCACGACCGGCTGGACATCATGGACCGCGCCGACCGCAACCGGGTGGCGGAATCGGTGCAGATCGACGGCATGGACGACCCGAAGCTGGCTGACCATGTGCCTGCCGACCTTCTGAAGAAGTTCCGCGAAGAGATTGAAATGGCGCGGGAACTGCTTCCCGCCTTCAGCCGCGAAAGTTTCCTGAACGGGTCGATGACACCGATCTGGTTTGGCAGCGCCATCAACTCGTTCGGGGTGAAAGAGCTGATGGACGGCATGGGCGAGCAGGGACCCGAGCCGCAGCCGCAGAAGGCTGCCGAACGGCAGATTTCCCCCGAGGAAGCAACGGTTTCCGGCTTTGTCTTCAAGGTTCAGGCGAACATGGACCCAAAGCACCGCGACCGCGTGGCCTTCGTTCGGCTGGCCTCGGGGCATTTCCAGCGCGGGATGCGGCTGAACCATGTGCGCTCGAAGAAGCCGATGACGGTGACCAACCCGGTGATGTTCCTGGCGTCCGACCGCGAACTGGCCGAAGAGGCCTGGGCGGGCGACATCATCGGCATTCCGAACCACGGGCAATTGCGCATTGGCGATGCGCTGACCGAGGGCGAGAGCCTGCGCTTTACCGGCATTCCATCGTTTGCGCCGGAACTGCTGCAGGGTGTGCGGGCAATGGACCCGATGAAGGCCAAGCATCTGGAAAAGGCGCTGATGCAGTTCGCCGAAGAGGGTGCGGCCAAGGTGTTCAAGCCGATGATCGGCTCGGGCTACATCGTGGGGGTCGTCGGCGCGCTGCAGTTCGAGGTGCTGGCCAGCCGGATCGAGGAGGAATACGCCCTGCCGGTGCGGTTCGAATCCTCGCCCTTCACAAGCGCCCGCTGGGTAAGCGGCCCGAAGCCCGAGGTCGAGGCCTTCGTGAACGTGAACAAGGGCCACATCGCCGCCGACAGCGACGGCGACACGGTGTACCTGACGCGGCTGAAGTGGGACATCGACCGGGTCGAGCGCGACCACCCAAAGGTGCGGCTGACGGCGACGAAGGAAATGATGGTGTGAGGCGGGTCACCCCCGGTTTCCGTGCTAGGGTGTTGGCGGCAGATTGCACTGGGAGATTCGGGTGGGACAAAACCTTGTCGGTGACAGGAACGGCACGTCGCCACGCAACGACGTTCTGACAGGCGGCGGCGGCAACGACACGATCCAGGGCCTTGAGCGCAACGACAGTCTTGTCGGCCTTGGCGGCAACGACCAGATCGCCGGGGGCACCGGCAGCGACACCCTGCTGGGCGGCGATGGGAACGATACCCTGACCACCTCGACAGGCGGCGATGACTCGATCTACGGCGGCTTCGGAGACGACAGCATCACGGCGGCAGGCGGCAGCGACCTGGCCTATGTCGAGGGTGGCGAAGGGCGTGACACCATCACCACGGCCAAGGGCGCCGATACCGTGTTCGGCGATGCGGGTGACGACACGATCGTCGGAAACGGCGGCTTCAACAACCTGGGCGGTGGTATCGGCAATGACGTCGTGTCGGGACAGGGCGATCTGTTCGGCGGGGATGGCAACGACAGCCTGTTCGGGACCTTGTTCGAGCAAGTGGACGAGTTCGACGCCCGCGTGACGGCGTTGTATGGCGGGATCGGGCTGGACACGCTGACCGGGTACGGCGTGATGTATGGCGGTGACGGCGATGACGAGATTGTCACCGACGACAACAGCGTCTGTTATGGCGGCGCGGGTGACGACCTGATGGGTGCCGGGACGGCGGATGCGTTCATGAACGGCGATGCCGGACGGGACGAGTTGACTGGCGGCGTCTTCAACGACCGGCTGTACGGCGGCGATGATGACGATGGCGTGCAGGGCGCCTTTGGCAACGACAGCCTTTTCGGGGACGCAGGCAACGATGAGCTGCAAGGGCAGTTCGGGTCTGACACACTGACCGGCGGCAAGGGGAACGACACGCTGTACGGCCACTATGTGACCGGCGCCCCCCTGCCCGACGATGCCGCCACCGACAGTCTGTACGGGGGCAGCGGACGCGACCTTCTGATCGGGGGGCAGGGGGCCGACAGGCTGTACGGCGGCAAGGGCAATGACCGGTTGTTCGCCCTGTCCGATGCCGGAGGCACAGACGACGGGGCCGCCAACACCCTGGACGGCGGAGAAGGCGACGACGCGCTGACCGGCGGGCGCGGCAACGACCGGCTGGACGGCGGTGACGGCAACGACACTCTGGAGGGAGGCCAGGGCAACGACACGCTGACAGGCGGCACGGAAGAGGACCTGGCAACCTATGCGCGGGCAAGCGGGGCGGTCACCGTGTCTTTGGCCGTGACGGGCGCGCAGAACACCGGGGGCGCGGGCACCGACCGGCTGGCCGACATCGAAAGGCTGGAAGGCAGCGGATTTGCTGACCGGCTGACAGGTGACAACGTAGACAATGAGTTGCGGGGCCTGGCTGGCGACGACACGCTGGAGGGTGGGGGTGACAGTGACGTACTGTCAGGTGGCGGCGGCGCCGACCGGTTTGTCTATCGGGCGGTGACCGACAGCCTGCGCCTGCTGGCCGACCAGATCACCGATTTTTCTTCGGGTGACGTGATCGACCTGACGGCGCTGGACGGGTTGCCGCTGGCGGCGGGTTCGCCGCCGCTGGTCTATGTCGGCGGGGGCAGTTTCACGGGCGCGGGCGTGGCCAGCGTCCGCGTTTCGGCGGGCCGGGTGGAGATTGACAGCAACGGCGATGCGGTCTTCGGAGACTTCGACATGCTGATCCTGGTGAACGGCAGCCTGATCCTTGGCAGCGCGGCATTCGACCTGTGACACAGCGCCTTTCGGGCATTTCCATTCGGCACAGGAAGGCTGTGCGGTGACCCTGCAGAACCGCGTGCTGCCCACCGGCGAGATCGTGGCGGATCCGGGCCGCGGCACGCTGACGGGCAACCGCGGCATTCTGCATGGCAACGACCGGCGGCTGGGGGTGCGGCTCTGGACGCATCCGCACTGGATTTCCTGCACGCTGCAGTACAAGGGCATCCGCCGCAGCCCGATGACCCCCGGCACCTGGACTGAACTGTTCTTTCTGGACGAGGCGGTGGCGCTGGCGGCGGGGCACCGGCCCTGCGCGCTGTGCCGCCGCCCGGCCTTCAAGGCCTTCGCAAAGGCATGGGCCCAGGGCACCGGCCAGCCGGCAAGCGCCGCGGCCATCGACCGTGCCCTGCACCCCGCCCGCGTGACACACGACAGGCAGCAGGTGCGGCACAGGGCCGATCCTACCGTGCTGCCGGAGGGCACGATGGTCTTGTGGGACGGCGCGGCGCATCTGGTGTCGGGCACGGGGTTGCGGCGGTTCGCGACGCAGGGCTATGATTCCGCCATATCCTTGCCATTGCCGGATGCCATCGTCGTGTTGACCCCCGCCCCGGTCGTGGCTGCGTTGCGTTCCGGATACCGCCCCCTGTTGCATCCGAGTGCCCATGCCTGACCCGGTTTATCCTGACGCGCCCGCGTCCCTGATCGCCCAGTGGCAGGGGCGGCGCACGCGCATGGGATTCGGCCCCGGCGAGGAATTGCCGGATCTTGACATCGACATGGGGGCGCTGGCCCTGGCCAAGGTTCCGGCCAGCCTGCCCCCCCTGGCGCCGCATGCCGGGCACCATGCGCGCAAGGTGCGCGAGATTGCGCCCGAATTCGCCGGCCAGCCCACCCTGTACCTGCTGCATGGTGTGACCATTGCGCATCTGCGCAAGCGTCGCTGGCCCAAACACGCCCCTGCATTGTTCCGCAAGATGTGGGAAGAGCAGCCGGAGTGCCTGTTGCGGTTGCCCGCGCGCTGGCTGATTTCGGCCGCCATCACCTTTGGCGAGCACGGCAAGACCGAAGGCGAGCGGACGCTGGGGCGCGAGTTCAACATCCTGTTCTCGGTGATGAAGCTGTACGAGTTCGAGCGGTTGCTGTCCGGGACTGCGCCGGAGGACCCGTTCCCCAGCGGCCGTCGGCACCCTGGCCCGCTGCCACTGGGCATGGAGCCCTTCTCGCTGACGTCGGGGGGGCTGGACATCAACCTGCTTGCGCCCCTGTGGCTGCGCGCGGTGGACGAGCCGGTGCTGGGGCCGCTGGCGCTGACGCTGATGGACCGGCTGAACCTTGACCACGGCACGATCTTCGGTCGGCTGCAGAAGATGCGCGCGCGCAAGGCGGCGCGCGCCGCGCAACCTTGACCTTGACGCGCAATTCCGCTACCCGCGCTCGGGCGGGCATGGGGCCCGTCCGACGCCGGGGCGCCCGGATTTCAATGCGTCCCATTATCAGGTGGCCCGATGCCGCCTTTACAGGACGCTGATGATCAAGTTTTCCGACCTCGCGCTGGACCCGCGCGTACTTCAGGCCGTGGCCGACGCCGGCTATGAAACCCCCACGCCGATCCAGGCGCAGGCCATTCCGCATGCGCTGGAACGCCGCGACGTGCTGGGCATCGCCCAGACCGGCACCGGCAAGACCGCCAGCTTCACGCTGCCGATGATCACCCGGCTGGCCAATGGCCGGGCGCGGGCGCGGATGCCGCGGTCGCTGGTGCTGGCGCCCACGCGGGAACTGGCCGCGCAGGTGGCCGAAAGCTTTGACACCTATGCCAAGCACACCAAGCTGACCAAGGCGCTCTTGATCGGCGGCGTGGCCTTCGGCGAGCAGGACAAGCTGATCGACCGCGGCGTGGACGTGCTGATTGCCACCCCCGGCCGCCTGCTGGACCATTTCGAGCGCGGCAAGCTGTTGCTGACCGGCGTCGAGATCATGGTGGTGGACGAGGCCGACCGGATGCTGGACATGGGGTTCATCCCCGATATCGAGCGCATCTTCAGCCTGACGCCGATGACACGGCAGACGCTGTTCTACAGCGCCACCATGGCGCCCGAGATCGAGCGGATCACCAACGCCTTCCTGTCGGGCGCGGTGAAGATCGAGGTGGCGCGCCAGGCCACCGCCAGCGAGACGATCGAGCAGGCGCTGATCCAGTTCACCCCCAGCCGCCGCGACCGGTCTTTCACCGAAAAACGCGCCGTGTTGCGGGCGCTGATCACGGCCGAGGGCGAGGCCTGCACCAACGCCATCATCTTCTGCAACCGCAAGATGGATGTGGATGTGGTGGCCAAGTCGATGAAGTCGCACGGGTTCAATGCGGCACCCATCCATGGCGACCTGGACCAGTCGGTGCGGACCAAGACGCTGGATGCGTTCCGCGAGGGGTCGCTGCACCTGCTGGTCGCGTCCGACGTGGCGGCGCGGGGCCTCGACATTCCGGCGGTCAGCCATGTGTTCAACTTTGACGTGCCCTCGCACCCCGAGGACTATGTGCACCGCATCGGCCGCACGGGGCGGGCGGGGCGGGCGGGCAAGGCCTTTACCATCGCCACGCCGGGCGACGACAAGTACCTGGCGGCTGTCGAAGGCCTGATCAAGAAGCCGGTGCCGCGCGGGGCGTTGCCCGAGGGATTCGTGATGCCGACCGAGGATGAGGGCGGATCGCGCGGAGACCGCGACCGCGAGCGGGGCGGCCGCGAGGAGCGTGGCGGACGGGACCGTGGGCGCGACCGTGGACGGCGAGGCGAGCGCGGGTCCGCACCGGAAGCGGCCCGCGAGCCGGTGACGGCACCGGTGCCCGAGGTGGCGCGCGAAGAGCGTCGGCCCGAACCCCGGCCAGAGGCGCGCCGGGAAGAGCCGCGCGAAGAGCGCCGCAGCGAACCGCGCCGCGACGACCGGCACGACCGCCGTGCTGACCGCCGCGACGACAGCCGCGACCGGGTGGTGGGCATGGGCGACCATGTGCCCGATTTCATCTTGCGCAGCTTCAAGATTGCCGCGCCGAAGGTGATCGAGGATGAGCCGGTGACAGGCACCGAAGGCTAGCGAAGGTGGGCAGATTGCCCACCCTACGGCGTGGGACATGGGGCGTCCCACGGTGGGACGCCCCTTGCATTTCAATAATATCAATGACTTGCGCGCGCGGATTCACGAATTCGAAAGGAATTCGCGCCTTCGGCTGGATGCGGCCGGGATGGACCTGCCTTACTCTGCGGCCATCCGGCTGATCACCACCGTCACTTCGGGCTTCTTGCCGATCTCGTCCTGTGCCACCTGGCGGGCGATGCGGCGCAGGCCTTCGTCCACCTTTTCGTCATCGCGCAGGATCTTGCGCCCGGCCTTGTCCAGCCAGTCGGACATTGCGGCTTCCATCACCTCGGCCAACGGTTTGCGCGAGCGGCCGGTTTCGGGAAGGCCCATCATTTCGACCCAGGCGTCACCCAGCGCG
>CAZLIC010000020.1:0-51909 GCA_964559535.1 uncultured Rhodobacterales bacterium
GGCCCGCGCTATGCTAGCTTAACCTGCTGTCCACCAAACCGGCAGCAGGCCAAACCGCGCGTTCGGCGCTGCGCTCGGACCAATGGCGCTTGCGCCTCACTCTTCACCCTGTTCGCACTCGGCAACCTGTTCCTGGTGCGACGAAAGCTGATGGCATGAGGACAGGTCTGCCCGAAATCGGGCATGCCGCCGCAAACGCCGCCCCAAAACCGCGAAGTCGGAACTCTCGGCCCGAACCGCACGTCGCAGCGACGCTCAGGCGGCCATCCCAGCGAAGCCGCAGCCGTAGATCAGACGCTCCTATGCAACTTAACCCACACAAGTTTGAGAGTGTTCCTGAGTATGTAATTGAGGAATGCGAGAAGATGCTTGCTATTGTTTAAGAAGCTTGGTCCCTTAATGACAACGGCCAATTGAGGATGAGCTTCACTTTCTGGCATGGCCGTTTCGTAGGTGAACCGCTGGCATGGGCCGATTACCGACCCAGCAGCCTTTGGGTTGTCGTCAACGGCAGGGTCTTGGCCGTGACATGGGGCGAGGGGCGGGAAAGCCCTTGGGGGCGGCCCAAGGCCAAGCCCAGCGCCAACTGAAAACAGGGGGAGGGGGTCTAGGTGGCCCCCGTTCCGCCTTCCGGTGCCCCGATCACATAGCGGGGCAGCTTCAAGATTTCCCGGTGCAGCGCCGCGACCGGCATATCGCCGTAGTGGGCCGCAACCGTGCCGTCTTCATGCCCCTGCATGGCGTCAAGATATTCCTTGGGGATGCCCACGGCCCGCCCGATAGTCTTCAACCGATGCCGCCAGCCATGCGTGGGCTGCACCTTGGGGTCATCGACCTTGGCGACCCCGCGCACCCATTCCCGGACTGTATCTGCAATCGACTTGGCGCGGTCGGCGGGGTCTTGATCGGGGGAAGTCAGAGTGAAGAACAGGTGCGGCGTGGCGCTGTCCCGGAACAGTGCTTCAATCCCCATGTCCAGAAGGTGCGGATGCACGGGCACCGTCCGATAGGAGCGGTTTTTCACCGATCCCGCATCAGGGGTGATGCGCAAGCAGGCGATGCCGCCCTCTGTCACAAGGTCTTCCTTCCGCAGTTGCGTCAATTCAGTGATCCGCGCCCCGGTATAGGCACCGATCCAAGGCGTCCAGCGAATGGCCAGCTTGGTCATGGGGGCCATGCGACCGAGGGTGGCCGGATCGCGCAGGGCGCAGGACAGGATCGCCATGGCCTCATCATCGGTAAAGCCCTTCGGACGTGTCCTGATCGCCTTCTGCGACCGCACCCTGATGCTTTCGGCGGGGTTGACGGCAACCCTACGCTTCTGGCGGGCCAGACCATAGATCGCCTTCACCGCCGCCAGATACTTGTCGCTGACGGTCTTAGGCGAGAGCCCCTTGTCGTGGCGCAGATGATCGGCCCAGTCACTGACGTTCTCCGCTGTTACCGCCGCAGCATCGTCGTGTCCCACGAAGGCGGCAAGACTGTCCAGCTTGTGGCGGAAGTCCTTGGCCGTCCGGGGTCGCTTGCCATCCGCCAGATGTTCCCGTTCCCACAGCCCGAACAGGGCCGCGAAGGTCAGTTTGGGGCCGGTAGGGGCAGTCGGGGCCGGGGCCGGAACCGCAAAGGCGGGGTAGCGGGTTGCCCCTGCATCGTGCGAATAGTCGCCTTCCGCCTTCCGCAGGTTGACCGCAGCGGCATCGTCCATCGCATCCGCCACGGCAGTTATCAGGGGTGCACGGTCGGCAGGGTCTAGGATGATGCCCCGTTCCGTCAGAAGCATGTCCAGCGCCACGCCATAGCGGTATTCGGCCATCTCCGCAGGGGTCGCTTCCTCGCCTGCCTGATGCCTGACGAACCCAAGACCATCCTTGATGTGAGCATTCGCCCGCAGGACGCCACGCCAGACGGCAGGGGAACCGGGGTCGTCATCGAATGTAGCCAAGACCCGCGCCCGCACCTCACCAGCAAGGGCCAGCCGCTGCTTGTGCGTCAGGGGCTGGGGGCCATGGCGCAGGTTATCCCAGAACGCCCCTAGAGCCGCCTGCGCCGCGATGAACCGCGCCTTGCCTTCCGTAGGTTCGCGGGTGGAGAGAGAGACTTTCACAAAGGTCTTGCCGACAGTGATCGTGCTGAAAGACTCACCGACAGGCAGCGCGACTTTCCGCCCCGGTCCCGTCTTCGCCAGATCGGCGGGCACCCGGACCCGCAGATACAGCATTCCCGTCGAAGGTTCCTTCCAGGGTGAAGCCATCCGAATGCCTGTCATGTATCCCGGTCCTGTATACCAAGGACGCGGCGCTATGTCTCTGAATTTCAGAGAATTTTGCGATGTCAATGCGATAGAAGGGAAGTGGTGGCGAGGGGGGGACTCGAACCCCCGACCCCGCGATTATGAGTCGCGTGCTCTAACCAGCTGAGCTACCTAGCCACAGGGGCGGCCTATAGGGCGCGGGGCAGGGCGCGTCAAGCCGCGTCCCGCCCCGCCCTTGGGGTCAGGCAAAGATGAAGTCGGCGTCGATCAACGGCGTCGCGGCCAGGCCGTCCAGCCGGATCACGGTTCTGCCGAACGCGATCAGAAGGTCGTCGCCGTCGTCCGAGATCGTCAGCTGGTTGAGCCCGGTGATCCCGGCCGCGGCAACGTCGATCACGTCCACGTTGAACGCGAAATCGGTAATCACGTCGCTGCCCTCTTTGCGGTCAAGGTAGACGAACACATCCGCGCCGTCGCCGCCGGTCAGGGTGTCGTCGCCGTCGTTGCCGGTCAACCGGTCGTTCTCGCGGCCGCCGTCCAGCGAATCTGCGCCCCTGCCGCCGAAAAGCTCGTCGTTGCCCCGCCCACCCAGGATTGTGTCGTTGCCGTCGTCGCCAAAGATGGCATCGCTGCCCGTACCGCCATCCAAAGTGTCTTTGCCGCCAAGGCCCTCGATCACATCGCTGCTGCTGCCGCCGAACAGCGAATCGCCGCGGGTCGAATGGCCGACCAGGCGGGTAGAGACAGACAGCGTGTATCTGCCCACGCTTTCTTCCATGCCTGCTGCGGAGAGGAAGTAGGTGCCGGTTTCCTCGGCGGTGAAGAACAGGGTCGAGGACGCTGCCCCGATCGCGTCGTCTTCAAAGTCGTTGTTGAATCGGATAACGCCCCCGTCCGCGTCAAGCAGGAACAGCAGGGGGTCCAGACTCGGGCCGGCGCTGCCATCGGCTGTCAGCCGGATCTGGTAGGTTTCGCCCCGCCGCAACTCGACCGCGTACCAGTCCTCATCGACGTCGCCACCGACCACGCCGCCAACCGGCGCGCCGTCCACCGCAATGGTCCCGGTGGTGGCGGTGGTGGCAGAGATCTGGTCGTTCAGGGAAACGGTGTAGCTCCCCAAATTGGCTGTAAGGTCGAAGGCTTCGACGAAATGCAGCCCGGTTCTGGTCGCGGTGAAGGTAAGAAGCGCGTTCCGACCTTCGCCACTGTCGCCGTCGGCGCGAAGGATGTCGCCGAAGGCGTTGAGCAGGTTCAGGTGGGGGTCGGGAGTCGCTTTTGTGCCGGTGCGGTTCATCGCGATGACATAGGTCTCGCCCGCCACCAGCCGCACCTGGAACCAGTCGCGGTCAAAAAAAACGCCGTTCTGGCCCTGAACCGTTTCGCCAAAGCCAAGGACGCCGGTCGTGTTAACGTCGGCGGCAACATCGGCTGCACCGGTGGTTTCCAGCTGCAGCGTCGGGGTGTCGTTACCCGACAGCAGGAACACCGTCTCGTTCAGTGCAAAACCAAGGCTGATCACCGCGCCGCCCATGGCGAACTGCCCGCCCACGGTCTCGTTCAGCACCGAGATCCCTACGGCGCTGAAGGTGATGGTGACCAGATCGCCGTCGTCGTCCTGGGTCAGCTCGATCCGGCCAAGACCGTTGCCCGAACCGAGGTCGTCGAAGGTGCCGGTCTGGCCGGAACCGCCCGCAACCAGCGACGCCACATCGGTCGAGACGTCGAACAGACGATACAGCTCGGTCGGATCGTCGGACGCAAAGGTTTCGGCATTCAGGGTGAACGTGGCCGAGATGACCTCGAACGCGCTGGTCAGGTCGAAGGCGAAAAAGCTCCGGAACTCGGTGCCGTTCAGAAGGCCGGAAACATAGTTGGTGTTTGCGGGGTCATGAAACCCGGTCGCACTGTACTGGCCACTGTCTGTAGCCGTAAAGTTCTGGGTGACCACGATTTAGCTCCTTCAGTAAATTCTTTGCGATCTGGCTTGCGTCGTTGCCGGAACGCCCACACGGCAAGGTGTCCGTTTGGTGGCCACGCTGAAGAACCGAAAACGATTCGCCAATGAAATTCGGGGCGCATCCAGGATTTTCCCGGGAACACCGCCACGCTGCAGGCCGTGGCAATCCCGCGCATCCGGGCGCCCCCGCCTCGCCCCGCCGCGTCGCGCCGCCGCGTCAGGCCCCCCGCGCCACCCGCGGCCGCCCCGCCGCCGTGGCCGTCACCCGCGCCTCGACAAACATCGTCCGGCCCTCGATCTCGGCCTCTTTCACCTCGCGCTCCACGCTGACCACCGCTTCGGCCGCCCCCGCCCGCAAGGCGCGCGCCTGCACCTCGGCCGACAGCGCCGCGGCCATCGCGTCCAGCGCGGCGCCAGAGTCGGAGAACACCTGCAGCCCACCCGGCAGATGCGCCACGAACTGCCCCTCGGCCGGGCTGGTGACGATGCCCGACATGCGCTGCATCACCTGCCCCACCACCGCACCAATGGCATTCGCCACCCCCGCATGCTCCGGCAGGATCATCTGGCAGCGCAGCCGCTCGCCCACCGCGCCGTAATAAGCGGGGGCACTGGCGCCCAGCCCCACCACCGGCACATCCAGCCGGATGTCGAACGACAACAGCCCCCGGTGCCCGTCCAGCCCCGCCCGCAACAGCGGATGGCCGACCAGCCCCGCCTCGCCATCAAACCGCGGGTCTTCGGCCAGCGCCGCGTCCAGCAGGCAATCCACCGTCTGCGCCGTCAACTGGTCGACAATCCCCTGCGCCAGCTCTGCCGCATCCGCCGCGATCCGCTCGCCATCGCCGCGCCGCCGCCGCGCCATCAGCGCCAGCGCCTTGTCCGCCGCCGCCGCATCCCAGGCGGCCAGCCGCCCCAGCACATGGCTGGCATCCGACGGCGTCACGCCCGACAGCATCACCAGCCCCCGCGCCACCAGCCGGTCGAGGCTCGCCGCCTCGCGCCGCGTCTTCAGCAGCGCCGACACCGGCATCGGCGCCACCAGCCTCTCCAGCACTGCCGCATCGCCCGCCGCCAACCCCTCGGCCCGCCCCATGGGCACCGCAAACCGCCCGTCATGTTCGCCGGGGGCATAGGCCTGCAACCAGCGGTCCAGCGCCGCATGCACCATCGGCCCGTGGTCCGCCGCAAGCAGCGACACCGGAATCAGCCGCCGCGGCCCCAGCCGCAGGCCCCCCGCCAGCCCCTCCAGCAGATGCACCTCGCTGTCGCCGCCCAGCCCCGTGGTGCGCATTGCCACCGCTTCCACCATGGTGCGGAACCCGCCCACCCGCGCGCCTTCCGGGTCAATCGCAGGCAGCCCGCCGCGCAAGAGCGCCACGTCGGTCGTGGTGCCGCCAATGTCGGACACCAGCGCGTCCTGCGCCCCGGTCAGCCAGCGCGCGCCCACGATGCTGGCGGCAGGCCCGGACAGGATGGTTTCAATGGGCCGTTCCCGCACCATCGCCGCCGATATCAGCGCCCCGTCGCCGCGCACCACCATCAGCGGCGCGGTGATCCCGGCGCGCGCCAGATGCGCCTCGCAGGCCGTCACCAGCCGGTCGATCATGCCCACCAGCCGCGCGTTCAGCACCGCCGTCAGCGCCCGCTTCGGCCCGTTCAGGTTGGCCGACAACTCGTGCGAACAGGTGACGGGCAGGCCGGTCACGCGGCGGATCACATCACGCACCGCCAGTTCATGCGCCGGGTTGCGGGTGGCAAACCGCGCGGCCACCGCATAACCGGTGATCCCCACGCCCGGCAGCGCCGCCTGCAGCGCGCCCAGGTCCAGCCGGGCCGCCTCGCTGCCAGCATGGGAATGCCCGCCCGCCAGCAGGATCAGCGGGTCACCTCCCAGCGCCTGCGCCAGCCCCGCCCGCGCCACGTCGCCCGCGTCGAAGCCCACGAACACCAGCGCCACGCGGCCGCCCTGGCCTTCAACCAGCGCATTGGTGGCCAGCGTGGTGGACAGGGCCACCAGCCCCACCTGCCCGGGCGCCACACCCGCGGCCGCCAGCGCCGCATCCACCGCGCCGCCAATGCCCACCGCCAGATCGCCCCGCGTGGTCAGCGCCTTTGCCTTGCCCAGCACGCGCGTGGCCTCACCGTCCAGCACCGCCGCATCGGTGAAGGTTCCGCCCGTATCCACGCCCAGAAGTACCGCCATCCGCTCCCCGCACGCTCTTTCTTGCCCGATAGGCCAACCGTCGCACCTGCACCAGCGCCGCGCCGCGCCATGGGCGACCCGGCTGTCCGATTTTGCGGCACGAACCACTTGTGTGGCGCCGCAATGGTCCCGACATCGTGCCGGTCCTGATAGGGAGGGTCTGGTGTCTGCGCCTAGCCGTTCGGTTGCCGGGGTCATGGTCCAATCCACCTCCGGCTGGCTGTATGGACTGCTCATTGTCGCCGCGTTCTGCCTGTGCGGCATGGCCGTCAGCCAGTCGTTGAACGCGCATCGCCTGCAGACGCAGGGCGTCTCGGCGGTGGCCAGGGTCGTGCGGCGGGAAACCTCGACCCGTAGCTGCGGCACGCCGAAACACCGCCGCACCTGCACCGACCATGATCTTGTCTACAGCTTCCCCACCGCAGTTGGGCAACAGACGGTGCAGCGCGATGTCAGCCGCGCCGAATACGACCGTACGCGTCTGGGTGCGCAGCGAACTGTGCGCTACCTGCCGTCAGACCCGCGGGTTTGGGAAGCCACGCCAGGCGACGTAAAGAGCGGCGCAGCGGGCACAGGCGTTATGGGTACCCTCTTGGCGGGTGCCGGGGCACTGGGCCTGTCGCGGCTGCACCGTCGCGTGCAGGCCATGGTCCGTGTGCGCGACACCGGGGAACGGCGGCAGGCCACTGTTACCAGCCACCGCGACACCGGCACCCGCATCAATGGTGCGGCGCTGTGGGTGGCGCAATGGCGTGACGAAGCCGGGTGCAGCGGCGAAGCGCTGGCGCGCTTCGGCCTGACACTGCCCGCCGTTGGCCAGCAGATCAGCGTCTATGCCGACCCGCAGGGCGTTCTGCCCCCTGCCTGGGAAGGCGACGTGGGCGCCCCCCGCGTGGGACAGGTCTGAACGCAAGGTTAACGCCGTCTCGTAACCCATTGAATTCGTTCATACCGTGAAATGTCCCAGCGTGGGACGCCGGTTGTCCCGCGCGATCACTTCGCGCGGAACACCAGGCGCATGCAGTCAATCCCGTTGGCGTTGCCGCGCATCAGGAAGTTGCGGCCGTCAAACCACTGGCCATCCTGGCCCATCCAGAACGGGTCGACACCCACAAAGCGCGAGTGAACATAGGTCACACCCGGCAGGCCCAGCGCGCGCGCCGAGGTCTTCAGCTGTGCCGGGCGCAGGACGGTCGCCAGAAGGGCGTTGTTGTTGAAGGCCAGCCGGACCGAGTAGTCGGTACCGCCGCGCGGTCCCGGATCGGCAGCCCGGCGGTCGGTGTCGATGCACACATACCAGCTGTCCACCTTCGTGCCCTCGGGCACGACGGCCATGCCGGTATCCAGCGGCGCCTTCAGCGTGAAGCCCTGCCGTTCCGGAAAGGCATAGATCGTGTTCTTCGCCAGCGCCCCGTCGCCGACGCTGGTACGCCCTTCGCGCGTCAAGGCCGCGGGAATACCCGTAACCACCCGGAACGGCTCGGCGCCGCCCAGGTTGGCGGCCGAAGCCGACGTCACCTTTGTCGCCGCCGCGGCAGGCAGCACCGCAACCACCGTGGCCAGCACGGCCGCACACACACACCGAAACATGGGAACCTCTCTTCCGAACGCAGTTTGATTCGAATGTGAACGGTCTTCGTGGCGCCGGTTGGGCAGCTATACGGCACGATCGATCTTGGTGGACAGGTGGATCAGGCTTTCCGACGACTTCACCCCGGTCATCGCCCCGATCTGGTCCAGAACCTGGTCCAGCACCTGCGTATTGGCGGCCGCGATGGTCAGGATCAGGTCGAACCGGCCGGAACTGGTGTAGCACCGCTCCACCTCGGCAATCGACTTCAGCCGCGTCAGGATCGCCGCCTGCTGCCGCGGTTCGATGGTCAGCAGCACGCTGGCCCGCAGCCGCCCCTGCCGCGCCGCCTCGCCCAGCCGCAGGGTGTAGCCTGCGATGACGCCGGTTTCCTCCAGCCGCTCCAGCCGCGCCTGGATCGTCGACCGCGCCACCTTCAGCCGCCGTGCCATGGTGGCTACCGACATGCGGGCGTCGGCCGACAGAAGGCCCACGATGCCCCGATCCATCTCGTCCATGCCGCCCCCCCGCCGTTCAGGCGCCCTGTCGCGCCACACCTGACAGTTTGTAGCGCCATGCCGACGGAATGACGATCCCCTGACGCATTTCTGTAGTTTTGTTCAGTGAGATTGCGCCCCATATGCGGCATCCTGAAATCACCGGAAAAAGGGCGGCTCATACGCACCTTGCCTGGTTCCCGAAACCGCGCAAGGCGCACCTGTCGGACGAGCAGCCGACGGGCCAAGGGCCTGCGTTCTGTTGGCACAATGAAAGGCACCGCCGATGGGACTGTCGAAAACGATCTGGGCGAACCCGACCGAATACCTCCGCGCGCAGGCTCCGGAGAACCCCGTGCTGTTCTTTGCACCCGCCGCCCTGCAGGACATGGCGCGCCGGTTCATCGACGGCTTTCCCGGCATGGTGACCTATGCCGTCAAGTCGAACCCCGACGAATCGGTGGTCGAGAACCTGGTGGCCGCCGGATTGCGCGGCTTTGACGTGGCCTCGCCCTTCGAGATCGCCATGATCCGCCGCCTGGCCCCCGAAGCCGCGCTGCACTACAACAACCCGGTGCGGTCGCGTGCGGAAATCGCCTTTGCGGTGGAACAGGACGTGCGGTCCTACTCGGTGGACAGCGCCTCGGAACTGGCCAAGCTGATCGAGATGGTCCCGGCCGAAGGCACCGAGATCTCGGTGCGTTTCAAGGTGCCCGTGGGCGGTGCCGCCTACAACTTCGGCGCCAAGTTCGGCGCGACCGCGGAACTGGCGGCCGACCTTCTGCGCCAGGTGGCGGATGCGGGCTTCATTCCCTCGCTGACCTTCCACCCCGGCACGCAGTGCACCGACCCGATGACCTGGGACGCCTACATTCGTCAGGCGGGCTGGATCGCGTCCGAGGCGGGCGTGACCGTGGCGCGGCTGAACGTGGGCGGCGGGTTCCCCTCGCACCGGGTGTCGGCGGTGGTGCCGCAACTGGAAGAGATCTTTGCACTGATCGACCGGGTGACCGGCGAGGTGTTCGGCGACAGCCGACCGCTGCTGATCTGCGAGCCGGGCCGTGGTCTGGTGGCCGACGCCTTTACCGTGGCCACGCAGGTCAAGTCGGTGCGCGATGGCACGCATGTGTTCCTGAACGACGGCGTCTATGGCTCGTTGGCCGAACTGCCGCTGATGGGCGTGATCGACCGCATCGCGGTGGTAACGCCCGAAGGCCGCATCCGCACCGGCGACACCGCGCCGCGCATCGTGTTCGGCCCCACCTGCGATTCGGTTGACCGTCTGCCCGGTGAACTGGCGCTGGCCGCCGACATTGCCGAGGGCGACTATGTGGTGTTCCATGGCCTTGGCGCCTACTCGACGGTCACGAACACCCGCTTCAACGGGTTCGGCGAACTGGGCCTGCAGACGGTGATGTCGCAGAAGCTGTAACCCGCCCGCACTTTCCCGCGCCCCCGGCTGGACTTGTCCCGCCGGGGGCGTAGTGTTTCCGGGGCATGGCACCCGGAGGCAGCATGAGTTTCGGCAAGGCGCAGGGACGGATCGAGGACGCGCGGTTCCTGACCGGGCAGGGCCGCTACACCGACGACATCGTGCCCGAGGGGGCGCTGCATGCGGCCTTCCTGCGCTCGCCGGTTGCACATGCCGATGTTACGGGGATCGACCTGTCGGCGGCGCTTGCCGTGCCCGGCGTGCGGCTGGTGCTGGACGCGGCAGCACTGAAGGCCGCAGGGGTGCGGCTGTCGATGCGCGCGTCCACGGCGCCCAACGCCGACGGCACGCGCGGCGCCAGTCCCAAGCGGCGGGTGCTGGCGCGTCACCGCCTGCGCTTTGTCGGCGAACCGGTGGCCATGGTGGTGGCCGACACCGCCGAGGCTGCGCAGGACGGGGTCGAGGCGATTGTGCTGGACTACGCCGAACGCGCCGCCGTGGTGGCCATGGGGCAGGGCGAGGCGATCCACCCCGAGGCGCCGGGCAACCTGGCCTACCGCTATGAGCTGGGCGACGGTGCGGCGGTGGATGCGGCCATGGCCGCGGCTGCGCACCGCGTGAGGCTGGCCTTGCCGCAGCAGCGTGTCACCGCCATGGCGATGGAGCCGCGCGGCGCCTGGGCCGAATGGGACGGCGCGCGGCTGCACCTGTGCACCTCGGGGCAGGGAGTGTGGGTGCAGAAGGACGAACTGGCGCGCATGCTGGGGCTGGACGCGGCCGCGGTGCGGGTAACCAACCCCGATGTGGGCGGCGGCTTTGGCATGAAGGGAATGCCCTATCCCGAATATGTGCCCATCGCGCAGGCCGCGCGGATGCTGGGCCGCCCGGTGCGCTGGGTGGCCACGCGGGGGGAATCGATCCTGTCGGACAACGCCGCGCGCGATCTGGAAGCCGAGGCGGAACTGGCCTTCGATGCCGGGCTGCGGCTGGCCGGCTATCGCTGCCGGGTGCGGGCAAACCTGGGCGCTTACAACAGCATGTTCGCGCAAATGATCCAGTCGGTGCTGTTTTCCCGCGTGCTGACCGGGGCCTATGACATTCCGGCCGCGCATCTGGCGTCGGAGGGGTTCTACACCAACACCACGCCGGTCGATGCCTACCGCGGGGCGGGGCGGCCCGAGGCTATTCTGACGCTGGAATGCGTCATGGACCATGCGGCGCGGATGCTGGGGGTGTCGCCCTTCGACCTGCGCCGCCGCAGCCTGGTGCGGCAGTTTCCCTATGCCATGATGAACGGCGAAACCATCATGGACGGCGATTTTGCCCGCGTGCTGGACGTGCTGGAACGCCGCGCCGACATTGCCGGATTTCCGGCGCGGCAGGCGGCCAGCGCGGCGCGGGGCCTGCTGCGCGGCGGCGGGCTGGGGCAGTACATCGAATCGATCCTGGGCGATCCCAGCGAAACTGCGCGCATGGACCTCAACCCCGACGGAACGCTGTCGTTGTATGTGGGGACGCAATCGAACGGGCAGGGGCACGAGACAGTGTTCGCGCAGCTTTTGTCCGACCGAACGGGGGTTCCGGTGGACCGCATCAGGTTCGTGCAGGGCGACAGCGACCTGATCCCCTCGGGGGGCGGCACCGGCGGGTCGCGGTCGGTGACGGTGCAGGGCACCGCCATTCTGGCCACGGTGGACGCCATGACTGCGGCGTTCGAGGCATTTCTGCTGCCCGAGCTTGGCCCGGGCACCGCTTTCGACCCTGCGCAAGGTACCTTCGGCGCACCCGGCACGAACCTGCGGCTGACCTTGGCCGAAGCAGCGGAGCGCGCCCGCGTGGCAGGGCGCAACGACCTGCTGTCGCACAGCGCCACGACGCGCGTGAAGAACCGCAGCTTCCCCAATGGCGCGCACTGGGCCGAAGTGGAGATCGATCCGGACACCGGCGCGGTGCGGGTGGACCGGCATGTGGTTGTGGATGACTTTGGTAACCTCATGTCCCCCATGCTCGTAGAGGGACAGGTGCAGGGCGGCATTGCGCAGGGCTGGGGGCAGGTGATGGCCGAGCAGGTGGCCTACGACGCACAGGGGCAGGTGCTGTCGGGCAGCTTCATGGACTATGCCATGCCCCGCGCCACCGACATGCCGCGCCCCGACTGGCACAGCGAACCCGTGCCCACCGCCACCAATCCGCTGGGGATGAAGGGCTGCGGCGAGGCTGGGACGGTTGGCGCGCTGCCTGCGCTGGCCAATGCCGTGGCCGATGCGCTGGCACAGCGGGGGGCCGTCTGCGCCATGCCGTTTACACCGCACCGTGTCTGGCAGGCACTGCATGGGGCTGATTGACCGCTTCCGCAGTTTCTTCCGGCGCGAGGCCGCAGTTGCGGTTCCCGAAATGCCTGCGCCCGTTCCCGCGGGCAAGAAGCGCGGCGCGGTCGACCACATCATCATCCTGGACGGCACCATGTCGTCTCTGGAACCGGGGATGGAAACCAACGCGGGCCTGATCTTCAAGCTTTTGTCCGAGGGCGGGCCGCGGGTGCATCGCACGGTGTACTATGAGCCCGGCCTGCAATGGACGGACTGGTGGGCCACGCGCGACGTGGCGCAGGGCCGCGGCCTTTCGCGCCAGATCCGGCGGGCCTATGGCTGGCTTGCCAGCCATTACCGGCCCGGTGACCGCATCTGGCTGTTCGGCTTTTCCCGTGGGGCGTTCGGTGTGCGGTCATTGGCCGGGGTGATTGACCGGGTGGGGCTGGTGGTCCGCGAACATGCCACCGAGCGTCATGTGCAACTGGCGTGGCGCCATTATCGCCGCGACCCCGACCGTCCGGCCTGCCGTGCCTTTGCTCGGCGGTACTGCCATGCTGCCGCGCCCGTCGAGATGCTGGGCGTGTTCGACACGGTCAAGGCGCTGGGTCTGCGGCTGCCGCTGCTGTGGATGCTGACCGAGAACCGCAACCGGTTTCACAACCACCAGCTTGGCCCCTCGATCCGCCACGGGTTTCACGCGCTGGCTCTGGACGAAACGCGCGAGGCCTATGCGCCGGTGCTGTGGGACTGCCCGGCCGAATGGGAAGGCAACATCGAGCAGATGTGGTTCCGCGGCGCGCATGGCGACATCGGGGGCCAGATCTGGCCGCGCACCGAGGCGCGGCCGCTGTCGAACATTCCGCTGGTCTGGATGCTGGACCGGGCCGAGGCCTGCGGCCTGCCGCTGCCCGAAGGCTGGCGCGCGCGGTTCCCCTGCGACCCCGCGGCACCGATGTGCGGCACCTGGCGTGGCTGGGGGGCTATGTTCCTGCTGCGCAAGAAGCGCGAGGTCGGGCGCGACCGGTCCGAGCGCATTCACCCGACCGTGCCGCGGTCGGCGCAGGACCGGCTGGCACTGGCGCCGCGATAGGCAGCGGCGCCAAGCACCCCGCTGGTGGCCCCCCAACCCTATCCCCTCTCCACGGGGGGGAGGGGAGGCGCTTTTCCGGTGCTGGTTGCGCCAGTCCTGTCTGGACATTCCCCCGCGCGGTTGCCCTAGTCGCGGCACCCAGCACCGGACCTGCCCCCATGCGCCCCGCCCTCATCGTCTTTGCCCTGTTCCTGTCGGGCCTTGGGGCCGCGGCGCAGTTCGGCAAGATGTCGGTGCTGTATGACCGGCTGGCGCAGGACTATGCCGGGCAAAGCGTTGTGGCCCTGGGTCTTGTGGTGTCGGTGGTGGGCCTGGTGGGGCTGGTGTTCGGTACCACGGCGGGGCTTCTGGTGGCACGGATCGGGCCGCGCCGGGCCATCCTGTGGGCCATGCTGGGCGGCGCGGCGGTTTCGGCCGCGCAATCCCTGCTGCCGCCGTTTCCGGTGCTGCTGGCGCTGCGCGTGGCCGAGGGGGTATCGCACCTTGCCATCGTCGTTGTCGGCCCCACGGTGATTGCCACCGTTGCCAGCGGGCCGCGACAGGGGCTGGCAATGGCGCTGTGGTCTACCTTCTTTGGCCTGACCTATGCCCTGCTGGCGCTGGTCGGTCCGCCCCTGATGGGATGGGGAGGGCCGCAGGCGCTGCTTCTGGGACATGCCGGCTGGATGGTGGCCTGTGCGGCGGCCTTGGCGCTGTTGCTGCCGACCGACCCGCGTTCGCCCGCCGTGTCTGGGGCGCCCGGGCTGCTGGCCGAACATGCGCAGATCTACGCCAGCCCCAGGATCGCGGCGCCGGCGCTGGGATTCGTGTTCTACACCGCCCTGTTCGTCGCGCTGCTGACTCTGCTTCCGTTGTCACTTGCCGACCCTTTGCGCGCCACGGTCGCGGCCGCGATGCCGCTGGTCTCGATTGCAGCCTCGCTGACGCTGGGGGTCTGGGCGCTGCGGCGCTGGACGGCAGACCGGGTGGTGCAGGCGGGCTATGCGGTGACCGCGCTTTGTGCGCTGGGGTTCTGGGCCGTTCTTGGTCAGGCAGGGGCGATGGCCACCGCTGCGATGGGGCTGGCCGTGGGTGCGGGCCTGGTGCAGGGCGCAAGCTTCGCCTCGATCCCCGCACTGAACCCCGATCCGGCCGACCGCGCCCGCGCCGCCGGGGCGGTGGCGCAGATGGGAAACCTGGGCACCGTGACGGGCACCCCCCTGCTGGCCGCAATGGGTGCGGCCATGGGTCCGGCGGCCATTCCTGCCTTCGTGCTGCCCCTGTCGGTGGCGGGGTTCCTTGTTGTCGGCTGGCTGCGGGCGCGGCGCCGCTAGGCCGGGCACTGCCCCAGCAGGGCACCCAGCGCGCCAATCATCCGGGCATCCTCTGTCTGCCCCACTTCGCGCAGGAACTGCGCCTGCAGGGCATAGGCCTCGGACTCCAGAAGCCCGACACAACCCCGCCCCGTCCGGCCGCCGCGGGCCTGCGCATGGTGCACCAGTTCGTGCAGAAGGTAGCCCTGCCCGACGGGCGTCGCCAGGTCCAGGTCGGGGGCCAGGTCGATGCGCCAGGTTTCCGGGTTGAACGCCCCGGCCTGCGACCGCATCCCGCCCGTTGCGGGCAGGTTGCGCCCGATGTCGGGGCAGGCTGGCAGAGGCGGGTCGCCGGTCACCGCCACGATGCGCGCATCCAGCGCCATGGCCAGCGCGCAATCGTCTGCCGCCGCGGGGAACGCCGTCAGAAGCGAGATGAGACAAGAGTTTCGCAGAATCTTCATGAAGCCGATACTGAAGCTTCACAAAAACATTGCAATCACTTTCTGATTCGGTACCCAGAATTGGCCGCGGGTTCATTCGCGGGTCATGCTTGCCCAATCAGCATGCACATGCAGTGCGGCTCGGCCCTTCACTGATGAACAAGCACCGTCCGCTTGCCCGAGCCATCCTTCGGCTCGATCACCACCTCGTTGCCCTTCTCGGCCTCGTTTACGAGGAATTCATAGAAGCGCAGCGCGTTGCGGAAGACCTCGGCATAGGATGCCGCCTCGGTCTTGTCCTTCAGCGCGCGCAGCCGTTCCATGGAACGCGCGGCCATGTCGAACTGAACGCGCGTGGTTTCGCGTTCGTCTTCAGGAAGTGTCACCGGTTTTGCCAAAGTAGTACCCTATGATTGCGCCGAAGATCGGCCCTGTCGCCGTCCAGAAGCCCGACACAGGTCCGAAATCCCCAGCATAGAACCCGTGAGCGCCCAGCCCCGCAGCTCCTGCCGCGATACCCGCCATGACGGACACGGCGATCTGAAAGCGCCTTCGGTCGTTGTTCTCGCGCCGCCTCTCTCGAATCTCCTCGATGGCGACACTGAGCGGCCAATCCTCCCCAACAGGGGCAAGTTGGTCCTTGATTTTCATATGTTTGGCCCTTCAGGGGGCCATGGGAGACTAACGAACTCCCGCGGCCAGGTTCAGGTGGTTTGAAGTCATTCTCATCTGATCTCTCCGCATCTTCCAGGTTGTGGCTTTTCGACTTCTTTGCTCGTCTAAGTACTGATCTCGGGGCTCGCTTTCACTTGCCTGTCGTTGAGTCTTCACCGTCGGGATGTTCATCCAATATGCATCATGATCTCATCACCCGAGATTTGCAAGTAGCAGTTCCGTTCCGACTTCGTTCACATTTTTGGGTTGGAGACTCGCAACTACTGCCTTACATCTGACCTTCAGATCTCGGGGGTTATGATGGAAGCGAAGTTCATCTCCGTGCGCGGCGCGCGCGAGCACAACCTCAAGGGCATCGATCTGGACATTCCGCGCGACCAGCTGGTGGTGATCACCGGGCTGTCGGGGTCGGGCAAGTCGTCGCTGGCGTTCGACACGATCTATGCCGAGGGGCAGCGGCGCTATGTGGAATCGCTGTCGGCCTATGCCCGCCAGTTCCTGGACATGATGGGCAAGCCCGATGTGGACCACATCAGCGGCCTGTCCCCGGCGATCAGCATCGAACAGAAGACCACGTCGAAGAACCCGCGGTCCACCGTTGGCACGGTGACCGAAATCTACGACTACATGCGCCTCTTGTTCGCCCGCGTCGGCACGCCCTATTCGCCGGCCACCGGCCTGCCCATCACCGCGATGCAGGTGCAGGACATGGTGGATGCGGTGATGGCCATGCCCGAGGGCACCCGCGCCTATCTGCTGGCCCCCATCGTGCGCGACCGCAAGGGCGAATACCGCAAGGAATTCCTTGACCTGCGCAAGCAGGGCTTCCAGCGGGTGAAGGTCGACGGGACCTTCCACGAGATCGAGGGAGCCCCCGCGCTGGACAAGAAGCTGCGCCACGACATTGATGTGGTGGTGGACCGCATCGTGGTGAAGGCAGGTCTGGAAACCCGGCTGGCCGACAGCTTTCGCACCGCGCTGAACCTGGCCGACGGCATTGCCATCATCGAGACGGCGCCCTCCGAGGGTGAAACGGAGCGCATCACCTATTCCGAGAAGTTCGCCTGCCCGGTCAGCGGCTTCACCATTCCGGAAATCGAGCCGCGCCTGTTCAGCTTCAACGCCCCCTTCGGTGCCTGCCCGGCCTGCGACGGCCTGGGGTTCGAGCTGTTCTTCGACGAACGCCTTGTGGTGCCCGACCAGGGCATTTCCATCCTGCAGGGCGCCATCGCGCCCTGGGCCAAGTCGAAGTCCCCCTACTTCACCCAGACGGTCGAGGCCCTGGCCAAGCATTACAGGTTCGACCACAAGAAGAAGTGGAAGGATCTGGCGCCCGAGATCAAGGCGCTGTTCCTGTACGGGTCGGGCGGCGACGAGATCGAGTTCCGCTATGACGAGGGCGGGCGCATCTATCAGGTCAAGCGCGTGTTCGAGGGGGTGATCCCCAACATGGAGCGTCGCTACAAGGAGACCGACAGCGCCTGGTCGCGCGAGGAGATGGAGCGCTACCAGAACAACCGCCCGTGCCGCACCTGCGGCGGCCACCGGCTGAAGCCCGAGGCGCTGGCGGTGAAGATCGGCGGGCTGCATGCGGGCGAGGTGGTGGCGAAGTCGATCCGCGAGGCGTTCGACTGGGTGGGTACGGTGCCCGGAAGCCTGACCAACCAGAAGAACGAGATTGCCCGGGCGATTCTGAAGGAAATCCGTGAACGTCTTGGATTCCTTGTGAATGTCGGGCTCGACTACCTGACACTGGCGCGCAATGCGGGCACTCTGTCGGGCGGAGAAAGCCAGCGCATCCGGCTGGCCAGCCAGATTGGCAGTGGCCTGACGGGCGTCCTGTACGTGCTGGACGAACCCTCGATCGGCCTGCACCAGCGCGACAATGACCGTCTGCTGGGCACGCTGAAGAACCTGCGCGATCAGGGCAATTCGGTGCTGGTGGTGGAACATGACGAAGAGGCGATCCGCGAGGCGGACTACGTCTTCGACATCGGCCCGGGCGCGGGTGTGCATGGCGGCCAGATTGTTGCGCGCGGTACGCCTGCCGAGATCGCGGCCGACCCTGCCAGCCTGACGGGCCAGTATCTGTCTGGTGCGCGCGAAGTCACGGTCCCGCGCAGCCGAAGGCAAGGCAACGGCAAGAAGCTGACCGTGGTCGGCGCTGTCGGCAACAACCTGAAAAACCTCACGGTCGACTTCCCGCTGGGCCAGTTCGTCTGCGTAACGGGTGTGTCCGGCGGGGGCAAATCCACGCTGACCATCGAAACGCTGTACAAGACCGCCGCAGGCCGCCTGAACGGCGCTCATGAAACGCCCGCGCCCTGCGAGACGATCAAGGGGTTCGAGCACCTCGACAAGGTGATCGACATCGACCAGCGCCCGATCGGCCGCACCCCGCGGTCGAACCCGGCGACCTACACCGGCGCCTTTGGCCCGATCCGAGACTGGTTTGCCGGACTGCCCGAAGCCAAGACGCGGGGCTATGCCGCCGGACGGTTCAGCTTCAACGTCAAGGGCGGGCGGTGCGAGGCCTGCCAGGGCGACGGCGTGATCAAGATCGAGATGCACTTCCTGCCCGATGTCTATGTCACCTGCGAGACGTGCAAGGGCGCTCGCTATAACCGCGAGACTCTGGAAATCAAGTTCAAGAACAAGAGCATCGCCGACGTTCTTGAGATGACGTGCGAAGATGCGCGCGAGTTCTTCGGGGCGGTTCCGGCGATCCGCGAAAAGATGGACGCGCTGTGCGAGGTGGGCTTGGGCTACATCAAGGTGGGCCAGCAGGCCACCACGCTTTCGGGGGGCGAGGCGCAGCGGGTGAAGCTGTCCAAGGAACTGTCCCGCCGGGCCACGGGCCGCACGCTCTATATCCTGGATGAGCCCACCACCGGCCTGCATTTCGAGGATGTTCGCAAGCTTCTGGAGGTTCTGCATTCGCTGGTCGATCAGGGCAACACGGTGGTGGTGATCGAACACAACCTTGATGTGGTGAAGACCGCCGACTGGGTGATCGACATCGGCCCCGAAGGTGGCGACGGGGGCGGCACCATTGTTGCGACGGGAACACCCGAGGATGTTGCCAAGGTGCAGGCCAGCCATACCGGGCGGTACCTGGCCCCGCTGCTGCGGCGGCGGAAGGTGGCCGCCGAATAGCCGGTGCCGCCTCTGCGGCCTCAGCGCGGCCCGGCCACCACGCGCGCATCCATCAGCGCACCGATCTGGCCTGACGACAGGCCCACGACGTCGGCCAGGATTTCCTCGGTGTGCTGGCCAAGGCGAGGGGCCGGCGTGGCGGGCGCGCGGGGGTGTGCAGACCAGGCGACCGGGCTGCCGGGCTGCAGCAATGCCCCGATGCCCGGCTGGTTCACCTGCGAGAACATGGGGTTGTCGGTTGACAGGTCGGGGTCATGGGCGGCGGCCCCGGCAAAGCTGCGGAACACCGACCACGTCAGCCCCGCCGCGTCGAACATCGGTGCAACCTCGTCAAGGCGGCGGGCCGCGAACCATGGCATGAACAACGCCGTGATCTCGCTGCGCGCCAGCCAGCGCTCGCCCTCGCGGCCAAGGTCGCGCCCCAGGCGCGCGGCCAGCGCGGCAACGCCCGCCTCCATTCCCAAGACCTTGACCAGTCCTCGCCACTGACGGTCCGTCAGCCCGATGACCATCACCCGGTGCCCGCAGGCCAGCACGAAGTCCTGCCCGTAGCCGCCATAGAGCGCGTTGCCAACCTTGGGCCGGTCCACCCCGTTTACCTGCACCTCGGCCAGGATGCCCAGATTGGCCAGCATGGCCGCCGCGGCATCCTTGAGAGAGAACTCGGCCAGTTGACCCGCGCCGGTCCGCAAGCGGTGGCGTTCGGCCGCCAGCAGGCTGTGCACCACCATCTGCCCCGCGATGCAGTCCCATGCGGGCAACACATGCGCCACCGGTTCGACCGAGCCTTCCGGACCGGTGGCCATGGGAAAGCCCAAAGCCGGATTGACCGAATAGTCCACCGCCGGTTCCCCGCGCCGGGTTCCCGTCAGGCTGACCATGATCAGGTCGCTGCGCCCTGCCTTCATCGCGGGATAGTCCATCCACCCGCGTGTCCGCAGATTGGTGATGAACATGCCGGCGTCGGGTCCGGGGGCGCAGACAAGCGCCTGCACGATCTCTTGCCCTTCCGGCCGCGCCATGTCGACGGCCAGCGACCGCTTGCCCTTGTTCAGCCCGGCCCAGAACAGGCTTTCGCCAGATGCCGTGACCGGCCAGCGTGCGGCGTCCAGCCCGCCCTGCAGCCGGTCGAACCGGATGACATCGGCCCCCATCTGCGCCAGTGTCATGCCGGCCAGCGGCACGGCGACGAAGGCCGACCCCTCGACCACCCGCATCCCCTGCAAGGGTCCGGTCATGCGAAATCCACCTCGCCCTGCATGGTCATGTAGCCGCCGCCGGCCACCACGGCGACGCGGCGCGTGGCGCCCTGTGCGGGCCACATGGCCAGCCGCGGCGCGTTCTCGGGGAACAGCGGGTGCAGGCCGCGAAAGCGGAAGGCGGTGGGACGGATGCCCGTGCGCCGGGCATTCTCCATCATCCAGATCGCCTGCAGTGGGCCATGCACCACAAGCGAAGGATACTTTTCGACATCGGTCGCATAGGACAGGTCATAGTGGATGCGGTGGGCGTTGAAGGTCAGCGCCGAAAAGCGGAAAAGCGTGACCGGATCCACCGACACGGCCCGAAGCTCGGCGCCATCGGGGGCCGGAACCGGGGGAGGCGGAGAGAACCTTTCGGGCAGGGCCGCATAGACGATATCCTGCTCTTCCTGCACCAGTCCGCCGGCCGCGCCGGTTACCCGGTGGCGAACCGTGACGAACACCAGCGACCCCGTCGCTCCTGCCTTTTCGGCGATCTTCGTGATGTCCGACTGGCGCTCCAGCATCTCGCCGATGCGAAGAGGGGACAGGAACGTCAGGCGCCCCCCGGCCCACATCCGGCGGCGCCCTTCAAGCGGAGGCAGGAACTGGCCCAGGGCCGGGTGGCCGTCGACCCCCAGCCCGCCGCTGGCCACGATCGGCGCAAAGGCCAGCCAGTGCCACAACGGGGGAAGGTCGGCGCCGATTTCGGCATGATCCGGGGCGATCGTAGCGGCCAAGCGGGCGACGTCGCGGGCGGACACCACATCGGTCGCGGTCTCGCGCCGCCCGACCCAGGCATCGTACTGGTCTGTCACGTTCGGCCTCCGGTCGGTCCTGCACGCAATTTTGTTGCGAACTGGCTCGGTGTCTTGGCAAGTCAAGCGGTGACGGCATCGCATTCGGGCAGATGGGGCGGGCGGCGCCCCGGCCAGTCGGTGGCCCGGTGGTAGGCCTGCCCCAGCGCCAGAACGCCCCGGTCGTTGCCATGCCGCCCGAAAAGCTGCAGTCCCATCGGCAGGCCTTGCGGCCCGAAGCCCGCCGGGCAGGCCAGCGCAGGCAGTCCCGCCAGCGAGACCGGGATCACCACTTCCATCCAGCGGTGATAGGTATCCATCGGCACACCATTGATGGCCTGCGGCCAACGCCATTCTGCCGGAAATGGCCAGACTTGCGCACTGGGCATGACCAGCGCGTCGTAGGTATCGAACAGCCGGGCGGCAGTGGCATACCAGCGGCTGCGGGTTTCGCTGGCGCGCAGGACGGCATCGGCGGACAGGCCCTGGCCCTGCTCGATTTCCCAGATCGTCTCGGGCTTTGTCGCGGCGCGCTGCGCCGGGTCGGCGTACAGCGCGCGCTTGGCCCCCGCATTCAGCACGGCGCGCAGCGTGACCCATGAGTCCCACAATGCGACCGCCGGGAAGGGGGGGGCCACGGATTCCACCGTGCAGCCGATGTCCTCGAACACCTGCAGGGCGGTTTCGCATAGCGCCAGGATGCCGGGTTCCATGGCATAGGCACCGCCCCAGTCGCACAGCCAACCGATGCGGCTGCCCCGGATGCTCCGGTCCAGCTGGTTGGCAAAGTCGCCGCCAGGCAGGCCGAAGGGCGCCTGCGGGTTTTCGCCCGCCTGAACCGACAGAAGGCGCGCCACGTCTTCCACGGTACGGCCCATCGGCCCATCGGTCGAAAGCGTGGCCATGAAGGTGTCGCCCACGGCGTCTGCGGGAACCAGGCCATAGCTGGGGCGGAAGCCATAGACATTGCAGAAGGCAGCGGGGTTGCGCAGGCTGCCCATCATGTCGCTGCCGTCTGACACCGGAACCATGCGGGCGGCCAGCGCCGCTGCGGCACCACCTGAAGAACCGCCCGCAGAGCGTTCAGGATCATAGGGATTCCGCGTTACTCCGAACACAGGGTTGAAGCTGTGCGAACCCTGTCCCCATTCGGGAACGTTGGTCTTGCCGATGAAGATCGCACCTGCCGCGCGCATCCGCGCCGCCAGCAGATCATCTGCGGAAGGCACATTGTCCGCCCAGATCGGCGAGCCCCAGGTGGTGCGCAGCCCGGCCGTGGCCACCAGGTCCTTCACCGCCAGCGGCAACCCGTGCAGCCAGCCTTGCTGCGGTGCGTCATCCGCCGCGCGCGCCTCGGTCATCAGCGTGTCGGTATCGCGCAGGCTGACGATGGCGTTCAGCGCCGGGTTCACCGCGGCAATCCGCGCCAGATTCGCGGACATGATCTCGGACGGCGCCACCTGGCGGGCCGCCACCATGCGCGACAGGTCGCTTGCGCTGTGCTGCCAAAGTTCCATGGTCGTCTTTTTTGTCCAGTTTCCCCGGGGGGTCGTCCACCAAGGCACTCCCCGATCTTTGGACAAATCTCCGTCTGTGTTAAGCCACTGTCTGCGCCTGCTGGTCGGTTTCGGCGTGGTTGAAGGAGGCCACGGCGGATGGTTGGCGGCGAAGGGCTGTACCTTCGCCTGCGCCCATCCCTTGTCCCCCGGCACTTGCCGCACCGCGGGCAACGCGTCCCGAGTGACCAGAGAGGGCGAAGAATTCACCCGCGTTGATGGCAAGTGACACATCGTCCAGCGCACCCGCCGCGTGGTCGCCAGCGCCGAACGCCTGGACGGCTTCGATCGCTTCCGCCGTGGCCAACAGATGCAAGCGGTTCGCCCGGACGCCATTCATGCGGGGCATTTGCCGTCGGGCAAGGCAAATGGCGCGAATTCAGGCATGAAGGGGCGGGCGGCGGTGTGCCCAGGGGGCGGCGCGTTCGATTTCTGCGCAAAGCGCCAGCAGGGTTTCGTCGTCGCCGAACCTGGCAGCCAGATGAACGCCGACGGGCAAGCCGTTCACCATGCCCAGAGGCACCGACGCCGCGGGCTGGCCGCTGGCATTGAACACCGCGCAGAACGGGGAATAGGCAAAGACGCCGCCTGGGCCGGTGCGGTAGGCCACGAAGTCCTCGGTGGTGTGGGCAAAACGGCCCACCTTGGCGGGTGGTTCGGCCAGCGTGGCCGACAGGATGATGTCGCAACCGGGGCCTGTTTCCGGGTCGAACACGGCGGCCATCTGGCGGCCGAAGTCGTGGATTTCGCCGATGGCCTCCAGATACCGTGTCGGGTGCAGGGTGACGGCGTGGCGGCAGGCGCCGCGGGTCACACCTTCGGTCTCATCGGGTGTGGGCAGGCGGTCGCCGATCTTCGACCGCACCGAAAGGGCGGTGCCCACTGCGACAATGTCGGTCCACGCGTGCATCATCATGGCGACGTCGGCCTTCGGCCTGCCGGGTTCGATGTGGTGGCCAAGGGTTTCCAGCAACGTCGCGGCGTTCCGCACCTGTTCGGCCACGGCGGGGTCGATGGGGGTGCCGTCGAAGGTGGTGTCGCACAGCATCACGCGCAGGCGGCGCGGCGGGCGGCTGATGGCATCCGCATGCGAGGCCCTCAGCGGCGGAGCCACATAGGGCGCTCCAAGGTCGGCACCGTGGCAGGCGTCCATCATCGTGGCGGTGTCGCGGACGGACAAGGTAAGGAACCCTTCGATTCCCATGCCGGCCCAGCCTTCGCCGGAGTAAGGTCCGTCAGGCAGGCGGGCACGGGTGGGTTTCAGGCCGAACAGGCCGCAGTTCGAGGCCGGAATCCGCACCGACCCGCCACCGTCCGACCCGTGCGCGAAGGGCACGATGCCCGCCGCCACCGCCGCCCCCGACCCGCCCGACGATCCGCCCGGCGTGTGGTCCGGGTTCCACGGGTTGCGCGTGGGCGCCCCATAGACCACGGCTTCGGTTGCGCAGCCGACGCCCATTTCGGGGGCAGTCGTGCGGCCAAATGTGACGACGCCCGTTTCGCGCATCCGCAGCCACAGATCAGAATCCAGTGGAAACCGCGTGTTGGCATACAGGCGCGAACCCATGTGGCTGGGAAAGTCGCGCGCCTCGGCGCCCAGATCCTTCAGCAGGAAAGGCACGCCGTGGAACGGACCGCGCGGCAGTCCCTGCGCGATGGCCCGCCGCGCCACGTCTTCCTGCATCAGCGTCACCGCATTCAGGTGCGGGTTCAGCCGTTGCACCGCGACCAGTGCCGCGTCCAGAAGTTCGGTGGGCGTTACCTCGCCGCGGGCAACCATGGCCGCGGTTTCGGTGGCGTCGGGCGGGGAGGCAGGCATGGCGGCTCCTTTGGCAGCAAAGCCAGATTGGCGGGAGCGGCGCGCCTTGGCCTGCCGGTTCCGCCGCGCAATGGTCGGAAACCGTCAGGGAGCGATGGGAACGTCCTGCCGCAGGCGCCCGTCGGGGGCATAGACAAGGATGCGCTCGCCTTCCGCGCCCGAGGCGACGACCGCCACGAAGCCCCGCCCGAAGGTGACGGCTCCGGCTGTCAGACCGGTGGGCAGGGCGATGCTTGCGGGCAGGTCAGGCGTTGCAGACAGCGCCGTGGGCATGCGGGTGACAATCACCGCGACAATCGTTATCACGCCGCCGATCATGGACAGCGTCAGCAGGATCACCAGCCACTTCAGTACCTGCAGGCTGCCCGGCAGTGGGGGCGGCTGATCCATGTCCGACATCGACACTGACTCCGATGGGGTGGTCCGCGTCATCATTGCCGCCGATCCGCCCCCACGCCTTGATAAGGCGCTGATGCGCGACCTGCCAGAGGATGCGGGCATCACCCGCTCGGCCCTGGCGCGGCTGATCGCGCAGGGGGCGGTCATGCGCGACGGCGTGGCGCTGGAGGCCAAGGCGAAGGTGGCAGCGGGCGACGAGATCGAGATCGCGGTGCCGCCACCGGTGGATGTGGAAACGCTGGCCGAGGACATTCCGCTGGCGGTGGTGTTCGAGGATGACGACCTGATCGTGATCGACAAGCCCGCGGGGCTGGTGGTGCATCCGGCGCCTGGGCAGTGGACAGGCACGCTGGTGAACGCGCTGTTGCATCATTGCGGCGAGACGCTGGCCGGGGTGGGAGGGGTGAAGCGACCGGGGATCGTGCACCGGATCGACAAGGACACCACGGGTTTGTTGGTGGCCGCCAAGACCGACCGTGCGCACCAGGGCCTGTCAGCGCAGTTCGCGGCGCATACGGTGGACCGCCGCTATCTGGCCGTGGTGCACGGCATGCCGCACTATGCCGACCCGCGGTTGCGCGGCATCCGCGGCGTGGCGGCCGAACCGGGCGAGATCATCCGCATCAGCACGGGGCTGGGGCGCCACCGCACCGACCGGCAGCGGCAGGCGGTGGTCTGGGACGGCGGGCGGGCGGCGGTGACGCGGTTCCGGGTGCTGGAGGGGTTCGGGGTGCCGCCGGTGGCCGCGCTGGTGGAGTGCTGGCTGGAGACCGGGCGGACGCACCAGATTCGCGTGCACATGGCGCATGCGGGGCACGGGCTGTTGGGCGACCAGGTCTACGGCGGGGCGCGCAAGGTGGCGCCGCGCGCGGTGGGCCAGGCGGCGGCGGCCATGGCGGCGGGCTTTCCTCGGCAGGCGCTGCATGCGGCAACGCTGGGGTTCGACCACCCGGTAACGGGGGGACGGCTGTCCTTTGCATCGGAGCTTCCGGCTGACATGGCCGAACTTCTGGCGCTGTTGCGTGCGGGCCCGGGAACCGCTGCCTAACCTTTTGGCAATCTTTCTGCGGCAGGCATGGTTCCCGCCAAGGGGACTGACATCCGCGTGACCACGATGTTACAATGCTTCACTTGTGACGGAAGCACCAACAACTGGCGTAATGTAATGTAACGGTCCGGTCCTTGCAGAACATGGCCGGACGCACCAGATTTCCTGGTCCGGTCTGGTTATGCCGCCCGGCCCCAAGACGGAGAAGCGCGATGTCGAGCTATTCCATGCTTCCAGCCCCCACCCCGGAAAACGGGCTGAACCGCTACATGCAGGAAATCCGCAAGTTTCCCCTGCTGGAGCCGGAAGAGGAATACATGCTGGCCAAGCGCTGGGTTGACCATCAGGACACTGCCGCGGCGCACAAGATGGTGACCAGCCACCTGCGGCTGGCCGCCAAGATTGCCATGGGCTATCGCGGCTACGGCCTGCCGCAGGCCGAGGTGATTTCCGAGGCGAACGTGGGCCTGATGCAGGCGGTGAAGCGGTTTGACCCCGAGAAGGGCTTTCGTCTGGCCACTTACGCCATGTGGTGGATCCGCGCCTCGATTCAGGAATACATCCTGCGGTCGTGGTCGCTGGTCAAACTGGGCACCACCAGCGCGCAGAAGAAGCTGTTCTTCAACCTGCGCAAGGCCAAGGCCAAGGTCGGCGCGCTGGAAGAGGGTGACCTGCGCCCCGAGAATGTGAAGCAGATCGCGCACGACCTGTCGGTGACCGAGGACGAGGTGATCGACATGAACCGCCGCCTGTCGGGCGGGGATGCCTCTCTGAATGCCACCATCGGGTCGGAAGAGGGCGGGTCGCAGTGGCAGGACTGGCTGGAGGATGAAGACAGCGATCAGGCCGAGGCCTATGCCGAGCATGACGAACTGACCACGCGCAAGGCGCTGCTGGTGCAGGCCATGGCGGTGCTGAACGACCGCGAGAAGGACATCCTGGTGCAGCGCCGTCTGGCCGATGATCCGGTCACGCTGGAAGACCTGTCGGAAAGCTATGGCGTCAGCCGCGAACGCATCCGCCAGATCGAGGTGCGCGCGTTCGAGAAGCTGCAGCACCGCATGCGCGAACTGGCGCGCGGCAAGGGGATGCTGGTTCCGGCGTAGGTTTGCGCCGGAAGGCGGTATCGCGGCGCCCGGGAAACCGGGCGCCGTTTGCGTTGCCGGGTGCAAAAATCGACGAAGACGCCGATTTACAGAATCGTCACATTGATCCGGCCCGGTCTGACCGCTAGGTAGCGGGGCTTGCGGGCCAGCATGGCCCTTGGGAAGCAGGGCAAGCGATGAACCTGATGTCCACCTTCGTCAAACCCATGCACCCCGAGGGGTGGCGGTTTGTCGGTGTGTTTGCCGCGGTGACGCTGGTGCTGTTCTGGCTTTGGGCGCCGCTTGGCTGGGTGGGCTTGGGACTGACGGTGTGGTGCTACTACTTCTTCCGCGATCCGGTGCGGCAGGTGCCGCAGTCACCCGGCCTGCTGGTCAGCCCCGCCGACGGCGTGGTGTCGCTGATCGAGCCCGCGGTGCCGCCGCCCGGGCTGGACATGCCGCCCGTGGCGCTGCTGCGGGTGTCGGTGTTCATGTCGGTGTTCAATTGCCATGTGAACCGGGCGCCCCTGGCGGGCACGGTGGGGGCGGTGGCCTATCACAAGGGGCAGTTCCTGAGTGCTGCGCTGGACAAGGCCAGCGACATGAACGAACGCAATGCCATCCGCATTGACGACGCCGAGGGGCGGCAGGTGGCAGTGGTGCAGATTGCCGGGCTGGTGGCGCGGCGCATCCTGTGCTGGGTGCGGCCGGGCGCCGCGCTGCGCCGGGGCGAGCGGTTCGGGCTGATCCGGTTCGGGTCGCGGCTGGATGTGTACCTGCCGCCGGACGCGGTGGTGCAGGTGTCGGTGGGCCAGACGATGATTGCGGGCGAAACGGTGATTGCCCGCGTGGCGCCGGGCGCGAACGCCGAACTGGGCCGCCCGGAATGACCGACCCCACACCCAGGCCGGGCGGTAGCCGCGTGGCGCTGGTTCAACTCGTGCCGAATGCCATGACGCTGGCCGCAATCTGCGCCGGAATCACCTCGATCCGCTTTTCGGTGGTGGGCGACTTCGGGATCGCCGTGGCGCTGCAAGGGATTGCCACGTTGCTGGACGGGCTGGACGGCCGCGTGGCCCGCGCCCTGCGCAGCGAAAGCCTGCTGGGCGCCGAACTGGACAGCCTGGCCGACATCGTGAACTTCGGTGTCGCCCCGGCGATGCTGCTGTACTTCTTCTGTCTTTCCGACGTGCCCGTCCTGGGGTGGGGGGCGGCGCTGGCCTATGTGATGTGCTGCGCGCTGCGGCTGGCGCGGTTCAACGCGGACGACAAGACGAACCCGTCGCATGACCCGTCGTGGTTCACCGGCGTGCCGTCGCCTGCGGGGGCCATGCTGGCGCTGGCGCCGGTGTTCCTGATGCAGGGCTGGCCCGACCTGGACCTGCCGCCGGTGTTGGCCGCGCTGTGGCTGATCGGCACGGGGGCGCTGATGGTCAGCCGCATTCCCACGGTGTCGCTGAAGATGAAGGTCACGCGGCCGGTGGCGCGGCTGCTGCTGGTGGCGATGGTGGCAGTGGTGGTGGGGCTGGCCAATTCGCCCTGGCAGACATTGTTCGTGGTGTCGCTGGTCTATCTGGGCCTTGTTCCCTTCGCCCTGTGGCGGCAGCACCAGTTGCACCGGCCCGCCCGCCGCTGATTGCGCGGCGCCCCCGACCTGTCTAGCCTTGCCGCGACAAGGAAAACAGGGAGTGACAGGTCATGGAACCGGTGAACTGGGGGATTCTGGGCGCGGCAAAGTTCGCGCGCGAACACATGGCCCCGGCCATTCATGCGGCCAGGGGCGCGCGGCTGGCCGCCATAGCCACGTCCGACCCGGCCAAGGCCGACGGCTTTCGCGCCTTCTGCCCCGACATGAAGGTGCACCGCGGCTATGACGAGCTGTTGGCAGACCCGACGATCGACGCGGTCTACATCCCGCTGCCGAACCACCTGCATGTGGAATGGACGCTGAAGGCGATTGCCGCAGGCAAGCATGTGCTGACGGAAAAGCCCATCGCCATGCAGGCGGACGAAATCGACACGCTGATCGCCGCGCGCGATGCCCGCGGCGTGCTGGTCAGCGAGGCCTACATGATTGTGCACCACCCGCAGTGGGTGCGCGCGCGCGAGCTGGTGCAATCCGGCGTCATCGGCGAGATTGTGCAGGTGGACGGCGTGTTCTCGTATGACAACCGCACCGACGTGACGAACATCCGCAACCGCCCCGACACCGGCGGCGGCGGCATCCGTGACATCGGCGTCTACACCTATGGTTCGGCGCGCTTTGTCACCGGGGCCGAACCACAGACTGTACACGCTACGGGCCGGTTCGAGAATGACGTCGATACCTGGGCGCAGGTGACGGGAATCTGGTCCGGCAACGGCCACCACTTCCCCTATTCGGCGATCACCTCGATGCGCATGTTCCTGCGGCAGGAAATGGTATTCATGGGCGACAAGGGGCTGATCCGCGTGGGGTCCGGCCCCTTCAACGCGGGCGTGTATGACCAGGCCGAGGTGCAGGTCGATGCGCCGGGCCTGTCACGCACCGTGGAACGCTGGCCTGCGGCCAACCACTATGTCCTGCAGGTCGAGGCATTCGGGCGCACCGTGCGCGACGGGGCACCCTGGCCCTGCCCGCTGGAGTTCAGCCGTGGAACGCAGGCGATGATCGACCGGGTTTTCGCCGCCATTCAGAGATTCTAGGAGAGGCGTCTGCGGGCCGCCCCACCGGGGCGGTCCGAACAACCCGCAGAGGTGTGTAATGTTGGCCTTACATTGGTTCTTAATTATTTTCAGAGGCTTGCGATTTTTCTGCACGACACTGTAAACCTTGAGAACTGAAGATATCCTGCTAGGATGTTATTGGGGAAGGTCGGATTCGAGCGCAGCCGCGCGCGGGCGAATCGCCAAGGCACAGCAAGATGGTCAGGAAGTCAGGCAAGGGATCGGTGATCGACGCGGGCGCTTTTGCCCGTGCAAAAGAGCTTTTTGTTGCGCCTTCGGCGCGTCTGCCGTCCGGTGCCGTCCAGGCCCTTGCGTCTGAGGTGCTCGCGCGTCTGGCCAAGAAGCCGGCGGCGTCGGCCGACGCCGATCCCCCCCCGACTCACGAGATTTCCATTGACGCGAGGATGGAGCAGCGGATCGAGGCGCTGTCGAAAGCCCTGTTGTCGATGGATGACCACGAAGCGACCGAGATCGTGATGGAGGCGCATGCCGACGGTGCGACGGTTGACGTGCTGTATCTGGGACTTCTGGCCGAGGCAGCGCGCCGGTTGGGCCGGTGGTGGCAGGATGACCGGATTGCCAGCGTTGAGGTGGTGATCGGCGCGGGCCGCATCTATGCCATCATGCGCGGTCTTCGGCGTCTGTTCGGCCCAGGGCCTGCCCGCGGCGACGGGTTCCGTGCCGCGTTCGGCAGTGTTCCGGGCGAAACGCACAATCTGGGCGTTGCCATGGCCGCCGATCTGATGACGCTGCGCGGATGGGAGATCGACCTGCGCGCCGGGCTTGACCACGACACGCTGGTGGCCGAACTCGGGCATGGACGCTATCCGATCATCGGGCTGTCGGCTTCGACGGGCCGGATGCTGTTTCCTCTGGCCCGGCTGATCGTGGCCCTGCGGGTGACAAATCCGGGCTCGTGGATTCTGGTCTGCGGCCCGGTTGTCGACCTTGAACCCGATGTCGTGCACCTTGTTGACGCCGACGCAGCCGCGCGCGACTTCACCGAGGCAGAAACGATGATGGAATCCTACGTGGCCCACCTGTGGCGCCGCGCCGGAGAGTGACGGGTACGGCGGGTTTGCGCGCCGAGTGGCGCGCCGTTCCCGGCGCCGCCGCATCCAAAACAACGGTGGGCGCCAGACGATGCCGTTGTTGGCATTCGGCACTTGATGTACGTTTGGGCATTTGGTGGGGGATTGCAGGATGCCGGATGACCACACGGGCCTTCTGACCGGGTCACACTGGGGCGGGATCGAGGTCTACGACCGCCCGGTCTTCGTGACCTTCAGCTTTCCGGTTTCGGCAAACGCCTATGTGGCCACGCTGGACGATCCTGCGATGACCCCGGCTGCGCTGGCGAGTTGGCAGGGCTTCAACGCCGCCGAAGCCGACATGGCGCGGGCGGCGCTGCAGGAGTGGGGCGATGCCTGTGGCCTTACCTTCATCGAGGTGGCGCCGGGGCAGGGCGACATCAATTTCCAGAAGCTGGATTTCAGCGGCACCGGATATGACGGCTATGGCGGCATCGGCTATCGCCCGTTCGGGGACTGGTCGGGGTTCAGCTATCCGTATTTTACCGGTGACCTGGACAGTGCAGGGGACGTGTTCCTGAACAGCGACATCACGGCGACCTATGCGCTGATGTTGCACGAGATCGGCCATGCGCTGGGGCTGAAACACCCGACCGAGGCGTGGACGCAGTATGCGGCTGACCCGGATGTGGTGCATGCGGTCTGGGGTGCGGACGATCCGGCCGCGACGATCATGTCGGAACAGACCAGCCTGACGTACCTGTCGGCCATCGATATTGCCGCGATCCAAGCCATCTATGGCACGGGTACCGAGGATGGGACGCAGGTTGAAAGCTGGGCGTGGGATGCGGAGAACGAAACGCTGACACAGACGGGCTATGCGGGGGGCGACATCATCCGCGGCGTGTCGGTTCGCGATGTGATCTTTGGCGGGGACGGGTTTGACCGGATGTACGGGCTGTCCGGCGATGACACGCTGTATGGCGGGGATGGCGACGACCAGCTTGACGGTGGTGCGGGGCGTGACCGGATGACCGGCGGCGCGGGCGACGACGGGTATTTCGTCGATCACTCCGGCGACCGTGTGAAAGAGGCCGCCGATGCTGGGTGGGACATGGTGTATTCGACCGTCAGCCTGACGCTTGGAGCGCATGTCGAACAGCTGAACCTGCTGACCACCGGCAAGGCGCGGGCCACCGGCAATGACCTGAGCAACGTGATCTTTGGCGGATCGGGCAAGACGACGATCACGGGGTTTGCGGGCGACGATTATCTGGTGGGCGGCGCGGCGCAGGACCGCATCACCGGTGGGGTGGGCAGCGACCTGATGTTTGGCGGGGGCGCCGCCGACCGGTTCGTGTTTGCCGACGTTGCCGATTTCGGGCCCGACGCCGCGCCCGATACGATCGGTGATTTCAGCCGGGCCGAGAAGGACAAGATCGACCTGTCCGCGATTGATCCGGCTCAGGTTTGGTGGCTGCGCGATGAGTTTGACCGAACGGTTGTCAGAATCGACCTCGACGGCGATGCGGTGGCAGACCACAGCATACTAGTATACAGCGAAACCTTGCTGAGGGTCGGCGATTTCATCCTGTGACACCTGCGCCGCTGGACGTCTGCCGCGGTTTCCGGCATGACGGGGCAAAGCGTGAGGACGGTCTGATGGGCATCAAGAACACCCTGCTGCAATTGTTGACATGGTGGAACGGGTCCACCCTGAACACCGCCCTGTGGACGGCGCGCAATGGTGTGAAGGTGGGCGAGGATTCGCAGGGCAACGTCTTCTACCGTACGAAGGACAGCAAGCGTCGCTGGGTCATCTTCAACGGCGAGATGGAGTCAAGCCGGGTTTCGCCCGACTGGCACGGCTGGCTGCACCACACCTGGGACCAGCCGCCGACCGAAGCACCGATCCGGCGCAAGGCCTGGGAGAAGCCGCATCAGGAGAACCTGACGGGGACCGCAGCCGCCTACGCCCCCCCCGGGTCGATCCGCCGCGCCGATCCCGCGCCGCGGCGCGACTACGAGGCATGGACGCCCGAGTGAACGGTCGGCCCTGACATGAGCGGCAAGTAACATGAGCGAAAACCGGACCGAAGTTCTTGTCGGCGCAGGCGTGCTGGCAGTGGCCATCGGCTTTGTGGTCTATGCCGCACAGGGCGAGGCGTTCTCGACGGGTGCGGGCAGCTATGAACTTCACGCAAGCTTCCGTTCGGTCGAGGGCGTGCGGGTGGGCACCGATGTGCGGCTGGCGGGGGTGAAGGTGGGGACCGTCACCGACCTGACGCTGAACCCCGGCACCTTCTTTGCCGATGCAACGATCAACGTGCAGGGTGACGTGCAACTGCCCGAGGACTCGACGATCCTGATCTCGTCCGAGGGGCTGTTGGGCGGCAGCTTTGTGGAACTGTCGCCGGGCGGCAGCCTTGACGTGATTCCTCCGGGGGGGGAAATCATCGACACGCAGGGGTCTGTCAGCCTGATCAACCTGCTGATGAAATTCGTGGGCGGCAGCGGCGACAGCAAGGATGCAGGCGCCGGCGGATGAGGCGGATGCATGTTGCCGTGCTGCTGCTGCTGGCTCTGCCCGCGCTGGCGCAGGAGGAAGGCGACCCTTCGACCGAAGATCTGCCCGCCCCGCAAGGTGAGGGCGAGGCCCTGCCCGAGGCCGGTACCGGCCGTCAGGCGGCGGCCGTTCCGGCCGCGGGGGCCGTGGTGCGGTGGCTGGACAAGGTCACCGGTCAGTCCGGCGACTGGGAACTGCGCACGGGCCAGGCCGGGCAGCAGGGCCGCATCACCGTGGGGCTGGATGATTGCCGATATCCCGGCGACGGTGTGGCGACCGACGCCTTTGCACACCTGACGGTGACCGACAGCTCGGCAACGGCGCCGGTCTTCGAGGGCTGGATGAGCGCGGAGAGCCCCGCCCTGTCAGCGATGGATCACCCGCGCTACGATGTCTGGGTTCTGCGCTGCCTGACGGAATAGGCGGTCGGCGCATAGCCGGGCGGGTTCCAGCGCGCCTTGATGCGAAGTGCGGTGTCCAGGCGCCGGTGATACACGGCACGCGGAATTTCCTCGGCGCCAAGACGGGCCAGATGCGGTGTCAGGAACTGGGTGTCGAACAAGGTGAACCCGCCCGCCGCCAGCCGGTGGGTGCACCACGCAAGCGCGACTTTCGACGCGTCCGTGCGGCGCGAGAACATCGATTCGCCAAAGAACGCCCCGCCCAGGGTCACACCATAGACCCCGCCTACCAGTGCACCGGACAGGTCGCGGACTTCGACGGAATGGGCAAATCCTGCGCGGTGCAGGGCCAGATACAGCGCGCGGATTTCGGCATTGATCCACGTATCCTCGCGGTCGGCACAGCCGTCGACAATGGCGGCAAAGTCGGTGTCCGTCGTGACGGCATGGTCGGGCCGCACCAACGCCCGGCCCAGCGAGCGCGAGACATGGAACCTGTCCAACGGAAGAACGCCCCGCCGCAGCGGGTCGATCCAGCGGATTTCCGCGGCATCGCGCGATTCGGCCATGGGAAAAACCCCCATGGCATAGGCCCGCAGCAGGATTTCCGGCGAAATCTGGGGCTGCACGGTCAAACTGCTGGTCCTGTTCGGCGCACCTTGTTCGGTCCTGGGCTGCCTGGATCATTTTCCTTCCCCTTGGTCCCGCGTCCACATAAATCACGCAAGGGTGCGAGAGCGGGAGCAAACCTTTTGGGCACGGATCATGAGGTTTCGGAAAAGGCGGGCCCCCTGTATCGAAGGGCGAAGGAAGCCTTTGCCCGGCGCGACCTTGTTGCGGCGCGGCGTGCCTGTGACGCTGCCATCAAGCTTGCGCCGCGTCGTGGGGCGCTGCAGGCGTTGCGGCTGGATATTGCGCTGGCGAGCGGAGAGTCTGACGTGCTGCTGGCCTCGCTGGAGCAGACGGGCGACCGCCTCGGCGATGCACCATGGCCCGCGATTGCGCGGGCGCTTGCAGGAATCGAACCTTCGAAACGCCTTGGGGCGCTGCTTTCCCGACTGGACGAGAACTTTCCGGACATCCGCCTGAGCGCCAAGGTGCGCAAGTTCCGCAGCGCCCGCCGCTGGAAAGAGGCGCACGGGCTTGCCGAAGAGAACGCCGAACCCGATGCACGCCTTGACGAAATGCGGGCCGAACAGGCGCGGTTGCGGGCCGAAGGACAGGACCGAGACGCGGGCCTGATCGGACTGCGCATTGCCGCGCTGGAAGAACTGGCCGGCGCGTCCTTCAAACCCGGTCGGCCTCCAGCCGTTTTTGACGGTACGGACTGCGTGGTCAGCGCCGGTGGTGGCACCGGCCGCACGGCGCTTGTGTTCACGGGGCTGGGCGGACATCTCGGCATCCCGCTTGGCGTGTTCGACCGGTATCTGGCGGAACGTGGCGTGACGGCGGTCTATCTGCGCGATGACAACATCGTCGCCTATGCCGACGGGATCCGATCGATTGGAATGGCCCCGGACAAGACAGTGGAACGTCTTCGGGCCATTCTCGACCATGCAGGCACCCGCCAGCTTGTCACCATCGGCGCGTCAATCGGCGCAATGGGGGCCGTGATGTATGGCGTCACTTTGGCGGCGCAATGCGCCGTCCTGTTCAACGGCGTGATGTCGGGCGAGGCCGGTTTCCGCCACAGCATCAGAGACACGCGGGCGCCGCAGGTGGCGGCGCGGTCTTCGCTGCGGCTGGGGGCGCGGGTTGATCTGCGGTACTGGCTGCGGGGCGCCACGCCGTCCCTGCCGGTCGAGTGCCACTATGGCGCCGACGAGGCGCTTGATGCCGCACATGCCGGTGCCTTGGCAGAGGTGGACGGGGTCGGCCTGTTTCCCTTGCCGGGGAATGTCGGTCACGGCTGCCTGTGGAAGATGATCGCCGACCGCAGCCTTGGCCCGGCGCTGGACCGCGCTTTCGCGGCGGGCTGACCCGTCAGGCGAACTGCGTCGCCAGCCATTTCTCCAGCCAGTGGATGGTGTACTCGCCCGTCTGGATATCGGGTTCGTTCATCAACGCCTCGAACAGCGGCACCGTGGTGTCGATTCCGTCCACCACCAGTTCGGCCAGTGCCCGGCGCAAACGGGCAAGGGCCTCGGGCCGGTCACGGCCATGCACGATCAGCTTGGCAATCAGGCTGTCGTAGTAGGGCGGGATCGAATAGCCCGAATACAGCGCCGAATCCATGCGCACACCAAAGCCGCCGGGGGCGTGGAACATGCGCACGCGGCCGGGGCAGGGCGAAAAGTTCGGCAGCTTCTCGGCGTTGATCCGCACCTCGATGGCGTGGCCGTTGATCTCCAGCTCGTCCTGCGTGAATGACATCGGCAGACCCGCCGCCACGCGGATCTGTTCGCGCACCAGATCCACGCCGAAAATCGCCTCGGTCACCGGGTGTTCCACCTGCAGGCGGGTGTTCATCTCGATGAAGTAGAACTTGCCGTCTTCGTACAGGAACTCGACCGTTCCCGCGCCGATGTAATTGATCTTGGCCACCGCATTGGCACAGATCGCGCCGATCTCGGCCCGCATCTTCGGCGTGATCACCGGCCCCGGCGCCTCTTCCAGCACCTTCTGGTGGCGGCGCTGCAGGGAACAGTCGCGCTCGCCCAGATGCACGGCGCGGCCCTTGCCATCGCCGAACACCTGAATTTCGATGTGCCGCGGCTTCTGCAGGTACTTCTCCATGTAGACTTCGTCGTTGCCGAAGGCGGCCTTGGCTTCGCTGCGGGCGGTGCGGAAGGCCACTTCCAGCTCTTCCGCGGATTTCGCCACCTTCATGCCGCGCCCGCCGCCACCGGCGGTGGCCTTGATGATGACCGGATAGCCAATCTCTGCCGCGGCCTTCAGCGCCGCCTCCACGTCGCCCACGCCGCCGTCCGACCCCGGCACCACCGGAATGCCCAGCGATTTCGCGGTCTCCTTGGCGGTGATCTTGTCGCCCATGATTCGGATGTGTTCCGCGTTCGGGCCGATGAAGGTCAGCCCGTGGTCTTCCAGGGCCTGCGCAAAGGCCGCATTCTCGGACAGGAAGCCATAGCCGGGGTGCACCGCCTGCGCGCCGGTGATTTCGCAGGCCGAAATGATCGCCGCCTTGTTCAGGTAGCTTTCCGAACTCGGCGCGGGTCCGATGCAGACCGATTCATCGGCCAATCGCACGTGCATGGCATCGGCATCGGCCGTCGAATGCACGGCCACCGAGGTGATGCCCATCTCGCGGCAGGCACGGATCACCCGCAGCGCGATCTCGCCACGGTTCGCGATCAGGATTTTCTGGAACATCGTGGGATCACTCCACGATCATCAGGGGGGCGCCGTATTCGACGGGGCTGCCGTCCTCGACCAGAATGCGCTTCACCACCCCGGCCTTCGGCGCGGGGATGTGGTTCATTGTTTTCATCGCCTCGATGATCATCACCGTCTGGCCCTCGGCCACGGTCGCACCGATGGGGGCAAAGACCGCGGCGCCCGGCTCGGGCGAGAGGTACACGGTACCCACCATGGGCGAGGTGACCGCGCCCGGATGCTGCGCCGGGTCTTCCACAAGGGCAGGCGACGCGGCCGCCGCTGCGGGCGCGTGTGCGGCAGCCTGTGGCACGGGGGCATAGGACATGGGCGCGGCCATCTGCACCACCTGCGGCGGCGTCTTGACCACGCGGACCTCCAGGCTGTCGTCCTCGCCATACTCCCGCTTGACGCTCAGCTCGGTCAGGTCGTTCTTGTTCAGAAGCTCGGCCAGCGCGGCGATGAAGGCCACGTCGCTGTCGGGAGTGTGCTTGCTCATTCCGTCCTCGGTTGCCTGCCGCGGCTCTGGTTTCGCACGTTTCCGTGGGCCGCGTTCCTGCCCTTATACGCACCTGCGGTCGGCGTGAAAAGCAGCTATCCCGCCAACAGAGCCATGCCCGGTGGAACTGCGGGGTAGCCGAACATGGCAAAGTCGGGCGCGTACAGGTCGGACACGCGCTGTATCACCTGCGGCGACAGGAAACCCGCATGGTCAAACTGGCCCAGCGCCACGGCGCGCGCGGGGGTGCGGCCAAGGTAAGGCGCACCGTCGGAAGGAGGGCGCACCGGTGTGACGTTCACGGCCAAGGCGTCGAAGGGCAGGCCGAATTCCGAACACAACGCAGCGAATTCGGCGTTCAGGTTCTCGACATGCACCACCCGGTCATAGCGGAAACCCATCTCGACCATCGCCGGGGGAACCTGGGTGTCCCAGTGGCCGTTCACGTTGGGGGCGTTGGCGTCGGGCCGCTCGGCGAAAAGCACGGAAACGATTTCCAGAAAATCCTCGAAAGTCATCAGGTTCTCGCCCGTCCGCAGGCCGTACAGGGTGCAGTACCTGTCGTGCAGCGCCTGCGCGAAAATCTCCAGCTGCCCGCGCCGGGTCAATGGAAGGTCACGGTAGATGCAGAACTTGTTCAGGTAGCAGGAAACGGCGCGCAGCACCGGGTGGCGGGCAATCACCACCGACCGGTAGCCTTCGCTGCGGATCAGCGGCAGGCAGTCCTGCCAGGGCTTGCTGCGGCGGATGAAGTGGATGTTGCGCGTACCCTCGCCATAGGCCGCCGACAGCGTGCGGAACAGCGTCGTGCAGGCGGCCTTCTGCGACCAGAAGAACACCGTGCGCGTGTGGGCGTCGATGTATCCGCGGCGTGCCATGGCGGGATGCCCGAGTTTTGTGCACCTGTCCCACTGCCCGGTCTTTCCGCTGCGGGCAAGGGTCGGGCAGTGATTTTACCGATTGATAAAATTTCGACCTGTGTCATCCTGCGTTCAACAACAGTTCAGGGAGCCTGCGATGCCCAACAGCCAGCTGACGCCCGGCGTGGTGCCGGGGCGTCTGCCCGCCGAGGCTTATGACGCCAACTTTGACGATGTCGAAGCGCCGTTTGACCGGCACGAGGCCCGAGTCGCCGCCGACCGCTGCTACTTTTGCCACGACGCGCCCTGCATCACGGCCTGCCCGACCTCGATCGACATTCCCCTGTTCATCCGGCAGATCGCCACCGGCACAGCCGAGGCTGCAGCAACGACGATCTGGAGCCAGAACATCCTGGGCGGCATGTGCGCACGCGTCTGCCCCACGGAAACCCTGTGCGAAGAGGCCTGCGTGCGCGAGGCGGCCGAGGGCAAGCCGGTGGAGATCGGGCGGCTGCAACGGTTTGCCACCGACACGGTGATGAAGAAGGGGCTGCATCCCTTCGTGCGTGCCGCGGCGACGGGAAAGAAGGTGGCGGTTGTCGGGGCTGGCCCCGCGGGGTTGGCCTGCGCGCACCGCCTGGCCATGCACGGGCATGACGTCACCGTATACGACGCCCGCCCCAAACCCGGCGGGCTGAACGAATACGGCATCGCCACCTACAAGACGACGGGCGGTTTTGCACAGGCCGAGGTGGATTGGCTGCTGCAGATCGGCGGCATCGTGATTCAGACGGGCCAGGCGCTGGGGCGCGACTTCACGCTGGCCGACCTGCAGGCGCGGTTCGATGCCGTGTTCCTGGGCATGGGCCTTGCGGGCGTGAATGCCCTGCGCACCCCGGGAGAGGAGCATGCCACCGACGCGGTCGATTTCATCGCCGAGCTGCGGCAGTCCGACGACCGCGCCGCGGTACCGGTGGGCCGCGACGTGGTGGTCATCGGCGGCGGCATGACGGCGGTGGATGCCGCGGTGCAGTCGAAACTTCTGGGCGCCGAGAACGTGACCATCGTCTACCGCCGCGGGCGCGAGAAGATGAGCGCCTCGGGCTACGAGCAGGAACACGCGGCGACGGCGGGGGTGAAGATCGTCACCAACGCGATGCCGGTGGCGGTTCATGCGGGCGAGGTGGAGTTTGCCTACACGGTTGATACGCCCGACGGCCTGAAACCCGCGGGCGAGACCTTCCGGCTGCGCGCCGATCAGGTGTTCAAGGCGATTGGCCAAACGTTGCAGGGTGCGCCGGTCGGCATATCGCTGGATGGCGGCAAGATCGCGATCAACGGGCCGGGCCGCACCTCGGTTGCCGGGGTCTGGGCCGGGGGCGATTGCGCGAACGGGGGCGAGGACCTGACTGTCACCGCCGTCGCCGAAGGGCGCGATGCGGCAGAGGACATTCACGCGCATCTGACGGGTCGGGGGTAAGGGCGCCGTGGCCGTCCGTTACATCAACTTTGTCTCGATCCCGGTCGATGACCAGGATCGCGCCATTGCCTTCTACCGCGATGTGCTGGGCTTTGCCGTCACCACCGATGCGCCCTACGCGCCCGGCTGGCGATGGGTCCTCCTGTCGCTGCCGGGCGGCCAGGCGCGGCTGCAGTTCGCGCGTCGGGGCGAGGTGAGTGTGACGGGCGTGCCGGCGCTGACCCTTGTCTGCGACAGCGTCGACGACCTTGCCGCCGACCTGCAGCGCCGCGGGGTATCCGTGGCCGATGGCCCGGCCGACGCGCCCTGGGCTGCGGGGGTGCGCTGGCTGATGCTGCGCGACAGCGAAGGCAATCTTGTGCTGTTTGAAAGCTTGCACGCATGAGCGCGGGTTGCGGCACCTTGGACGTGCGGCTATGCGGCAGGAGCAATCCGCCGGAGCAGCGCCGTGCAAGGCTTTGTCGACCAGTCCCTTGCCTTCATCGAAGCCAACCGCGCCTGGGCGTTCTGGATCGCGCTTCTGTTCGCGGCGGCGGAAACCACGGCGCTGGTGTCCATCATCATCCCCTCGACGGCGATCCTGGTCGGGGTTGGGGCGCTTGTGGCGACGGGGGCGCTGTCGTTCTGGCCGGTCTGGGCCGGGGGGGCGGTGGGGGCGCTGATCGGGTCAACCTTCAGTTGGTGGCTGGGGCGGCGGTACGGCGAGGCGATCCTGCGCCTGTGGCCGCTGCGCAACCACCCCGAACTGGTGCTGCAGGGCCGCGCTGCCTTTGCGCGCTGGGGGTCGGCGGCCATCCTCATCGGCCACTTCTTCGGCCCGCTGCGCCCGGTGGTGTTCCTGATGTGCGGGATGGCGCCCATGGCACTGGCCCGGTTTACCCCGTGGAACGCGCTGGGCGGCATCGCCTGGGCCGGCGCCATGCCGCTGACCGGGCTGGTGGGCGGGTCGCTGATCGGCTGGCTGTGGGGGCTGTTCGGGTTCTGACGGAGTTCAGGGCGCGCTCCGGCCAGCAGCGAGGGCGTTCTGGGATGAAGTTCGCAGCAGCTATCGGACTGGTCCTTTCCTGCGAATCCGCAACAGCGGATCATGCGAGAATCGGCGCGGAATGCCCCGATGTTCCCTTTGGAACGCCCTATCAGATGACCGAAGCGGACTGGCGCTCGGTCCCAGCCGAAGTCATTGGTGCGCGCGAAGATTCTGACCTTCGTGACGGTGTGATTGACATGACGGAACCTGAAGAGCCCACGCTGTATCCCGGCTATACCCGCGACGAATTCCGGAACATCATATCAGGCGAAACTCTGGCTTTCTCGTTCGATGCGAATGCTGACGGAAAGAACGAAATATACATTGAGTTCGAGAAGATAACGACCTGCTCGAACGGTGTCGTTCAATGCCGCCTTCTCGTGTTGGATGCATCGACGCCGCGTAGGCCTTTCATGGATGCTCCCGGACACTGCCTTGCGCTTGGACCTGGCGGCGTGAATGGTTGGCGCGATATCGAAGTTATCGGGCTTGATAGCGACTACGCCATTCGGTCGCACACATACCGATTCGACGGCGAACACTATACAAACCCAGTGACGAAGATCCTGCGCCCTTCCCCGTTGGAGAACTGACCCATGGCCAACCTCACCAGCACCTTCATCGGCATCAAGTCCCCGAACCCGTTCTGGCTGGCCTCTGCGCCGCCGACGGACAAGGAATACAACGTCGACCGCGCCTTCCAGGCGGGCTGGGGCGGGGTGGTGTGGAAGACGCTGGGGTCCGAGGGGCCCCCCATCGTGAACGTGAACGGCCCGCGCTATGGTGCGATCTGGGGGGCTGACCGGCGGCTGCTGGGGCTCAACAACATCGAACTCATCACCGACCGCCCGCTGGAGGTGAACCTGCGCGAGATCAAGTCGGTCAAGCGCAAGTGGCCTGACCGGGCCATGGTCATCTCGCTGATGGTGCCCTGCGACGAGGAGTCCTGGAAGGATATCCTGGCCCGCATCGAGGATACCGAGGCGGATGGGGTGGAGCTGAACTTCGGCTGCCCGCACGGCATGGCGGAACGCGGCATGGGATCGGCCGTGGGGCAGGTGCCGGAATACATCGAGATGGTCACCCGCTGGGTGAAGCAGTACAGCCGCATGCCCTGCATCGTGAAGCTGACGCCCAACGTCACCTCCATCCTGCCGCCCGCGCAGGCGGCGCATCGGGGCGGGGCGGATGCGGTCAGCCTGATCAACACGGTCAAATCGATCACCAATGTCGATCTCGACAGCTTCTCTCCCTTCCCGATGATCGACGGCAAGGGCAGCCACGGCGGCTACTGCGGCCCGGCGGTGAAGCCCATTGCGCTGAACATGGTGGCCGAGATCGCCCGCGAGCGGGAAACCCGCGGCATGCCGATTTCCGGCATCGGCGGAGTCACCACCTGGCGCGACGCGGCCGAGTTCATGGCGCTTGGTGCGGGCAATGTGCAGGTCTGCACGGCGGTGATGACCTATGGCTTCAAGATCGTGCAGGAGATGATTTCGGGCCTGTCGCAATACCTGGACGAGAAGGAGATGGCGCTGTCCGATCTGATCGGGCGGGCGGTGCCGAACTTTGTCGAATGGCAGGACCTGAACCTGAACTACGTGACCAAGGCGCGCATCGACCAGGACGCCTGCATCAAGTGCGGCCGCTGCTATGCCGCCTGCGAGGACACGTCGCACCAGGCCATCGCGATGAAGCCGGGCCGGGTGTTCGAGGTGAAGGACGACGAATGCGTGGCCTGCAACCTGTGCGTCAACGTCTGCCCGGTGGAGAACTGCATCACCATGGAGACGCTGCCGCTGGGGGCGATGGATGCGCGGACAGGGCGGACCGTCGCGCCCTTTGCCAACTGGACGACGCACCCCAACAACCCGATGGCGGTGAAGGCCGCAGAGTGACCGGCGTTGCGCCTGCCCAAGAATTTTATTCTAAAATTCTTGGGCGCCTGCCCTAAGATCGTTCTGCGAACGATCTTAGGGCAGGCGGCACAAAATCCTTCGTACGAAGGATTTTGTGCCTTTGCCCGGCGGTCAGCACAGCACCTGGATGGCGCCGCCCGAGCAGACCACGATGAACTGGCCGCCACATTCGATCAGGTGGAAACCGCGGCGGCGCACCTCAAGTTCCAGCGCCTCGCGCCCCACCTCGCGCTCGACATCGGGGACGGCGCGGCGGATGACGCCGTTGGTTCCGGCGGCCTTGCTGGAAAACATCTGGTCCAGCCAGGCCGTGTTCGGTTTGCGGGCGGGCGGTTGCGGTGGGGCAAGGCGCAGGGACAGTTGCATGGCGAAGGACCTGCTTCGGGGCGATGGCGGATCGTGGCATGACAGGGTTAACGCGGCGTGAACGGGTGCGGCAGAACCGCCCCGTCCTTGAACCCCCCGCCCGCGGCGCCTAATGTCCGCCGCGCAACGGGGGCGGGAATGGCCGGAAAACGCAGCATCTTCGAAGAGGTCGGGGCCACGGGTCCGGCGCCGGTGGCGCCTGCAGGCGGGCTGATCGCGCGCGATACCGGTCCTGCGCGGCGGGCGGTGCGGGTTTGGCTGGTGATCCTGTTCGCGCTGGTGGCAGGGATGATCGCCGTGGGCGGGCTGACGCGGCTGACCGACAGCGGGCTGTCGATCACCGAATGGCGCCCGGTGACAGGTGCGCTGCCACCCGTGACGGACGAAGCCTGGGCTTCGGAGTTTGCGAAGTATCAGGCCATTCCGGAGTATCAGCTGCAGAACAAGGGCATGACGCTGGAGGCCTTCAAGACCATCTACTGGTGGGAATGGGGGCACCGTCAGTTGGGGCGGGTGATCGGGCTGGTATGGGCCATTGGCTTTGCCGGGCTGGCCATAGCGCGCCGCGTTCCGCCGGGCTGGACGGGGCGGCTGTTCTTGCTGGGCGTGCTGGGAGGCACGCAGGGGGCCATCGGATGGTGGATGGTGTCTTCGGGCCTCACCGGTGCGCGGGTCGACGTGGCGTCGTATCGGCTGGCGACCCATCTGGGGCTGGCCTTCGTCATTCTGGGCCTGATCGCTTGGTATGTGCTGCGATTGGGGCGGGCCGAGACCGAGTTGCTGAAGGCGCGGCGCGGGGCAGAAGCCAGGCTGTCCGGACTGTCCACCGGCCTGATGCATTTCGCCTTCCTGCAGATCCTGCTGGGTGCGCTGGTGGCGGGCATTGACGCGGGGCGCGGGTTTCCCACCTGGCCGCTGATGAACGGGCAGTTCTTCCCGGCCGATGCCTTCTATGTGCCCGACGGGCAGGGCGGCGCCAAGGCGCTGTGGCATGCGTACTTTGAAAACCCCGGGCTGGTGCAGTTCCTGCACCGGATGTCGGGCTATCTGCTGTTCGCCTTCGGCATTGTGGTATGGCTGCGCGGGCGCTGGTCCAGTTACCGTGTCACGCGGGGGGCGTTCCATACGGTCATGGGCATGATGGTGTTGCAGGTGGCGCTGGGCATCTGGGCGGTGCTGACGGCGGCCACGCTGCACGTGGCCCTTGCGCACCAGATCGGGGCCGTGGCGCTGTGGGTGTTCATCATCCGCGCGCGGTTCCTGAGCCAATACCCCGTGGCGGGGTCGATCCGGGAGGGGACGGCATGACGACGGCATTTGCGGAACTGATGGAGTTCCAGCGCCAGACCGAGGCGCTGGCGCAGATTGCCGGCCGTCTGGGCTGGGATCAGGAGACGGTGATGCCGCGGGGCGCGGCCGAGCAGCGGTCCGAAGAGATGGCGGCCATCGAGGGTGTGCTGCATGCGCGGCGCACCGATCCGCTGGTGGCGGAATGGCTGGAGGCGGCCGCTGCGCCCGACGAGGAGGCCGAGGCGCAACTGCGGCTGATCCGCCGCGCGCACAACCGGGCGTCGAAGGTGCCCGCGCGGCTGGCGCAAGAGATTGCCCGCGTGACCAGTGCCGCGCAGGGCATCTGGGCCGAGGCGCGGGCGGCGGATGATGTGGCGACCTTCCTGCCGACGCTGGACGAGGTGATCCGGCTGAAGCGCGAGGAGGCCGACTGCATTGCGCAGGGGGCCGATCCCTATGACGCGCTGATCGACGACTACGAGCCGGGCGCCACCGCCGCCGATCTGGCCGCGATGTTTGCGGCGATGCGGCCGCGGCTGGTGGCGTTGCGGAATGCGGCCTTGGCCTCGCCGCACCAGCCGCCGACGCTGGATGCGCATTTCGGCCATGACGCGCAGATGCGCCTCGCGCGCGACCTGGCCACCGCCTTTGGGTATGACTGGACCTGCGGGCGGCTTGACCTAGCCGTGCATCCGTTCAGCAGCGGGTCGGGGCGGGATGTGCGGATCACCACGCGGGTGGTCGAGACCGATCCGTTCAACTGTTTCTACTCGACCATCCACGAGGTTGGACACGCCACCTATGAACTGGGGATCGACGCCGACTATGCGCTGACGCCCTTGGGGCAGGGCGTGTCGATGGGGGTTCATGAAAGCCAGAGCCGCATCTACGAAAACCAGTTGGGCCGCAGCCGCGCCTTTGCCGGCTGGCTGCACGGGCAGATGCTGGAGCGGTTTGGCGATTTCGGCATTGCCTCGCCCGAGGCGTTCTACGGCACCGTGAACAAGCTGCGCGAGGGGTTCATCCGCACCGAGGCCGATGAGGTGCAGTACAACCTGCATGTGATGCTGCGGTTCGATCTGGAACGCGCGCTGATGCAGGGCGATCTGGTGACGGGCGATCTGGAGGCAGCGTGGAACGACCGGTTCCTGGCCGATTTCGGCCGCTTGGTGGACCGGCCGTCGCACGGGATGCTGCAGGACGTGCATTGGTCAGTGGGGCTGTTCGGCTATTTTCCGACCTATTCGCTGGGCAACCTGTATGCGGGGTGTCTGCATGTGGCGTTGCGGCGGGATGTGCCGGATCTGGACGCGGCGCTGGCTGCAGGGGATGCAACGCCCGGCACCGAATGGCTGCGCGAGAACGTGCAGCGGCATGGCGGGCTGTACCGGCCGCATGACCTGATTTCGCGGGCCTGCGGCTTTGCGCCGGATGCGGGGCCGCTGCTGGACTATCTGGAAGCCAAGTTCGGCGAGATCTACCGGCTGTAGGCGCCCGGCCCGTCCCATGCTGTCCCACGGTGGGACAGCATGGGGGTTTCAATAAAAACAATGGGTTGAGCGGCCGCATTAACGGTTTGGCAACATTGTCCCATGGTCAGCGGGCTGGGGTGGCGGGTGACAGCGCCACGATGGCCTCGATTTCCACGCGCATCTGCGGGTATGACAGGTAGGGCCAGGCTGCCAGCACGGCGGGGGTGTCGGCCGTGGCAAGGTCGTGCAGCATGGCGGCGCCCGCGCGGCCCGCGGTGCTGTTGTCGGGGTGTTCGTGGTAGATGCCGAGGTGCAGGGGGCGGGCGACGGGGCCGAGGTCCTGCGCCACGCGGTCGATACAGGCCAGCGCGCGGGTGATCTGGCGGTCAAGCCGGTCGGGGTCGATCACCTGCGCCTGAGCGTCCAGGCTGACCTGCCCGCCGACGAAGCCAAGGCCGCCGCAGGCCAGGCCGTGCCTGTAGGGCAGGGGAATGGGCCAGTCCCACAGGTCTTCGGGCCAGGCGTGGGTTTTCGGCAGGGCGCTGCCGTCGGGGGCGGCCATGCCCATGAGTTCGATCTGGATGGCGCGGTTGCCGGGCAGGGGTTCGGGCAGCGAGATGGCGGTCGCGATGGGGCCGGGGGTGGCGTAGAAGGCAGCGGTGGCGCGGGCCGAGGGTTCCCATTCCGATTTCGTGCCCGCGGCGTGATACCAGCGGTTCATCTTCACGATGTCGGCAAAGCTGGCGCCAAGGCGGGCGAGGGTCCCCTGCAGCGCGCGCATCACGGCTGAGGATTCGGGAACGAGCCCGGTGGCCGCGGCGCGGTGGGCCGACAGGAACAGGAAGCGGCCCTTGCGCAGGCCCGCGGCAAATGCCGGATGATCGTCTGCGGTCAGGGCGGTGCGGGGGCCGAGGGCAGCGGCGGCTTCGATGGTGAGGCGACCGTCGGCGGGACCGGCGATGGTGCAGGGGACGAAGGTGACGGCGGGCGCGGCGCGGCCTGCCAGCAGTTGCGCGATGGCGGCGGCAAGGGCCGGTTCCGGGTGGTCCGCGGGGCGGTGGAAGACGCGCAGGAGGCAGAGGTCCCGCGGATGCGCGCCCTGCGTGGCGAGGGCGTTCAGGATGGCCTCGATCTGGGCAGGCAGCGGGCCGGTGGCGCCGCCGGTCAGGATCAGATCACTGTGGCGGGTGGCGGCGAGGGTCATTGCGGCCAGTCGGGTTTGCGTTTTTCGAGGAAGGCGCTGATGCCTTCGTCGGTATCGCGCCACAGCATGTTGTCCGCCATGACGGCGCCGGTCAGGGCGTAGGCGTCGGCCAGCGGCAGGCCCCGCTGGTCATGGAAGGCGCGTTTGCCGATGCGGACGGCGGCGGTGAGTTTTTCGGAGATGCGGTGGGCCAGCGCATCGGTTTCTTCCGCAAGCCGGTCGGGCGGGGCGATGCGGTTCACGAGGCCCAATTCGCGGGCGCGGGTGGCGTCGATGAAGTCGCCGGTGACCAGCATCTCGAAGGCGGCTTTGGGGGGTACGGCGCGGGTCAGCGCGACCATGGGGGTCGAGCAGAAGAGGCCGATGTTCACGCCGTTCACGCCGAAGCGGGTGCCTTCGGCGGCGGTGACGAGGTCGCAGGAGGCGGCAAGCTGGCAGCCGGCGGCGGTGGCGATGCCGTGGACCTGGGCGATGACGGGCTGGGGCAGGGCCGGGATCGCCTGCATCACCGCAGCGCAGCGCGCAAAGAGGTAGGCGAAGGCGGCGGCGCCCTTGTCGGGGGCGGCGCGGGCGGCCTGCATTTCCTTCAGGTGGTGCCCGGCGCAGAAGGCGCGGCCCGCGCCCGACAGGATGACCACGCGGATGGTGCGGTCCTGTGCCAGCGCCGCGAAGGCATCGGACAGCGCGGCCAGCATCGCGTCGGACAGCGCGTTCAGCGTGTCGGGGGCGTTGAGGGTGAGGCGGGCGACGGGGCCGTTGTCGTGGCGCAGGAGGAGGTCGGTCATCTTGTGCTTTCCGCTGGGTGGGGCGAGGCTACACCGGTGGCGCGGCGCTGGAAACGCCGGAGTCGCCGAACGCGCGCCGAGGGGGTTTCGCGCCCCGGCGGCCATTGGTCTGGTGACGGGTGGCAAACAGGCGGGTATTTGGGCAAAGATGAGGGAGCGAGAATTTTATGCAAATTGAAGGTGTTGTGTCGGGCTGTGCATGCCGGTGGTGATGGATGCGGCAGCGCTGGAGGCATTCCTTGCGGCCGAGTTCGGGCAGGTGGCGGCGGATTTTGCCGTGGATGCGGTGACCGCGGCGGGGATCGACCTGCGGCTGCGCGTGGCCGAGCGGCACCTGCGCCCGGGCGGTACCGTTTCGGGTCCGTCGATGTTCGCGCTGGCGGATGTGGGGGTGTATCTGGCGGTGCTGAGCCGGATCGGGCCCGTTGCCCTGGCGGTGACCACAAGCTGTTCGATGGACTTCCTGCGCAAGCCTGCGGCAGGCCGGGATCTGGTGGCGCGGGTCACGATCCTGAAGCTGGGCCGCACGCTGGCGGTGGGGGATGCGCTGATCCTGTCGGACGGGGCAGGCGGGCCAGTGGCAGAGGGGCCAGTGGCCCGCGCCACGATGACCTATGCGATTCCGCCGGGGACGGTCAGGCCTTCGGCTTCTTGAAGGTGCCGTCGATCTGCGCGCCGGATTCGATGGCGAGGGTGGAATACACCACATCGGCCTTCACCTGCGCCGAGGAGCGCAGCGTGAGCGTGTTGCAGCCGATGGCGCCCTGCATGCGGCCCTTCAGTTCCACCGTGTCGGCCGAGACGGTGCCCGACAGCGCGCCTTCGCCGCTGACGATCAGCACCTTCGACTTCATCGACCCCTCGACCTCACCCATCAGCTCGATTGTGCCTTCGGCCGAGATGTCGCCCACGATGCGCAGGTCGGAGGCAAGGACCGAGCGGCCGGGGGGGCGGTTCGAGCCGGGCTTGGCGTCGGCGGTGGTGGGTTCGGGCAGGGCGGACATGATGGGCAAACTCCCTTTGGGCCATGCCGGGATACGGCTGGCGCGCTTGGGCCTGATAAGGCCGCAAGGCAAGGGGGCGGTCAAGAGGCGGCGGCGGGGCAAAGTGGATTTCCGCCGGGGGTGACAGGGCGGGGCCGCGGTGGTTGACTGTGCCGGGGAATCGACAGGGGGTATCATGGGCGATCCGTTTTTCCGGCCCGTATCGGGTTTCGACCTGCCGCGCTTTGCCGGGGTGGCCACGTTCATGCGCCTGCCGCATGTGGGGCTGGACCATCCGCGCATCGGCGACGTCGAGGTGGGGTTGATCGGCGCGCCCTGGGACGGGGGCACGACCAACCGCCCCGGCCCGCGGCACGGGCCGCGCGCGCTGCGCGATGCCTCCAGCATGGTGCGGGCGCAGCATGGCGTCAGCGGGATGCGGCCGTTCGAGGCGCTGAACTGCGCCGATCTGGGCGATGTGGGGCCGAACCCTGCCGACATCCTGGACACGCTGGGGCGGATGGAGCGGTTCTATGCGGCGGTGCGCGAGAAGGGGATCGTGCCGCTGACGGGCGGGGGCGACCATCTGTGCACGCTGCCCATCCTGCGCGCGCTGGCGAAGGACCGCCCCTTGGGCATGATCCACTTCGACAGCCATACCGACCTGTTCCACAGCTATTTCGGCGGCACCATGTACACGCATGGCACGCCCTTCCGCCGCGCGGTGGAGGAGGGGCTGCTGGCGCCCGAGCGCGTCACCATGATCGGCATCCGCGGCCCGGCCTATGACACCGAGGACCGCGATTTCGCCGATGCGGTGGGCATCCGGGTGATTGGCGTGGAAGAGATGTTCCGCCGCGGCATTGCCGACTGCCTGGCCGAGGCGCGTGCCCGTGCGGGCGATGCGCCGACCTATGTGAGCTATGACATTGATTTCGTCGACCCGGCCTTTGCGCCGGGCACCGGCACGCCCGAGGTTGGCGGGCCGAATTCGTATCAGGCGCTGGAAGCGGCGCGGGGGCTGGTGGGGGTGAACATCGTGGGCGCCGACCTGGTGGAAGTGTCGCCCCCCTTTGATGTGGGCAACGCCACGGCGTTCCTGGGCGCCACGCTGATATTCGAGATGCTGTGTGCCATTGCCGCCAACCCGCACCGTCCCACGTGATGGCCGACCTGATTCTGACCAATGCCCGTATCCTGACGATGGACCCGGGCAAGATGCGAGCCGAAGCGGTGGCTTTTGCCAATGGCCAGGTTCTGGCGGTGGGCAGCCGCCGCGGGGTGGAACAGCTGGCAGGGGCGGGGACGCAGGTTGTGGACTGCGGCGGTCGGTCGGTGCTGCCGGGGTTTGTGGAAAGCCACCTGCACCTGGTCTTTGGCGGCAACGAGCTGGATCACCTGCAGCTTCTGGGCGTGCACGGGGCCGCGGCGCTGGCGCGCGCCTTCCGCGCCCACGCGGCGGCCAACCCGGACAGGCCGCTGCTGATGGCGCAGGGCGCGGACTACGGCCTGCTGGGGCATGACGCGACCCGGCACGACCTGGATGCGATCATGCCCGACCGGCCCATTGCCATGACGTCGCACGACCACCACACGGTCTGGGCCAATACCGCGGCGCTGCGGGCGGCGGGCATCCTGCACGGGGCGGCCACGCCGCCGGGGCATACGGTGGTGATGGGCGCCGACGGCCTGGCCACGGGCGAACTGCGCGAGTTCGAGGCCTTTGCGCCGGTGGTGGCGCTGGGCGGCGAGCGCGACCTGTATCTGGGCATTGCCACCGGCGGCGAGCCGGACCCCTGGCCGACGGAAGCCGCGATGGCCATCCACAAGGCCAAGGCGCTGGCGGGGCTGCGGCACTGCGCGGCGCACGGCATCACCACGGCCGTGAACATGGACGGCAACCTGTATTCGCTGAAACTGCTGCGGGCGTTGCGGGCCGAGGGGAAGCTGCTGGCGCGGGTGAAGGTGCCGTTCCATTTCAAGCCGGACATGGAGTTGTCCGAGCTTGACCGCGCCGAGGCGATGACGCGCGAATTTGCCGATGACTGGCTGACCAGCGGCATGGTCAAGATGTTCATGGACGGTGTGGTGGACAGCCGTACCGCCTTCATGCTGAACGATTATCCGGGGTTTCCGGGGCACCGGGCGGAACCGCTGTTCCCGCCTGGCCGGTTTGCGGCGGTCTGTACCGAGGCGGACCGGCGGGGGTTGCAGATTGCCGTGCACGCGATTGGCGATGCCGCGGTGCGGGCCACGCTGGACGGGTATCAGGCGGCGCGGGCGGCGAACGGGCCGCGCGACAGCCGCCACCGGATTGAGCACATCGAACTGATTGACCGCGCCGACATTCCGCGGCTGGCGGCGCTGGGGGTGACGGCCAGCCTGCAGCCGCCGCACCCGCCGGGCGCGATGGATTTTCCCATGGGCACGATGGCGGCGGTGTACCCGCGCGACCGCTGGCGCGACGCCTACCTGTGGCGCACGCTGGCCGAGGCGGGGGCGCAGGTGGCCTATGCCAGCGACTGGCCGGTGTCGGACGTGTCGGTGATGCGGGGCCTGCAGGCAGCGCTGACGCGGGTGCCCTATGACGGGGCTGATGACGAACGGCTGGGTCGGATGGAAACGCTGGCGGCCTATACCAGCGGCGGGGCGTGGGCCGCACACCGTGAAGGCGTGACGGGGCGGCTGATTCCCGGGTTGGCGGCGGATGCCGTGGTGATTGACGGCGACATCGAGGCGGTGCCCGCAGACTCGCTGGGAGCGACGGGAATCAGCCTGACGGTGGCAGGGGGCCGGATCACCCATCGCGGGGCGGGTTTCGCCTGATCCGGGGCAGGGTGACGCCGCGTCGCGGCATCGGGGGCGGGGCCGCGCAGGCCCTTGTTTCGCTGGGCTTGCCCGGGGTGGCGCGAAAAAGTTGGGGACAGGGTGAAAAAAGCCTCTTGCGCCCGTCGCGCGCCCCCCCTAGATAGCGCCTCACCGAAGCGGACGGGGACGCGGAAACGCGCTGACGGCTGATGCGGTGGGGGCGATGCCCCAGACAATCCGGGAACAGGCGGTCGGGATACGCTGGGAAACTGGCGGTCCGGCTGCGTTTTGTGCCCGCGCTTTTTGAAACTGTAATGCAGGAAGGGATATGCGGGTGGTTCGGGCGCATCGGC
>CAZLIC010000021.1:0-49813 GCA_964559535.1 uncultured Rhodobacterales bacterium
AACTGCCCAAGTCTACCAGAACACGCCAAAAGTGGCAGGTTTTTCAGACGTTCCGCAACATCTAACACACGAAAGCCAATCGCCTCTCGACCTACAACAAATGTCCCAATGTTTCCAACCAATTTATAGCTTAACCCAGAGATATGCATGTCCACATTCTCCCCGTCATTGATTGGGTGAATTATTGGAACGATGCGTACGCCATCAAGAGTGGCAACACACTGCTGAAGGTTCCCGCCAATTGTTGGGTCCGATTCGGAACCTATGGTGTCGAGTAGAATTTCCGCATAAGGATAGGTTGCGGCTTTGTGCGGATTCTCCTTTATGTGCTGAAGGAAACTAGACGCGCCGCTCCCCACCAGTTTTAGTCCCGTATCCTTTATGTCTACTTCATCCGAGCGGTATCGAAAAGGAATGGTAGATTCATCGACAGACACTTCAAAAATCTTCAGTTCTTTGGTCTGAGGGCATGGCCCAAAAAGCAAAACATTATACTTCCGGTTCTTCGCATCGTATATGACATCGTCTTGTAGAATGTTTGCAAGGCGGGCAAGACTCTCCGCGAAATCAGACATTTTTGGAACAGGGTTGGGCTTCACATCATGAATGTTGCTGAAAATGTTTGAAGCCAATGAATAAAGTGCTGTTGCAGATAAGATATCGCCAGCGAAAGCGAAACCGAATTCGCCACGAGCTTCACTCATACTCGCCTCTCCAACCATGCCCGTGGTGGCACGAAAAGGAAGAACTAGGATCTTCGAGAAATGATCGGTAACTGTCCGGAGAAATTCGTTCGGGCGGTGTGTAACGCGGGAGTCAGAGTAGCAGATTATCTTTCCGGGTTCCCGCGTCACCAGAATCAGGGTCATTTCTCTGGTGCCTTCCTTTGGCAAGCCTCAAGGAAGTATTTTGCCCACGAAATGCAGCGCAAGCAAGCATAGGGTGCGCTTCAGCGCATCTCGCACCCCCACACAGGGTGCGCTGAAGCGCACCCTACGTGGAACCCCGGGCAACACTTCCCCACCCGACCCCAACCGGCAATCGCCCCGCGAAACTTGCCCCCTTGCCCCTCGACCAACGGCACGTCCCAAACCACTCTCCGCCGCCCCGATCCGCGCCGCCCGGGCCGCGGCCTGTCGCGCAGAGGTTCGGCCTGCGGCGGGGCGTGACATGCCCAGGGGGAATGTTCCAACCGTACAATCCGCATCACCTTCGGGCATCGGCCGTTGGAAACCGGCGCCGTGCATCTGTAGCTACAAAAGAGCTACAGATGCACCTTGCGGACACCACGGTTGCACCACGGGGCGTTTCGGGCCGGAACCGGGAAATCTTCCCGGTCCGTAGGGTGGGCAATCTGCCCACCACGCCTCAGAAAAACGCCTGCAGCCCCGTCACCGCGCGGCCCAGGATCAGCGCGTGCACGTCATGCGTGCCCTCGTAGGTGTTCACCGTCTCCAGGTTAACCATATGACGCATCACGTGAAAATCTTCCTGGATGCCGTTGCCGCCGTGCATGTCGCGGGCCCAGCGGGCAATGTCCAGCGCCTTGCCGCAGTTGTTGCGCTTGACGATGGAAATCATCTCCGGCGCCGCAGCCGCCTCATCCATCAGCCGCCCAACCCTTAACGAGGCCTGAAGACCCAGGGAGATCTCGGTCATCATGTTGGCCAGTTTCAGCTGGAAAATCTGCATCTGCGCCAAAGGCTTGCCGAACTGCCTGCGGTCCAGCCCATACTGCCGGGCGGCATGGAAGCAGGCCTCGGCCGCCCCCATCACCCCCCAGGAAATGCCATAGCGCGCCCGGTTGAGGCAGCCGAACGGCCCCTTCAGCCCCTCGACATGCGGCAACAGCGCGTCCTCGCCAACCTCGACGTCCTTCAGGACAATTTCGCCAGTAATTGAAGCCCTCAGCGACAGCTTGCCACCAACCTTCGGCGCCGAAAGCCCCGGCATTCCCCGGTCAAGAACAAACCCCCTGATCTTCCCCCCATGCGCGTCCGACTTTGCCCAGACCACGAACACATCCGCAATCGGCGCGTTCGAAATCCACATCTTCGATCCGGTGATCCGGTACCCCGTGGCGGTCTTCACCGCCTTCGTCTTCATCCCCCCCGGATCCGACCCCGCATCCGGCTCGGTCAGGCCGAAGCAGCCGATCCATTCGCCGCTGGCGAGCTTCGGCAGGTACTTCCGCCGCTGCGCCTCGGACCCGTAGGCGTAAATCGGATACATCACCAAAGACGATTGCACCGACATCATCGAGCGATAGCCGCTGTCCACCCGCTCGATCTCGCGCGCGATCAGGCCATAGGCCACATAACCCGCCCCGAGCCCACCGTATTGCTCGGGGATGGTCACGCCAAGCAGGCCCATCTCGCCCATCTCGCGGAAGATGCCGGGGTCCGACGTCTCCTCGCGGTAGGCGGCAGTCACCCGGGGCATCAGCTCTTCGGTGGCATAGGCGCGGGCCCCGTCGCGCAGCATACGCTCTTCCTCGGTCAGCTGGTCGTCCAGCCGGAAGGGATCGGACCAGTCGAAGCGGCCCAGATCGGGGGCGTCCTTGGCCTTCAGCGTGGGGGGGGTGGTGGTGTCCATGGCGGCCTCCTGCGGTTGGGTATGGATACCCCCGTGCGGGCCGTGGCGCAAATGACTTTGCTTTACAGGGTGATGAGGAAAACGCATAACCCTGCCCATGCGCCACGCCCGCACCCCCACCCTTCCGGAACTGCAGGCCTTTGTCGCCGCAGCACAATCGGGTGCCACCACCCGTGCCGGAGGGGCCCTGGGCCTGACGCAGAGCGCGATCAGCCGGGCGCTGTCCTCGCTGGAGGAGCGGCTGGGGGTGCGGCTGTTCCACCGCGAAAAGCAACGGCTGGCGCTGTCGGACGCGGGCCGCGCCTTCCTGCCCGAGGCGCGGCGGCTGCTGGAGGAGCTGGACCGCGCCACGCTGACGGTGATGGCCTTTGGCGGGCAGGCCATGGTGCTGCGGCTGGCCTGCCTGCCGACCTTTGCCAGCGCCTGGCTGATCCCCCGGCTGGCCGCGCTGCCGACCGGCATCACGGTGGACCTGTCGGTGACGCTGACCCCGCCTGATTTTTCTGCCGACCCGCGGGATGCGGCAATCCTGCGCGGAGAGCCGCCGCGCGGCCTGCACAGTTGCGTTCTGGCACCGGAGACGCTGGTGGCCGTCTGCGCCCCGCAGCGCGCCGGGCAGGACATCGCCGCGATGCCGCTGATCCAGCAGACCACACGGCCCGACCTCTGGCTGGACTGGTTCCGCGACCAGGGCCGCGACCCGCGCGATCTGGTGCGCGGCCCGCGGTTCGAGCAGTTCGGCATGGTGCTGGCGGCGGCCCGGGCGGGCATGGGCGCGGCGCTGGTGCCTGATGTTCTGGCTGGCGAAGACCTGGCCGCCGGGCGGCTGGTGCTGGCCGCCCCCGGCACCTGCGACGGCGGCGCGCCCTACCGCCTGATCTGGCCCGAGCGCAGCCGGGGCCTGCCTGCGCTGGCGGCCATGATGGCGGTGCTGCCGTCCCTGGATGGCTGCGATGCCGCACCCCATTGACCCCGCCCTGCCGCACAGGCCACGGTGGAGGTCAGAGGAGCCGACCCGTGACCAGAATTCCTGACTCCATCGACGCCGTCGAAACCATGCTGGCCGCACAGGGCTATGTCGCCGCGCGGTCGCTGGCGACGGTGGTGTTCCTGTCGCTGCGCCTTGGCCGCCCGCTGTTCCTGGAAGGCGAGGCCGGGGTGGGCAAGACGGAAATCGCCAAGGCCATCGCCGCGGCGCTGGGCCGCCGCCTGATCCGCCTGCAGTGCTACGAGGGGCTCGATGCCGCCTCGGCCGTGGCGGAATGGAACTTCGCCGCGCAGATGATCGCCATCCGCACCGCCGAGGCACAGGGCGGCGCTGACCGGAACGCGTTGAAGACCGAACTCTTCACCGAGGAATACCTCATCGCGCGCCCGCTCTTGGAAGCCATGCGCCCACAGCCGGGCGGTGCCCCGGTTTTGCTGATCGACGAACTGGACCGCACCGACGAGCCCTTCGAGGCCTTCCTTCTGGAAGCGCTGTCGGACTTCCAGGTCACCATCCCCGAGCTTGGCACCATCAAGGCGCCCGAACCGCCCATCGTGATCCTGACCTCGAACCGCACCCGCGAGGTGCATGACGCGCTGAAACGGCGCTGCCTGTATCACTGGGTCGACTATCCGAACTTCGAGCGGGAACTGGCCATCCTGCAGGCCCGCGCGCCCGAGGCGCAATTGGCGCTCAGCCGCGAGGTGGTGGCCTTTGTCCAGCGCCTGCGCACCGAGGATCTGTTCAAGAAGCCGGGCGTCGCCGAAACCATCGACTGGGCCAAGTGCCTTCTAGCGCTGGACGTCATCTCGCTGTCGCCCGAGGTCATCGCCGACACCCTGGGCGCCATCCTGAAGTACCAGGACGATATCCAGAAGCTGCAGGGATCGGCCGCCAAGAAGATTCTCGATGAGGCCCGCGCGGGCCTTGCGGCCTGATCCTCATCTTTGCTGAAATACCCTCGGGGGGTCCGGGGGGCAGACAGCCCTCCGGCCTCTCCGCAAAGGTAACGCATGGCCACCTACGCCGACATCCCCCTGCCCGACGACGGCAAGCTGTCGCACAACATCGCGCATTTCGGCCGCGCCTTGCGCAAGGCCGGGCTGCCCATCGGCCCCGGCCGGGTGATCGATGCGATCCGGGCGGTCGAGGCGGCCGGGTTCACGCGCAAGGATGATTTCTTCTGGACGCTGCACGCCTGTTTCGTGTCGCGCCCCGAACACCGCGCGGTCTTTGCCCAGGTGTTCCGCCTGTACTGGCGCGACCCGCGCTATCTGGAACACATGATGTCGCTGATGCTGCCCGCCATCCGCGGCGTGCAGGAAGACCGGCTGGCGCAGGCGGCCGAACGCCGCGCCGCCGAGGCGCTGCTGGATGGCGCCGACCGGCCGCCGCCACCTGACGACGGTGGCGAGCAGGACGGCGAGACGCGGCTGGACATCGATGCCTCGACCACGATGTCCACCGAAGAACGGTTGCGCACACTGGATTTCGAACAGATGACGACGGCCGAGGTGGCCGAGGCCAAGCGCATGCTGGCCCGCCTGTCGCTGCCGGTGAAGCCCATTGCCAGCCGCCGCCAGCAGGCCGCCCCTGCGGGGCACCGCATTGACCCCCGCCGTACCTTGCGCGACAGCTTGCGCACGGGGGGCGACATCGCGCATCTGGCCCTGCGGGCGCCGCGCGTCCGCTGGCCCAATCTGGTCGTGTTGTGCGACATTTCGGGCTCGATGAGCCAGTATTCGCGGCTGGCGCTGCATTTCGTGCACGCGGTGGCCAACCGCCGCGGCCAGGGCTGGGCGCGCGTGCATGCCTTCACCTTCGGCACAAGGTTGACCAACATCACCCGCCACCTGCGCCACCGCGACGTGGATGCCGCGCTGTCGGCGGCGGGGCATGAGGCGCAGGACTGGTCGGGTGGCACGCGGATCGGCGCCTGCCTGCATGCCTTCAACCGAGACTGGGGGCGGCGGGTTCTGGGTCAGGGAGCGGTCGTCCTTCTGATTACCGACGGGCTGGACCGCGACGACACGGGTGCGCTGGCCCGGCAGACCGAGCGGTTGCACCTGTCGTGCCGAAGGCTGATCTGGGTGAACCCCCTGTTGCGCTGGGACGGATTCGCGCCACGGGCCGGGGGCATCCGCGCGATGCTGCCGCATGTCGACTGCTTTCGCGCCGGGCACAGCATCACCACGCTGGCGGCACTGGGTCAGGCGATCTCGGACGCGGGCGACGGTGGCGAAAAGTCGCGGCTCATGCGGATGATGGGCGACGGATAGCCGATAGCGGCGGCCGAGCTGACGCATGATATGGCATATCGGCGGGAAAAGCGGTTCCTGCCCTCATGTTCCCTGCCCCCATGTTCCCTGCACAGGCAACGAACCCCAGCCCGGCACATGCCGTCCCTGAAAGGACCCGATGATGAAACGCCTTCTGATCTCCACCACAGCCCTTGCGGTTGCCCTGGCGGGCGTTCCGCCCTTCCCCGTGATGGCGCAGGAAACCGAATGCGTCGCCGGGCAAGAGTGCCCCGCCCCCGATGACAAGGCGGCCAAGAAGGCGGCCAAGAAGGCCGAGAAGGAAAAGGCCAAGACAGAGAGTGGCGCGGCGGGCAATACAGCCGAGGAAGAGGCCGCCAAGGCCGCCAAGAAGGCGGAGCGCGAGGCGGCGAAGGCTGCCGAGAAGGCCAAGGCCGAGGAAGCCGCTGCAACTCCGCCCTCCCAGCCTGCGCCTGCGCCTGCGCCGGTGCCCGAGGTCACGACGACGCAACCTGCACCGGAACCTGCACCGGCCGCCGAACCGGTAACCGACGACAAGGCCGAGAAGAAAGCCAAGAAGAAGGCCGAAAAGGCCGAAGCCGCGGCGGCGGACGGATTTACTGCACCCGACGACACGGCGACCACGACCGGGGCCGCCGACACGGCCGAGACGGCTGCCGGTGCAGCCGAAGAGGCGGCCAAGGCCGAGAAGAAGGCGGCCAAGAAAGCCGCGAACGCAGAGGCAGAGGCCGGAACCGTGACCGGAACCGACACCGGAACCGAAGCGGCCACCCCTGCACCGGAGCCAACACCCGAGGCCGAAGCAGCGCTGAGCAGCATCCTGGTCAGACCCTCCGAGCGGGATGACTCTGGCGCGGCCCCTGCCGCGGCGGCGGCGGCGGCCGACACGACCGGTGCAACCGGGTCAGACGCTGCCCCGGTGGCCACCACGGAAACCGTGCTGACGGAAGAGAACACCCGGTCGAGCCGGGAAGAATTCCGTCGTGGCGACAACAACGGAAACGGCAACGGCAACAACAACAACAACAATTTCGGCAATGGCGTGAACAGCGGCGAAAACCGCGGCAACGAGCTCGGCGTGAACAGCCGCGACGAGAACGAGCGTGACCAGAAGCGCGAGAAGTTCCGCGACCGCGACGAAGCGGCGGTCGAGGACGATGATGACGGCCTGAGCGATTTCGAGAAATTCGGGCTGGTGGCCTTGGGCGCGCTGGCTGTCGGCATGATCCTGAAGAACGGCGACCGCGTGGTCCAGAACACCGGAGACCGCGTGGTGGTGTCGCGCAGCGATGGCACCTACCAGGTCTGGCGCGACGATGACACGCTGATCCGCGAGCCCGGCAGCACGGTGCGCACCGAGACCTTCAACGATGGCTCGACCCGCACCACCGTGACGCGCGACGACGGTAGCCGCATTGTGACCATCCGTGACGTTTCGGGGCGCGTGCTGCGCCGGTCGCTGATTGACACCTATGGCCGCGAGACGCTGCTGATCGACGACCTGCGGCCGGTTCAGCCGATCGACGTGACGACGCTGCCGCGGCGGCCCGAAATCACGCTGTCGGCCTCGAACGACGCCACCGCGCTGGAGGCGGCGCTGGCGTCGGCGCGTGCAGGCAATGCGGCGGGCGGTTACTCGCTGGCGCAGGTGCGCGACGTGCGCGAGGTGCGGGCGCTGGCGCCGCGCATCGAGGTGACGCCGATCACATTCGCCAGCGGGTCGGCCGCCATTGACCCCTCCGAGGCCGAAAAGCTGGCCGAACTGGGCGGGCTGGTCGCGCGGATGGCGAAGGAACGACCGAACGAGCTGTTCCTGATCGAGGGGCATACCGACGCCGTGGGCGATGCGGCCTCGAACCTGGCGCTGTCGGACCGGCGGGCAGAATCGGTGGCGCTGGCGCTGACCGAATATTTCGACGTGCCGCCGGAAAACCTGGTGGTGCAGGGCTATGGCGAGGGTGACCTTCTGGTGCCGACGCTGGTGTCGGAGCCGCGCAACCGGCGCGTGGCGGTGCGGGTAATCACGCCGCTGCTGGCCGCGGCCCGCTGAATGCCCCCGGCGCGGCGGCCCTGCCGCCGCGCCGGATCATGCCTTCTCGGCCAGTTCCAGCCATTCGTCCTCGGCCGCAGTCAGGGCGGCCTGACGTTCTGCCAGCATCTCGGTGGCCTTGCGGAACTTGACTGGCTCCCGTTCGTAGAAGCCGGGCGTCGAGAGCAGGTCATTCAGCTTGGCGATCTCGGCGGTCAGGCGGTCAATGAGTGCGGGAAGGTCATCCAGCCGCTTTTTCTGTGTGAAACTTAGACCTTGCCGTTCCTTCTTTGAGTCCGGCGCAAGCTTCGATGCGGAAGGCTCGGAACGGGAACGTATTTCCGGCTCTGCCGTGACCAAGGGCCGCTGCGCCGCATAGTCTGACCAGCCTCCGGGGTAGGCTGTGGCCCGGCCTTCGCCTTCCATCGCCACCGTCTGTGTTGCCACACGGTCAATGAAATCACGATCATGGCTGACAAGCAGGACGGTGCCGTCGTAGTCGCCCAGAACGTCCTGCAACAGGTCCAGCGTCTCGACGTCGAGGTCGTTCGTCGGTTCGTCCAGCACCAGCAGGTTCGATTCGCGGGCCATGATGCGGGCCAGCAGAAGCCGCGCCTTTTCACCGCCCGACAAGGATTTGACCTGCGCCCGCACCTGCCGGTCATCGAACAGGAAGTCCTTCAGATAGCCCACGACATGCCGCGGCATGCCGCGCACCATGATCTGGTCCGAGGCCCCGGATACCGCCATCAGCGGGTCGTTCGTCAGCGCGTCCCACAGCGTGGCCTGCGGGTCCAGCGCGGCGCGGGTCTGGTCGAAGACGGCGATCTGCAGGTTGGTGCCCTGCACCACGGTGCCGGAATCGGGGGCCATTTGCCCCGTCAGCAGGCGAAGAAGCGTGGTCTTGCCCACGCCGTTGGGGCCGACGAAGGCCACCCTGTCGCCGCGCATGACCCGCAGGTCAAAGCCCTGCACGATCTGCTTACCGCCAAAGGCATGCGTCAGCCCCTTCGCCTCGATCACCCGCGCGCCCGACTGCTGGCCCGTCTCCAGCGCCATGGCGGCCGTGCCCTGGCGGCGTACCTGCGCAGCACGGTCGGCGCGCAGCGCGGCCAGCGCCCGCACGCGGCCCTGGTTGCGCTTGCGCCGGGCGCTGATGCCTTCCACCGCCCAGCGGGCCTCGGTCTTGATCTTGCGGTCCAGCTTGTGGCGGGCGGCGTCTTCCTCTTCCCACAGGGTATCGCGCCAGTCGTCGAAGCCGTCGATGCTGCCCGCGCGCCGCCGCAGCACGCCGCGGTCCAGCCACAGGGTTTCGCGGGCAAGGCCGCGCAGGAAGGCGCGGTCATGGCTGATGATGACCACAGCCGAACGGGTTTCGTTCACCCGCGCCTCCAGCCATTCGATGGCCGCGATATCCAGGTGGTTGGTGGGTTCGTCCAGCAGCATCAGTTCGGGCGCCTGCGCCAGAAGGCGGGCCAGCGACGCCCGCCGCCGCTCGCCGCCGCTGGCCGTGGCCACCGGCGCGTCGGCGCGGAACCCCAGTCCCTCGGCCGCGGCCTGCACCCGGTACTCCTCGCCTGCCGGCAGACCGGCCGTGGCATAATCGCCCAGCGTGGCAAAACCCGCCAGGTCGGGGTCCTGCTCCATGTAGCCGACGGTGACGCCCTGCCCGGCCTGGCGGATGCCGCGATCCGGTGCCACCAGCCCCGCCATCACCTTCATCAGGGTCGATTTGCCACTGCCGTTGCGCCCCAGAAGCGCCAGCCGGTCGCCCGGCTGGACGACAAGGTCCACCCCGTCGAACAGGGGATTGCCGCCGAAGGTCAGCGACAGGGCGGTCAGTTGCAGAAGCGGTGCGCGTGCCATGGCGCGGGGCCTAGGGCGGCGGCGCGGGAAGGTCAACGGCTTGACCGCCGTTACCGGTCTGCTAGGCCATGGGCGGGGGCCTGTAGCTCAATGGTTAGAGCTGAGCGCTCATAACGCTTTGGTTGGGGGTTCGAGTCCCTCCGGGCCTACCATCCCCTTGGCCGACGTTCAGCCCTGAACGCGGGTGTAGGTGCCCTGCCCGGCCAGGATGGCGCGGAAGCCGCCGGGTTCGTCCAGCGAGAACACGATGATCGGCAGGTTGTTGTCGCGGGCAAGCGCGATGGCGGTGGCGTCCATCACGCCAAGGTTCTTTTCCAGAACCTCGTCATAGGTCACGCGGTCATAGCGTTTCGCATCGGCGTGCTTCTTCGGGTCCTTGTCGTACACCCCGTCGACCTTGGTGCCCTTGAACACCGCCGCGCAGCCCATTTCGTTGGCGCGCAGCGTGGCTGCGGTGTCGGTGGTGAAGTAGGGGTTGCCGGTGCCCGCGGCGAAGATGCAGACGCGTTTCTTCTCCAGGTGCCGGATGGCACGGCGGCGGATGTAGGGTTCGCACACCTGATCCATCGGGATGGCGCTGATGACGCGGGTGAAGACGCTCAGCGATTCGAGTGCTGCCTGCATGGCCAGCGCGTTCATCACGGTGGCAAGCATCCCCATGTAGTCGGCTGTCGCCCGCTCCATGCCCTGCGCCGAACCTTGCAGGCCGCGGAAGATGTTGCCGCCGCCGATGACCATGCAGATCTCCACACCCAGGTCGCGGCAGGACTTCACCTCGTTGGCGATGCGGGCGACGGTCGGGGGGTGCAGGCCATAGCCCTGCGGGCCCATCAGCGCCTCGCCCGAGATTTTCAGCATCACGCGCGGGCTGGGGGATTCGGCAGGCGGCATGGAGCGGCTCCGGGAATGCGATGCGGGCGGACCATGGCGCAGACGGCGGGCAGGTTCAACCTGCCCGCCCCCGGATCAGCTGCCGCCGGTTCACTTCGTCACGGCCACCTTCACCATGCGGTCGGGGTCGCTGACCTCGCCGTTCTGGCCGTCACCGCGCTTGATGGAATCCACCACGTCCATGCCCGCTTCGACGTTGCCGACAATGGTGTACTGCCCGTCCAGGAACGGCCCCGGCGCGAACATGATGAAGAACTGGCTGTTGGCGCTGTTCGGGTCCTGTGCGCGGGCCATGCCCACCACGCCGCGGTCGAAGGTTTCCTTCGAGAATTCGGCCGGAATGTCGGGCAGGTCGGACCCGCCCAGTCCGGCGCGCGACAGGTCGGTGCCCTTGCCGAACTCCACGTCGCCCGTCTGCGCCATGAAGCCGTCGATGACGCGGTGGAACACCACACCGTCATACGCGCCCTGTTCGGCCAGGGTCACGATCTGCGTCACATGCCGCGGCGCCAGGTCGTCGCGCAGGTTGATGACGATCTGGCCGTTCGCCTGACCGGCGACGTCGATTGTCAGCTTCGGCCCGGCGAAGGCTGCTACCGGAAGAAGCGAGAGAACGAGTGCCTTAAGCCACATCGGCGGCCACCTTCACGCTGATCATCCGGTCGGGGTTTGCAGGCGGTTCGCCGCGGGTGATGGCATCGACATGTTCCATGCCCGAGATCACGCGGCCATAGACCGTGTAGTTGCGGTTCAGGAAGTGATTGTCGGTGAAGTTGATGAAGAACTGGCTGTTGGCACTGTTGGGGTTCTGTGACCGGGCGGCGCCCAGCGTGCCGCGGTCATGCGGGATGCCGCTGAATTCGGCCGGCAGGTCGGGCATGTCGGACCCGCCCGTTCCGGCGCGGCGCGCGTTGTAGGCGCGCGTCGTGCAGCCGTTCTCCACATCACCGGTCTGCGCCATGAAACCCTCGATCACGCGATGGAAGATCACGTTGTCATAGGCTCCGGCGCGGGCGAGGTCCTTCATCCGCTGGCTGTGCTGGGGCGCGATGTCGGGCAGAAGCGCAATCACCACGGTGCCGGATTTCAGCTCCATCAGGATGGTGTTCTCGGGGTCCTTGATCTCGGCCATGGGGCCCTCCTTGCATTTTCGGCGCGGACCCTAAGCCGGGAGGCCCGCGATGGAAAGGGCAAGAAGGCGTGAGCGGTTGACGCGGGGGGGGCCTGCGGGGCACACGGGGCAAAACCAGAAGGAGGCGCAGATGGGCTGGAACACGCTGGACGACATGGACCTTGCGGGCAAGACCGTGCTGGTGCGGGTCGACATCAACGTGCCGATGGAGGGCGACGTGGTGACCGACACCACGCGCATCGACAAGATCGTGCCCACCATCACCGACATTCTGGCCAAGGGCGGCAGGCCCGTGCTCTTGGCGCACTTCGACCGGCCGAAGGGCAAGGTGGTGCCGGAGATGAGCCTGCGCCGGGTGCAGCCCGCGCTGGAAACCGCACTGGGCCGGCAGGTGATCTTTGTCGAACGGCCGTCGCGGGCCGAACTCGACGCGCTGCCCATGGACACGGTCGTTCTGGTCGAGAACACCCGGTTTTCGCCGATGGAAGAGGCCAACGATCCACAGATGGCCGGGTTTCTGGCGGGCCTGGGCGACGTTTTCTGCAACGACGCGTTTTCGGCCGCGCACCGGGCGCATGCCTCGACCGAGGGGGTGGCGCATCTGTTGCCCAACTGCGCCGGTCGGCTGATGGCGGCAGAGCTGAAGGCGCTGGACGCGGCACTGGGGTCGCCGGTGAGACCGGTGGTGGCGGTGGTGGGCGGTGCCAAGGTTTCCACCAAGCTGGATCTGTTGGGGAACCTGGTGGCGAAGGTCGATCATCTGGTGATCGGTGGCGGGATGGCAAACACCTTCCTTGTGGCCAAGGGCATCGAGGTGGGAAAATCGCTGGCCGAGCGTGACATGGCGCCGACCGCGCGCGAGATTTTGGCCAAGGCCGCGGCGGCGGGCTGCACCATTCACCTGCCGGTGGATGTGGTGGTGGCGCGCGAGTTCAAGGCGGGGGCGGCGTCTGAAACGGTGGCGCCGGATGCCTGCCCGGCGGATGCGATGATCCTGGATGCCGGCCCTGCCACTGTTGCGGCGCTGGCACAGGTGTTCGCCGCGGCGCGCACGCTCATCTGGAACGGCCCGCTGGGTGCGTTCGAGATCGCGCCCTTCAACGCCGCAACCAACGCCGCGGCGGCCGAGGTGGCGCGGCTGACGCGGGCCGGTTCGCTGGTGTCGGTGGCGGGCGGCGGCGACACGGTGGCGGCGCTGAATGCGGCGGGTGTGGCTGACGATTTCACCTTCATCTCCACCGCCGGGGGAGCATTCCTGGAGTGGATGGAGGGCAAGGAATTGCCCGGAGTGGCCGCCTTGATGAAATGACGGCGCTAACAGTGGTTGCGCGGTGTGGGCGGGCGGCCTAACAGGGGGCCGACCCCAACAGCGGAGCCCGCGATGCGCACGACCCGGACCGTCCAGAAGATCCTGTCCTACTACGAGGGTGAGACGCCCGGCGTGAAGGCGAACCTTGCCCGCATGCTGATGGAAGGCAAACTGCGCGGCACCGGCAAGATGATCATCCTGCCGGTGGACCAGGGGTTCGAGCATGGCCCGGCACGGTCCTTCGCGGTGAACCCGGGCGGCTATGATCCGCACTACCACTACCAGCTGGCCATTGATGCGGGGATGTCGGCCTATGCCGCGCCGCTGGCGAACCTGGAAGCCGGGGCAGATACCTTCGCGGGCCAGATTCCGACCATCCTGAAGATGAACCACGCCAACAGCCTGATGTCCGGCACGGCCGGAAAGAACCAGGCCGTGGTGGCCTCGGTGCAGGACGCGCTGCGCCTGGGCTGCGCGGCAATCGGGTTTACCATCTACCCGGGCTCGGACATGGCCCTGGACATGTACGAGGAGATCCGCGAACTGCGCGCCGAGGCGGCGGCCTGCGGCGTGGCCACGGTGATCTGGTCCTATCCGCGCGGCGAGGCCCTGTCGAAAGAGGGCGAGACGGCCTTCGACGTGACGGCCTATGCTGCCCATATTGCCACCATGCTGGGCGCGCACATCATCAAGGTAAAGCTGCCGACCGACCATCTGGAGCAGGACGAGGCGAAGAAGGTCTACCAGAAGCAGAAGATCGACGGCGCCACGATGGCCGCCCGCGTGCGCCACATCGTGGATGCCTGCTTCGCCGGCCGACGGATCGTGGTGTTCTCGGGCGGGGCGGCGAAGGGCGAGGATGCGGTCTATGACGACGCCCGCGCCATCCGTGACGGCGGCGGCAACGGGTCAATCATCGGGCGCAACAGCTTCCAGCGGCCGCGGGACGAGGCGCTGGCGATGCTGCAGAAGCTGGTCGACATCTACAAGGGCGGCATGACCGATTGATGCGCTTGCGGCGCCCCGCGCGGGGGCGCCGCCTTTTGCATGAGTTTCCATGGCGTTGTGCCATTTTCGGGATTCCCATGCGTGCTGACCTGTGCCATGATTCGGCCAAAGCCCCCGGCAGAGGGGCCAGACGAGGCAAGGCATGAACATTCCCGCCACGACCGGGCGCCCTGCGGTGGGCGCGCTGCTTCTGATGACGGTGGCTGTCACGGTGGGGGCGTATTTCGCTTTTGCGGCCGTGCAGGGCGACTATGGCGTGTTCCGTCAGGTGCAGATCCGCGCCGAAATCCGCGACTTGATGGCCGAGCGCGACCGGCTGGCGGCCGACCTTGCAGCGATGCAGAACCTGACCAAGCGGTTGTCCGACGACTATCTCGATCTGGACCTGCTGGACGAACAGGCGCGCGACGTTCTGGGCTACCAGCGCGCGGACGAGATCGTCATTCGCTGAAGCCTAGCCGAGCCTGTTCAGCATTCGCAACGTTTCGTCGTATCGCCCTTCGGCTTCCGCCCGGCGCAGGAACATGACCCGCTCCACGCAGACCTCGGCAGGCGTCGGGACCTGGTGCAGGATCGCCATCGTTTCGGCAATGAAGTCGGCCAGCGGCATGTAGTGCGGGTTGGTGGCCGACCCCGGCATCAGGTCGGTCTGGACGGCGGGTGGCGCGATCTCGACGACTTCGGTCGTGGTGTTGCGCAACTGCATCCGCAAACTTTGTGTCCAGGAATGCAACGCCGCCTTGGTGGCGTTGTAGGTGGGGGTGATGGCCAGCGGCACGAAGGCCAGACCGGAGGTGACGTTCAAGACCGCGGAGCGCGACTGCGCACGCAGCTGCGGCAAGAGCGCCGCTGTCAGGCGGATCGGGCCAAGCAGGTTGGTATCCACCATCGCCTCGGCCTGTGCCAGGCTGTAGGCGGGATCGGTCAGGTCTTCGGCCAGCATGATGCCCGCGTTGTTGACCAGCACGTTGACAGTGGGGTGGTCGGCCCGCAGCGTGGCGGCAAGCGCTGTGATCGCGGCAGGATCGGTGACATCCAGCGGATAGGCCGCGAACTCGGGTTCCTGCGCGACGAGGGCGTCCAGCAGCGCCGCGCGGCGCCCGGCAATAATGACCCGGTTGCCGGATTTCCGGAACGCGCGCGCCAGTTCAAGCCCGATGCCCGAGGTGGCACCGGTGACGAGGATGGTGTTGCCGGTCTTGTCCATGATGATCTCGCATGACTGGATGGTGACGGTCTCCGTCCCACATACTCAGCCAGTTCCGAATGGACAGAAGGCACCGAAAAGATTTATACTTACCCGATGGAGAGTGTGCCTGACAGCCCCAAGGCCTGCATGGCCAAACCTGGAATGCCGAGTGACCCGCGCGTCGATGCGCTGGTGAACGACCTCATCGGGCGAGTTGCCGACAAGTGGACCATGCTGATCCTGGAAGTGCTGGCCGAAAACGGCGAGATGCGCTTTACCCGGATCGGGCGGGCGGTCGGCGGGATCAGCCAGAAGATGCTGACCCAGACCCTGCGGCAGATGGAAAGGGACGGCCTTGTCACGCGGACGGTGCACCCGGTTGTGCCGCCCCGCGTCGAGTATCGGCTGACCGACCTGGGGACCAGTCTTGGTGCGGCGTTCTGCGGCGTCTGGCTGTGGGCCGAGGCGCACATTGCCAGCATCGAGGCGGCGCGGGCCGCTTTCGACCTGCGCGAGGGACCACGCTGAACCGTTCCCGCATTGTCCTGCGTGCATGGAACCTCTGCAGGAAACGCCCTTGTTTTCTCGATGCACATGGGATTGTTTAACGCTGAACATTCCGGCGCCCTACGGGAGGATACCGCATGGCCACGAAGAAAAGCCCTGAGAAATCAAACATCTCGCGGGATGAGCTGCTGAAGTACTACCGCGACATGCTGCTGATCCGCCGATTCGAGGAAAAGGCCGGCCAGCTGTATGGCATGGGGCTGATCGGCGGGTTCTGCCACCTGTACATCGGGCAAGAGGCGGTGGTCGTGGGGCTGGAGGCGGCCTCGAAACCCGGCGACAAGCGCATCACCAGCTACCGCGACCATGGCCACATGCTGGCCTGCGGGATGGACGCCAAGGGCGTGATGGCCGAGCTCACGGGCCGCATCGGCGGCTATTCCAAGGGCAAGGGCGGCTCGATGCACATGTTCTCGAAAGAGCGCCACTTCTACGGCGGGCATGGCATCGTGGGGGCGCAGGTGCCCTTGGGTGCCGGGCTGGCCTTTGCCGACAAATACCTGGGCAATGACAACGTGACCTTCACCTATTTCGGCGACGGCGCATCGAACCAGGGGCAGGTTTACGAAACCTACAACATGGCCGAAATCTGGGACCTGCCGGTGGTCTTCGTCATCGAGAACAACCAGTACGCCATGGGTACCAGCGTGAAGCGGTCGACCAAGTCGGTCACGCTGTTCGGTCGCGGCCTGGCCTACGGCATTCCGGGCGAGCAGGTGGACGGCATGGATGTGCTGGCGGTGAAGGCCGCGGGCGAGAAGGCCGTGGCGCACTGCCGCGCGGGCAACGGGCCGTACATCCTGGAAATGATGACCTACCGCTATCGCGGCCACTCGATGAGCGACCCGGCGAAATACCGCACGCGGGAAGAGGTCGAGAAGATCCGCTCCGAAAAGGACTGCATCGAGCATGTGCGCGACCTGCTGGTGCAGGGCGGGCTGGCCACGGATGACGACCTGAAGGCCATCGACAAGGAGATCAAGGCGATCGTGAACGAGAGCGCCGAGTTTTCCAAGGAAAGTCCCGAGCCGCCGCTGAGCGAGCTTTGGACCGACATTTACGCGTAGGGGGAAACCGATATGGCAACGCAAGTTCTGATGCCCGCGCTGTCCCCCACAATGGAGGAAGGCACGCTGGCGAAGTGGCTGGTGAAAGAGGGCGATACGGTGAAGTCCGGCCAGATCCTGGCCGAGATCGAGACCGACAAGGCCACGATGGAATTCGAGGCGGTGGACGAGGGGATCGTCGGCAAGCTGCTGGTGGCCGAGGGTACGGCGAACGTGAAGGTGAACACGCCCATCGCCGTGATGGTGGAAGTGGGCGAAAGCGCCGATGCAGCGCCTGCGCCGAAGGCCGCCGCTGCGGCGGCCCCTGCGCCGGTGGCGGCGGCCCCGGCTGCGCCTGCTGCCGCCCCCGCCGCGGCGAAATCGAACGCCTCGCCCGACTGGCCCGCGGGCACGGCGATGAAGACGATGACGGTGCGCGAGGCGCTGCGCGAGGCCATGGCCGAGGAAATGCGCCGCGACCCCACGGTCTTCCTGATGGGCGAGGAGGTGGGCGAGTACCAGGGCGCCTACAAGATTTCCCAAGGTCTGCTGGACGAGTTCGGACCCAAACGCGTGGTCGACACGCCGATCACCGAAATGGGCTTTGCAGGCATCGGCGTCGGTGCCTCATGGGGCGGCCTGCGGCCCATCGTCGAGTTCATGACCTTCAACTTCGCCATGCAGGCCATCGACCACATCGTGAACTCGGCCGCGAAGACGCTGTACATGTCGGGCGGGCAGATGGGCAGCCCGATGGTGTTCCGCGGCCCGAACGGGGCGGCGGCCCGCGTGGGCGCGCAGCATTCGCAGGACTATGCGGCCTGGTACGCCTCGCTGCCCGGCCTGAAGGTGTGCATGCCCTATTCGGCATCCGACGCGAAGGGGCTGATGAAATCGGCCATCCGCGACCCGAACCCGGTGATCTTCCTGGAGAACGAAATCCTCTACGGTCGGTCGTTCGAGGTGCCGGTGCTGGATGACTTCACCATTCCCTTCGGCAAGGCCCGGGTCTGGCGCGAAGGCACGGATGTAACCATCGTAAGCTTCGGCATCGGCATGACCTATGCCCTGGAGGCGGCCGAGAAACTGGCGGCCGAGGGGATTTCGGCCGAGGTGGTGGACCTGCGCACGCTCAGGCCCATCGACTATGACACGGTGATCGCCTCGGTGCAGAAGACCAACCGCTGCGTGACGGTGGAAGAGGGATTCCCGGTCGGGGCCATCGGCAACCACCTGTCGGCGACCATCATGATGCGGGCGTTCGACTGGCTGGACGCGCCGGTCATCAACTGCACCGGCAAGGACGTGCCGATGCCCTATGCCGCGAACCTGGAAAAACACGCGCTGATCACCACCGCCGAGGTGGTCGAGGCCGTGAAATCCGTCTGCTACCGGTGAGGTGACGAAATGGCTGTGCAAATCCTGATGCCCGCCCTGTCACCCACGATGGAGGAAGGCACGCTGGCGAAGTGGCTGGTGAAAGAGGGCGACACGGTGAAATCCGGCCAGATCCTGGCCGAGATCGAGACCGACAAGGCGACGATGGAGTTCGAGGCGGTCGATGAGGGGACCGTGGGCAAGCTCCTGGTCGCCGAAGGCACCGCGGGGGTGAAGGTGAACACGCCCATCGCGGTGCTGGTCGAGGATGGGGAAACCGTGTCGAATGCGCCGGTGGCGAAGCCGGTGGCGGCGCCTGTGGCCGCCGTCGCGGCGCCCGTGGCGGCGGCGCCTGCCCCTGCGGCGCCTGTGGCGGCGGGCGGTGCCCGCGTCTTCGCTTCGCCGCTGGCCCGGCGCATCGCAGCGGACAAGGGGCTGGACCTGACGAAGGTCCGGGGTTCCGGTCCGCATGGCCGTATCGTGAAGGCCGATGTCGAGGGGGCGGTGGCCGCCCCGGCGCCGGTCGCAACGCCCGCCGCACCGGCCCCAGTCCCTGCGGCCCCTGCGGCACCCGTCGCCGCGGCAATGCCCCAGGGCATGTCGGCCGAAACGGTGAAGAAGATGTTCACCGACCGCACCTACGCGGAAATCACGCTGGACGGCATGCGCAAAACCATCGCCGCACGCCTGACCGAAGCCAAGCAGACCATCCCGCATTTCTACCTTCGCCGCGAGGTGCAGCTGGATACGCTGATGGCCTTCCGCGAACAGCTGAACGGAAAGCTCGCGTCGCGCGGCGTGAAGCTGTCGCTCAACGATTTCATCATCAAGGCCTCTGCGCTGGCGTTGCAGGCCGTTCCCGGCGCGAATACCGTCTGGGCGGGTGACCGCATGCTACGGATGAAGGCATCGGACGTGGCGGTGGCGGTGGCCATCGAGGGCGGCCTGTTCACCCCCGTCCTGCGCGACGCACACCTGAAGTCGATCACCGCCCTGTCGGCCGAGATGAAGGACCTTGCCGCGCGCGCCAAGACACGGAAACTGGCGCCACACGAATACCAGGGCGGCAGCTTTGCCATCTCTAACCTTGGGATGATGGGGATCGAGAACTTCGACGCCGTCATCAACCCGCCGCATGGCTCGATCCTGGCGGTAGGCGCAGGGATCAAGAAGCCGGTGGTGAACAAGGCGGGCGAGATCGTGGTGGCCACCGTGATGTCGATGACGCTTTCGGTCGACCACCGCGTGATCGACGGGGCGCTGGGGGCCGAATTCCTCAAGGCGCTGATCGATAACCTGGAAAATCCGCTGGCCATGCTGGCCTGAGACTGAAGACGAAAAATCCCCCGGAAGCAGGCGCTTCCGGGGGGTTTCTCATGTTTCGCGCGAAGTTCAGTCGCAGTCGACGCAGCCCTTCAGCTGGTGGTCCATGTTGACCGAGGGTTGCGAACACCCTGCCTCGCCCACGATCTTGGCCGGCACGCCCGCCACCGTTTTCATCGGCGGGATATCCATCAGCACCACTGACCCCGCCGCGATGCGCGAGCAATTGCCGACGGTGATGTTGCCCAGCACCTTGGCCCCTGCGCCAATCAGCACGCCATTGCCGATCTTCGGGTGGCGGTCGCCGTCCTCTTTCCCCGTGCCGCCCAGTGTCACCGAATGCAGCATCGACACGTTGTCGCCCACCACGGCCGTCTCGCCGATGACAATGGAATGGGCGTGGTCGATCATGATGCCCCGGCCGACCTTCGCCGCCGGATGGATGTCGACGCCGAACACTTCGCTGACGCGCATCTGCACGAAATAGGCCAGGTCGCGGCGTCCCTGCTGCCACAGCCAGTGCCCCACGCGATAGGCCTGCAACGCCTGGTATCCCTTGAAGAACAGGATCGGTTGCAGGTAGCGGTGCGTCGCCGGATCGCGGTCGAACACCGCCATCAGGTCGGCCCGGGCCGCTGCACCGATCTCCGGTTCCAGGGCATAGGCTTCATCCGCGATTTCGCGAAGGATCTGTTCGCTCATCTCTCCGCTGGCAAGCTTCAGCGAGAAGCGGAAGGCCAGCGCGCGTTCCAGCGACGCATGATGCAGAAGCCCGGCATGAATGAGGCTGCCCAGAAGCGGCTCTGCGCGCACAGCCTCGACGGCTTCGTCACAAACGCGGCGCCAGACGGGATCGACGTGGCTCAGAACACGAACGGTCTCGGGCATGGCACTCTCCATCCTTGCACCCGGGCACTATAGCTTGCCCGGCGCCGCACGTCCAATGCCAAGCCGTGATGGCACCATCACGGAACGTCGATGGATCGGAAAAGACCGGTGCCGAACCTGTCGGACAGTTGGGCGACAGCAAACTGGAACGCGCCGCTCACGCCATCGGCAGCCTTCATTGCGCCCGTGTAGACAAGGTTCCGCGTCGCGACTTCAACCTCGCGGCGCACCGAAGTGCCTTGGATCACCCGCACCAGGTAGGCCTCGCGGTCCTCGCCCAGCGGAACGTCGGAGGACAGCCACGAATCGCCGTCGATCCGCGTGCGCCGCACCCAGCGCAATTCCGTGTCGCCGCCGGACACCGTTATCCGCAAGTGCACGGGCGCCAACGGTCGCAATCCGATACCTTCGAAGGCCGCCGAAAGCTCGACCACATCAGGATCATCAAACCCCCGTGCAGCAACGCCAATCCGGTAGGTGCGCGCCAGCCCCCGGCTGGCATAGGCAAGCTCGATCTGCCTTGGCCGACCGTCCAGCAGCACAACCGTGCTGCCCGCAGGCCAGGCCGCTGGCATCAGCGCGTCGGTCCCGGCCTGCCCGCGCAGCCGCAACGAAAGGTCCCATGTCTGCGGCGCTACCAGCGCGGCCTCCGAAAACTGGAACACTTCCCAGGTATCAGCCGACCCGTCGCCAATCGCCATCACATTGGCGCCGTTCAGCACCGACAGCTGCGCGGCCGACGACAGGGTTCCCGACGCCATACGGACTCGCAGCGCAGGCCCCCTGTCCCACCGTCCGGCCGCCGCAGCAAACAGCGCCGTTTCGGTAACCCCCACGAAAGACGGCGCGGAAACCAGCGTGTTCAGCGCAAATCCATCCGCACCGGGCGCCGACCACACGGCCACAGAACCCGGCCAGGGCTGCGCCGCAACGGCCACATGCGGCACATGCGGCACCTCGTCGCCGGTCAGCAGCGGCAGGTCCAGGAACACCGCATCAACAGGAACCGGTGGCGCAAACGGTTTTGGCACCACGCGTTCTTCCACGGCATCCGAAGGCGTGTACACCGACCGCTCGATCCGCACCGCCTCGGCCTGCAGGTATTCGGCCGCGTCCAGCCGGTCCACGCGGAACTGGGTCTCTCCCAGCCGCACCACGTCGCCCGGCCCGATGCGCCCGGCCGAAGGCGGCAGCGCAAACCGCACACCGTCACGCGCCACCCGCGCCTCGGCCAGCCAGCGCTCGGCCACCCCGCGCGCCTCGGCCGGGGTCAGCACCAACGGCAATTCCGTCTGGCTGATGCCCAGCGCCACCTCGTCGGGAAACACCGCCTCGGCCTGTCGCAGCGCAAAGTCCGCCTCCGCCTCGACATAGACCAGCCGCACCGCGCCGGCCTGCTCGGCCTCGGGCGCCCGCAGCGCCTCGATGTCCCCCCCGTCCTGCGCTACCAGCGCCGCGGGGTCCAGCACCACCGGTGCCCCCTCGCCCCGGCGCCGGAATCGCAGCACGCCGTCGCGCTCCAGTGCCTCGAACCCCTGCGCCAGCATCAAGGGCTGCACCAGCGCCCGCGCCGTGCCCTGCCCTTCGGGTACAATGCCCCGCACCACACCCTCCAGCCGCGTCACATCCACGGCGGTCACGCCCGACCGCGCACAGACCTCGGCCACCACCGCATCCAGCGGCGCCGATGACGCCCGGCCGTTCAGCCAGTGCCCGCGAGAATAGTTGTCGGCGTCCTGCCAGCGCACCGCGTCCGCCGGAAAGGCCGGGAACGGGCGCGCGTCCCAGGCCCAGGCATGGGCACGGTCCATGTCTACCATCGACCCGGCATAGACATCGCTTTCCGGGTTGTTCACCGGGTCGCCGAAGTGGCGGGCATAGGCACGGTAGTACTGCTGCTGCACCACATCGTCCCGCCGCCCGTCCGAGGCGCGCGGCAAACCACCCTCGGAAGACCGCGCATCCAGAAACCGGTTCGGCTGGTTGGTGCCCTTGTCCACCGCCGCGCAGCCGTATTCGGTAAACCGGATCGGCTTGCCCCGCGGCACCCACCCCGTCGGCACCGCCGACCGCACTGCCCCCGTGCGCGGATGGTGCGCATTGCCCCACCACCCTGCCAGGTCCTTCACCCGGAACACCCAGGGCTCTCCGAATGCACCATCCTCGATCGGCTTGCGGTTCTGCGCCGCCTCGCCCTCGGGGCTGTCATAGTACCAGTCGAAGAACTCGCCCCCGGCCACGTTGCCCGCCAGATAGGCCAGATTGTGCATCGAGCCGAACCCGGCATCGGCATGCGCGTCGCCATCGCGCCAGTCCGACAGCGGGGCGTAGTTGTCGATCCCCACGAAATCCACCGCCGCATCGGCCCACAGCGCATCCAGCGGAAAATACAGGTTTCCATCCGCCGAATAGGCGCCGTACTCGGTCCAGTCGGCCGCGTAAGAGATCTTCACCGCAGGCCCCAGGATCGTCCGCACCTCGCCCGCCAGCACACGCAGCGCCTGTACCGCCGGGAAGGTATCCGCCGCCCCCCGCAACTGCGTCAGCCCCCGCATCTCGGACCCGATGCAGAACGCATCCACCCCACCCGCCAGCGCGCACAGATGCGCATAGTGCAGGATGAAACGCCGGTACCGCCATTCGGCAGGCCCCGAATACACCACCTGCCCGCCCGACACCGCAAAATCCCCGGGCGCCGCGGCGCCAAAGAACGCCGCCACCTGCGCGTCCGCCGCCGCCGTCCGGTCGGGCGTGCCTGCCAGCCCCGGCGCCAGCGACCCGGTAATCCGCCCGCGCCATGGCAGCACCGGCTGCCCCACCCCGCCCGAATACGGATCAGGCAGCACGTTGCCCGCCAGCTGTTCCATCAGAATGAACGGGTAGAACATCACTTCCTGCCCGCCCGCCCGTATCGCCTGGATGGCCTCGATCACCGACTGGTCGGCGGGCGAGCCGCCATAGATGCTCACCCCACCCACCCGCGGCACCTCGGCCGCCGCCGCCCGCACAATACCCCCCGCGCGCCACGCCATCCCTTCGCCATCGCGCAAACTCTGCTCGACCTTCGGTTGCACCACGCAATCGCCGCAGCGCAGGTCGCTGCCGAACCACGAAACCACCAGCGACACCGATGACACGGCAGGCAACTCGCGGCGCAGCTGGTCCAGCGAGGTGGCCAGGTCGGTCTTGCCCGACGAGGTGGAAACATTGGCCGAGGTCCGGCTTCCCACGCCTTCCTTGAAATGCACACGGCTTGTGGCCAGCGCATATTCCCCGGTGCCGGGGATCATCGCCACCGCCTTCACCACGCCCGCAAGGTCATCCACCGCGCCCTTCGCCCGCCGCACCACCTCGAACGAAAACTGCGGCACGCGGTTGCCGAAGGCCGCAAGGTCCAGATCCTCGATCACCACATAGGCAATGCCACGATAGGCGGGCGCGAACCCCGCCCCCTCCACCGCCTCGATCTTGGGGTCGGGCAACTGGTCTTCGGCCCCCGCATAGACCCGCAGGTTCAGCGTCACCGGCTCAATCTCCACACCATCGGCCCAGATCCGCCCGACGCCGCCGATCACCCCTTCACACAGCGCAATCGCCAGGCTGACCGAGTAGGAAAACTGGTTCACCTTCGGCTGCGGCGCGCCCTTGCCGCCGCCCGAACTTGTCACGGTCTCATTGAACCGCGTGGCCCAGATCACCTGCCCCGCCACCCGCACCCGGCCCCACACCGGCCCAAGCGACACCCCTTCCGAGGCACCCATCAGCCGGAACCGCTCCACGCGCCCGGCCTCCACCGCCTCGGACCCCGCGCCCATCAGCCGCTGGTCGATCACCCGGCCCAGCGTGGCGCCAACGGCCCGCCCGATGACGGCACCCGACAGGCCCAGCACCGAACCGCCCACCGCGCCGCCCAGCGCCGCCCCGGCCGCACTCAGAAGCAACGTCGCCATGTCACGCCATCCCTTCGGGAAATCCGAACCGCCCCACCACCCGCCGCGCCCAGGGCGCGCTCAGGGGGGACTCCACCACGCCATGCCCGGTATAGGCATGCACGAACGACGCAACGCTACCGCCCGACATGGCAATGCCCACATGCTTGGCCACCCGGCCATCGGCCATGCGGAACAGCAGCACATCCCCTGCCCGCTCGGCACCAACGGGACGCGCCACCAGCCAGCGCAGTGCGGCGGCCAGCAGCAACTCGCGCCCTCCCGCCTCGCCCCAGTCGGGCGTATAGGCGGGCATCGGCTCGGGCTCGGCCCCCACCACCGCCCGCCACACCCCGCGCAGCAGGCCCAGACAATCGGTCCCTGCGCCCTTGACGCTGGCCTGATGCACATAGGGCGTGCCGATCCAGCCCCGCGCCTCGGCCACCACCCGCGCCTCGAACGGAGTCATCCCACCAGGCTCCCGCCATCGTTCCGCCCGGTCCGAACCGGATAGCTTGCCAGCCAATCCTCGCCAGGCACATGCGGAAAGCCGCGAAAGTTCAGGAAGTTGCCGAACTTCAGCCGGCAGGTGTCCGCCCGTTTGTCGCACCCCGCCTCGATCCGCACCACATCGCGTGCAGCCACACCCGCCAGCGGCTCCCACAGATCAACGGTGCGTGCCGTCCCCGACAGCCGGTCGTTCTTCACCACCGCCACCAGCCCCGCTGCCACGCCAGAAACCACCCGCAGCCGCCCCCGCTCGAACCAGCGGTCATCGAATCCGGTGAAATCCGCCCAGCGGAACACCCGTCCCCCCTCCACCGCTTCCACCGCCACCTCGGCCGCATAGCCCGGCAAGGTCAGGTCAAACCGGCACAGCGCATCGCCCAGCACCGCCCCGCAGCCCCGCTGCACCGACCGCCCCTGCGGCACGTTCAAGGCCTCGGTCAGCCCGCGCAACTCGGCCCGGAACGCCCCGCCCGCCCGTTCGATCTGGCCGAACGACCCCCGGAACAGCACCTTCCGTTCCGCAACCGAAGCCCAGTTCACCAGCCAGGCCGTCACCGCCGCGCCGTCGAACCGCCCCGCGGCAATATCCGCCTCGGTCACTGCCGCATCCGAAAGGGCGCCCGCCGCCTCGCTATTGTCCACCGACAGCCCGGTGGTCTGGCTCAGTGCCCGCGCCGTCAACCCGGTGCCCGCGCGGAACACCAGGCCATCAAAGGCCAGATCGCGGTCATGATCGGTAAACCCGAATGCAACCCCGTCGCGCCGCACCACGGCCCAACAGCGCGCCACGGTCGTCACGCCTCCGTCCAGATGCGCATGCAGCTCCGCCGCACTCATGCGCGCAACTCCACCACCGGCACCGAAGGCACCTCGCCCGCCTTGAACGACGCCACCGAGGTCACGATCCGGTCGGTGTCAAACCGCACCGGCACATCGAACTCGAACCCCGCCGTCACCGCCACGCCCACATCCGGCGGCTGCACAAAGGTCACCACACCCGTGGCATCATCGACCGTCCAGTCGATGCTCTCGACCATCGGCTGCGCCGCCACCGCCACCTTCACCGTCCCGCTCACCGGCTTGGTCACCGGCCGCACATAGACCTGCTCACCCGACCGATAGGTCTTGGCCAGGGCAAATGTTACCGTCGCACCATCGCCCACACCAATCGCCTGGTCCCCCGCCGTCACCGGCACCTTCGCGCCCGCCGAACGGAAATCCGCCCAGTCCTTCCAGCGAAACCCGTGCAACTGCCCGCGCCGCGCCTCGAAGAAGGCAATCAGCGCCTCCACATCCTCCAGGCTGCGCAACCCCACCCCCGCGTCATAGCGGCGGCGCGAATGCGCCCAGGGCGTGTTGCGCTCTTCAAACCCGTTGGCCAGCGTCACGATCTCCGTGCGCCGCTCGGGCCCCCCGGCCGACCCGAACGACAGGTTCGCCGGAAACCGCACCTCATGGAAAGTTGCCATCCGCTCACCTGTTCCGCTGCCCACGCGCCAGCGCACGCGCCGCCTGCGCCGCGATCTGCGCCTGGCTTTTCTGGAATCCGCCCACATCGGGGGTGGATATGTTCATCACCACCGTCACCGGCCGCCCGCCCCCGGCCGAACGCACGCCCAACCGCCCGTCCGCCCCCCGCGCCAACGGCATGATCGCCTCGGGCCCTGCTTCGCCCATCAGCCCGCGCCCGCCGCGCATGGGAAACATGGTGGGCGACGACACGATCCCGCCCTGCGCAAACGGCATCACCCTCCCTTGGGTGAACGCCCCGCCCCCCGCAAAGGGCAGCACCCCCGACAGCAAGCCGTTGATCCCCTTGGCCAGGGCATCGCCCAGCGCACCCTGCACCGGCTTGATGGCAATGCCATAAACGGTGTTGGCAATCGACGACCCCAGCCCCTTCAGCGCATCCGACAGCCGCAGCCCGTCGAATACCACGCCGTCAAAGGCCCGCCGCAACCCCGCGCCCAGACCGGCCGACAGCCGGTCCACCTCGCGCCCGGTGAACAAGAGGCTCTCGCGCATCCGGCCCAGTTCGGCGTCAAACGCCCCCACCACGCCCGAGGCCGAGGCCACCGTCGCCTCCAGCGCCGCCACCTGCGTCCGCAGATCGTCGATTTCCGCCATCCGCCCCTCCATCCGGGAATGCCTGCGCCAGCTCTTCCAGCCGCGCCCGCGTCAGCGGCGCCGACCCCGGCGCCAGCCCCAGCATCATCCGCAACTCCACCGGCGTCAGCCGCCAGAAGACATCCGGGGTGATCCCCAGCCCCCCCAGCGCCGCCCGCATCAGCCCGGCCCAATCCATCAGTGACTGTCCATCAGCCGCCGTCCGGCAACGCAAAGGCCCGCGCCAGCAGCTCCGCCGCAATCCGCGCCGCCGCCATCGGCCCGCCGCCGATTTCCGCCGTGCGCAGATCGGCCGCAGACCCCTGCCACCCGCCCCCGCGCAACCCCGCCACCACCAGCGCCATCACATCGGCCACCGAAAACCGCCCGCCTTCGAACCGCTCGGCCAGCGCCACCAGCGACCCCGTGCCCAGCGCCTGCTCCAGCTCGGCCAGCGCCCCCAGCGTGAGCTTCGCTACCCGCGGCTCACCGTCCAGCACGATGGCCACCTCACCCGCCCAGGGGTTCGCCATCACAGCGCCACGAAGGTCAGCACACCCGCCGAAGCCATGGTCAGCTCGTAGGTCGCCTCACCGTTGTAGCTGCCTGCGTATTCGATGGAGGTGATCTGGAACGGCCCCTCGACCACGCCGAAATCCGGGATCACCACCTGGAAATCCGGCACCTCGCCGTCAAAGAAGATCTGCCGCGCGCGGGCATCCGTGCTGCCGTCGCGGAACACGCCCGACCCCGAGATGCTGGCTGCCTTCACTCCGGCCCCCGCCAGCAACTCGCGCCAGCCGCCCTGCGACTCAAGCGACGTCACATCCACCGTCTCGGCGTTGAAACTCACCCGCGTGGCCCGCAGGCCCGCCACTGTCTCGAAACTGCCGTCGCCGGTCATGTCCAGCTTCACCAGCAGATCCTTGCCGCTCTGTACCGCCATCCCGATCTCCTGTCGGTCATGAACCCTGGCAACCACCTGCCAGAACCGTAGGGTGGGCAATCTGCCCACCTCTTGCGCACCGGAAGGTGGGCAGATTGCCCACCCTACACCTCCACCCGCGCCGCGAACGTCAGGTCCACCCGCCGCGCCGCGCCATCCTCCAGCCTGCGCGCCACCGCGCGCTGGAACACCAGATGCACCACCCGCCCGCGCGTCAGCACCAGGCCTGCATCCGCCAGCGCATCGGACGCGGCCACCGCCACCTCCTTCGCGCCCCTGAAGCCCGTCGCATCGGTGATCACGCTCACCGTGAACCGGTGCTCGGCCCCGGGCCCCGTCTGGTCGCCGGCATCGGCCACCTGCTCGGGCCCGATCAGCACGAAGGTCCCCTTGCCGCCGCCCTTGGGCAGCTGGTCCACCACCGGCACCCCCGCCAGCGCGGGCCAACCGCTCAGCCGTGCCCAGACCGCCGCCTGCAGCGCCGCCGCCGCCCCGTAACTCATGCCGGTTCCTCCTCGACCGCGGCGCAGACCAGATACCGCCCCTCGGGGTCGCGCTCCGTCACCGCCAGAATCGCAAACACCCGCGTCCCGTCGCGGAACCGCTGGCCCGCCACGGGCCGCGACGCCGCCCCCGGCGCCGCCCCCCGCACGGTAATGCGGAAAGGCTGGCGCGCGACCGGGTACTCTTCTGCCCCGCCCGCGCGCCCCGCCCCCGGAGCCACCTCCGCCCAAAGATAGCCCACCAGCGCCCAGGACGCGGCGAACCCCCCCGCCCCGTCCGGCACCGCAACCTGCCGCTCCAGCACCAGCCGCCGCCGCAGATGCACCCTCACCGCGCACCCCCCGCCAGCGTCCGCACCGTGCGCCACCGCCCGATCAGCGCCGCCACCGCACCCGGCAGCACCGCCGCCTCGCCGCCACCCTCGAAGCGCCGCTCGTAGTATTCGGCCGCCAGCAGGAACACCGCCTGCGCCAGGTCCGCGGGCACTTCCGCCCACACCCCGAACCCGGCGGTGAAGGCCACCTCGATCCGCCCGCCCGTCCCCGGCAGGGGCAACAGCAGCCCCGTCGCCGCCACCTTGGGCCGGTGCGTGTCCTTCACCAACCGATAGCGCGACGGGTCCACCACGGTCGGCACGCCTCCCGCATCCACCAGCGTCACCGCCGTCACCGCCGTCACCGGCGCCACCGGCAGGGCCTGCGCAGCACCATCGCGCCAATCCTCCAGCACCCACAGGAACGGCCGCGACACCAGCACCTTGGCCGTCCGCCCTTCGACCGCCGCAATGGCCGCGCGCAGATGCGCCTCGACCAGCGCATCCTGGAACGCATCATCGGCAAAGCCCGTGCCCAGCCGCAGATGCTCTTTCATCGCCGCCAGCGGCAGCGCCGCCTGCAGGATGCCCGTCTGCTCGATCAGCATCATCCCCAGCCCTCCTTGGAAACCAGTCCGGGGCAAAGGCATGGCCAGCCCGAGCCCTGCCTCATCTTTGCGAAAATACCCCGGGTATCGGGGCCGGGCGTCCCCGCCCGGCCCCCGTGCGCCTTCAGCTGATCGCGAACTTGAGCAGCTTGATCGCGGCAAAGTCCGTCACATCGCCGCCCACCCGCTTGGAGGCATAGAACAGCACATGCGGCTTGGCGCTGAACGGGTCGCGCAGGATACGCAGGTCGGGCCGCTCGGCGATGGTGTATCCCGCCCGGAAATCGCCAAAGGCGATGGCATAGGCGTTCGCCCCGATGTCCGGCATGTCCTCCAGCACCACCACCGGATAGCCCATCAACAGCGGCGGCTGGCCCTGCTGCAGCCCGTCCGCCCACAGGAACCGGCCATCGGCATCCTTCATCTTCCGCACCGCGCCGGCGGTCTTGGAATTCATCAGGAACGCCGCATTGGCGCGGTAGTCCGCCCCCAGCGCGTACACCAGGTTCACAATGCTGTCGGCCTGGTTCGTGGTCGGAAAGTCCGCCGCGGCACCCGAGGCGATATAGCCCAGCGAGCCCCAGGTCCAGGACGCGTTGGCCACCTTGGCCGGGTTCAGGATGCCCTTGGGCTTGTCCACCCCGTCACCCGAAACAAATGCCCCCGCCTCGGCCCGGATGAACCGCGTGGCGATCTTGCCGGCCAGCCAGCCCTCCACGTCAAAGGCGCTGTCGTCCAGCAGGCGCTGGCTGGCCTTCGGCATCGCCGCCAGCTCGTTCAGCTTGATCGAGATGCGCTCGATCGTGGGCGTCGCCGTCTCGGTGGTTGCCGCCGTCTCGGTGGCCCAGCCGGAACCCACCTCCGAACGGTCGATCAGGACGTCGAACGAGGTCGCGTCCACCTGCACCACATTCGCCACGCTGCGCAGCGAACTGGTCGACACCAGCATCGACCGGATGGTGTCCGCCGTCTGCGGGTCCACCAGATAGCCGCCGTCCGCGGCCACCGCGGTCGACATCGCCTTGCCCTCCAGCGACAGGCCGCGCAGGCCGTCATCGTCGCCGGTGCGCAGATAGGCACCAAAGGCCTTGCGGTGGGGCACTTCCACCTCGGCAGCCGCCGCCAGCGCCGGGCGGCCAAAGATTGCGGTCTTGCGGTCCAGCATGGTCACTCGCTCGTCCTGTTGTTGCATGGAAGCCTTCACTTCGGCCCGGAACAGGCCGAATTCCTTCAGAAAACCGGCCATCGCGGCCGTCACGTCACCGGCCGGGTCGCGGGGCAAACCTTCCCCGGCCCGGGCCTTCGCCTCGGTCATTCGTTCCACCTCCGGTTGGGATCGTCCCGCCTCAGCCGCGGCGTGCTGCCGCCAGCTCCTCTGCCGCGCCGTCCAGAAGGCGCGCCAGCGCTCCCCAGTCGGCGCTCGCATCCTTCGCCGCCACCCGCGCCTCGGGCAGCATGGGGAAGGTCACCAGCGACACTTCCCACAGGTCCAGCTCGTCCAGCTGGCGCCGCCCCTTGCCGTCGCGCGTCGCCCGCACCGTGCGGTACCCGATGGACAGGCCGTCGATGGCCCCCGCCGCCAGCAGCGCCGCCGCCTCACGGCCCTGCGCCACCTCGGTCAGGATGCGGCCCTTCACGAACAGGCCGCGCCCATCCTCGTGCACCTCGTCCCACACGCCGATCGGCTGCGCCGGGTCATGCTGCCACAGCATCTTCACCCGCCGTCCGGCAGCCCCCAGCGCCTTCAGGCTGGCGCCATAGGCGCCGGCCTGCACCACATCGCCGCCCTGGTCCACCCGCCCGAACAGCGACGCATAGCCCGACACAACTGTGCCATCCGTCACGGTGAACCCCGTTTCGGGCCGCTGGAACTTGACCTCCGGCGCACCCCATTCGTTCTTCGCCATCCCGCACCTCATTTCAGCGCCAGCATCACCGCCTCGGCCGCCTGCGCCAGCAGGAAGGCCGCCACCCCGTACACCCCGATCCAGATGCGCTTCTCCATCCGGTCCAGCGATTCCTCGATCTTGCCCAGCCGCCAGGCCAGCGCCTCCCAGCGCTCCTCGGCAACGCGCTCGTTGGCCTCGATGCGCGCCTGCGCCGCGTCGAAACTTTCGTACAAATACCGCGACCCCCCCGCCGTGGCCCTGGCGCGGGCGGTCATGCCCCCTCCGGCCCGGGATCGGGCATGGATTCAGGTTCCGGCCGCGGCGGCAGCCCCAGCATGGCCCGCTTCTCCGCCTCGGTCAGGAAGGCCGCCGCCGACACCCGCGCCCACAAGGCCTCGCGCTCGGCCGAAAGTGCGGGCACATGGTCCAGGTCCACCCGCAGCTCCACCGGGCTGCCGGTATGCGCCCGCAGCCAGTGCGTCAGGTCCGCCATCACTTTCGTCGCCAGCGGCAGCACCGTCAGCCGATAGAACGCCCGGTGCGCCTCGGCATAATTGGCATAGGTCGCCTCGCCCGGAATGCCGATCAGCATCGGCGGCACCCCCATCGCCATGGCAATCTCGCGCGCCGCCACCTCCTTCACCGTGGCAAACTCCATGTCGGCGGGGGAAAATCCCATGGGTTTCCAGTCCAGCCCGCCCTCCAGCAGCATCGGCCGCCCGGCGTTGCGCGCGCCCGTATGGTGCGCCTCCATCTCGGCCACCAGCCGGTCATACTGCTCGGGCGACAGCGACGCGCCATCGGCCGACTTCACCACGATGGCGCCACTCGGCCGCGCCGCATTGTCCAACAGCGCCTTCGACCAGGCCCCGGTGGCGTTGTGCACGTCGATCGCCGCCGCCGCCGCCTGCATCCGCCCCAGACCATAGTGGTCGTCCAGCGGATGGAACGCCTTCAGGTGGCACACCGCCGCGGGCCCCTCGCCCATGGCAAAGCGGTGCTTGCGCGCCCCCACCGTATAGTCATAGGCCACCGGCCACCCGTCCGCCCCCGGCACCAGCGCCATCCGGTCCGACCGCAGCACGTGCAACTCGGCCGGCACGCCCGAAACACCCGGCACCGCCTCGATGTAGGCATCTCCCGCCAGCACCAGAAACGCGTACAGCGCCTCAAAGAACTCGGCCCGCCCCTGCGCCCCGTTCGGCCGCTCGATCAGCGCCAGCAGGGGGTGCACGTCATAGCGCCGGTCGGCATCCTGCACCATCACCGGCAGCGCCGCCGCGGCTTCCGCAATCAGCGTCACCGCCCGATAGGCCACCGGGTTGCCCATGAACCCGTTGCGCATCAGGCTCGCGGTGTCGCGTGCCGACCACGCCACCCGCCCGGAAGAGCCCCAGGCGATCACCCGCCCCGTGGCACTCGCCTTGCGCTCCACGCCCTCTGCCGCAGGCGCAGCCGCCGTCACCGCCGGGGCCCCGCCCCGCCGCCCGAAAGGAAACCTCATCCACATTCTCCCGCTCGCCTGCCCGCCCGGCGCCAAAGGACCGAAGACCCGCGCCTTCTTCCTTTTCCAAATATCCCGCGGGGGGTCCGGGGGGCGCGAAGCCCCCCGGCGCCCGCCACCCGCGCCACCCCGTAGGGTGGGCAATCTGCCCACCGCGCGCCCTACACCGTCCGCACCCGCGGCACGCCCTCGCCCCGCGCCCCGGCAGGGTCGACAATCAGGTCCGTCAGCGCCCAGACCAGCGCATCCAGCCGGTCGGGCGAGCCCTTGCCCTGCCAGCCGTCCACGCTCATCCGCAGCATCTGGTCCTCCAGCGCGCCCAGGCCCCGCACATGCCGCACCCGGCCCTGCTCGTACAGGGCGGCCACCGGCTCGGCCCGCAGGTGCTTGCCCCGCATCGCGTGCACCCGCTTCACCGGCAGCGCGCCGTCCACCTGGCGCAGCACCCGCTCCACCAGCTCGCCCCCCTGGTTGGCCTCCACCACCACGCGGTCGGCGCCAAACCGCTCGGCCGCCGCCACCACCGCCCGCGCCCAGCCGTCGGGCGACACGCCCTGCACCGAACAGTCCGCCAGCACCACCGCCCGCGCCTCGCGCGCCGGACCGTCGCCCAGACGGCCCACCACCACAATCCCGCAGGCATCGGCAGCCTTGCCGCCGGTCACCGGCGGGTCCACCGCCACCACCACGCGGCCCACCTGCGCCACCTCGGCATCGCTGGCCTGCGCCGCGCCGATCATCTCCACCGTCCACAGCGCCCCGTCCACCGTCTCGACGATCTCGCCCGCCAGCTCCTGCCGCCCCAGCGAAGACCCGCCATAGCGGGCATAGATCTCGTCCAGAAAGCTCTGCGCCAGATGCGCCTTGTTGGCATGCGTGGGGGCATGCGTCAGCGCCGTGGTCGGGTTCGCCAGAATGGCCTTCAGCACCCCCACGTTGCGCGGCGTCGTCGTCACCACCTGCCGCGGATGCTTGCCCAGCCGCAGCGCGAACTGCAGCATGTCCCAGGCGGCTTCCGCCTTCTTCCACTTGGCCAGCTCGTCAATCCAGGCCGCATCGAACTGCGGCCCCCGCATCCCCTCGGGCTCATGCGCCGAAAACACCTGCGCCGTCGCCCCGTTCGGCCACACCAGCCGCCGCCGCCCCGCTTCCCACTGCGGCCGCCGGTCGGGGGGCGAACAGGCCAGCAGGCCGCTCTCGCCCATCACCATCACTTCCCGCGCCTGGTCCACCGTCTCGCCCACCAGCGCCACACGGGAACAGGCGCCCGGTGCCAGGGGCGTCGATCCCTCGACCTGCGCCCGCACCCACTCGGCCCCCGCCCGCGTCTTGCCCGCACCGCGCCCGCCCATGATCACCCAGGTGCGCCAGTTGCCCTCGGGCGGCAGCTGGTGCGGCAGCGCCCAGAACTCGAACATCCAGGGCAGCGCCAGCAGCGCGTTCTCGCCCAGGCTCTGGACGAATTCGTCAACCACCTCCGGCGTCGCGGAGGCGAGCCACGCGGCGCCCGATCTCGTCGCGTGCCGCATCGAAGTCGATCGCATGGCCGCGGACGACCCCGGCAGTCTGCTGGCGGAGTTTGTCAACGCGTGTCCTTTCTTCCATCAACGAATTGAACGTGCTGCGCAGCTCGCGCATCAGCCCGCTGGTTTCCTTCAATTCCGCAAACCTGCCCGCCCGCACCTCCCGCATGGCCAGCGCCACCTGTTCGGCGCTTTCCCGCAGCATGTTCTCGGCCGTGGCCAACAGGTCGACGGGCTCTTCGGCCTCGCCGCTGAACTTGACTGTCATCTCAGCCGTCGCATCCCCCGCCCCATGACGATGTTCCCGCCCCGGCCAAACAAAAAGCGGCGCCGGGTTTCCCCGTGCCGCTTGCCCACCTCGTCCAGCTTGCCCGAACCTATACCTTCGACCGCGCGCCGGGTCAAGCAGAAAATCGTTCCACGCCAGACGGTTAGCGAACGCCGCCTTTACCTTTCCTTAACCATGCGCCCCGCGCCCGGCGCCTCACTCTTCAGGCTTGGCCTCGGCCGGCTCCGGCGTTTCTTCGGTCTTCGGGCGCGGGCCAAAGTTGGTGTTGCCGAACCGACGCCGGTTCGCCCCCTTGGGCGACGCAGGCTTGCTCAGGAACTCGGTCAGGTCGAACGGCGGTTTCGACACGAAGTTGCCCATCTGGGGTGCTTTCTGTATGTTCGCGGGAAGACGGCGCGCGTTCCGGTCGAACGCACGCTCTCTCACACATGGGGCATCCGGCCGAAGAAAGCGACAGGTCATGTCCGACAATCGCGCAGGCCCATGGGAACGTTGCAAAGATTTCCGGCCACCGCGCGCTGCCGTTGCGTTAACCACGTTCCGGCAAGATCGCCGAAAAACCGGCTTGGCTGCAAATCACCTGTTACAACATCATGAAATCACGCAGGATTTTTGCAAATCGACGCGAAGCTAATTCTTTGCAAACCGCTTTGGGCGCGTCACTCGCCCTGCACGCCCGTCACGCCCTCTTCGGCGCGCTGCTTCTCGATGGCCCGCCACGCCTCGACGTTGCGGTTGTGCTCGTCCAGCGTCTCGGCAAAGGCATGCCCACCGGTGCCATCGGCCACGAAGAAGATGTAGGGCGTGGTGTCCGGGTTCAGCGCGGCCTCGATGCTGGCCCGGCCCGGGTTCGCAATCGGCGTCGGCGGCAAACCGTCAATCACATAGGTATTGTAAGGGGTTTCGCGGCGAAGTTCACTCTGCCGCAACCCCCGGCCCAGCACCCCCTCGCCCTTGGTGATGCCATAGATCACCGTCGGGTCGGTCTGCAGCTTCATCCCCTTGCGCAGCCGGTTCACGAACACGCTGGCCACCTGCCCCCGCTCCTCGGGCACCCCGGTCTCCTTCTCGATGATCGAAGCCATCACCAACGCCTCCTCCGGCGACTCATAAGGCAATGATTCCGCTCGGTTATTCCAAAACTCCGCCAGAATCATGGCCTGCCGTTCGGCCATCTCCGACACCAGCGCATCGCGGTCCGCACCCCGGTCCACGGCATAGCTGTCGGGCGCCAGCGACCCTTCAGACGGAACCGCAGGCGCCTCGCCGCTCAGGAACGGGGCCTTCTTCAGCCCGTCGATCACCTGCCAGCTCGTCGCCCCCTCGGCCACCGTCACCCGCAGCCGCAGGTCGGGTTCATCTGCAACCGCCAGATATTCCTGCGGAATCTCGCCGGCCGGGTCGAACTTCACGACGTCCCGGTACTGTTGCGTCGCCGGGTCCAGCTCACGCAGCACAACATCGGTCGCCGTCACCCCGATGCGGAAATTCACCTCGCGCCCGCAGGTGCTGGCGCCGCCTTGCGTCACCAGATCCACCACCTGCGCCATCGATGCGCCCGGCGGAACCAGGTAACTGCCGAATTTCAGGGCATTTTCCCGCCCCGCATAATCCGCGCCGATGCGGAACACCCGGGCATCCCGGATGACGCCCTGCTCCTCAAGCCGCCGGCTCACCGCCGAAAACGACGCCCCCCGCTCCACCCGCACACAGGCCGCCTCGGCCAGCGGCCCGGGCTGGGTGTACATCTCGCGTCCCCAGGCCAGCAGCCCCGCCGCCACTACCAGCGCCAGGATGATCAGCGTCAGCGTGTTCGAGGCCAGCGCCCGCCACATCAGCCGCCCGCCCGCCCCAGCACCAGACTGGCATTGGTGCCGCCGAACCCGAAGGAATTCGACAGCGCCACCTCGATATTGCGTTTCACGGGGGTATGCGGCGCCAGATCCAGCACCGGCTGTACCGCAGGATTGTCCAGGTTGATGGTCGGCGGCGCTACCTGGTCGCGGATCGACAGCACGCAGAAGATCGCCTCCACTGCCCCTGCCGCCCCCAGAAGATGGCCGATGGACGACTTCGTCGAGCTCATCGTGGCCTTCGCCGCCGAATTGCCCAGAAGCCGCTCCACCGCCCCCAGCTCGATGGTGTCGGCCATGGTCGAGGTGCCATGCGCGTTGATGTAGTCCACCCGGTCCGGCGTCAGCCCAGCCCGAGCCAAGGCGGCGGCCATGCTGCGGAACCCGCCGTCGCCGTCCTCGCTGGGCGCCGTGATGTGATAGGCATCGCCCGACAGGCCATAGCCCAGCACTTCGGCATAAATCGTGGCGCCACGGGCCTTTGCGTGCTCAAGCTCTTCCAGCACCACAACCCCGGCCCCTTCGCCCATCACGAACCCGTCGCGGTCGGCGTCATAGGGGCGGCTGGCCTTGGTCGGGTCGTCGGCACGCTTCGTCGACAGCGCCTTGCAGGCGTTGAACCCGGCGATGCCGATTTCGGAGATCGGGCTTTCCGCGCCGCCCGCCACCATGATGTCGGCATCCCCCCACTGGATCAGCCGCGCCGCATCGCCGATGGCATGGGCGCCGGTGGAACAGGCCGTCACCACTGCATGGTTCGGCCCCTTGAAGCCGAAGCGGATCGACACCTGCCCCGAGATCAGGTTGATCAGCGCGCCCGGAATAAAGAACGGCGACACCCGCCTCGGCCCGCGCTCCTTGATCAGCACCGCGGTTTCGGCAATCGAGGTCAGCCCGCCGATCCCCGACCCGATCATCACCCCCGTCCGCAGCCGCTCGGCCTCGGACAGGGTCTCGATCCCGGCATCGCGCACCGCCTGCGTGGCGGCGGCCATGCCGTACAGGATGAAGTCATCCACCTTGCGGCGGTCCTTGGGCTCCATCCACTGGTCGGGGTTGAAGGTGCCGTCGCTGCCATTCCCCATGGGAATCTCGCAGGCATACTGCGTGACCACGTTCGAGGCATCAAAGCGGGTGATCGCCCGTGCCCCCGATTGCCCCGCCAGAAGCCGCGCCCAGGTGGTCTCGACCCCGCATCCCAGCGGCGTCACCATCCCCAGCCCCGTGACCACGACCCGCCGCATGCCGTCCCCCAAGCCTTGCCCAGCCCGCAGGCGTGATACACGCCCCACCCGCCCCGTGCAACCGGACCGGCGCGACGCGGGTCCCCGTCCTCGGCCCGCTCGCGGGTCCGGCGCAAGGCGCCGTGCCCGCGGCGGCCCTGCGGTCCGGCCCGGAAAGACCCCGCCCTCGGGCGCCACGCGCGGCAAGGCGCAAGGGCGCCTTGCCGCGCCTGCCGCCCTGCGGAGCGGCCCGTGCCGGGGGCTGCGCCCCCGGACCCCCTGTTCCCTGGCGAATGTTTCCCGCCGCGTGTCCCGTGCGCCAAATCCGGCTTCAGGTCGGGCGCGGATCGCAGGGGGTTGCCCGTTGCGTCAACCATCGCGGTACGGACCGATGGCGGACATGATGGTCGCCCGCCCGAGCGGTATTTGGGCAAAGGTGAGAACAGCAGATCTTCCTGCCCGTTTCCGTGGCTTCCCCTTGTCCAAGTACCCCCGGGTGGGTCCGGGAGGGCAGGCAGCCCTCCCGGGGCCGGGGGCGCAGGGCGACGCCGCGCACGACAGCGCCCTTCGGGCGGGCCGGGCCAGGCGCGGGGGTTCAAAGGGGGGCCACCGCCCCCTTTTGCCAGGCCCAAGGGCGCAGCCCGCGGGAGCGCCCCTTTCCGCCCGCCTGTCCGGTGCTAGGATCGACGGCATGTCCCACAGCCCTGTCCTTACCTTTACCGACCGCGGCATCTACTGCCCCGCGGGCGATTTCCATATCGACCCCTGGCGCCCGGTGTCCCGTGCGCTGGTCACCCATGGCCATTCCGACCATGCCCGCTGGGGCCATGGCCGCTATCTGTGTACCCACGCCGCGCTACCCGTCATCCGCCTGCGGCTCGGTGACATCGCCGCCGAGGGCATCGGCTGGGCCGAGCCCCGCCGTATCGGCGACGCCACTGTCAGCTTCCATCCCGCGGGGCACGTCCCCGGCTCAGCGCAGGTCCGGGTCGAAGTCGATGGCGAGGTCTGGGTCGTCTCGGGCGACTACAAGACCGAAGCCGACGGCCTGTGCGAACCCTGGGAACCCGTGTCCTGCCACACCTTCATCAGCGAATGCACCTTCGGCCTGCCGCTGTTCCGCTGGCAACCGCAGGCAGACGTCATCGCGCAGATCGCCGCCTGGTGGCAGGCGAATGCCGCCGAAGGCCGGGTCAGCGTGCTGGGCGCCTATGGTCTGGGCAAGGCGCAGCGCATCATGGCGGCGCTTCCCGCGCTGGGGCCCATCCTGACCCACGGCGCGGTCGAGGCGCCGACGGCGGTGCTGCGCGCGCAGGGATACCGGCTGCCCGCAACGCAGCGCGCGGGCGGCCCCGCCCCGAAAGGCGCGCTGGTCATCGCGCCGCCATCGGCGCTGGGCAGCCCCTGGGCGGCCAAGCTTGGCGACACCGCCGAGGCCTTCGCCAGTGGCTGGATGGCGCTGCGCGGCATCCGCCGCCGCCGCGGACTGGCTACCGGCTTCGTGCTGTCCGACCACGCCGACTGGCCGGGGCTGAATGCCGCCATTGCCGCCACCGGCGCCGGACGGGTGTTCGTGACGCATGGCTACACCGCCCCGTTCCGCCGCTGGCTGGCCGAGCAGGGCTACGACGCGCAAGTTGTTGCCACCGAGTTCGCCGGGGAAGAAACGGCCGACCCGGAGGCCGAATGAACCGCTTTGCCGCCCTCTTTGCCGCGCTGGACAGCACCACCCGGACCGCCGAAAAGACGGCCGCGCTGGCCGACTACTTCCGCAGCGCCCCCGAGGATGACCGGCTGTGGTGCGCGGCGCTGTTGTCCGGGCGGCGGCCGAAGCGGGCGGTAAATGCCACCGAACTGCGCGAATGGGCGGCACAGGCGGCGGGCCTGCCGCTGTGGCTGTTCGAGGAAGCCTATGCCGTGGCGGGCGACCTGGCCGAGACGATTGCGCTGGTCCTGCCACCTGCCACGCGACAGGATGACCGAACGCTGACCGACTGGATCGAAACGCTTGCCGTTCTTCCCGGCCAGCCGCCCGACCTGCGCCGCGCCGCCGTGCTGGCCGCGTGGGACGGGCTGGGGGACACCGGTCGGTTCCTGTTCAACAAGCTGCTCACCGGCGGCTTCCGCATGGGGGTCAGCCGCGGGCTGATGACCCGCGCCATGGCCCAGGCCACCGGGCAGGATGAGGCTGACATCGCCCACCGCCTGATGGGCGACTGGACCCCCGCCACCACCACCTGGGCCGACCTGACCACCGGCGCCACCGGACAGGCGCAACCCTTCCCCTTTGCGCTGGCCTCGGCGCTGGAAGGCCCCGCCCAGGCGTTGGGCGACCCCGCCGACTGGGCGGCGGAATGGAAGTGGGACGGCATCCGCGGCCAGCTGATCGCCCGCCCCGGCACCCTGGCCCTTTGGAGCCGGGGCGAGGAACTGATGACCGACCGCTTCCCCGAATTCGCCATCCTGGCCCGCGCCCTGCCGCCCGGCACGGTGATTGACGGCGAGGTGCTGGCCTGGAACGGCGCGCCCCTGCCCTTTGCGCAATTGCAGCGCCGCATCGGCCGCAAGACCGTGCCGCGCGCCGTGCTGGCCCAGGCGCCCGCGCATCTTCTGGCCTATGACCTGCTGGAAGCCGATGGCCGCGACCTGCGCGACACGCCCTTCGCCGAACGCCGCGCGCGGCTTGAGGCGCTGGTATCTGCCCTGCCGCCCGGCGCCCCGTTCTCTGCCTCGCCCCTCATCGCGTTCGACACATGGGAGGAATTGGCCCGCCTCCGCGCCACCTCGCGCGACCGGTCCGCCGAAGGCCTGATGCTGAAGCGCCGCGCCTCACCCTACTTCACCGGCCGCAAGCGGGGCGACTGGTGGAAGTGGAAGATCGAACCCTTCAGCGTCGATGCCGTGATGCTGTACGCGCAGGCCGGGCACGGGCGGCGGGCGAACCTGTTTACCGATTTCACCTTCGCTGTTCGCGACGGCGCGGCCTTCGTGCCCTTCACCAAGGCCTACTCAGGCCTGACCGACGCCGAATTCGCGGAAATCACGCGCTGGGTGCAGAAGAACACGCTGGAACGCTTTGGCCCCGTGCGGCGCGTGCCGCCCGAACTGGTGTTCGAGATCGCATTCGAGGGCATCCAGGCCAGCCCCCGGCACAAAAGCGGCATCGCGCTGCGGTTTCCGCGCATGCTGCGCTGGCGGCACGACAAGCCGGTGGCGGAAATCGACACGCTGGACAGCCTGAAGGCGCTGCTGGCGGTTGAAACCGGGCGCGCGGCCGCGCCATGATGCCGCCCATGCGCCTGCTTCTGCTTCTGCTGCTGCTTCTGCTGCTGCCTGCCCCCGCCCTTGCGGGCCGCATCGCGCTGGTCATCGGCAACAGCGCCTACACCCATGCAGGCACCCTGCCCAATGCCGCCAACGATGCCGCCGACATGGCCGACACGCTGGCCGCGCTGGGGTTTCAGGTCTATGGCGGGGTCGATCTGGACCACCGGCAGATGCTGCAGGCGGTCGATGATTTCTCGAAGGCCATCGCGCCCGAAGACCTTGCGCTGTTCTACTATGCCGGGCACGGCGCGCAGATCGGCGCCGAGAACTACATCATTCCGGTCGATGTGCAGGCTACCGACGAGGTGGCGCTGGCCGAGGCATCGGTGCGGCTTGGCACCATCCAGCGCACCATGGAGTTGCGCGCCGACCGCCGCATCGTGATTCTGGACGCCTGCCGCAACAACCCCTTCCTGCAGGCCGCCGCCAGCCGGTCGGGCGGGGAACCGGCGCGGGGCCTGGCGCGGGTCGAGGCCGGGGTGGGCAGCTACATCGCCTTCTCCACCCAGCCCGGCAACATCGCGCTGGACGGCAACGCCCGCAACAGCCCCTTCACCGCCGCGCTGTTGACCCACATCGCCGAACCCGGCGCCGACATCCACGAGGTGATGCGCCGGGTGCGGGCGGATGTGGTGCAGGCCACCGGCCAGACGCAGGTCCCGTGGGAAAACTCGTCGCTGGTGGACCAGGTGTTTCTGGCCTCGGCCGACGCGCCGCCCGTCCCCGAACCGCAGCCGCTGCCCCAACCGCAGCCGCAAAAGCTGTCCAACCCCTTTGCCGAGGCCCCATCGCGGCAGGAACCGGCCGCCCCGCCGCCAGCGCCTGGCGAAAGGTACCACTACGTCGGCGGGCTGGACCCCAATGGCGACGGCTTCCTTGCCCTGCGCGCGGGCACCTCGGGCAATGCGCGGCGGCTGGCGAAAATGCCGGAAGGCACGCTTCTGACCGTGCTCGCCTCGGACGGCCCGTGGCGCTATGTCCGCCTTCTGGACGGGCGCGAAGGCTGGGCGCATGCGAACTGGATCCTGTGCTGCACCGCCGCCGCCGCTGCCGCACCCGAACCGCAACTCGCCGCCCCGCAACCGGCCACCGGTTGCCGCGATCTCTGGTACGAACGCAACGCCATCTTCGCCTCCTACGGCTACTGCTTCACCTCGCCCGAGGGGCAGCAGGCGTTCGGAAATGCCGGGTGCTTCCGCAATGCCGATCAGGTCCGCGCCGCCATGTCCGGCACCGACCGGGCCAAGGTGGAACGGCTTCGCAGCGCCGAGAGGACGCAGGGCTGCCGCTAGGGGGTTGCCGCCGCCCCCCCGGCACCCCTACATCCCGTCCAACCCGGAACAAGGACACCCCCGATGACCGCACGCCCCCTGTTCGACGCCAATGCCACCGCCGGGGGCGCCTTTGGCGACCTGCCCGACTGGGACCTGACCGACCTCTACCCCGCCCCCGACAGCCCTGAATACACCGCCGACATGGCCTGGGTGTCCACGGCTTGTGCCGATTTCGCAACGGCCTATGAAGGCAAGCTGGCCACGCTGGATGCCGCCGGTCTGCTGGCCTGCGTGCTGGCCTACGAGAAGATCGAGACGGTCGCCGGGCGCGTGATGTCCTACGCGGGCCTGCGATACTACCAGAACACGCTGGACGCCGAAATCGCCAAGTTCATGGCCGACGCGCAGGACAGGATCACCGACGCCACCACGGCGATGGTGTTCTTCAGCCTGGAATTCAACCGTCTGGACGACGCCCACCTTGCCGGCCTGTTGGCACAGAACGCCGATCTCGCCCGCTACAAGCCCGTCTTCGACCGCATGCGCGCCATGCGCCCCCACCAGCTGTCGGACGAGCTGGAGAGGTTCCTGCACGACCAGTCCACCGTCGGCGCTGCCGCCTGGAACCGGTTGTTCGATGAAACCATGGCGGGGCTGACCTTCACCGTGGCGGGCGAGGATGAGCCGCTGCCGCTGGAATCCACGCTGAACCTGCTCACCGACAGAGACCGTACCCGGCGCGAGGCCGGCGCCCGCGCATTGGCCGCCGAGTTCGGCAAGCATGTGAAACTGTTTGCCCGCGTCCACAACACGCTGGCGAAAGAGAAGGAAATCCACGACCGCTGGCGCAAGATGCCCTCGCCACAGCACGGCCGCCACCTGTCGAACCATGTGGAACCTCAGGTGGTGCAGGCGCTGCGCGATGCGGTGGTGGCCGCCTACCCCCGCCTGTCGCACCGCTATTACCGGCTGAAGGCGAAATGGATGGGTCTGGACAAGCTGCAGGTCTGGGACCGCAACGCCCCCCTGCCCATCGAGGCGCCGCGCATTGTTGATTGGCCCATGGCCCGCCAGACGGTGACCGAGGCCTATGCGGCCTTCCATCCCCGCCTGGCCGAACTGGCCGAGCCGTTCTTCACGCGCGGATGGATCGACGCGGGTGTGAAGCCCGGCAAGGCGCCGGGCGCCTTTGCCCACCCCACCGTCACCACCGTGCATCCCTATGTGATGCTGAACTACCTGGGCAAACCGCGGGATGTGATGACACTGGCGCATGAACTGGGCCACGGCGTGCACCAGCGGCTTGCGGCGGCGCAGGGGGAACTCTTGTCGTCCACCCCGCTGACCCTGGCCGAAACGGCATCGGTGTTCGGCGAGATGCTGACCTTCCGCCGCCTCTTGTCACAGGCCGCCGACGCCGCCGAACGCAAGACGCTGCTGGCGGGCAAGGTCGAGGACATGATCAACACGGTGGTGCGCCAGATCGCCTTCTACGACTTCGAATCGAAACTGCACGCGGCGCGGAAACAGGGCGAACTCACGCCCGACGACATCAACGCGCTGTGGATGAGCGTGCAGGCGGAGTCGCTGGGCGATGCCTTTGAGTTCATGGACGGGTACGAGACCTTCTGGTCCTACATTCCGCACTTCGTGCATTCGCCGTTCTACGTCTATGCCTATGCCTTTGGCGACGGGCTGGTGAACGCGCTGTATGCCGCCTACGAATCCGGTCTGCCGGATTTCCAGGCCAAGTACTTCGACATGCTGAAGGCGGGCGGGTCGAAACACCATTCCGATCTGTTGGCCCCGTTCGGACTGAACGCCGCCGACCCGGCGTTCTGGGACAAGGGACTGGCGATGATCGCTGGCATGATCGACGAGCTGGAGGCGATGGAGGCCTAGGGCGTTGACAGACTCACCTGCGGCGACGCAGCCTGCGGTTCATGGAAAATCCCTGTAGCGCAGAGCGTTACGGTATAACATGAGGATGCCGCCATGTGCCATGCCTGCGTGACCGAGAGTGTGCGTGAACGAATGCTCAGCCGCCGCGACCTGTTCCGCGGGGCCGCGGCGGTGGCCGCCGCTGCGGCGACGGCGCCGCTGGCGATGCCTGCGATGGCGCAGGCGGCAACCAAGGTCACCGACATGACCCACACGCTGACCGAGGACTTCCCCACCTACTTCGGCCAGCAGCAACTGTTCCGCACGCAGCTGTTCAACTGGGCCGAACACAAGTTCAACCTGTTCGAACTGAAGGTCAACGAACACACCGGCACCCACATGGACGCGCCGTTCCACTTCAGCGAAAATGGTGCCTCGGTTGACCAGATTGCACCGGAAAGCCTGATCTGCCCGCTGGCCGTGATCGACATCCGCGCCAAGGCCGCAACTGACGCCGATGCGCAGGTGACACCGGACGACCTGAAGGTCTTCACCGACGCGAACGGCCCGATCCCGCCAGGTGCCTGCGTGGCCATGCTGTCGGGCTGGGGGCCGCTGGTGAAAGACCCCAAGTTCCGCAACGTGGACGCCGAGGGCAAGATGCACTTCCCCGGTTTCCACCCCGAAGCCGCGGCGGCCCTGCTGGAAACGCAGGCGGCGGGCATCGCGGTCGACACGCTCTCGCTGGACTTTGGCCCCTCGCCGGACTTTGCCACGCATTATGCTTGGCTGGGCGCGGGGCGCTGGGGGCTTGAATGCCTGGCCAGCCTGGAAAACGTGCCCGCCACCGGGGCCACGCTGGTGGTCGGCGCGCCCAAGCACGCGGGCGGCTCGGGCGGGCCCGCCCGGGTGTTCACGCTGGTTTGAACCAGCGCAAAATCCTTCTTACGAAGGATTTTGCGCGACCGAGGCTAAGGATTTTCTTCGGAAAATCCTTAGCCTGAGACACCCAGGAATTTTAGCATAAAATTCCTGGGCTTGTTCAAGGGATTTTCCATGTCCACCGTCACCCCGCCCGCCGATCCCGAAGCCGACCCGCGCGTGAAGACAGTGTTCGACGACATCCGCGCGACGCGGGGGTCGGACTTCGTCAACAATGTCTGGCGCTGGCTGGCCTTTGACGCCGCACTGCTGGAAGAAACCTGGGCCGGGGTGAAGGCGGTGATGGCCACGCCCTCGGCGCTGGACCCCAAGGTGAAGGAAATGATCTACGCCGCCGTGTCGATTGCCAACGCCTGCGACTACTGCACGCATTCGCATCTGGCCGCGGCGCGCGCAAAGGGCATGACGCCCGAAGAACAGGCCGACCTCTTCCGCGTCGTGTCGCAGGCGGCCCGCACCAACGCGCTGCTGAACGCCATCCGCCCGCCCATCGACCCGGCGTTCCTGGCGTAGATCGGGACCGCGTGACAGATTTCCTTTACCTGCCCTTCACCATTTGGTAGCTACCTGCTGATCATCCTCTACAGCATGTAGGCAACGGCATGGATTCGGTCGAACTCTGCGCCGGGGCGGGCGGGCAGGCCCTGGGTCTGGAGCGCGCAGGGTTCCGCCATGTTGCGCTGGTGGAAATTGACGCGCACTGCCAGGCGACGCTCAAGCTGAACCGCCCGGTCTGGAACGTGGTCCAGGGTGCGGGCGCCGACATCGCGAATTTCGACCCGCGCCCGTACGGCAACATCGACCTTTTGGCAGGCGGTCTTCCTTGCCCGCCGTTTTCCGTGGCAGGCAAGCAGCTGGGATCGGCCGATGAGCGCAACCTGTTTCCGGACGCGCTGCGGATCGTTGCAGAGACCCGGCCGCGTGCCGTGATGATCGAGAACGTCCGCGGCTTTCTTGACGCGGTCTTCACCGATTACCGCCAGTCGCTGCGCGCGCAGCTGCGTGCGCTGGGGTACGTGACGGACTGGCGGCTGTTCAACGCGTCGGACTTCGGCGTGCCGCAACTGCGGCCCCGCGTGGTGATCGTCGCCCTGCGGGAAGATTTGCGCGACCGTTTTGCCTGGCCCGAGCCTGACCGCCTGCAAACCCCGACAGTCGGGCACACGTTGCACGACCTGATGAGCGCGCGCGGCTGGCACGGTGCCGACAGCTGGCGCGACCAGGCCGACGACGTGGCGCCGACCATTGTCGGCGGATCGAAGAAGCATGGCGGACCGGACCTTGGCCCCACCCGCGCCCGCGCGGCCTGGGCGCAGCTTGGCGTTGACGGCAAGGGAATTGCCGACTTGCCGCCGGACCCCGACCACGCCGGAATGCCGCGCCTGACGGTGCGCATGGTCGCGCGTGTTCAGGGGTTTCCTGACGACTGGCAGTTCTCCGGGCGCAAGACGGCGGCCTATCGCCAGGTTGGCAACGCCTTTCCCCCGCCCATCGCGGCCGCCGTCGGCCGAGAACTGGTCACCGCCCTGTCGGCACGCCGCAGCTTCCGTGTGGTTGCGCATGGCTAGCGCCGGAAAGGCGTCTGGCGCGCGAGCCCGGCTGCGGGCGCACTTTCTTGCCAACATCGGTCGGGTCATGGATGCCGAAGAGCTTCGCGCGGTGGCTGGAAACATCTCGGAATGCGGACGCCGCATCCGGGAGCTTCGCACCGAAGAGGGATACCTGATCCTCACCCACAATGACCGCAGCGACCTTCGACCGGGACAGTACATCCTGCTGTCGCCCAAGCCGGTGCCCGCGTTCGAACGGGCAATCTCGAAAGAGACGCGGGCGCTTGTTCTGGACCGGAACGGGTTCACCTGCCAGATGTGCGGCGCCGTTGCCGGCGAGCCGCACCCCCATGATCCGACGCGCAAGACACGCCTGCACATTGGCCATGTCATCGACAAATCGATGGGCGGAACAGATCATGCGTCCAATCTGCGCGCGGTCTGTTCGGTCTGCAACGAAGGCGCGGCGAACCTGACTCTGGACCGCCCGACCCTGCAGAAGCTGCTTGTGCAGATCCGCCGGGCAACCAGCAGCGACCAGCGCGAAGCCATGCGCTGGCTGATCGCCAAGTTTCCCGACGACGCCCGCAGGCAGGTGCAAAGCCCTTAGCCCCTGATCCGCGCCGTCACCTCGATCTCGATGCGCATGGCATCTTCCATCAGCCGCGCCTCTATCATGGTGGCCGCCGGTCGGGCCGTGGCAAAGGTTGCCGAAAGCTGCGGCCACAGCATCGGGAATTCGTGCCGGTCGGGCAGGATGTAGCGCACGCGCACCACGTCATCCAACCCGCAGCCCGCCTGCGCCAGCGCCGCGGCAATGTTGGCCAGCGTGTTGCGGCACTGGTCTTCGATGCCGTCGGGAAGGGTCATCGTGGCATAGTCATACCCCGTGGTACCCGACACGAAGACCCAGCCGTCCTGCACCACGGCCCGGGAATAGCCGATGGTCGCCTCGAACGACGATCCGGAGCTGATGTGCCGTTTTGTCATGCCTGCGTCTCCAGAAACCCGATGATCGAACTGACCGAGCTATCGGCCAACGCAAAGCTTGCCTGCGGCCCCGCACCTTCGGGCGTGCCCCGCACCTCGAGGTAGCGCATGTCCTTCTGCGTGGCGAGGTTGCGGAAGAACAGGTCGGCAAACTGCCCCGGCCCGATGCACACCACCCGGCCGCCCCGCGGCATGAAGGCCACGTTGCCAAAGCTGCCGCCCATCACCGCCACCACCACCGCCGCGCTGCCGAACAGCGCCGCCTGCTGCGCCAGTGTCAGCCCCGCGCAGGTCACCCGCTCCAGCTGCGGAAACCGCGCCTGCAGGCGGGCGAAAACCGCATCCTCGTTGCGCAGCACACGCTTGGTGGAATCGCGCCGGTCGACGAACAGCCACCGCCCGGCAGGCTGCGGCGGCTGCAGCGCCTCGACCGCCCGCACCGCCGCGGGGTGCAGCCAGAACGGGTGGCGCGACAGGCCACAGGGCACGATCAGCCGCTGGAACCGCCCCACGAACTCATGCCCCGTCACCATGCCGCGGCCCGCCAGCCCCATCACCTCCAGCGACTGCGCCACGATGTCGCCCAGCGCCCCGCCCGGATCGGGCAGGATGATGCGCACGTCGTCGAACGCCGCCCCCATGGCATCGCGCACCAGCGGAATCCGCGGCAGCATCTCGGCCAGCCAGTGCGAGTAGTTTGACGAGCCGATCTTCTTGGCCAGAAGATGGGTGCCTGCAAACACCGGGATCGGCCGGTCAAACGGCACGTCCGAGCTGTGCGCGTCGGCCTGGTACACCCGGTTCATCACCTTGCGGTTGCCGATGTTGAAGCTGTCCATCACCAGCCGACCATCGGCCGTCATCACCGTGCCGGAATCGAACACCACCGCGTCCTGCAGCACCAGCGCCCGCGCCGCAGGCACCGTGAACCCGCCCTGCGCCGCATAGTCGGCGTTCAGCGCATCCATCCGCGGATTGTCGATCTCGTTCACGTACCCGGCCGCGGGCCGGGCATAGCGCTCGGCCCCCGCCAGCAGCAGCGCCGTGCCCTCGGCCGCCAGGTCGGCCCCGGTGGCATGGCGCGCGGTCACCACCGCGTCCTCGGCAAAGTCGAACCACCGCGCGCTGCCCTCTGTCACCCTGCCACCCCCAAACGCATGCGGGCACCCCCGCCGGGGTGCCCGCCCATGCCCCTTTGCACCCCGCCCTCAGGCCGAGGCGATCTTCTGCTTCTTCGGCGCCTCGGTGTGCACCAACAGCGGCTTCGCGCCACCCGACACCACCTCGTCGCTGACCACCACGCCCTGCACGCCGTCCATTCCCGGCAGTTCGAACATGGTGTCCAGAAGGATGTCCTCCATGATCGACCGCAGCCCGCGGGCGCCGGTCTTGCGCTTGATCGCGCGCTTGGCAATCGCCGTCAGCGCATCCACGGTAAAGGTCAGGTCCACGCCCTCGATCTCGAACAGGCGCTGGTACTGCTTGACCAGCGCATTCTTCGGCTCGGTCAGGATCTGCACCAGCGCGGGCTCGTCCAGGTCGGTCAGCGTGGCGATCACCGGCAGGCGGCCGACAAATTCGGGGATCAGGCCGAACTTCAGCAGGTCTTCGGGTTCCAGTTCCTTGAACAGTTCGCCCACGCCGCGTTCCTCGGGGCCCTTCACGTCGGCGCCGAAACCGATGGACGTGCCCTTGTTACGCTGCGCGATGATCTTTTCCAGACCCGCGAAGGCGCCGCCGCAGATGAACAGGATGTTCGTCGTGTCCACCTGCAGGAATTCCTGCTGCGGGTGCTTGCGCCCGCCCTGCGGCGGCACGCTGGCCACCGTGCCCTCCATGATCTTCAGCAGCGCCTGTTGAACACCCTCGCCGCTGACGTCCCGCGTGATCGAGGGATTGTCCGACTTGCGGGTGATCTTGTCGACCTCGTCGATGTAGACGATGCCGCGCTGGGCGCGTTCCACGTTGTATTCGCTGGCCTGCAGAAGCTTGAGGATGATGTTCTCCACATCCTCGCCCACGTAGCCCGCCTCGGTCAGCGTGGTGGCGTCGGCCATGGTGAACGGCACGTCGAGGATGCGCGCCAGCGTCTGCGCCAGCAACGTCTTGCCGCAGCCGGTGGGGCCGATCAGCAGGATGTTGGACTTCGACAGCTCGACTTCCGA
>CAZLIC010000022.1:0-3631 GCA_964559535.1 uncultured Rhodobacterales bacterium
CTGTGCCAGGCGATCAGTGAACGGACTGGGGACCCGATCGGTTTGGTTGACCTGCCGCACGCCGGGGGCTCTGCCCCCGGACCCCCGGGGTATTTTGGCAAGGGGAGCGGGAGGGGGGCGGCGCAATGGTGCCGCCGTGCCGACAGCGGGAGGCGGGGCAAGGTGGGAGCGGCGGTTGCGCCGCGGCCGGGGTGGCGATGGCGGCCCCTTGCCCTTGGCGCGCGGCGGCGGCACCTTGCGCGGCATGACCGACGCTTCGCCCCCCGCCACCGGCGGCCCGTCCTTCTGGCATGCCGATCTTGGCGGCGCCCCGGCCCCGCGCCCGCCCCTGGACGGCGACATTGCGGCCGATGTCTGCATCATTGGCGCGGGCTACACCGGCCTGTGGACTGCGCTGTCGCTGGCGGACCTGGCGCCCGACCTGCGCATTGTCATCGTCGAGGCGCGGTTTGCGGGCTATGGCGCCTCGGGGCGCAACGGCGGCTGGCTGACCGGCGGCTTTGCCTGGAACCACGCGCGCTATGCCGCCACCGGCGGAGCAGGAGGCGTGCGGGCCATGGTGCGGGCGATGGAGGGGACAGTGGATGCCGTGGTGGGCTTTGCCGGGGCCGAGGGGATTGACGCCGACATCCGGCGCACCGACGAGCTGACGGTGGCCACCACGCCCGCGCAGGTGGCGCGGATGACCGCCGAGGTGGCGCATCGGCGGGGCTGGGGCGAGACGCGCGTCACCGTGATCGGCGCGGCCGAAGCCCGCAGGCGGATCGACATTCCCGGCCTGCGGGGCGCGATGGTGGTGGCGGGCGTGGCGCGGGTACAGCCGGCGAAGCTGGCGCGCGGGCTGGCGGCGGCGGCCGAGCGGCGCGGCGTGCGGATTGCCGAGGGCACCTTGGCGCGTGCCATCCGACCCGGCCGGGTGGAGACCGACCGCGGCACGGTCAGCGCGCGCGTCGTGCTGCGCGCGACCGAGGGGTTCACGGCCAACCTGCCGGGGCATCACCGCGACTGGCTGCCGCTGAATTCAGCGCAGATCGCCACGCCGCCGCTGCCGCCCGGGGCATGGGCGAAGATCGGCTGGGAGGGACATGAGATTGTTGGCGATTTCGCTAATGACTATTGCTACTGCCAGCGCACGCGCGAGGGGCGCATCACGGTGGGCGCGCGTGGCGTTCCCTACCGGTTCGGCAGCCGCACCGATGACGAGGGCCACCCCGATGCCGAAACGATCCGTCGGCTGACCGCCATCTTGCACCGGCACTTTCCGGCGGCGGCAGACCTTGGCGCGGCGCATGCCTGGTGCGGTGTTCTGGGCGTGCCGCGCGACTGGTGCGCGTCGGTGGGGTTCGATCCGGCGACGGGGATGGGCTATGCCGGGGGCTATGTGGGGGATGGCGTTTCGACGTCGAACCTTGCGGGGCGTACGCTGGCGGATCTGGTGTTGGGGCGTGACACGGCGCTGGCGCGGCTGCCCTGGGTGAACCGCAAGGTGCGCCGGTGGGAACCGGAGCCGCTGCGCTGGCTGGGGGTGCACGGGATGTACGCGCTGCTGAACGCCGCCGACCGGGCCGAGCGTGGCGGCGGGCCGCCGTCGCGGCTGGCGGCCCTGGGCAACTGGCTGACGGGGCGGGCGTGAACGGGGCGGGCATGAGCGGGGCGGGCATGAGCAGAACCGGGCGGCTGCACGGCGGGCAGGGCACGGCGCGCTGCCGTCAGATGCGGCGGGGGGGCAGGCCGTGCCGGACGCGCTGATCGTTGCCCATGGCCAGCCGAGCGACCCGGCGCCGCAGGAGGCCGCCGTGGCGGCGCTGGCGGCGCGGGTGCAGGGGTTGGCCCCGGGATGGCGCGTGCGGGGGGCAACCCTGGCGGCCGACGGGGCCCTGGAGGCGGCGCTTGCGGGGCTGGAGGCACCGCGGGTGGTGCCGTTCTTCATGGCCGAGGGGTTTTTCACGCGCAGCGTGCTGCCGCGGCGGCTGGCGCATGCCAGGGCCGCGGGGCTGCGCATCACCGCGGCCTTCGGCCACCTGCCCGGGCTGGCCGACCTGGCCGTGCAGGCAGCGGTTCAGGGCACTGCCGGACCGCTGCGGCAGACCACGCTGCTGTTGGTGGCGCATGGCAGCAGGGTGTCGCGCGCCTCGGCCGCGGGGGCGCGGGCGATGGCGGCGCAAATTGCGCATCACGCGCCGTTTGGACGGGTGCTGACGGCCTTTGTGGAAGAGCCGCCATCGATTGCCCAAGCGGCACGCGGGTTGGGGCCGCTTGCCACCGTACTGCCATTCTTCGCGCTGCGGGCGGGGCATGTGGCAGAGGACGTGCCGCGGGGGCTGGCGGCGGTGGGGTTCCGCGGCGTGCTGCTGCCCGCTCTGGGCGAACATCCGGGGGCGGCCGGGGTGATTGCGGCGGCGCTGGTGTAGGGTGGGCAATCTGCCCACCTTCCGGTACCAGTGGTGGGCAGATTGCCCACCCTACCTTGCGGCCTTCTCGGCCAGGCCGGAGGTGACCTGGCGGCGGGCGAGTTCGTCCATCACCGCCTGCAGCGGCACGTCGCGGGAGGCGAGCATCACCAGAAGGTGGTAGAGCACGTCCGCCGATTCCGACACCAGCCGGTCACGGTCGCCCTTCACCGCCTCGATCACCGCTTCGACCGACTCTTCCCCGAACTTCTTGGCGCAGGCGTCCGGCCCCCTGGACAGCAGCCTGGCGGTCCACGAACTGTCGGGGTCGGCGCCGCGGCGGGTGGCGATCACGGCCATCAGGTCGTCCAGGGTCATGTCAGCCTCACCGGGATGCCGGCCGCGGCCATGTGGGCCTTGGCCTGGGCGATGGTAAAGGTGCCGAAGTGGAAGATCGAGGCCGCCAGCACCGCCGATGCATGGCCTTCGGTGACGCCTTCCACCAGATGGTCCAGCGTGCCGACGCCGCCCGAGGCGATCACCGGCACGGCCACGGCATCGGCCACGGCGCGGGTGAGCGGGAGGTTGAACCCGGCCTTGGTCCCGTCCCGGTCCATCGAGGTCAGGAGGATTTCCCCGGCGCCGAGTTCGGCGACCTGCACGGCAAACGCCACCGCGTCGATCCCGGTGGGCCGCCGCCCGCCGTGGGTGAAGATCTCCCACCGCCCCGGCGCCACGGTCTTGGCATCCACCGCCACCACGATGCACTGCGCCCCGAACCGGTCCGCCGCCCGCGCCACCACCGCGGGGTCGGCCACGGCGGCCGAGTTGAAGCTGACCTTGTCGGCGCCTGCCAGCAAAAGCGCGCGCACATCCTCGGGCGTCCTGACCCCGCCGCCGACCGTCAGCGGCATGAAGCAGCGCTCGGCGGTGCGGGTGACGAGGTCGAACATCGTGCCGCGGTTTTCGTGCGTGGCGTGGATGTCGAGGAAGCAGAGCTCATCCGCCCCCGCCGCGTCATAGGCCGCCGCAGCCTCGACCGGATCGCCCGCGTCGACCAGGTTCACGAAGTTCACCCCCTTCACCACGCGGCCGTCGGCCACGTCGAGGCAGGGGATGAGGCGGGTCTTGAGCATGCGGGCGTGGCCTTTGCGGAAAGCGGGGGGGGGGGGGGGCCCCCCGCCCCCCCCCCGGGGGGGGGGAGGTAAAGGGGGGGGGCGGGGGGGAGGGCGGGGGGGCGG
>CAZLIC010000022.1:3641-49564 GCA_964559535.1 uncultured Rhodobacterales bacterium
CCCCGTGGGGTATTTCAACAAAGATGAGGGGGCAAGGGCAGAGAGCGGCGTGCCGATCAGCCGCGCGGTTCACCTTGGCGGGTCGAAGATGATCTCTTTGACAAGAACGAGGATGACGATCGCCAAGCCCGCGATAGGGCCGATGGCCGGGCCGAGAAAGGACCAGAATATCCACCATTCATAGAGAAGCGAACTCACATCTTTCCCGCTGACGATGCACCCTTCGAAGCCGCCCCCATGACTCTGGCAACCCGGAAGGAGGCGAAGCACGCCGCCAAGGGCAAACAGAGGGACCATCCAGACAAGCAGCGCGCTTATGAGGAACAACTTGAACCTGGGGTTCATGGCGGTTGGCTCCGTCTCGGGCGGCAGGGCTTAGCTTGCCACCCCCGAAAGAAGCGCCAGCGCCGCCCGCAGGTCAATCGCCCCCTCGTAGAGCGCCCGGCCCGAAATGGCCCCGGCGATCACGCCGGTGGCCTGCAGGGCGCGCAGGTCGTCCAGGGTGGAGACGCCGCCCGAGGCGATGACGGGGATGGTGACGGCGCGGGCCAAAGCCTCGGTGGCCGGGATGTTGGGGCCGGCCATGGCGCCGTCGCGGTCGATGTCGGTGTAGATGAGGGCGGCGACGCCTGCGTCCTCGTAGGACCGCGCCAGGTCGGTGGCCTGCACTGTGGTGTCCTCGGCCCAGCCCCGGGTGGCCACCAGGCCGCGGCGGGCGTCGATGCCCACGGCCACGCGGCCCGGGAATGCGCGGGCGGCCTGCCGCACCAGCGCGGGGTCTTCCACCGCCACGGTGCCCAGGATCACCCGGGCGATGCCGCATTCCAGCCACATCCCGACCGTGGCCATGTCGCGGATGCCGCCGCCCAGCTGCACCGGCACGTCTACCGCGGCGAGAATGGCCTGAACCGCCGCGCCGTTCACCGGCTGGCCGGCAAAGGCGCCGTTCAGGTCCACCAGGTGCAGCCAGCGGCAACCTGCAGCAGCGAAGGCGCGGGCCTGTGCGGCGGGGTCTTCGCCGAACACGGTGGCCGCATTCATGTCGCCGCGCAAAAGGCGCACGCAGCGGCCATCCTTCAGGTCTATCGCCGGGTACAGGATCATGCGGCGCCCCTTGCCACAGACCGCTTGGCAAGGAAAAGCCCCAACGTCACACTTGCCCGAATCCGTGCCTTGCGCGCAGATCAGGGCAAAGGGAGGACCAATCATGAGAACCACGCTGATCGCGGCCGCACTGGCCCTGTTTGCCACCGCCGCCGTCGCCGACCCCGTTGAAGGCGTCTGGAAGACCAAGCCGGATGACAACGGCAACTTCGGCCATGTCCAGATCAAGCCCTGCGGCGCGGCCTTCTGCGGAACGCTGGTGAAGGCGTTCGACGGGGCCGGTGCGCAGATTGACAGCCCCAACGTCGGCCGCAAGATTGTCTGGGACATGGTTGCCTATGGCGACGGCGTCTATGACGACGGCAAGGTCTGGGCGCCGGACCGCGACAAGACCTATGACGCCAAGATGCAGCTGTCGGGCGCGACGCTGGCGGTTTCAGGCTGCGTGCTGGGCGGGACGATCTGCCGCGCCTCGGAGTGGACACGCGCGCAATAGCGGTTCGCGCAGGATCCGGGTCGCAGCCTGGTGCCGGACCGCTGTACGTCCGGCACATGATGATGACAGCATCCGACTGGTTCTGCCTGTGCCTGCTTGCCCTGATCTGGGGTGGCACGTTTCCGCTGATCGAGATCGCGGGGCCGCATCTTCCGGCCCTGTCGCTGGTCTGGCTGCGGGTGGCGCTGGCGGCGGGCGTTTTGGCCCTGGCCGGGGCGCGGGTGCCACCCCGGGCGGTGTGGCCCGCGTTTGTGGTCATGGGTGCGCTGAACAACGCCCTGCCCTTTACCTTCATCACGCTGGCGCAGGGGCGGCTGGACGGCGCGTTGGCCGCCATCCTGAACGCCACGACGCCGCTGTTCGCACTGGTCATGGCCGCGCTGGCCGGGCAGGACCGGCTGACGCTGCCGCGCGTGGCGGGCCTTCTGGCGGGCCTTGCCGGGGTGGGGGTGCTGACGGGGGCGTTGCCGCAGGGCGGAATGGCGGCAATGGGGCTGTGCCTGCTGGCCGCGCTGTCCTATGCGCTGGCAGGGGTCTGGGCACGGCGGCGGCTGACGGGGATTGCGCCGATGTCTTCGGCACTGGGCATGCTGGCTGCGGCGGCGGTCATCCTGTTGCCCGCGGCGCTGCTGCATGACCGCCCCTGGACGCTGCCCATGCCCCCTGCCCCGGCCTGGGCCGCGGTGGCCACGCTGGCCGTGCTGGGAACCGCCTTTGCCTATGGGCTGTACTTCCGTCTGCTGGCGGATGTGGGCGCGGTGAACCTGCTGCTGGTCACCTTCCTGGTGCCGGTCAGCGCCATCGCGCTGTCGGTCGCGTTCCTGGGCGAAGTGATGGCGCTGCGGCATTGGGCCGGGCTTGTGCTGATCCTCGGCGGCCTGGCGCTGGCAACGCGCAGGCCGCGCGGGGCGGCGGGCTGAACCCTGCGCGCTACGGCGCCCAGCGCAGGAAGTTGGCGATGATGCGCAGGCCGGTGGCCTGGCTTTTCTCGGGATGGAACTGCGTGCCCACCATGTTGCCGCGCGCCACAATGGCGGTGACCGCCCCGCCATAGTCCACATGGGCCAGTCGTTCGGCCGGGCGGCTGACGGCCAGGTGGTACGAATGCACGAAATAGGCGTGGTCGCCGCTGCACACGCCCGCCAGCACCGGGTGGTCCTGTTCGACGACAAGGTCGTTCCAGCCCATGTGCGGCACTTTCAGGCCTGGCGCCTCGATCCGCCGCACCTCGCCGCCGATCCAGCCAAGACCCTGGGTTTCCGCGTATTCCAGCCCACGCTCGGCCATCATCTGCATGCCCACGCAGATGCCCAGGAACGGTCGCCCCCTCGCCTCCACCGCCTCGACCAGCGCCTCGGCCAGCCCGCCCTTGGCCCCCAGCGCCCGGCGGCAGGCCGGAAAGGCGCCGTCGCCCGGCAGCACGATGCGGTCGGCGCGCGCCACATCCTCGGGCCGGTCGCTGACCAGCACGCCGCCCGACCCGGTCTCGGCCGCCATCCGTTCGAACGCCTTCTGCGCCGAGTGCAGGTTGCCGGATTCGTAGTCGATCAGGACCGTCAGGCTCACAGCGTGCCCTTGGTGGATGGCACGGCGCCTGCCCGCCGCGGGTCGGGCTCGACCGCCATGCGCAGGGCGCGCGCCACGGCCTTGAAGGCGGCCTCGGCAATGTGATGGCTGTTCAGGCCATGCACCAGATCAACGTGCAAGGTGATGCCGCCATGGGTGGACAGCGCCTGGAAGAATTCGCGCACCAGTTCGGTGTCGAAACTGCCGATGTTGCAGGCCGGAAAGGAAAGGTTCCACACCAGATAGGGCCGGCCCGAGAGATCCAGCGCGCAGGCGACCTGCGCATCGTCCATGGCGACGCGGGCGTCGCCATAGCGGCGGATGCCCCGCTTGTCGCCCAGAGCCTGCGCCAGCGCCTGCCCCAGCGCGATGCCGCAATCCTCGACCGTGTGGTGATCGTCGATCTGCAGGTCGCCGTTCGCGGTCAGGTCGATGTCGATCAGGGAATGGCGCGCAAGCTGGTCCAGCATGTGGTCGAAGAAGCCCACGCCGGTGGCCAGCGTTGCCGCCCCCGTGCCGTCCAGCGCCACCGAGACCGCGATCCTTGTCTCGTTGGTCGCCCGTTCCACCCGCGCCTGCCGCATGTCAGCCTCCGCCGTTGCGCGGGCCTTATAGGGCGGGGGCCGCGGCGGATAAAGCCTTACATCCGCAACAGCGCTACATGCGCAGAACGGGCCACAGCGAGGCCACCAGCAGCACGGCCATGGTTACGTTGAAGGCCCGCAGCCGCCCCGGCACATCCAGCCAGCCGCGCAGCCCCTGCCCCGCCGCGGCCCAGACCGAGACGGACGGGAAGTTCACCAGTGCGAACACCGCCGCCACCAGGGCCATGCCCTGCCAGCCGGGCAGCGGCGGGTAGACGGTGGTGGCGGTCACGGCCATGGCCCAGGCCTTGGGGTTTACCCACTGGAACGCCGCCGCCTGCCAGAAGGAGAAGGGGCGTCCAGCCTCACGCCCCTTCGGCGGGGCGGCATTGGCAATTTTCCATGCCAGCCAGAGCATGTAGGCCGTGGATGCCACCTTCAGCCCCAGCATCGCCATGGGCGATGCGTGCAGCACACCCGCCAGCCCGATGCCAACGGTGAAGACCATCACCGCATGTCCAAGGCTGATTCCCGCCATGTGCGGTAGCGTGCGGGCAAAGCCGAAGTTCACGCCCGATGCCAGCAGCATCATGTTGTTCGGCCCCGGCGTGACCGAGGTGGCGAAGGCAAAGCCCGCAAGGGCGATCAGCAGGTTGGTGTCCATGCTCGCAATTTTCGCGCGACCACGGCACAACAGGGTTGCCATCTGCGGCGCTTTCAGGGCATTTCTGCAATCCATGACTGAACTTGACGCCATCGACGACCGGATATTGCGTGCGCTGGAACGCGACGGGCGGCTGTCGAACCTGGCGCTGGCCGAACGGGCGGGCCTTTCGCCCAGTGCCTGCCTGCGCCGCGTGCAGGCACTGGAACGGCGCGGCGTCATCACCGGCTACCGCGCCGTGATCGACGCGGGCAAGCGCGGCATCGGCTTTACCGCCTATGTCACCGTGGCGCTGAACAGCCATACCAAGGCCAGCCAGGAGGCCTTCGAACGCGCCGTCGCCCGTGCCCCGCAGGTGCGCGAGTGCCACAATGTGACCGGTGCGGTGGAATATCTGCTGCGGGTGGAATGCGCCGACCTGGCGGCCTACAAACACTGGCATACCGATGTGCTGGGCACCCTGCCCGGCGTTGCTGCCATCACCACCTATGTGGTGATGGGCAGCCCGAAGGACGACCGCGCCTGACCGGGCTATGGCCTTTGCTGGCCGCCGCAGTATCATCAACGCCAGAGGCCGGACATGAAAACCACCGACATCATCGACGCCGAGGTGTCAAAGCTGGGTGGCATCGCCCCGGCTGGGCATTTCCTGGCGCTGCGCATCCGCGGATCGTCGCCGTTGATGAGCTTTACCGCCTATCCGCAGGCCTGGACCGACCACTACATGGCCAACGGCTATGTCTTGCGCGACCCCATCACCACCTGGGCGATGACGGTGGGCGGCACGATCCGGTGGAGTTCGCGTCTGTTGCCCGACCCGTTCGGCGTGTTCCGGCAGGCGGCGGCGCACGGGCTGCGGTTCGGCGCCTCGGTGGCGCATGGGCCCATCGGGGCGCTGACGGTGCTGTCCATGTCGCGCGGCGACCGGGAATTCACCGATGCCGAGATTGCCGAGGCCAGGGCGATCGTGCTGCAGTTGCATGCACTGACAGAGCTGCCGAAGGCGCTGACGGACGAGGAAAAGGCGCTGCTGGGCGCCGTCGCGGCAGGGCGCCCGGTGGCCGGGACGCTGGGGTTGCCAGAGCAGGCTGCGCGCGCGCGCAGCCGTGCCCTGTGCGACCGGCTGTTCGCCGCGACGCCGGAAGAGGCGCTGCGCCGTGCGCGGGACCACCGGCTGATCTAGCTAACGCAGGGCCATCGCTTGGGGCAGCGCCTCGGCAAGATGGTCGCGCAGCGCACGCAGCGGGGCGTTCGCACGCTGGTCTTCGTGCAAGGCCAACCAGACGTCCAGGTGCCACTCCACCTCCGGCCAGACCCGCAGCAATCCGCTGCGCGCTGCAACCGCGTGCTGCACAACGCCCACCCCCGCCCCCGACCGAACCAGGGCCAACTGCACGACAGACGATGCAGACCGCAGGTGCAAATCGTCCGGGGCCAGTGCCCGGCCGTCCAGAACCACCGCGGGCAATCCGTTTTCGGGCCCGATCAAAGACAGCGCATCGGCCCCGTCGCGCAGATACAGCCCCAGTCCGACCTGCCCAAGCCGCTGCGCCACCAGGGCACCTTGCTGCGGGCGCCGCATCCGAACCGCCAAATCGGCCTGCCGCCGCAAGAGATCATCCTCTCGGTCGCTGGCGGACAGGTCCACCGCCACCGCAGGATGCGCCGCACGGAACGCCGCAATGACCGGCGGCAGGACTTCGGTTGCCACCATTTCGGATGCCGACAGCCTCACCCGCCCGCCCAGACCCGCACCCGCCACCGCCCGCCGCGCCGCCGCGGCGGCATGGGCCATCGCCCGCGCCTCGGGCAGGGCGGCCAGAGCCGCCTCGGTGGGCACCAGCCCCCGCGGACCGCGGGCAAACAGCGCTGTCCCCAGCGCCGCCTCCAGCGCCGCAATGTGTCGGCCCAGCGTCGGCTGCGTCAGCCCCAGCGCCCGCGCCGCGGCGGACAGGCTGCCGTGATCGGCAACCGCGACGAAGCTCTGCCAGTGATCCCAGCCGATACCCATGCAAAAACGTATGGCCGATCAACGCTGATCGTCAATTCCTGAATGCCGGGCGCTGGGCCATGTTGGCTCTACCGAAACACACGGGACCAACCATGCCGCGCTTCACCGACAGCCTGACCACCGAAATCCACATCGACGCCCCGCCCGATGCCGTCTGGGCGGTGCTGGCCGACCTGCCCGGTTGGGCCGAATGGAACCCCTTCATCCGTGCCATCTCGGGTGACCTGCGCCCCGGCGCGCGGCTGACCGCCACCATGGCGCCGCAGGGCCGCCGCCCGATGACCTTTCGCCCGGTGGTGGCAAGCGTCATGCCCGGAGAGCACCTGTCATGGCGCGGGCGGCTGGTCGTGCCCGGCCTGTTCGACGGCACCCACAGCTTTGACCTTGCCCCGCAGGGCAAGGGCACGCGGCTGACGCATGGCGAAACCTTTGCCGGGCTGCTGGTGCCGCTGGTGCCGGCGGCGCAGTTCGCGGGCGATTTCGCGCGGATGAACCGCGCGCTGAAGGCGCGGGCCGAAGCCTAGGTGCGCAAGCCCGTCTCTTCCAGCAGGCCCAGGCGTTTGGCTTCGTAGTAATAGCCGCGCGCGTACCAGCCCACCGCGCGGTCTTCGTTCCCGCGCGACACCAGCCAGGCGCCGCGCAGGTACTTGCCCGCGTATTTCAGGTTCGTTTCGGCATCCAGCAGGTCGCGCGGATTGCCGCGGAAGCCCATGGTGCCCGCCGTCTGCGGCAGGATCTGCATCAGCCCGTAGTAGGGGCCGTTGCGGGCCTCGGGGCGGTAGCCGCTTTCGCGCTGGATCACCCGGTGGAACAGGCTGCGCGGCACGTCGTATTCATCGGCATAGCGGTTGATGAGGCGGCGAAGCTCCGGCGTCTCGCCCGCGTGCAGCGGCGGGTCGAACCTGTCGCCGCGCGAGGTTTCGCGGTCGCGGCGGCCGCCGCAGGCGGCCAGCGTCAGGGCAAGGGCGCCCGTCAGGGCAGCGCGGCGGGACAGCACAGGCGGAACCTCCATCGTCGGTGCCATCGCCTAGCGCAAAGGCGAGCCGCCGCCAAGGCACCCGGACAAGCGATGCCCCTTGTTCCGCTGCCCCGGCTTCCCCTAGTGTCGCTGCCAACGTCAGGGAGGACGACATGACAGACCACAGCCCCGGCTTCGACACGCTGCAGGTTCACGCAGGTGCACGGCCCGACCCCGCCACCGGCGCAAGGCAGGTGCCGATCTACCAGACCACCGCCTTTGTCTTTCGCGATGCCGACCACGCGGCGCGGCTCTTCAACCTGCAGGAAGTGGGTTACATCTATTCGCGCCTGACCAACCCCACCGTTTCGGCGCTGGCCGAGCGGATTGCGGCGCTGGAGGGCGGCGCGGGGGCGGTGTGCTGTTCGTCGGGACATGCGGCGCAGATCATGGCGCTGTTCCCGCTGATGAACCCCGGCTGCAACGTGGTGGCCTCGACCCGCCTGTACGGCGGCACGGTGCAGCAGCTGTCGAACACGATCCGCAAGTTCGGCTGGACGGCCAAGTTCGTCGATACCGAAGACCTGGACGCCGTGCGCGCGGCGATCGACATCAACACCCGCGCCATCTTCTGCGAATCCATCGCCAATCCGGGCGGGTATGTCACCGACCTGCCCGTCATCGCGCGCATCGCCGACGAGGCAGGCGTGCCGCTGATCGTCGACAACACCTCGGCCAGCCCCTATTTGTGCCGCCCCATCGAGTTCGGCGCGACGCTGGTGGTGCATTCGACCACCAAGTACCTGACCGGCAACGGCACCGTTACCGGCGGCGCCGTGGTGGATTCGGGCAAGTTCGATTGGTCGAAGGTGCCGGGCCGCTTCCCGTCGCTGGCCGAGCCGGAACCGGCCTATCACGGGCTGAACTTCCATGCGGCCCTTGGCGGCATGGCCTTCACATTCCACAGCATCGCCGTCGGGCTGCGCGACCTGGGCATGACGATGAACCCGCAGGGCGCGCACTATACCCTGATGGGGGTCGAGACGCTGTCGCTGCGGATGGACAAGCATGTGGCCAACGCCCGGCTGGTGGCCGAGTATCTGGAAAGCCACCCGGCGGTGGCCAGCGTTACCTACGCGGGTCTGCCGTCCTCGCCCTGGCACCACCGCGCGCAGAAGATCTGCCCGAAGGGCGCCGGGGCGCTGTTCACCTTTGCGCTGAAGGGCGGGTATGACGCCTGCGTCAAGCTGATCAACAACCTGAAGCTGTTCAGCCATGTGGCCAACCTGGGCGACGCGCGGTCGCTGGTCATCCACTCGGCCTCCACCACGCACCGCCAGCTGACGCCGGAGCAGCAGGTGAAGGCCGGGGCGGGGCCGGATGTGGTGCGCCTGTCCATCGGCATCGAGGACCCGCGCGACATCATCGCCGACCTGCAGCAGGCGCTGATGGCATAGGGCTTAGGGCTTAGGGCGGGGCTGTCTCGGGCAGCCCCGCCTTGCGCAGGTCGTTTGCCCAGGCCGAAAGCTGCGGCTCTACCATCGCCGGAAAGCGGTCGGTGTCGTCAAGCGAGGCAATCTCAACGCTGGCCGCGGGCCAGTCCTTGCGGACTTGTTCGACCACCGCTTTCGCTTCGTCAAGCCGGCCCGCCCGCACCAGCGCCACAGCAAAGCAAAGCTCGCAACGGTACTCGAGACTTTCGTACAGACGCAGCGCGTCGGCGTTGCGACCTCCGTGAAGATAGGCCCAGGCAAGATTCCCCTCGCCCCATGTGGCGGGCTTCATGGCTTCCACGGCGAACTCTGCCCAAGCAATACCCAGCTCAGGATGCCCGGCATTGACCGCCACCTCGGACAGGTCGATGGCAGAAAGCGGTTCATAGGGGACAAGTCGCTGCGCCGCGACAGCATCGGCAAAAGCGCCGGCCAGGTCACCTGTAGCCTTGGGGGCGACGGCCGCACGGACGTAATGATACATCCAGCGTTCCAGCGTGGTCATGTCCTGTTTCGCGCCAACTTGCTGCAACAGCGCCCAGGCGGCGTCCGCCTCTCGTACAGGGTTGTCGGTGACACGGTCGGTGATCAGGTTGGAATGCAGGCCCGCCAGAAGCACCCGCAGAAGAACGGACTTCGGGAACCTGACAAGCCCGTCGGTCAGCAGGCGCATTGCGTCTTGCCGTCCCTGATCGGTCCAGGTCAAGATCGCAGCCGCGGCGCGGAGGAAAATGTCGTATTCCGCCGGGTTGTCGGAAAGCCCCTCCCAGGACAGCGGAACAAGTTGTCCTACCACGACGCCCTGCGCCGATCCGATTTCGACATAGACCTCGCGCGCAACGGCCTCTTGCAGCGCGGAGACGTCCCTGCCTTGCCCGCCGAATGTTCCTGACCAGACCTGATCCCCGGTCGCCCCGTCAAGCAATCGCGCTGCAACCTCGTAGCCCAGCCCGCCCTGCCGGATGCTGCCTTCCAGAAGGTAGGCCGCCCCCAGCCGCCACGCGACCTGACGCGCGGAATCGGAGGGCGGGGAACTGAGGCTGGCCGAACGGGCTACTACCCGCAACACCGGCGACGACGACAAGATCGTCAACACGCCGTCAGGCACCGCAATTCCAAGGTAGTCGTTCGAGGCATCGCCCGTCAGGTTGGCAAAGGGCAGCACGGCCAGGACCGGCGGCCCCTCTCTCTTTGTTGCAAAGGGGGCGATCCACAACATCAGCGCCGCCGCAATCGCCGCGACCATCATGATTGCTGAGCCGGCTAGCGCCCGCCCCCGCCCCGGTCCTTTTGGCCCGGCGCGGCGCGACCCTGGCTCCCGGCTTACCTTGAACACCACCACCGGCTCAGTGATGTTCTTCACCTTCTGTGGTCCCATCGGGACAAACCCGAAGGCCAGCTTCTTTTCGACCTCGCGTGCCACCTTGTCGGACACGCAGATGCCTCCCGGCTCGGCCAGTTGTTCCAGCCGCGCGGCGATGTTCACGCCCTCGCCATAGCGGTCGTCGCCCTCGACGATCACCTCGCCCAGGTTGATGCCGATGCGGGCGCGGATCACCTCGTTCTCGGGGACGGCGGTGTTCCTGTCCCCTAGCGCTGCCTGCAGCGCGACGGCGCATTCCACCGCCTGCACCACGCTGCCGAACTCGGCCAGGATGCCGTCGCCCATCGTCTTGAAGATGCGGCCGCCGTGGCGGGCGATCTCGGGTTCGAAGATGTCCTTCCGCCGTTCGGACAGGCGAGCAAAGGTGCCGGCCTCGTCACGCTCCATCTGCGCCGAATAGCCGACGATGTCGGCGGCAAGGATGGCGGCAAGCTTGCGTTCCATGGGTCCCCGGAAGCGACTTCCGGAACCCTAGCAGCCCCGCCGCCTCCTGTCACCGCGGCGCTACTGCGCGATCTCCCACACCACTGTCGCCGTGACCGACAGGCCGATCTCGCCTTCGGCAACAGGCACCGCCGACATGGCGGCCTCGGCCTTGTACATCGGCATCGGCGCCGGGCTGGAAAAGCCGCCTTCGGTGATCGACAGCACGCGGCCCAGGGTGACACCCGCCGCCGCGGCCAGCGTTTCAGCCCGCGCGCGGGAATCCTGCACCGCCTTTGCCCGGGCCTCTTGCAGCGCGGGCTCCGGGTTGGCCAGGCCGAATCCAAGGCCGTTCAGCGTGTTGGCCCCGTCCGCCACCGCCGCATCCAGCACGCTGCCCAATGTGTCCAGCGCACGCACCCGGACCGTCACCATGTTGGCGGCGACGTATCCTTCGATCGTCTGCTGCGGGCCGCTTTCGTAGTTCGACCATTGCGGGTTCAGCGACAGGCCGCTGGTCTGCACGTCGCGCGCGGCGATCCCCGCGGCGACCAGCCGGTCGAGCACCGCCTGCACGGCGGCCGAATTCGCCGTCATCGCCTCGGCGGCCGTCGCCCCCTGCGTGGTCACGCCAAGGCTGACCGTGGCCATGTCGGGCACCGCATCGACACGGCCCTCGCCAGTGACGCTGATATGCGGCGCCAGGCTTTCGGCCAGGGCAGGCAGCGCGGGCAACGCCAGCGCCGCGGCAAGGACATAGGGGACGAAATTGCACAAAACACGCATCGGAAACCTCCTGGTTGACGCGACCTTCTGGGCTTCCGACGCAGCGGGCAAGCCGATCCTTGGCGGTGCCGGGGCTTTTTCTTTTCTTCGGCGAAAAGCTGCTGTATGGCGGGTGCGGAACCGGGGCCTGCCTACCCCGTTGTTCAGAACCTGTGCTAGACCCGCGCAATGAAACCGAATTTCGCGCTGAACTTCTCGCATGACGGCATCGCGCTGTTGCACCGCACGGCACGCGGCTGGTTGCCTGTGGGCGAAACAACGCTGGACGCGCCCGACCTGACACAGGCCATCGGCTATCTGCGCGCCTCGGCGCTGGGGCTTTCGCCGCAGGGCATAACCAGCAAGCTGATCATCCCCAACTCGCAGATTCTCTACACCGAGGTCGAGGTCACGGGCAGCGATGCCGCGGCGCGGCGCGCCGAGGTGGCGCGTGCGCTGGAGGGGCGGACGCCCTATCCGGTGGAAGACCTGGTGTATGACATCTGGGGGGCGGGGCCGCGGGTGCAGGTGGCCGTGGTTGCGCGCGAGACGCTGGAGGAGGCCGAGGACTTTGCCGCGCAGCACCGGTTCAACCCGGTGTCCTGCGTGTCGATCCCGCCCGAGGGGGCGTTCGGCGGCGAGCCGTTCTTTGGCGAAACGCGCGGGGCGGCGGCGATCATCGGCGCGGGCGAAAGCGTGGCGCGCGACGAGGTGGCCGTGGTGGTGCTGCGGCGCGAGCCGGGCCGCGGCAAGGGCAAGTCGGCGCGGGCGACACAGGCCGAACCGGCCCCCGTGGCGCCGGTGCCGGTGAAACCTGAACCGCTGGCGGCCGAAACGCCTGTTGCTCTGCAGGCCGAGACCGCACCCGTTGCAGGCGACCCGCCCCTGCCAGAGGTTGCCCTGCCCGACGCGGTGGCAGAGGCGGCCGCGGTGGCCGAGACCTCTGGTCCGGCGGAACCTGCGGGTCATGCAAGCGCGGCGGCCGAAGAGACACCGCCAAAGGTTGCGGACGATGCTGCGGCACCGGCGGCAGACGCCGGGGCGGTGTTGCCGGTTGCCGCTGCGTCGGCCGCTCCGGACCTGCCGCTGTTTTCGCCGCCGCCACCTCCGCCACCTCCACCTCCACCGCCGGCTCCGCCCGAGGTGACGCGGCCGCGACCTGCCGAGCCGACAGCCGACAGTCCTCTGTCCAGTCAGACGTCCAACCCGTTTCCGCCGCCGCCACCACTGCGCCCGGCGCCGGTGGCGCCGACTGTGGACGATACGCCCGCACGCCCGGCGACCGAGCCTTCGCCGACCTTCGCCTCGCGTCGGCGCGAGGAGCAGCGGGCCGCCGAGGCGGCAGCGCGGGCGATGCCCGATCTGGCCGAACCGCCGGTTGTGCGGCCCCCCGCCGGACCGGCCCCGTCGGCGTCACTGCCCGCAACGCCCGCGGCGGGGCAGGTCGGTCCCGGCGCCCAGGGGACGATGCGGCCGCCCCGGGCGTCATCCGCCGCGCCTGCCGTTGCAGGGCCCTCTCCAGTCGGGGGCGGCGCTGCGGCGTCGGCCAGCGTCACACCTTTGCCCGCCGTGCGGCCGACAACGTCTGCGCCGAGCGCCGAGCCGGGCAGCGCCGCTCGCTCGGCGCCCGTGGTGAACCTGCCGCTGCGCAATGATGCCAAGACGCCGCCCCGGCCGCGAACCGGCGCCCCCCCCGCCACGCTGGCTCCGCCACGGCGCCCATCCGTCGTCGCCTCGATTGCCGGGGCGGATGGCGAAACGCGCACGCTGCCGCCCAGACCCACCACCCGCGTGCCGCCGCCCCCGGTCGCAGCGCGCGGCAAGCCGCGGTACCTTTTCCTGATCCTGACCGGCGTGCTGCTGCTGTTCCTTGCGGTGGTGGCCACCTGGTCGTCGCTGTTCCTGTCCGAGGACCGGACGCCAGAGCCCGAACCGACGGCGCTGGCCGCAGCGGCTCCGCCGCCACAGGCCCCTGCGCCCGTGGCAGTGACCGCGGGCGAAACCACCGTTCCGCAGACCGTGCTGCTGGAGCCTGCGCCTGCGGTCGCGGAACAGGCCGCGCCGGTTGCCGCGGCCGATGCGCCGGCGCCACCTGCCAGTGCCATCGCCGAGGCCACGGTGCCCGTGGCCCCGGCCCCGGATGCCGTGCCGGTTGCGACGGCTGTGCCGACCCTGCCCGAGCCTGCACCGCAGGCTGCCGCAGATGCCGCAGCCGCTGCCGTGCCGGAAGCCGTGCCCGCGGCGGGTTCGGCGACGACGCGGCAGGACGAGATCTTTTTGGCCGGTGTCGACCAGCCGCCGCCGGCGATGGATGCCACGGCACTGCCCGACCCCGTCAGCCGACCGGATGCCGCGCCGCAGCCGCCCTCGGTGCCGCCACCGGCGGGCACTGTCTACCGGTTTGACGAGAATGGACGCCTGCTGGCCGACGCAACCGGAATCGTGGCGCCGGGCGGGTTCTGGCTGGTGGCCGCCCCGCCGCCCCGCCTGCCGCCGCCCAGCCCCTATCTGTCGCAACAGCCACCCGCGGCAACGCAGCCCGTGGCCCCCGCGGCAACAGGAACCGAGGCGGTGACGCCCGGCACTGCCGCGGCCATTGTACCAGAGACCCCGGCCGCCGAGGTTGCCGAGCCCGCGTTCCAGCCCGACCCCACGGTGGCGGTACGCAGGCCGCAGTCGCGCCCCGCGACGCTGACGCCGCCGACAGTGCCCGACCCGGTGCCGCAAGCGGCCGAGGATGACGCGGCGCTGCCCAGTGCCGACCCGCGCTTTGCGCTGCTTCGCCCGCGGGCGCGGACCGCCGCGGTGATCGCGCTGGGCGCGGCGCAGCGCCAGGAGGCCGAGGCTGCCGCCCTGGCCGCCGCCGCGGCCGAAGCGGTTCAGGAGGCTGCAACAGAGACGGCAAGGGTTCTGCCGGTCACCCTGTCACGCCGCCCGGCCCCGCGCCCCGATGACCTGAGCCGCGCCGTCTCGGCTGCCGTGGCCGCCGCCACGCGCCCGGAACCCGCCCTGCCGCCAGAACCCGAGACGGCATCCGAAACGGCATCCGCTGCTGGCCCCGAGACCAGACCCGCGGCCAGGCCTGAAACCAATCCAGAGCGCGCCGCCGCCGCGAAACCGTCGAAGCCGCCAAAGGACGAAGACCCGCCCGAGGCCGACAACGAACCCGAGATCGCCACGGCCGCACCGCGCATTCCCACCAAGGCCAGCGTGGCCAAGAACGCCACCTTTGCCAATGCCATCACCCTGTCGAAGGTCAATCTGATTGGCATCTACGGCACGCCCTCGAACCGCTATGCCATGGTGCGCACGTCGGCCGGCCGGTTTACCCGGGTGAAGGTGGGCGACCGGGTGGATGGCGGAACAGTGGCGGCGATCACGTCAAGCGAGCTGCGCTATCAGAAGGGCGGCCGCATGCTGACGCTGGAAATGCCCCGCAGCTGACGGCGGGCAACTTGCGGCGGGCGGTGGACAGCCGCCGAGGCCGCCGCTAGCCTTGCCGTATGGATTCACTTCTTGTCATGGCCTCGGTCTACCTGGGGGCGGCCGTGGTCATCGTGCCGCTGGCCGCGCGGCTGGGGCTTGGCTCGGTGCTGGGGTATCTGGCGGCCGGTATCCTGGTGGGACCGGTGCTGAACCTGACGGGCGGTGAAGCCAAGGACCTGCAGCATGTCGCCGAGTTCGGCGTGGTGATGATGCTGTTCCTGATCGGCCTGGAGCTGGAACCGCGCCTGCTGTGGGAAATGCGCACGCGGCTTTTGGGGCTGGGCGGTGCGCAGGTGGCGTTGACCATCGCGGCCATCGGCGGGGTGCTGGCGGCGGCCGGGTATCCCTGGCAGACGGCGTTGGCACTGGGGATGATCCTGTCCGTTTCCTCGACGGCCATCGTGCTGCAGACCTTGTCCGAGAAGGGGTTGATGCGGTCGGCCGGGGGGCGCAGCGCCTTTGCGGTGCTGCTGATGCAGGACATCGCCGTGGTGCCGATGCTGGCAGTGATTCCGCTGCTGGCGCTTGCGCCAGACCTGGCGGCGGGCGCCCATGGCGCGGCGGATGCAGCAAACGGAGCCGAAGTGGTACGGCTGCTTGACGGGCTGCCGGCCTGGGCCGTGGCTTTGGCCACGCTGGCGATGGTGGCGGCAATTGTGGCGGCGGGGCATTTCCTGTCGGGCCCGGTATTCCGCTATGTACACGCCTCGCACCTGCCCGAAATGGGCACCTTCATTGCGCTGGTGATGGTGACGGGCATTGCCGTGCTGATGAGCCTGGTGGGCCTTTCGCCGGCACTTGGCACATTCGTGGCCGGCGTGGTGCTGGCCAACTCGGAGTTCCGCCACCAGATCGAATCGGACATCAAGCCGTTCAAGGGCCTGCTGATGGGCCTGTTCTTCATGACCGTGGGCGTGGGCATCGAGGCACGGGTGCTGGCCGAAAGCCCGCTGACCATTGCCGTGGCCACCCTGGGGCTGCTGGCGATCAAGGCCGGGATCCTGTTCGCCCTGGCGGTGGCGTCCGGCATGCACCGGCGCGACCGCTGGCTGTTCGCGCTGTCGCTGGCGCAGGGGGGCGAGTTCGGGTTCCTGCTGGTGTCCATGGCATCTTCGGAAGGCATCCTGTCGGCCGAGCTGTCGCAGACCACGCTGATGGTCATTTCTCTGTCGATGCTGCTGACCCCGGCCCTTTTCCTGCTGGCCGAGGCAGCGGCGCGCCGTCTGGCCTCGGCAGAGGCCACCGCGCCCGATGCGGACAAGATCGAGGACAAGGGGCGCGTGATCATTGCCGGGATCGGGCGGTTCGGGCAGGTGGTGAACCGGCTTGTGCGCACCGCGGGCGCGGAAACCGTGGTGCTGGACAGCGACATGGCCACCATCGAGACGCTGCGCCGGTTCGGCATGAAGGGCTTTTTCGGCGACCCGACGCGGCCCGACCTCTTGCAGGCGGCGGGGCTGATGACGGCGGATGTGCTGGTGGTTGCCGTGGACAGCAAGGAGGCGGCGCTGACCATTGTGCGGCATGCCCGCCACGTACGCCCCGACATCCGCATCGTCGCCCGCGCCTATGATCGGGTGCATGTGTACGAGCTTTACCAGGCGGGGGCCGACGACATTGTGCGCGAGCTGTTCGACAGTTCCATCCGCGCCGGGCGCTATGTGCTGGAGAGCATCGGGTTCACCGAGTACGAAGCGTCGCTGATGGCGCGCACCTACTTTCGCGTTGACCGGGCGGCGGTAAAGGACCTGGCGCAGCTGTGGGTGCCGGGGCAGCCGGTAGAGCAGAACCCGGCCTATATCGAGCGTGCCCGGCAACTGGACCGTGACCTGGAGACCGCGATCATCACGGACATGGACGAGGCCCGCCCCAGGACCGAGGCGGCAGAGTAGCCGAAGCCGCGACTGGCGGCCGGTCAGGCGGCGGCGAAGTGGTCCAGCACGGCGCGCACCGCCTCGGACCGCAGGCGCGGCGCCTCCATCAGCACCTCGTGCTCGGCCCCCGGCAGGATCACCAGCCGCCCCTGCGCCCAGCCGGTCATGCGGCGGTGGATCGCATCCGGGTTCACGATGCGCTCGCCGCTGCCCAGCAACGTAAGGGTGGGCACCTGCGGGTTGGGCTGGCGGGCCAGCCATCGGCATTCGGACAACGCGGCATGCAGCCAGTGGAACGACGGGCCGCCCAGCGTGAGGTCGGGGTGCGCCTCGGCCTGGCGGCGCATCCAGTTCCAGGTGGGTTCGTGGGTGGTCAGGGTGTTGCCTGCGGCAGGCGCTGTCATCACATAGGTGGATGGGCCGGTGCCGGGGGCATAACGGTGCGACTGGCCAAGCGCGCGCGCGGCCATGGCGATGCCAGGGGCGAAGGGCGCCACCGCGGGGTGCATCCTGATTCCCCACATCGGCGCCGAGAAGGCCGCACGCGCCACCGGGAAGCGTTCCACCAGCGCCCGAAGGCCAATCGTTCCGCCCATCGAATGGGCAATCAGGAACAGCGGCTGCGGCAGGCTGCGCAGGAAGGGCAAGAGCGCCCGCAGGTCGCGCTGGAAGTCGGCAAAGCGCGCCACGTGGCCCACCATGCGGTCTTTCAGCGGACGGTCCGCCAGCCCCTGCCCGCGGTTGTCCAGCGTGACGGCGTGGTATCCGGCCATCACCATGTCGGCGGCCGTGGGGCCGTACTTCTCGATGTATTCCGTGCGGCCGGGGATGAGGAGCACGGTGCCGCGCCCGCCGCCAGGCCAATGCGCGGCCCGGAACCGGACCCCGTCATCCGCGCGCATCCAGAAGGCCCGCCCGCCGGGCGGGCCGTCGGCCACGTCACTGTACAGCGGGGCGGCGTCCAAGGTCAGGCCAGCGCCGCGCCCAGCTTCATCGCCAGGCCCATGTTGCCGTCAACCGACAGCTTGCCCTGCATGAAGGCTGCGGTGGGGTTCAGGTCGCCCGACAGGATGGCCTGGAACACATCCGCATCCGCCGTCAGCGTCACGTCGGCCTCGTCATCGCCCGCGCGCACGCCGGCGCCATCAACCACGATCGACCCCTCGCCGTTGATGACGAACTTGGCCACACCGTCGAAGCCGGAAATCTTTTCGCCCAGCACCGCCACGGCACTGTCAATCACGTCGCTCATCCACCTTGCTCCCTTGCTTGCCGCGCCCCGAATTCCCGCGGTTGTGACACCCGCGGGGCTGGCGCTGCCAGTGCCCTACGCTACACTGGGCTTATGAAAGCGCGGAAACGGTTTCTCAATCGTGTCGTTGCGGCACTTCTGCCGTTTCTTCTGGCTTTTCCCGTCCTGGCACAGGATACGGCCAAGCTGGACGACCTGTTTGCCCGCCTGCAGCAGGCGGACGAAGCCGCCGCCGGGCGGATCGAGCGTGAGATCTGGTCGGAATGGTCGAAATCCGGCTCGCCCGCGATGGACCTTCTGCTGAAGCGCGGGCGTGACGCGATGGAGGCCGGAGACCTGCCCGCCGCCATCGAGCATCTGACGGCGCTGGTGGACCACGCCCCTGATTTTGCCGAAGGCTGGAACGCGCGGGCCACCGCGTATTTCCAGGCGGGCCTGTTCGGCCCCTCGGTGGCCGACATCGCCCGCACGCTGGACCTGAACCCGCGGCATTTCGGGGCGCTGTCGGGGTTCGGCATGATCCTTGAATCGACGGGCCAGGAGAAAGAGGCCCTGGAGGTCTACAGGGCCGCCCTTGCTATACATCCCCATCTGGGCGGGGTATTGGACGCGGTGAAGCGGCTGGAAGCCAAGACCGCCGGACAGGACCTGTAACCCCCCTTCCTTTCGGACCCCCAATGCTGACGAACGCGCGTGTCACGGCGGTCCTTGGGCCGACGAACACCGGAAAGACTCACTACGCGGTGGAACGCATGCTGGGCCACCGTACCGGGGTGATCGGCCTTCCGCTGCGCCTGCTGGCACGTGAGGTGTACGACCGCATCGCGGCGATGCGCGGCCCTTCGGTGGCTGCACTTGTCACCGGGGAGGAGCGGATCGTGGGCGAACGCGCCGCCTACTGGGTGTGCACCGTCGAGGCGATGCCCACCGACATCGGCGCCGACTTCCTGGCGGTGGACGAGATCCAGCTGTGTGCCGACCCCGAACGCGGCCACGTCTTTACCGACCGTTTGCTGAACGCGCGCGGGCTGGTCGAGACGATGTTCCTGGGGTCCGACGCGATGCGGGGGGCGATTTCGGCGCTGGTGCCGCGGGTGACCTTCATCCGGCGCGAGCGATTCTCGACGCTGACCTACACCGGGCAGAAGAAGATCAGCCGGATGCCCAGCCGGTCTGCCATCGTCGGGTTCAGCCTGGACAGCGTCTATGCCATGGCCGAGCTGATCCGCCGACAAAAAGGCGGCGCCGCGGTGGTGATGGGGGCGCTGTCGCCGCGCACCCGCAACGCGCAGGTGGCGATGTACCAGAACGGCGAGGTGGACCATCTGGTCGCCACCGACGCCATCGGCATGGGCCTGAACCTGGACATCCACCACGTCGCCTTTTCGGCCACGGCAAAGTACGATGGCCGCCGCATCCGCCCGCTGTTCCCGCATGAACTGGGCCAGATCGCCGGACGCGCAGGGCGGCACACCACGCCCGGGACCTTCGGCGTCACCGGCGAGGTGTCCCCGCTGGACGAGGATCTGGTCGAAGCGCTGGAGAATCATCGTTTTGCCCCGGTCAAGCGGCTGGTCTGGCGCAATGGCGCGCTGGACTTTGGCAGCCCGGCGCGCCTGATTGAAAGCCTGGAGCAGTCCCCCCCCGACGAATGGCTGACCCGCGGCCGTGACGCCGACGACGTGACCGCCCTGCGCACTTTGATCGAGACGCCCGAGGTTGCGGCGCGCCTGACCTCGCCTTCCGCCGTGCGCCGCCTGTGGGATGTCTGCCGCATTCCCGATTTCCGCGGGATCAGCGAGACCGAGCACTCCACGCTTCTGGCCCGCATCTTCGGCTTCCTGTCCGACGGGCAGGTACCTTCGGACTGGATGGCGGCGGCGGTGCAACGGATCGACAAAACCGAGGGCGACATCGACGCCCTGTCGAAACGATTGGCATATATCCGCACCTGGACCTATGTGGCGCAACGCAAGGGCTGGGTTCAGGACGAAGCCCATTGGCGCGACGAGACGCGCGCTGTAGAAGACCGCCTGTCCGATGCCCTGCACGCGGCATTGATCCAGCGGTTCGTGGACCGGCGCACCAGCGTGCTGATGCGCAGTCTGAAGCAGAAGGAGAGCCTCGTGGCCGAGGTGAACGACAAGGGCGACGTGAACGTCGAGGGGCAGCATGTGGGTCGGCTGGAGGGCTTCCGCTTCCGGCAGGATGCCACCAGCACCCCGGACGAGGCGCGCACCGTGCGGCAGGCGGCCTTTGCCGCGCTGAAGCCCGAGTTCCACCTGCGGTCCGACAAGTTCTACAATGCGCCGGACACCGAGGTGGATTTCACCGCGCAGGGCGGGCTGATGTGGGGCACCCACGCGGTCGGCAAGCTGGTGAAGGGTGCCGACATCCTGCGCCCCGCGATCGAGCCCTTTGTCGATGAGGAGGCCGGCCCCGAGATTGCCGAGAAGGTGCGCCGCCGCCTGCAGCATTTCATCGACCGCAAGGTTGCCGCGCTGTTCGAGCCGCTGAGTGCCCTGCAGAAGGACGAGACGCTGACGGGACTTGCCCGCGGGTTTGCGTTCCGGCTGGTCGAATCGCTGGGCGTGCTGCCGCGCGATCAGGTGGCCGAGGATGCCAAGGCGCTGGACCAGGAGGCGCGGTCGGCGCTGCGCAAGCACGGCGTGCGGTTTGGCCAGTACACCATCTTCATCCCGACGCTCCTGAAGCCCAAGCCCACCGGGCTGCGGCTGGTGCTGCACAGCCTTTGGCACGGCGCCGAGGTAATGCCCGAAAGCCCGCCGCCCGGCCTGGTGACGATTCCTTTTCTTCCCGCGGTGCCCAAGGCCGAATATACGCTGGCGGGCTTCCATCCCGCCGGGTCGCGCGCCATCCGCATCGACATGCTGGAACGCCTGGCCGACCTCGTGCGCGCCAAGGACAGCCGCGCGGGGTTCGAGGCGACGCCCGAGATGCTGTCGATCACCGGCATGACGCTGGACCAGTTCACCGACCTGATGGCCGGACTGGGTTACAAGGGCGAGCGCGGCGAACGCCCGAAACCCCGGCCGGAGGCGGCGGCGGCGGCGGTTGCCATTGCGCCCGAAGCTGCCCCAGCACCCGAAACGCTGCCGGAAGCATCACCCGACGTGGCGCCCGACACCCTGCCGGACACCGTTCCTGAGGCCGAAGCGCCTGCCGCAGCGGCAGCCGAGGCTGCGGCCACGCCTGAGGCCCCCGTTGAAGTTGAGGCGTTTGTGACGTTCACCTGGGCGCCCCGCCCGCGCGGTGGCGAGCGCGCACGGGGGCCGCGCGGCGAAGAGGGTGCGCCACGGCGGCACGGAGACCGGTCGCGCGGCAACCGGCCTCAGGGCGACCGACCCCAGGGCGACCGGCCGCAGGGTGACAGGCCGCAGGGTGACAGGCCGCAGGGTGACAGGCCGCAGGGTGACAGGCCGCAGGGTGACAGGCCCCAGGGCGACAGGCCCCAGGGTGACAGGCCCCAGGGTGACCGGCCCCAGGGTGACCGACCCCGTGGAGACGGGCCAAAGGGCGAAAGACCGCAGGGCGATCGGCCGCGTGGCGATGCCAAGCCGGGCGACCGGCCCCGTCGTCACGAGGGACCGCGCCCCGAGGGCGACGGGAAGCCCCGCGGCGAGCGTCCGCCGCGGCCCGAGAGCCCCAAGGGTGATGGCGCACGCCCCGAGGGCGCCAGGCCCGACCGCGCGCCGCGCGGCGACCGCCCGAACGATTCCAGGCAGGACCGCCCGCGCGACGATCACAAGGGCGGCAAGCCTGACCACGGCGGCAAGGGCGGCCCGCGCCAGTTCGAGGCCCGCCCGCCGCGCCCCGAAAAGCCGGTCGACCCCGACAGCCCGTTCGCCATCCTTGCCGCGCTGAAAGGCAAACTCTGACCACTTGATGCATCGCTTGGTCCTGCCTAAGGTTTGGGCGCATCACGCATGGGTGGACAGAATGGCAGACGGCAAACCGCGGCTTTCCGGCAAGCAGGCAGTGGATGCCGCCTTTGCGCAGTTCCACAGTTTCTTCGGGGACGATGTCGATGCGCTGATGCTGGAAGGGATCGAGCTGCTGGATGTCGAAAGTCAGTGGAAAGTGGTTCTGGGCTTTGACGCCGGGCGCCTGCGGCGCACGCGGAACGGGGCCGCGGTGGCGCAGGGCGTCACGCTGGAACCCATCCGCGAATCGCGCACCTTCTATCTGCGGGCCGACGACGGCAGCCTTGTGCGCATGACGTGATGGCCGAAACGTCTGAACGGGCCGACAAATGGCTGTTTCAGGCGCGCTTCTTCCGGTCGCGCAGCCTGGCGGCGGCGTTGGTGGCCGATGGCGGGCTGCGGGTGAACGGGCAGCGCGCCACCAAGCCTGCGCAGGACCTGCGGGTCGGCGATACGCTGACCTTCGCGCAGGGCGGGCGCATCCGGGTGGTGCGGATCCGGGCTTTGGCCACCCGTCGCGGCCCGGCATCCGAGGCGGTGGTGTTGTATGACGATCTCGACACTCCCGCTTGAACGCGGCGGCGCGGCGGGCTACCTGTCCGCCCGACCCGCCCGAAAGGACGCACTGCCATGACCTACGTGGTCACCGACAACTGCATCGCCTGCAAATACACCGACTGTGTCGAGGTCTGCCCCGTGGACTGCTTCTACGAGGGCGAGAACATGCTGGTGATCCACCCCGACGAATGCATCGACTGCGGCGTGTGCGAACCGGAATGCCCGGCCGATGCGATCCGCCCCGACACCGAGCCGAACCTGGAGAAGTGGGTCGAGTTCAACCGAAAATATGCTGCCAAGTGGCCGGTGATCGTGACGAAGAAAGACCCCCTGCCCGAGGCCGAGGACCGTGACGGCGAGGCGGGCAAGCTGGAGAAGTACTTCAGCGAAGCGGCGGGAGCGGGCGGCTGACGCGCGGTTTCCGCGAGGTCACCCCGAAGCGCATGGCGAATCCGAAGGCAAGCTTCTGCGATTCGCGGATGCGCGTGTTGGAATCGCGCCGATTCTGTGCTATAGAATCGTTACACGCAAAGAATGGGAGTCCCGGCCTGCCCCGGACCTGCTCGCCCGGGACGGCTTTTTCTGTGACAGTTGAACTGCATCGTCGGGGCAGGAATGCCGCGAACGGTGCGTTGTCGTCGGTCGGGGGTCCGCCCAGGGGAAGAAACGCATGACGAAGAAGAAGGCCGAGTTCCGTCCGAACGAGTTCGTGGTCTATCCCGCGCACGGTGTCGGCAAGATCATCTCCATCGAAGAGCAGGAGATTGCGGGCTTCAAGCTCGAACTCTTCGTGATCACCTTCGAGAAGGACAAGATGACGCTGCGGGTGCCCACCCACAAGGCCACCGAGATCGGCATGCGGGCGCTGTCGGCACCCGATGTGGTGACCAAGGCGCTGGACACGCTGAAGGGCAAGGCGCGGGTGAAGCGGGCCATGTGGTCGCGCCGCGCGCAGGAATACGAACAGAAGATCAACTCGGGCGACCTGATGGCGATTGCCGAGGTGGTGCGCGACCTGCACCGCGCCGATGACCAGCGCGAACAGAGCTATTCCGAGCGCCAGCTGTACGAAGCCGCGCTGGAACGCCTGACCCGCGAAGTCGCCGCCGTGTCGGGCGTTGACGAGAAGGGCGCGCAGCGCAAGGTGGACGAGGTTCTGCTGACCCGCGCGGCCTGAGGCTTCGGTCAAGGCATCCCAAGCGGCCGCCCCCTACGGGACGGCCGTTTTCATTGGGCGGCCCCCAGCACCCCCACCGCCGCCACGAACCCCAGCTGCTGCACAGCACCCAGCACGTCGCCGGTCTGCCCGCCGATCTTCCCCTTTGCCACCAGCCCCACCGCCAGCGCCACGACGGCCACCGCCACCGCTGCCCACAGACCCGCCACACCGCACGAGGCTACGGCCACTGCCACCGCCAGCGCCACCCCTGCCCCGGCCACCGTCGCCGAGGGCCGCCCCACCAGCCGCGACAGCCCGCCCTCGCGGGCGTTCGGCAACCCGGCCATCAGCACCGCCACCGGTGCGCGGCTGAGCGCCCCCGCCGCCACCAGAACCGGCAGCACGTCGTCAGCCGCCGACAGCCCCGACCACCCCGCCAGCGCCACCAGCACCAGCGCCAGCACGCCATAGGACCCCACGCGGCTGTCCTTCATGATCTCCAGCCGCCGGTCGCGCGTGTGGCCGCCCCAGAACCCGTCGGCGCAGTCGGCCAGACCATCCTCGTGCATCGCGCCGGTCAGCATCGCCTGCACCGCCAGCGCCACAGCCGCCGCGAACCCCGGCCCGACCGACGCCATCGCCATGGCCGCCAGCCCGGCCACCATCCCCACAGCCACCCCTACCAAGGGCCAGGCCCAGGCCCCTCGTGCGCCCGACGGCCGGTGATCCGGCACCGGGATTCGCGACAACAGTGCGAAAGCCGACCACAGGTCGGCAAGAACCCCCGCCATGTCGCATCCCCTCTGGCAATCGCCCCGCCCCCCCGATACGCCAACCCCGCACCCCGCCGCAACGGAGAGCCGCGATGCCCGCCTTCACCTCGGTCCAATCCTTCCGTGCCGCCCTGATGGCCGCCCCCGTGCCCGAGGATGGCACCGAAGCCGCCGCACGCGACCGGCAGGGGCAGCTGACCAAACCGCCGGGATCGCTTGGTCGGCTGGAGGCGCTGGCCGTCTGGTATGCGACGTGGCGGGGCAATCCGCGGCCCGTGCTGGAACGCCCGCAGGTGGTGATCTTTGCGGGGAACCACGGCGTTGCGACGCGCGGCGTGTCGGCCTTTCCGCCGGAAGTGACGGTGCAAATGGTGGCGAATTTCCGGGCCGGGGGGGCGGCGATCAACCAGCTGGCCCGCGCGGCAGGGGCCAAACTGGATGTGGTGGCCCTCAGCCTTGACCGGCCCACGGCAGATTTCACCGAAGGCCCGGCCATGACGGGGCAGGAGTTCATCGACGCAGTGTCTGCAGGGTGGGAGGCAGTGGACCCCGCATCAGACCTGCTGGTGGTGGGCGAGATGGGCATCGGCAACACCACCTCGGCCGCGGCGATTGCCTGCGCGCTGTTCGGCGGCGCGGCCGAAGACTGGGTGGGGCGCGGGACCGGGGTGGATGACGCCGGGCTGCGGCGCAAGGCAGAAACAGTGGCGGCGGGCGTGGCACGGCACGGGCAGGGCACGCCGTTCGACATCCTGCGCTGTCTGGGCGGGCGCGAGATTGCGGCGATGGCGGGCGCCATGGCGCGGGCGCGGGTCGACCGGATTCCGCTGATTCTCGACGGTTTCATCGCCTGTTCGGCCGCGGCGGTCCTGCATAAGGCGGTACCGGGCGCGCTGGACCACGCGGTTGCGGGCCATCTTTCGGCAGAAGGTGCCCATGCGGCGCTGCTGGCGCGGCTGGGCAAGGCGCCTCTCCTGTCGCTGGACATGCGGCTGGGCGAGGGTTCAGGGGCGGCGATGGCCATCGGCATCCTGAAGGCGGCGGTCGCCTGCCATTCGGGCATGGCGACCTTCGCCGAAGCAGGTGTCAGCGGCGGCTGACCGCAAATTCCTTGAAGGAAGGAATTTGCAAAACCCTTGCTTCAAGGGTTTTGCGCCCGGTCGTCAGATCTCGATCTGCGTGAAACCCTCGCGCAGCGCACGGCTCCAGGCCTCGGACATGGCGCGGAACTGCTCGTCCCCCGCCTCGATCCGGCGCCGCTCGGTCACTCGGCAGGCGTCGCGCGCGATGATCGCCAGATCCAGCGGCATGCCCACCGACAGGTTCGACCGCAACGTCGAATCCATCGACAGAAGCACCGCCTTCTTCGCATCCGTCAGGCTGGTGGTGGGCTTGACCACCCGGTCGAGAATCGGCTTGCCGTACTTGTGCTCGCCGATCTGCAGGAAGGGCGTGTCTTCGGTGGCCTCGATGAAATTGCCCTCGGGATAGATCAGGAACAGCCGCATCGCCCCGCCTGTGCGTTGCCCGGCCACAATCATGCTGGCCGTCACACCCTGGGCCATCGACATCTTCTCGTCCACCTCGCGGCGCACATGCGCCAGCTGGTCGCCGATCATCTGCGCCACCTTCAGCAGCGTCGGCGCCTGCAGGATCGAGCTCTCGGCGTCGGCCTCGGGCGATTCGATGGCCTCGCGCAGGCGTGCGATGGTGGTCTGCGTCACCGACAGGCTGCCCGCGGTCAGGATCACGATCACCCGTTCGCCCGGGACCTCGAAGGTGAACATCTTGCGGTAGGTCGAGATGTTGTCCAGGCCCGCGTTGGTGCGTGTGTCCGACAAGAGCACCATGCCCTCGTTCAACAGAAGGCCCACGCAATAGGTCATGTCCCGCTCCCCCTGCCCGCGCAGCCCCGCGACGCTAGCGGCGCGGGACGGGCAAGGAAAGAACCCTTGGACAACAAAGAGGCACCGTCGTGGCGCCGATGCCGCGCTACAGCAGCGGGATGGCCAGAAAACAGGCGACCGCGACCGACAGCGCCACCGCCCCCACGGCGGACAGCGTGACACGTTCGGGGTCATGGCGGACGGCGGACATCAGCTGCGGGCGGATCGAGGGCATGTCCACCGGCCGGGCATCGATGGCGGCCAGCAGAAAGGTATGAACGTCAAACTCGCCGGACGCCGGGCGCGGGCCTCCGGTCAGCGGAATGGAAATGTCGGCGGCGTGGTCCCGCAGCGCACGCAGGACCGCATGCCGGGCCTGTTCATCACGCGCGGGAAAGCAGCCGGGCAGCGCGCCGCTGCTGTAGGTCTTGGTGCCGAACCCGGCTGCGCGCAGATAGGTCTGAATCTCTTGCGGGGCGCGCATCAGCGCGGCGGCCGTTTCGGGTTCGCGGAACAGGGCCACGCGGTTCTGCCGCTGGTCATGCGACAGGCCGGCCTTGCGCAGGTCGCGGCCAAGCTTCGCATCATCGAAGAAGGCCTGCGGAATCACCGAAAACATGTCGAAGTCGTAACTCAAACTCATGACGCACCCTTACCTTGACCTGACGCTTTCACAGGCCGGTAACCAACCTTGCCGCCGGTTCAGGCAGCAGCATGGCAACATCGCGGCAAGAAATGGGTTACTGCTGGTTCTGGCTTTGCGCAGCCGCAACCGTGACGGCCACATCCAGCCTCTCGGCCGTCAGACCGCCGCGCGCGATGCCGCGGATGGGCGCCGCATCGCGCGCGTCCAGCCCGGCGCCCAGGCGGATGTAGCGCGCATCGGGGCAGCAGCGGTTGGCCGGGTCGAACCCCACCCAGCCCAACCCCTCGACCCACAGTTCCGCCCAGGCATGCGCGGCCTCCGAGGCGTCCTTGCCGTCAAACATGTAGCCCGCAACATAGCGCGCGGGCATCCCGGCCGAGCGCGCCACCGCGATCAGCGCATGCGCGTGGTCCTGACAGACACCCTTGCCCGCCGCCAAAGCCTGGGCGGCAGTGGTTGCGGCATTGGTCGTCCCCGGCTCCCATGCGATCGCCTCGCCCACCGCTGCGGCCATGGCATGCGCCACCGACAGCGCTTCGCCCGCCGACGCCGCCTGCACCGCAAGATCGCACAGCGCGTCATCCGGCGCAGTCGCGGGCGTTTCCAGCAGCCAGGCCAGGGCGGGCGCCGTCTCGCGGTGCCCGCGCAGAATGCCTGCGGTATCCTGCGTATCGACCGTCCCGTTGACGCGTACGGTGATCTCGTCCACCGGCCCGGCCACCGTCCAGGCGCAGACCATGTCGCCTGCGCCGTCCCGGAAGGCGCCGCCCTTCATGCCGCCGTCCACCGCAATATCCCAGCGCAGCACCCGCTGCCCTTCGCAGGTGGCGGGCGTCAGCCGCAGGCTTTGCACCACGCCGCGCACCGGGCGGCCATAGCGATAGCGGGTCACATGATCGACCGTCAGCAGCATCAGCGCATGTCCCCGGCCAGATAGGCATCGCGCACCACCGAGGCGAGGTCGGCCACCTCGCGGATGATGCGCGACAGGAATTCGTGCAGCCCCTCGTCGAAAATGTCCTCGACCCGGGCCTCTGCCACCCCGGCCAGCAGTGCGCGGGCGCGGTCCTGCGCGGCGGTGCGCATGCGGTACTGCCGCGACAGGCGGTCCAGATGCATGGTCAGCCCCTCGGCACAGGTGATCAGCGACCTTGGGCTTTGCGGGTTCAGGATCAGGAAATGCGCAATCTTGGCCGCCGTCACTTCGCCGCCATAGGCCCAATGAAACGCCCGGTGCGCCCCCATCGCGCGCAACAGCGTGACCCACTGGTAATTGTCCAGCCCCGACCCCACCAGGTCCAGCGACGGCAGCAGCACATAGTACTTCACGTCCAAGAGCCGCGCCGTGTTGTCGGCGCGTTCCAGATAGTAGCCCAGGTTCAGGAAGTCCCAGCCGTCGTTGCGCAGGTGCGTGGCCTCGGTGGCGCCGCGCACCAGCGCGGTCTGGCGCATCGTCCATTCCGTCAGCCGGCTAAGCTGCACTTCGCTGCGCGGCATGCGTTCCAGCGCCTTCAACTCCTGGAACGCGGTGTTCAGCGCATCCCACATCTGGCTGGTCAGCGCCGTGCGCACGATGCGCCCGTTTTCCCGCGCGGCGGTAATGCTGCTGGCCACGGAACTGGGGTTGTCGCGGTCGAAGAACAGGTGGCTTTCGATGTTGCGCTGCACCGGGTCGCCGTACTTGGCGGCAAAGGCGTCGGCGGTGCCGCCCGCGCGCAGCAGGCTGTCCCATTCGTTGCGATAGCCCTGCGCAGTGGGAATCAGCGCCATGCGCGCACCCGCATCCAGCAGGCGCGCCGCCGTCTCGGCGCGCTCCATGTAGCGGGCGATCCAGAACAGGTTCTCGGCGGTCCGGCTCAGCATCGCGTCACTCCGCCAGCACCCAGGTGTCCTTGACGCCCCCGCCCTGCGACGAGTTCACCACCAGGCTGCCGTCCTTCAGCGCCACCCGCGTCAGGCCGCCTGGCACCAGTTCGATGCGTTCGCCCACCAGACAATAGGGGCGCAGGTCCACATGCCGCGGCGCCACGCCCTCGGCCACGAAGGTGGGCGTGGTGCTCAGCGCCAGGGTGGGCTGGGCGATGTAATTCTCGGGATCGGCCTCGATCTTGGCGCGGAATGTCTCGATCTGGTCGGCCGTGGATTTCGGCCCGACCAGCATCCCGTACCCACCCGACCCGTGCACTTCCTTCACCACCAGCTCGGGCAGCTTCTCCAGCACGTATTTCAGGTCATCCGCCTTGCCGCATTGCCAGGTGGGCACGTTCTGCAAGATCGGCTCCTCGCCCAGATAGAAGCGCACCATCTCGGGCACAAAGGTGTAGACGGCCTTGTCATCCGCCACCCCTGCCCCCGGCGCCGAGCAGATGGTCACTCCGCCCGACCGGTACACATCCATCAGGCCCGGAACCCCTAGCATCGAGTCAGGGCGGAAACATAGCGGGTCGATGAAGGCGTCGTCGATCCGGCGATAGACCACATCCACCTTCTGCGGGCCCTCGGTGGTGCGCATCCAGACGAACTCGCCTTCCACGAACAGGTCCTGCCCCTCAACCAGTTCCACTCCCATAAGGTCGGCCAGGAAGCTGTGTTCATAGTAGGCGCTGTTGAAATGCCCCGGCGTCAGGATCACCACGGTGGGTTCACCCGTGCATTTGGCAGGCGCCACCGAGGCCAGCGTGCGGCGCAACAGTTCGGGGTAGCGGTCCACCGGGGCTATGCGGTTCGCCCGGAACAGTTCGGGGAACATCCGCATCATGATCTCGCGGTTTTCCAGCATGTAGGACACGCCGCTGGGGGTGCGGCAGTTGTCTTCCAGCACGAAGAAATCGTCGGGTCCGGTGCGCACGATGTCGATGCCCACGATGTGGGAGTACACACCCTTGGGCGGAACGATGCCCGCCACTTCCTTCTTGTATTCGTCGTTGCGGTAGACCAGCCGCGCCGGAATGCGGCCTGCCCGCACGATCTCTCCGCGTCCATAGACATCGACCAGAAACGCGTTCAGCGCGCGCGCGCGCTGCTTGATGCCGCGTTCCAGCCGTGTCCATTCGGCGGCACTGAACACCCGGGGAAACATGTCGAAGGGGATCAGCCGGTCAGGGTCGCCACCCTCGCCGTACACGGCGAACGTGATGCCGATGCGGCGGAACAGCGCCTCCGCCTCGGCCTGCCGCATCTGGCGCAACGCGGCCGGCATGGCCTGCATCCAGTCTTCCAGATGGGCATAGGGCGCGCGCACCTGACCGCCCTGGTACATCTCGTTGAAATAGACCGTCACCGGCTGCGCCTTCTTGCCTGCGTCGGGTCCACGTTAACCGCCGCGCCCCACACCGCAAGGGGGCTGTGACCGGTGGCGCGGAATCGCGCGCCGATGTGCCCAACGAACAGGCGCTCACCCATAGACCCGCACCTGCGCCACAAAGAAGGTGCCCTGCCGTTCCAGCGTCGTCAGAGACCGTTCGACGGCCGGCTGGCCCAGCGGCACGAAGGGGTCGCGCACGGTGATGTCCTCGACCATGCCGTTGCCGCGATGGTCGCGCAGATAGGTCATGGCCGTCATCAGTGTGGCATGCCCCACCGCCCCGTTGATCAGCGGATAACCCGCCGCCAGATCGTTCGACACGATCTGCGCCACATCCGGTCGCCACAGGCTCAGGCTCAGGTCCATCAGCGGCAGGGCATCGGCGCGGAACCAGCGGCCGTCGTCGGCCTGCCAATCGCGCGCGATGGTTCCAACAATTTGCGCGCCGGTGGCGCTGGCGCAGATGTCGCCCCGCCCGAACAGCGCCGCCACGATGCGGCGCTGGTCGCGGATGATGAAGCCCCCGGTGGCAAACAGGCTCTGGATACAAGCCGCCCAGCACCAGTTGCGGCATTCCTGCCCCGCCCCCAGCACGCGCACCGACGGGATGCCCACCACACAGCGCTGGATGCCCCAGGGCGCCGGCCCGGTGAAGGGCGTGCAGGCGATCTCGGCCGACGCCGGTGCCGCAACCGCCGCCGCCGCGCCTGCCAGGAATGCCCGCCGTCCGATACGCATGGTGCCACTAAGCACGACAATGTCGCTCATGCAAACGGCTGCGCGCCTGTGATGCCCGGTTCCTGTGCAATCCTGCCCCTGCACCTTGGGCCGGGGTCGCGCGCCGCGTCGCCCCGCTGCGCCTGCGACCTAGGGACCGACCAGCGCAATCGCCCGGCCCATGCCGCCGGTCGCCCCCTCGAACTTGTGCGGCAGGAAGATGAACACCGCCCCGCGCACCGGCAGCTTGCCCAGGTTCGTCAGGTTCTCGGTGGCGATCATGCCATGGCCAAGTGCTGCCCAATGCGGGCTGTAGTCGTCCTGCATCAGCCCGATCCCACGCCCGTCGATGCCGACATGGCGCACGCCCCGCGCATGCAGAAGCTCGATCGCGTCAGCGCCAGGCGCGGGATGCGACCGGTCATAGCGGAACCCTTCCGGATAGGGGCGGAACCAGCTGTCGGACCAGTCGGTGCGGAACAGCACGATGTCGCCTGCGGCGAAGGCCCCGTGTTCGGCCTCCCAGGCTTCCAGGAACGGCCGGTCGATCACCGGGCTGCGCGCCAGATGCGTGGTTTCGCCCTTTGGGACCGTGGCGATCAGCGCGCGCACGTCCACCACCACGGCCGGGCCGATCATGTCGTTCAGGTCCAGTTGCTCGATGGTCACCCGGCCCAGCGGGCTTTCATGCGGCAGGCCGCTGCCATCGGGCGGAATCATGTGGCTGGGCGCATCGCAGTGCGTGCCGGTGTGGTCGTCGTGCACCTGCACGTATTCCAGGAACTTGCCCCGCGGCCAGGTGTAGTGATTCATCATGTACTGGCCGAACCGCTGCCCTTCGGGGGGCGAAGACGGCTGGTTGGGGCCGGTGGTGACCGACAGGTCCACCAGTGTCGCCCCCTTGATCAGGGCCAAGAGCGGGTTGGGCGGGGTCATGCCCAGACGCTTACTTGCGCAGCTTGGCGCTGATCTGCGTGGCAATCTCGTCGGGGCTTTCGGTCACGGCCAGCGTGGCCATCCCGCTGCCGCCCGCCACGGCAAAGGCAATCAGCGAGCCCTTCCGCGGCCGGTCCTGCGTGTAGTAGGCCACGCTGCCCGCGTTCACCTGCACCCGGTTGCCGTCGAGATCGGTCAGCGAAACATAGATCATGCGAATCCCCTGCGCTTGTAAGTCGTGGGCCAAAGGCTAGGCGCGCGGCGGGCCTGTGGCAATCCACCGCGGCCGCTCCGGGCGCGGGAATCGCCAGGCCTAGCCCCGCTTGCGGAACTTCACGAACTGCAGCCGCCCCAGGGGCGAACAGCGGAAATCGCGCGGCGTGTTCAGGTTGCCATCCCGCCAGTCGATCCGCAGCAGCGAAAACTGCGCGGCGTAAAGCCCGTGCCAGTAGCGCGCCGCGGCCGTGCCGAAGATCTGCTGGATCACCATCACCGAAGACGCCCGGCCATCCGACACCCCATGGATCACCGGCGCCTGCGACAGTTGCATCACCCGGAACACATCGGCGCAAAAGGCGATGCCGTGTTCGTCAATGAAGCTGGGCCCGTCCAGCAGCACAAAGGAATAGTCATGCGCGGGGATGTTGGAGTGGCAGTAGCCGCGGAACATCGCCATGTCGAAGCGTTCGCGCGGGCCAAGGCGGATCTCCACCACATCGCGGTACTTGTCGGGCAGGTTGGCCTCGGCCAGGTCCAGCCATTCCTGCACGCTCTCCATGCTCACGATGCGGCCCTGGTAGCCGGGCACCTCGCGCCGCAGCTTCTGCACTGCCGCTGCCAGCACCAGCGTGGACGACCCGGTGCCCGCCTCCAGAATCCATTCGGGCCGGTGCTTCAGGATGCCCCGCACCGCCATCCACAGGGTGATCCACTGCGTTCCGGTGGTGTTCGACCGCGCGGCATAGGCCGCCACCTCCTCGACCACCCCCGGCAGCGTGCGCGCGATGCGCGCCCGGCACCACCGCTTGGCCAATTTCTGCACAACCTTGCGCACCCGGCCCCCCCTGTCCGCCTGCCCACATCCGCCTGCCCGCGGCTGGCCTAGCAGGTTCACGCCCCGGCTGACAGTCCGCGCTTGCCGGGCAACAACCCAACAGAAAGGGGCGCCCGCAGGCGCCCCCATACCATCGGTCAAGTTCGCCCCGAAAGCTCAGTTCCGCGATTTGTCCACCATCTTGCCCTTGGAAATCCACGGCATCATCGCGCGCAGCTTCTCGCCCACCTGTTCGATCTGGTGTTCGTCGTTCAGGCGGCGGGTGGCCTTGAACATCGGCTGGCCCACGGCGTTTTCCTGCATGAAGTCGCGCACGAACTTGCCGGTCTGGATGTCCTTCAGCACCGCCTTCATCCGCGCCTTGGTCTCGTCATAGGGCAGGATGCGCGGGCCGCTGACGTATTCGCCGTACTCGGCCGTGTTCGAGATCGAGTAGTTCATGTTGGCGATGCCGCCCTCGTAGATCAGGTCGACGATCAGCTTCACCTCGTGCAGGCATTCGAAATAGGCCATCTCGGGCTCGTAACCGGCTTCCACCAGCGTCTCGAAGCCCATTCGGATCAGTTCCACCAGACCGCCGCACAGCACGGCCTGTTCGCCGAACAGGTCGGTCTCGCATTCCTGACGGAAGTTGGTCTCGATGATCCCGGACCGCCCGCCGCCGATGGCCGAGCAGTAGGACAGGCCCAGTTCCAGCGCGCGGCCCGTGGCATCGTGGTGCACGGCCACCAGGCAAGGCACGCCGCCGCCCTTCAGGTACTCGCCGCGCACGGTGTGCCCGGGGCCCTTGGGCGCCATCATGATGACGTCGACACCCTTCTTCGGCTCGATCAGGCCGAAGTGGATGTTCAGGCCGTGGGCAAAGGCAATCGCCGCGCCGTCACGCAGGTTGTCATGCACGTACTTGCGGTAGGTGTCGGCCTGCAGCTCGTCCGGCATGGTGAACATGATCAGGTCGGCCCAGCGCGCGGCCTCGGCGATCTCCATCACCTGCAGTCCTGCACCTTCCGCCTTGGCGGCCGAGGGAGAGCCCGCGCGCAGCGCCACGACCACGTTCTTCGCGCCCGAGTCACGCAGGTTCTGCGCATGCGCATGCCCCTGGCTGCCGTAGCCCAGGATGGCGACCTTGCGGTCCTTGATCAGGTTGATGTCGCAGTCGCGGTCATAATACACGCGCATGAAGGGCCCTCCGTTCCGGTCGGGGCGCCTTATCGCAAGCTTGCGCGGTTCGCAATGCGGCCAGCCTGTGCTAGATGCCCGGAAAACGGAGGTTCCCGATGCCAGCCCTGCACCCCCACATCGACGACGGTGGCCTTGACGAGTTCTCGGTCGTGTTCACCGACCGCTCGCTGAACCACATGTCGAAGCGGTTCCAGCAGGTGATGCGCGACATTTCCGAAGGGCTGCGAGAGGTTTATGGCGCGGCGGCGGTGGCGGTGGTGCCGGGCGGCGGCACCTACGCGATGGAGGCGGTGGCGCGCCAGTTCGGCCGCGGGCGCAACCTGGTGGTGCGAAACGGATGGTTCAGCTTCCGCTGGAGCCAGATCTTCGACGCAGGCGGGTTCGCGACTGAGACGCATGTGGCCATGGCGCGGCAGACCGGCAACCACCCGAAGGCCCCCTATGCCCCGCCCCTGGTGGACGAGGTGGTGGCAAAGATCCGCGAGCTGCGGCCCGACGCGGTGTTCGCGCCCCATGTGGAAACCAGCGCGGGCATCATCCTGCCCGATGACTGGATCGCGCAGGTTGCGGCGGCGGCACATGAGGTGGGCGCGCTGATGGTGCTGGACTGCATCGCCTCGGGCTGCATCTGGGTCGACATGGCGGGCACCGGAGTGGATGTGCTGGTCTCGGCCCCGCAGAAGGGCTGGTCGGCCTCGCCATCCGCGGGCCTGGTGATGCTGTCGGCGGCGGCCGAGGCGCGGCTGGCCACCACCACCAGCGACAGCTTCGCGCTGGACCTGAAGAAATGGCGCGCGATCATGGCGGCGTTCGAGGGCGGCGGCCACGCCTACCACGCCACGATGCCGACCGACGCGCTGCGAGGCTTCCGCGATGCGCTGGAGGAAACCCGCGCCATGGGCTTTGCCGCGGCCAAGGCCGCGCAGTGGGAGCTTGGGCGTGCGGTGCGGGCGATGCTGGCGGGCAAGGGCGCGCCATCAGTGGCGGCCGAGGGGTTTCAGGCGCCCGGCGTGGTGGTCAGCTACACCGACGACCCCGAAGTGCAGGCGGGCCGCCGTTTCCTGGCCGAAGGCATGCAGATCGCAGCGGGCGTGCCCCTGCAGGTCGGCGAAGGCCCCGAGTTCCGCACCTTCCGGGTCGGCCTGTTCGGGCTGGACAAGCTGAAGGACGTGCCGGGCACCGTGGCGCGGCTGCAGCGGGTGGTGGAAAAGGTGCTCTGACCGTCACACCCGGCGGCAACCGGGCCCCCCGCCCTCGGCCTTCGCGGGGGCTGGCGCCCCCTTGAAGGCCTGCACCGCGGCAACGCCGGGTCTACCGGGCGGTCGGGTTGGCCGCGGTTACGCCGCGCCGGCCGTTGCGCCGCCAGCGCCCAGACCCAGCCGCATCAGCGAACGCCGGACCGGCGCGGCGTCATGCATCAGCCGCAGAAGTTGCCCGCGCAGGTCGCGCCACAACGGCGCGCCTGCCATCGCGGCGCGGTTCAGCGCATCGACGCCCGTCACCCGCGCCAGCACATCGGGATGGCGCCTGCGGTGGTAGGCCTGCAGCATGGCCTGCCCGCCCAGATCGCCCTCGGCCGCGAGCTCTGCCAGGCAGGCGATGTCGGCCAGGCTCATGTTCAGCCCCTGCGCGCCGATGGGCGGCACCACATGCGCGGCCTCGGCCACCAGCGCCACGCGCTGGCCCGCCATCCGGTGCGCCACCTGCGCGATGATCGGCCAGGACTGCCGCCGTGTTACCGGGGTCAGCGGCCCCAGCACATGCGCCGACCGTTCGGTCGCAGCCGCGGCGAAATCGTCGTCCGGCAGCCCTGCCAGCCGCTGCGCCGCGGACGCGTGTTCCATCCAGACCACGGACGAGGCCGGGCGGCCTGCATGGTCGGGCAGCGGCACCAGCGTGAAGGGGCCGCCGCTTCGGTGCACCTCGGTGGACACGTTGTCATGCGGGATCGGGTGGGTCACGGCGAAGACCAGCGCCGTCTGGCCATAGCGCAGCGTCGTCACCGGAATATCCAGCGCTCGGCGCACCGGGCTGTCGCGCCCGTCGGCCGCCACCAGTAGCCGCGCCGACACCCGGCTGCCGTCGGTCAGCGTCACGCGCGCCTCAGCCTCGCGCGTCAGCACGCCTGCGGTTCCGGTGCCGGGGCGGTACTCCACCCCCGGAAGCCCCGCCAGACATGCCCGCAACTCGCGCAGGATCGCCGCGTTGGGCAGGTTCCAGCCAAACGGACGCCCCGACAGGTCGGCGCTGTCGAAATCGCGCAAGGCGCGCGCCTGCGGCGCAGGCCCGCCGGCATCGACGATGCGCATCACCCGCAGCGGCGTGGCGTGCGGCAGCATCCGCGCCCAGACCCCGGCGGCGTCCAGAAGGTCGGCCCCCGGCTGCAGGATTGCGGTGGTGCGCAGGTCGGCCGCAGGCCCCCAGGCCTCGTCGCTTTTCGGGGCGGGGTCCACCACCAGCACGCGCAGGCCCATACCGCCGAAGACAGCCGCCGCCGACAGGCCCGCAAGCCCGCCGCCCGAAACCAGAATGTCCACGCTCTGCATCATGCCGGGCAAGCTAGGGCGCCCGCCCAGCCCCGTCGACGCGGCATTCTAGCCCAGCATGGCCAGGAAGCCTGACAGGTCGTCGGTGTGGTGGGCAATGTGCGGCGCGGGCGCAGGTGCAGGGGCCACATGCACGGTCGCCATCCCCATGGCATGCGGCGCCGCCAGGTTGCGCGCGTCGTCCTCGAACATCGCGGCGCGGGCAGGGTCAATCCCGTCGGCGGCAAAGACGGTCTCGAAGGCCGCGCGTTCGGGCTTCGGCCGGAAGCCCGCGTGTTCCACCCCGTAGACGGCGTCGAACACCCCCGCCAGCCCGCGCGCCGCCAGCACCCGCTGGGCATAGGGACGGCATCCGTTGGTGTAGACCACCCGCCGCCCCGGCAGCGCGGCAATGCGCGCCGCCAGCACCGGGTCCGGTGACAGCACCGAGAAGTCGATGTCGTGCACATGCGTCAGGTACGGCGCCGGGTCCACCCCGTGCTCGGCCATCAGCCCCGCCAGCGTGGTGCCGTAGTGCTGCCAGTAGTGGGCGCGCAGGCGGTCGGCCTCGTCGCGCGCCACCCCCAGCGCCTCTTGCACCCAGGCCGTCATCCGCACCTCGATCTGGTCGAACAGGCGGGCGGCGGGCGGATACAGCGTGTTGTCCAGGTCAAAGACCCAGACATTCACATGGGCAAAGGCGGGCCGGTGCGACATGCCCTGCCCTTGCCCCAAGGCCACGCCCTGTGCAAGTCATTGCACCGCGGCACCGGGGGCGTTACCTCGGCTGTCACGGAACCGTCATCTGGGGTCAACGGTGCAGAAGGATGCCTACACGCTGATCCTCGAGGCGATCGAGGCTGGAACCTGGCGCCCCGGCGACCGGCTGGTCGAATCCGAACTGGCCGAACGGCTGGGGGTCAGCCGCACGCCCATCCGCGAGGCCCTGCAGCGGCTGGAAACGCAGGGCATGCTGGCACGCGACGGGCGCAGCCTGATCGTCGCCTCGCTGGATCACAACCAGCTGGCCGAACTCTATACCGTGCGTGGCACGCTCGAGGGGCTGGCGGCCCGGCTGGCCGCGCGGCACGCCACCGACGAGGAAGTGCGCGTGATGCAGGCGATGGTGGCCGACGACAAGCGGCTTGTGGGTGGCGATCCGCGCGCCCTGTCGCGCGCCAACCGTCGGTTCCACAAGCAGATTCACCTTGCCAGCCACAACCGCTACCTGGTCCAGCAGCTTGACCTCGTGCACCGCTCGATGGCGCTGATGGCAACCACCTCGTTCGCCGCCGAGGGGCGCGATTCCGAAGGGCTGGCCGAGCATGACCTGATCGTCGCCGCGATTGCCGCGCGCGACGGCGACGCGGCCGAGACGGCGCTGCGCACGCACATCAGCCGGGCCTACGAGACACGCCTTCGCGTGGACGCAGGCGAGTTGCGCACGCGCTGAGACCTTGGCCGATCCGGCGCCAGGCCGCACAGACCATGGCTGGTCTTGTCCCAGAAGAACGGGCGGCGCATCAGTTCCCACAGGGCCTTGAAGGCCGCGGCCGTGGCCAGCGGGAAATAGGCATGCATGGCCAGCACCCACAGCAAGGAAAGGCGCAACCCTGCCCGCCGCCGCCCGGCCCAGGCGACGGCCAGGTTCACCGCCTCGGCCGTCAGGCACAGCGCCAGGAACACCGGAAACAGCGCTGGCGGAAACGGCAGCGGCACCAGACCGGCGGGCGCCAGCCAGCACAGCCACAGCACCGGCGCCAGCAGGAACTGGCTCAGCGTGGCCACGAACAGCACCTGGAACCCGGCAAAGCCCAGCGGCCCCAGTTCCTGCCACAGCCGCAGCGGGTGGCGCATGTGCACCACCAGCGTCATCATGTAGCCCTTGATCCAGCGTGACCGCTGCTTGACCCACGGCCAGGCGTGGCAGCAGGCTTCCTCGTGCGTCACGGTGTCGACCAGTTCGGTGACATAGCCGTGGCGCACCAGCCGCATGCCCAGATCGGCATCTTCCGTCACGTTGTGGGCGTCCCATCCGCCCAGCCGTTCCAGCACATCGCGCCGGAAGAACAGCGTGGTTCCGCCCAGCGGCACCGGCAGGCCCATGCGCGCCAGCCCCGGCAGTACCACGCGGAACCAGCCCGCATATTCCAGCGCAAAGCAGCGCGCCATCCAGTTGGCCCGCGGGTTGTAGAAATCCAGCACGCCCTGCAGGCAGGCCACCTTTGGCCCGGCCTGCCGGAAGTGCTGCACCACCTTGTGGATCTGTGCAGGCTCGGGCGCATCCTCGGCGTCATAGACACCGATGATGTTGCCTCGGCACAGGTCCATCGCATAGTTCAGTGCGCGCGGCTTGGTGCGCACCGGGCCATCGGGCACCGCCACCACGCGCATCCAGGGCGGCAATACCGCCGCAGTCAGCGCATCGCGCGTCAGGTGGTCGTTCTCCTCGACCACCAGCACCACATCCAGAAGGTCGCGCGGATAATCCAGACGCTCCAGCCGCCGCACCAGGCGCCCGGCGATGCCCGCCTCGCGGTACAGCGCGACCATCACCGAAACGACAGGCAGCGCGGTTTCGCCATCCGGGGCCGCGCGAACCACCGGCGGCACCGCGGGCAACAGCAAGGCCGCAAGCTTCATCACGCTGCCCGCCAGCATGGTCAGCATTGCCCAGCCCAGCACCAGGCCAAAGGTCGCCAGCGGTGCCGCCAAAAGGCCGATTGCCGCCAGCAAAGCCACCGCCAGCACGGCCGCCACCACTTTGCCCTGGTCCCAGTCCCGGCAGCTTTGCGCGGCGGGCACCCGCCGCACCGCCGCATGCGCCAGCCGGGATCCGCGCGCTGCCAGCACCGCCCCTTCGATCTCGGTCGGCGGGGCCAGCGCCATGGTAACCGGCCCCAACCGCCCGCCCATCTGCATCAGCGTTGCGGAAAACTCGGCCGGATGGGCCGCCACCACCACTGTCCGGCCACCCGTTACACGCCACGGCACCATTCCCAGCCGCAGACAGGCCGCCGCGCCCACCCGGTCAATCAGCCGGGGGTCGGGCGGGTCTGCCGCCAGGTCGACGACCGGCACCTTCCACAAGCGTCCCAGCAGCGCATACAGCACCCCCGCACGCACCAGCCCATGTGCCACAAGCAGGTCTTCCAGCCTTCCGCCATGCCGCCGGTGCAGCAGCAGCGCCTGCATCAGCGCCGCGTGCGACAGCACCCCCTCACGCAGCAGGACGGCAGGCAGACCGCCGCGGGCATCCAGATCGGTCTGCGGGGGGCCGGGCAGGTTGGCCGGGCGCCGCGGCACGGGCAGCGGCGCAACCGACGGCGCGGCCGGTTCGGGCAGGGACTTGGGTCGGGGGTCAAGCGCGAACATTCAGACACCGCATGGGTGCCACGCTGATGACAGGAAGCTGCTTAACGCCCGGTTAACCAGAAATGGCGCAAAGCGAAGAAACCTTCACCGTGCCTTCGCCGTGTCGCCGCGCGGCGCACGCCGCGCCTGCATTGCCGCCGCGAACCGCTCGAACAGGTAGAAGCTGTCCTGCGGGCCGGGGCTGGCCTCGGGGTGGTACTGCACGCTGAACACCGGTCGCCCGTCAACCCGAATGCCGCAGTTCGACCCGTCGAACAGGCTGACATGCGTTTCCTTCACGCCGGCGGGCAGCGTCTGGCTGTCCACCGTGAAGCCGTGGTTCATCGAGGTGATTTCCACCTTGCCCGACTCCACATCCTTCACCGGATGGTTGGCGCCGTGGTGGCCGTGGTTCATCTTCACCGTCCGCGCCCCCACCGCCAGCGCCAGCATCTGGTGACCCAGGCAGATGCCGAACAGCGGCAGGTCGGCCTTCAGTACACCCTGGATCATCGGCACGGCATAAACCCCCGTCGCCGCGGGGTCGCCCGGGCCGTTCGACAGGAAAACGCCCTCGGGGTTCAGCGCCAGCACGTCCTCGGCCGTGGCGCTGGCGGGCAGCACCGTCACCTCGCAGCCGACACTCGCCAGGCAGCGCAGGATGTTGCGCTTGGCACCGTAGTCCACCGCCACGACGCGCAACCCCGGACCTTCCCGGCGCGTGTACCCTTCGGGCCAGGCCCAGCGCATCTCGTCCCAACGGTACGACTGCGCACAGGTCACGTCCTTGGCCAGGTCCAGCCCCACCAACCCCCGCCACGCCCGCGCCCTGGCCACCAGCCGCTCAAGGTCGAACTTCCCCTCGGGGTCATGCGCCAGCGCCGCATGCGGCGCGCCCTGCTGGCGCACTGCCCGCGTCAGCCGCCGCGTGTCGATGCCGCCGATGCCGATGCGGCCCTTGCGCGACAGCCAGTCCGTCAGCGTGCCGGTGGCGCGCCAGCTGGAAGGTTCGGTCGGGTCCCACTTCACCACCATGCCCGCGGCAACCGGGTCATTTGCCTCGTCATCCTCGCCGGTGGTGCCCACGTTGCCGATGTGCGGGAAGGTGAAGGTCACGATCTGGCCCGCGTACGACGGGTCGGTCATGATCTCCTGATAGCCGGTCATCGCGGTGTTGAAGACCAGTTCCGCCACCATCTCGCCCGCCGCGCCGAACCCCTGCCCCCAGAACACCGATCCGTCGGCCAGAACAAGACAGGCCGTGGCCTTGGGCGGGGCGGATGCGGGCATGGGCTTCTCCGGGTGCACGAAAATCGCGGCAACCTAAGGCCGCGCCAAGGTGGGGTCAAGCCCATGATGAAAAAGGAATTTCCAGCCCCGTCAAGGGGTTGTCCGGCACGCCCGTTGCGCGGCCGGCCCGTTCGCGCTATGTCTGGCGCTCTGGCACGGGGCCGGTACGGGGAATGCCATGTCGTTGCGCGAACGTCTGCAGGCGGCACTGAAGGATGCGATGAAGGCCAAGGAGGCCGACCGTCTGTCGACCCTGCGGCTGGTGAACGCCGCCATGAAGGACCGCGAGATCGCGCTGCGCACCGAACGGGCCGAGGCCGCCGAACTGGCCGAGGCCGACATCCTGGCGATCCTGGGCAAGCTGGTGAAGCAGCGCCAGGAAAGCGCCCGCGCCTACGAGGAAGGCGGGCGCATCGACCTGGCCGAGAAGGAACTGGCCGAGGTCAAGGTGATCGAGGAATTCCTGCCCCGCCAGATGGATGCCGCCGAGACCGCCGCCGCCATCGCCGCCGCCATTGCCGAATGCGGTGCCACGGGCATCCGCGACATGGGCCGGGTGATGGCCGCGCTGAAGGCCCGGTACACCGGCCAGATGGATTTTGGCGCCGTGGGGCCAATGGTGAAGGACCGGCTGGCCTGACCCGCAAGACGGCTTGGTTCCCGGCCCGGATGAAGGTTACCCTTGTTCGCGGCGAATCAGGAGAGTGCCATGCAGTGGGGTTTCCGGTCGGGTCTGCTGTCGGTCATCGTGGTGATGGCGCCGTTGGCCGCGCAGGCCGACATGGTTCAGGAACTGTCGGGCAAGACGCTGGTGGCGGGCAAAAGCCGCATCGTCATGGGCGCCGATGGCGCGATGTCGGGCAAGGTCGGGGCGGACACGCTGACAGGCACCTGGATGGTCAGGGACGGCAAATTGTGCCGCACCATTTCCGCGCCCAAGCGGATGGCGGGCAGCGAATGCCAGACCGCCGTGCTGCGCGGCAACACGCTGCAGATCACCCGCGCCGACGGCTCGACGCTGGAATGGTCGGTGGAATAGCGCCGCCGCCCCGCCGCCCTTGATGGCGTATTCACCGTTGTGTATCCTGAAGACGGGACGAAGGGGATGCACATGGCTCAGACCACCACGATGACTGTCCGCGTCAGCGGCCCGTTGGCCGAATTCGTTGCGCGCAACGTGGGCGAGGACGGGCTTTACGAGAACATCAGCGAGTACATCCGCGACCTGATCCGCCGTGACAAGGAACGGGTCGAGGCGCAAATGTTCGAGGACCTGAAGGCCGAACTCCAGCGCGCCTTTGCCGCACCGGAAGAAAATTACCGGTCGGTGACGGTCGAGGATGTCATCGAACGCAACAGGCGCTGACGTGGCGGCTTTCCGGATCGAGGAGGCCGCAGACCGGCGGCTCGACGACATCTACAACTACACCCGCGACCGTTGGGGCGAGGATCAGGCGGACCGCTATCTCCGCGGGATGTTCGAAACCTTCGCCACCTTCCGCTCGTCTGGGGACCGGTCGCGTCCGGTCCCCGCGGCGTTCGGAATCACAGCTTTTGTGTGCCGCTACCAGCACCACTTCGTCTATTGGCGCGACCTGCCCGGCGGTGGCATCGGCATCGTCACCATCCTGCACGCCTCGTTGCAACAGATGGCCCGCTTCCGCGACGACCTGCCGCGCTAACCGCCCGTTTCAGCCGCCAGAAACGCGATCATGCGGTCGAACGCCTGGCGGCCCGCCTCGCCGTTCAGCGCGAACTGGTATTCATGGCCCAGGGGCGGCTGGAAATCGTCGGGGAAGAACAGGCGGTCCACCCGGATGCCCTTGGCTTCGGCCGCCACGGCCAGCGCGCGGGACTGGGCCAGCAGCGGGTCGGCGTTTCCGGCCGAGACAAACAGCGGCGGCAGGCCCGCGGGCAGGTTCGCAGGAATTGCGAAATCGCCCAGCATCGGGCTGGCCCGCCAGTCCTTCTGCCCGAAATAAGCCCAGAACACCGTGTCGATGAACCAGCCGAAAATGCCCTCGCCCTTCACCAGCGCCGGGTCATAGCCGCCGCAGAACAGCACCAGGCCGCGCAGCGCCCCTGCAGGCAGCGCAGGCACGATGCCCAACCGCGTGGCATAGGCGGCATCCACTTGCGCAATGCCTGCCTGCGCCGCGATCTGCGCCCCCGCGCTGTCGCCCGCCAGCACCAGGCGCGTCGGGTCCAGCCCCTGCGCCCGGCCCTCGCGCACCACCCAGTCCAGCGCCGCGTTCACCTGCCGCGCGGGTTCCGGGTGCACCCCCGCAGGCGCCCGCGTATAGGCCGGGGCCACCGCCGCATACCCGCGCGACGCCACAATGCGCAGCCAGTTGCCGACATCGCTCTTGTCCCCGGCAACCCAGGCGCCGCCATGCACCCACACCACCACCGGCCATCCCCCGGCAGGCGGCGCACCAGGCGGCAGGTACAGGTCGACCCGTCCCTGCGGGTCCGAAGGGGTGTGCGCAATGTGCAGCCGCGCCCGCACCTCGTGCGGGGCCAGCGCCGCAAGGTCGGCCACTGCCCCCGCCGTCCACCAGGCAAATGTGCCGCGGATCGCCAGAACCCCCGGCCATGGCGACACAAAGGAAATCCCCACCGCCAGCGCCGCCGCCACCAGCAGCAACAGCACCAGCCGCAAGACAAACCGGATCAGTCCCACGCAATCACCCTGTCATGGCCCGGCCGCAACCCTGCCACCGCCTTGCGGCTTCGCCAAGCCTTTACGCGCGACCCGCCGCCGCATGTCTCTTCCCCGCGGCCCGCGGGCACCTATCTTCGCCGCAACCGCACCGCAGGCAGGATCATGGACACCCTTCTTCTCTCCCGCATCCAGTTCGCCGCCAACATCTCGTTCCACATCCTGTTCCCCACCATCACCATCGCGCTGGGCTGGGTGCTCCTGTTCTTCCGGCTGCGCTTTGCCGCCACGCGCGATGCCCGCTGGATGGAACTCTACCTTTTCTGGGTGAAGGTCTTCGCGCTGTCCTTCGCACTGGGTGTGGTGTCGGGCATCACCATGTCGTTCCAGTTCGGCACCAACTGGCCGGGGTTCATGGAGCGCGTGGGCAACATCGCCGGGCCGCTCTTGGCCTACGAAGTGCTGACCGCCTTCTTCCTGGAGGCCGTGTTCCTGGGCATCATGCTGTTCGGCGCGGGCCGGGTAGCGCCTTGGGTGCACATCACCGCCACTTTCCTCGTGGCCTTCGGCACCACGATGAGCGCGTTCTGGATTCTGGTTCTGAACAGCTGGATGCAGACCCCGGCAGGGTACGAACTGCGCGACGGCGTGGTGCACGCGACCGACTGGTGGGCGATCATCTTCAACCCCTCGATGCCCTACCGCATGGCGCACATGCTCTTGGCCTCGGGCCTGACCTGCGCCTTCCTGATTGCCGGACTGTCGGCCTGGCGCTGGCTGCGCGGCGACCGGGCGGCCAGCGTCGCCTCGGGCCTGCGGACCGGCCTTTGGCTGGCAGCCGCGCTCATCCCGGTGCAGATCGTGGCGGGCGACATGCACGGGCTGAACACGCTGGAACACCAGCCGCAGAAAGTGGCGGCGATGGAGGCCAACTGGGAAACCCGCGGTAACGTTCCCCTGGTGCTGTTCGCCATCCCGGATGAGGCCGCGCGCGAGAACCGCTTTGAAATCGCCATCCCGAACGGTGCCTCGCTGATTCTGAAACACCATGTCGATGGCGTGGTGCCCGGCCTGAACGACTTCGTCGCCGAGGACGGCACCCGTCTGCACCCGCCTGTCGCCCCCGTCTTCTACAGCTTCCGCATCATGGTCGGCGTCGGCTTCCTGATGCTGGCGGTGGCTTGGGTCGGCACGTTCCTTCTGGCACGCCGCGGGCCCGAAGGCCTGCCGCGCCCTGTGCTGTGGGGCATGGTGGGGATGACCTTCTCGGGCTGGGTGGCCACGCTGGCAGGCTGGTACACCACCGAAATCGGGCGCCAGCCCTGGCTGGTGTCGGGCGTGCTGACGACCGAAGCCGCGGTGGGCCCGGTGCCTGCGGCCATGGTGGCGGCCTCGCTGCCCGCCTATCTGGCGCTTTACGGGTTCCTGCTGGTGGCCTACATCGGGGCCTTGTTCCATCTGGCGGGGAAGGCGGGCAAGCTGCCCACCCTGCAGGGCCTGAACCGCCCCGCCCCCGTTGCCATTCCCGGAGAATAGATCATGGACCTGAGCGACCCCGCCGTCTGGCTGCCGCTGGTCTTTGCCGGCCTGATGGGCCTGTCGATCCTGATCTACGTCTGCCTTGACGGCTTCGACCTGGGCGTGGGCCTGCTCTTCCCCTTCGCATCAGAAGCCGAGCGCGACCGCATGATCGCCTCGATCGGCCCGTTCTGGGATGCCAACGAAACCTGGCTGGTGCTGGCCATCGGCATTCTGCTGGTGGCCTTTCCCTCTGCCCACGGCATCATCCTGACCGCCCTCTACCTGCCCGTGGCCCTCATGCTCACCGGGCTTATCCTGCGCGGCGTGGCGTTCGAGTTCCGCGTCAAGGCCC
>CAZLIC010000023.1:0-49357 GCA_964559535.1 uncultured Rhodobacterales bacterium
GCGCGGGTCGAGCGCATTATCATCACCGCCTCGGGCGGCCCGTTCCGCACCTGGACGCGCGACAGGCTGCAGGCCGCAACGGTGAAGGAAGCCGTCGCCCACCCGAACTGGGCGATGGGCCAGCGCATTTCCATCGATTCGGCCTCGATGTTCAACAAGGCGCTCGAAATGATCGAGGCGCGCGAGTTCTTCGGGGTGGACCCCGACCGCATCGAAGTGATCGTGCATCCGCAGTCGATCATCCACGCGCTGGTGGGGTTCTGCGACGGGGCGCTGATGGCGCACATGGGGCCGCCCGACATGCGCCACGCCATCGGCTATGCCCTGCACTGGCCCGACCGCGGGCATGTGCCGGTGGCCCGGCTGGACCTGGCCGCGCTGGCCCGGCTGGAGTTCGAGCCGCCCGACCCCGACCGTTTCCCGGCCCTGCGGCTGGCCCGAGCGGTGATGCACACGCGCGGCCTGTCGGGCGCCGTGTTCAACGCGGCCAAGGAGGTGGCGCTGGACCGCTTCATCGCCGGGCGGCTGCGGTTCCTGCAGATGGCCGGGGTGGTCGAGGCCACGCTGGACACACTTTCGCGCGACAATCGCCTTTCCCATGCCGCCACAGACCTAGACGAGGTGCTGTCGATGGACCATCTGGCAAGGGGCACGGCGGCATCGCACGCCGACCGCGCCCAGCAACAGGATTGACATGGACGTTCTCGGCCTGATCCCGCAATTCGGCAACATCGCCTTCACGGTGGTGGCCTTTGTGGTGGCGCTGTCGATCATCGTGTTCGTGCACGAATACGGCCACTACATCGTCGGCCGCTGGTCCGGCATCCATGCCGAGGTGTTCTCGCTGGGGTTCGGCCCGGTGCTGTATGCGCGGGTCGACCGGCGCGGCACGCGCTGGCAGGTCGCGGCGCTGCCCTTCGGCGGCTATGTCAAGTTCCTGGGCGATGCCGATGCAGCCAGCGGCAAGGACGGCGCCGCGATCACGGCCCTGTCGGCCAGCGAACGGCGCCGCACCATGCATGGCGCGCCGCTGTGGGCGCGGGCCGCCACCGTGGCGGCGGGGCCGGTGTTCAACTTCATCCTGGCCATTGTCGTGTTCGCGGGGTTCTTTTTCGTCAACGGCGTGGCCACCGAAGACCCGGTGGTGGGCGAGGTGAAGGCGGTCCCGTTCGAGGGCGCCACCCTGCAGCCCGGTGACCGCATCACGGCGCTGAACGGCACCGAAACCCCCACGCTGACGGCCTTCATTCAGGCCGCACGGGACCTGCCCGCCGGCGCCGCGCCCGAATACACGGTGCGGCGCGGCACCGACACGCTGGTCTTCCCCGGCCCCCATCCGTTCCCGCCGATTGCCGATGTGGTGCAACCGCAGTCGGCCGCGGGCGATGTGGGCATGCAGGCGGGCGATGTGGTGCTGGCGGTGGACGGCACTCCGGTGGCAAGTTTCGAGGACCTGCGCACCATCGCCGGCGCGTCCGACGGCAAGCCGCTGCTGCTGAAGGTCTGGCGCAACGGCGATACGCTGGACTTCACGCTGGTGCCGCGCAAGCGCGACCTGCCGCAACCCGACGGCAGCTTCGAAACCCGCTGGCTGATCGGCCTGTCGGGGGGCCTTGTGTTCGTGCCCGAGGCGCGCACGCCCGGCCCGATCGAGGCGTTCAGCCTGGCCGCGCAGGAAACCTGGCGGATCATCACCACCTCGCTGTCGGGGCTGGCGCACATGATGACCGGCGCCATTTCGGCCTGCAACCTGCAGGGGCCGCTGGGCATTGCCGAAACCTCGGGCGATGCCGCGGCGCAGGGGTTCGGCACCTTCGTGCTGTTCCTGGCCATGCTGTCCACCGGCGTGGGCCTTCTGAACCTGTTCCCGGTGCCGGTGCTGGACGGCGGTCACCTGGTGTTCCACGCGTGGGAGGCACTGACAGGCCACCCGCCCGGGGACCGCGCGCTGAAGGTGCTGATGACAGCGGGTCTGGCCATCCTGCTGTCGCTGATGGTCTTTGCGCTGGGCAACGACCTGTTCTGCACCTAGGTGTCCCACCCAGAAACCCGTGGCCCTCCTCGAACGCATCCTCAATGCCTCCTCGAACCCCGGCGACGTGGTGCTCGACCCGTTCTGCGGCTGCGGCACCACCGTGCATGCGGCGCAAAAGCTGGCCCGCCAGTGGATTGGCATTGACGTGACGCACATTGCCATCGGGCTGATCGAAACCCGGCTGCGATCAGCTTTCGAGGGCATCGACTATCAGGTCATCGGCACGCCGATGGATGCCGAGGCCGCGCGGGATTTCTTCAACCGCAACGACCCCAGCAAGAAGGAATTCGAGATCTGGGCGGCCAGCAAGCTGGGCTTCATCCCGCAGGCGAAAAAGGGCGCGGATGGCGGCGTGGACGGGGTGCGCTGGTTCGGGGTGAACGAGGAGTATCGCGCAGTGGTCTCGGTGAAGGGCGGCGAAACCGTCGGCGTTGCAATGGTGCGCGACCTTGACGCCGTCGTGACCAAGCAAGGCGCGCAGATCGGTGTGCTGCTGACGTTGGCAAAACCCACGAAACCGATGCTGGACTGGGCGGCGCAGGCGGGGCTGTGCGAGGTGCCGGGGTTTGCGCCAGTGAATCGGTTGCAGATCGTGACCATCGAGCAGGCGCTGGCGCTGCGCGAGCGGGCGGTGGAGATGCCCGCGCGGCGGGATGACACGTTCAAGAAGGCGCCGAAGGAGAAGGACAAGGGCGCGCAGGGGGCGCTGGATTTGTAGCCGGGTCGCTGTGATGGCGCGCCCTACGGCATCAGGATCGCCTTGCGTTCGTAGCTTTGCGTCGCTTCGGTGCCGTCGTCGTAGGTGATGGTGACGCTGACTTGCTGGGCGGCGCCGAGCGGCATGGTGACGTAGGGGGCGTAGGCATTGGCGGTGATGGCGTTGGGCTGGGCTGTGCCTTCGTAGCAGGGTTCCAGCGACAGCGCGGCGTCGGTGGCCACGCCGGGCACGGTGACGCGCACTGCGCTCAGCCCGCAGCGCCAGGCGGCGAGGTGGGTGAAGTAGAGCAGGTCCTGGCCTTCGTATTCGCGCAGCGCCAGCCAGTTGCCGCGCGTGGCTTCGAGGATGGGCCTGATCTCGGCGGCGGTGGTCATCTGCTGCGCCGCGGCGGTGAGGGGGGCGGCGGCGATCAGGGCGGACAGGATCAGGCGTTTCATGCGGCCTCTCGGTGCAGGCATCCGGCGCCAGCATGACAGGAGGGGGCGGGGCCGGGCAAGTGTTTCGCGTGGCCCGTGCCGCCGGCGGCCGCCCGGTCAGCGGAAAAGGTTGACGAGCAAGAGCACAACCAGAATGCCAAGGCCCCCGAAGATGAGGTACTTGCTGTCGTGCGGGACGGAGATGGGCGCATCGGCCTCGCGCAGCTCGTCCTCGAACCGGGCGAAGGTGGCGCGCAGGTCCTGGATCGCCTTTTCGCGGAACACGAAGCTTTTCGCCAGCTGGTCCAGCACGCTGTCAGAGGCCACCTCGGACAGGTCGGAGAAGCGGCCGAGCAAGAGCGTGACGGGCTGCGGCGCCGGGATGTGGCGGCCCTGTGCGGCGACACGGTCCTGCAGGCGGGCGCGGATGCCCATGGCCTCATCGCTTGGCTGGAAGGTCAGGCCGAAGACGCCGAACTCGGACTGGGTGAGGGTGGGGACAAGAAAGCGGCACCCTTCGCGTTGCTGGAAATCGGCGGTGAATCCGGACAGCTTTGCGGCGATCTGGGCCTGTGTGCGTTCGGTGGCGGCGGTGGCCACCGCTTCGCCGGCCAGGCGATTGCGTTCGCCCTGCACCGCCTCGCGGAAGCGCCTGTCGTGATCCGACATGGTTTCGTCCGTTCCTGACCGGCCCCGGTGCCGCGGCATGGTGAACCGGCACCCGGGCCAGGCAGAGGGTGACCGGGAATGGTGAGGAAACCGATAATCCGGGGTCGTCCGGGGGGGGTGGATGCCGGTGTGGATCGGGGTGGACAGGGTTGGGGGTTTCGTGCGGTTCTGACCGGGTGGGGCAACGGGGGCGGCATGGCAAGCGGGGGCGGGGCGGTGCAGGCGTTCACCCTGGCGGCCGTGGTGCAGGCGGGGCGGCTGGGGTTCGAGGCGGTGCTGCTGGTGGCTTCGCTGCGGCGGGCCGATCCGGGGTTTGCGGGCCGCGTGGTGCTGATGGAGCCGCAGCCCGGGCCGCTGTGGCCCGAGGACCCGCGGGTGGCGCCGGAGGTGCGGGTGGTGCTGGAGGGGCTGGGGGCCGAGATCGTGCCCTTCGAGAGCCGCCTGTTCGGGGCGGCCTATCCGCATGGCAACAAGATTGAAGGGCTGGCGGTGCTGCCGCCGGGGCCGTTCCTGTTTGTTGATACCGATACGGTGGTGACGGGGCGGCTGTCGGCGGTGCCGTTCGATTTCGCGCGGCCCACGGCCAGCCTGCGGCGCAGCGATACCTGGCCGAAGCCGGGGGCGTTTTCGCGGGCCGAGGTCTGGCGCGCGCTGTACCGGGCCTTCGGGCTGGATTTTGCGTCGTCGCAAGATGCGGCATGGCCGGAGGGGGACTGGCTGCGGTACCTGTATTTCAACGCGGGCTGGTTCTGCGGGGCCGATCCGGTGGCGTTCGGGCGGCGGTTTGCCGAGATGGCCGTGGCGATCCGCAGCGGGGTGGTGCCGGAACTGGCAGGGCAGAGCTTGGACCCCTGGCTGGATCAGGCAGCGTTGCCGCTGGCGATTCACAGCTTCGGCGGCGGACGGCCGGGGGCGGAACTGGCCGGGATGGACGCCAAGGTGACCTGCCACTGGCGGCTCTTGCCGCTGCTTTACGCCCGCGAGCCGGATGCGGCCGTGGCGATGGTGGAGCGGGTGGCGCGCGACCCGGACCTGAAGCCGGTGCTGCGCGGTCATCCGCCTGTGCGGCGGTTCGTGTACCAGGGCCACGGGGCGCGGGTGCGGGCGATGTTCGACCGGGCGGCGCTGCCCGAGGAGGCGGAGATGCGCAAGGCGCTGAAGGCGGCGGGGCTGTGGGAGAGATGAACGCGCCGGAGCAAGAACAGCCAGCGCCGGTGGGAGAGCCGGTGATCCGCACCATTGCCATGCCTGCGGACACGAACCCCGCGGGCGACATCTTTGGCGGCTGGCTGATGGCGCAGATGGACCTTGCGGCGGGCAATCTGGCGGCGCGCATCGCGGCGGGGCGGGCGGCGACGGTGGCGGTGGAGGGGATGGCCTTCCTGAAGCCCGTGAAGGTAGGCGACGAGGTGTCGCTGTACGCCGATCTGGTGGTGCGGGGACGGACGTCGATGCGCATCCATGTCGAGGCCTGGCGGCGGCCGCGGTTTGCGACCGGGCGCGAGAAGGTGACGGATGCGGTGTTCACTTTCGTGGCGCTGGACGGCGAGGGGCGGCCGCGCGAAGTGCCCGCGACTGCGGACAGTGCAAGCGACGCCGTATTCCGCTAGGCTGACATGCGGCTGAAACCATGAAGGCGGATGATGGCAGAGGAACAGGGCATGCGGAGGCTGGCCGTCATCGTTGCGGCAGACATCGCCGGTTACAGCCGGTTGGTCTCGCGGGATGAGGTGAAGACACTGCATGCGCTTCGATCCCACCGGGTGCAGTTCGTCGATCCGCTGATCGAACAGCATCGCGGCCGCGTGGCAAATACTGCGGGCGACGGTCTGTTGCTGCAGTTTCCCAGTGTCGCGGACGGTGCCCAGTTTGCGCTGGCGCTTCAGCGCGGGATGGCAGACCGGAACGCGAACGTTGCCGACAGCCAGCGCATCGACTTTCGCATTGGCATCAACGTGGGCGATGTTTTCGAACAGGACGGGGATCTTCTGGGTGACGGCGTGAACGTCGCTGCCCGGCTTGAGGCCATAGCGCCGCCTTGTGGGATTTGCGTGTCCGAGACGGTCAGGGATGCGCTGGCCGTGAGCAATGAATTCGCGTTCTGCGATCTTGGCCCCCAGCGGTTGAAGAACATTCCGCGCCCGATCCGCGCCTACCTTCTGTCGGCGCCGAAAGCGCCCGCGGCGCAGGGTGAGAGCGAATTCGACCTGAAGGACCAGAGCGATGTCGGGTTTGTCCTGTCGGGGGACGGGGTCAGCATCGCGCATGCATCGGTCGGGCAAGGGTATCCGATGGCCTTCGCCGGCAGCTGGATGACGCATCTTACAAAGGACTGGGACACTCTCAACAGCGTGCGAGCCTACCTGACGAACCTGTCGAAGTCATTCCGGCTGATCCGGTACGACCAGCGCGGAAACGGGATGTCGGACTGGACGAACGTGGATATCGCGTTCGAGCGCATGGTTGACGACCTTGAGCGCGTCATTGACTGTTATCCCTATGAAAAGGTTGCGGTCTATGGCGCATCACAGGCGGCATCGGTGTCGATCGCCTATGCGATCCGGCGCCCCGAGAAGGTCTCACATCTGATCCTGTATGGCGGTTACGCAAGAGGGCGCAAGCAACGGGGCGACCCGAATGCCGCTGCGGAAAGCGAGGCGCTTGTCACCCTGATCCGATTGGGCTGGGGTTCCGACAATCCGGCCTTCCGGCAGACCATGACCTCGCTGCTCATGCCCGGGGCAAGTGCGGAGGAGGCAGCCTATTTCAACGGATTCCAGAAGGCCTGCGGCCCCGCCGAGAACATTGCCCGTTTCCGCGAGATGTTCGACAGGATGGACGTCTCCGGCCTGCTCTCTCTGGTATCGGTCCCGACGCTGGTCATGCACAGCGAGGACGACTCCGTTGCCCCGCTGTCCCAGGGAAGGTTTCTTGCCGCCAGCATACCCGGTGCGCGGTTCGTCATGCTGAAAAGCAAGAACCACATGCTGTTCGAAAACGAGCCCGACTTCCCGAAGCTCATCCAGAGTATCCGGGACTTTGTCCGTTAGCGGCGCCCGTCTTTCACCGGCCGCTACATCGGCTCGGCGTTGCGGGCGGTCCACATGCGCTGGAAGGCGGGGCGGGCCTGGCAGCGGGCCAGCCAGTCGCGCGTGGCGGGCCAGGCGTCCAGGATGCCCGGCTGCGCGGTGGCGTAGCGCAGGCATTCGGCCACCATCACGTCGGCCACCGTAAAGCGGTCGCCCATCAGCCAGTCGCGGCCTTCCAGGTGGCCGTTCAGGCGGTTCAGCGGGCGGGCCAGTTTCGCGCCTTGCGTGGCAACCTCGGCCCGGTCCGTGTCGCCGAGGGCGCTGCCCTGTGTCAGGATGCGCTGGATGGCCAGCCCCGGGTCTTCCAGTCCCGTTGCGGCAAAGAACGCCCATTGGTCGGCCTGCGCCTGTTCCTGCCAGCCCTGCGGCCCCAGCGGGCCGCCATGGCGGCGGGCGATGTGCAGGCAGATTGCCATGCTTTCGGTCAGCACCAGCCCGTCATCCTGCATGGCCGGAATCTGCCCCTGCGGGTTCACCGCCAGGAATTCGGGCGAGGCGGTGTTCAGCGGCGCGTCGGGCGCCGCGGGGTCTGTCAGCCGGTAGGCTTGAACGACCGGAACATGGGTGAAGGCCACCCCCGCTTCGTCCAGAAGCCACAGGGGCCGGGTCGCGCGCGACCGGAACGCGCCGTAAAGGGTGAGCATCTGCAGTCCTCCTGTATGCCGCTGCGCCACCCTAGGCCCGGGGCCGCGGGCCGGAAAGGGGGGCGGGCGTGACGGTTTCATGACAATCCTTGATGCAGGTCAATGCGCGGCGGGCTGTGGCGCGGCATCGGGGATGGGAAACGGGACAACGGGACGGAGAAGGTCATGGACGGAACCACCCCGATCGTTGTCGGCCCTGCCCCAGGGCCCGCGCTGCCCGACGACCCGCCAAGGGGCGCGGCCCCGGATACTGCAGACACGCATATCCCCGCGGCCGCGTTGCCCGCGCGGCACTATGCCACCGCCGATGCCGCGCGCATCCGCACGGCCTTTGAGACCGGGGAGTACCCCTATGCGCGCGAGATGGGCCGCGGCAGCTATGAAGCCGAGAAGGCGCTGCTGCAGGCCGAGCTTCTGAAGGTGCAGATCTGGACGCAGGAAACAGGGCAGACCTTCGTGCTGCTGTTCGAGGGCCGCGATGCGGCGGGCAAGGGCGGCACGATCAAGCGGTTCATGGAGCATCTGAACCCGCGCTATGCCCGTGTGGTGGCGCTGACCAAGCCCAGCGACGTGGAAAAGGGGCAGTGGTTCTTCCAGCGCTATGTCGCGCATCTGCCCACTGCAGGCGAAATGGTGTTCTACGACCGCAGCTGGTACAACCGGGCGGGGGTCGAGCGGGTGATGGGCTTCTGTTCGCCCACGGAATACCTGGAGTTCCTGCGCCAGGCGCCCGAGTTCGAGCGGATGTTGGTGCGGTCGGGCATAAGGCTGCACAAGTACTGGTTCTCGGTCACGCGCGAGGAACAGCGGGCGCGGTTCAGGGCGCGCGAGACCGACCCCTTGAAGCGTTGGAAACTGTCGCCCATCGACAAGGCCAGCCTTGACCGCTGGGATGCCTATACCGAGGCGAAGGAGGCGATGTTCTTCCACACCGACACGGCCGACGCGCCCTGGGTGATCGTGAAATCCGACGACAAGAAGCGCGCGCGGCTGAACTGCATGCGGCATTTCCTGTGCGGGCTGGACTATCCGGGCAAGGACCTGGCCGTGGTGCAGCCGCCCGACCCGCTGATCGTGGGCGGTGCGCGGCTGGTGATCGGCGACGGCTCGCTTCTGCTGGCGGGACCTTCGCCGCGCGGCTAGGCTTGGGGGCGGGCCCGGCGGTTGTGGCGGCTTGCGCGTCTGGCCGGTTCGCGTTTGTTGATCCGGTGAAGCGGTCAACGGGGCTTCTGGGCGCCGCAGTGGTCGGGTAGTGATCCGGCCATGACACGCTGCATCCCGCTGGTTCTTGCCGCCCTGCTGCCCGCTGCCCCCGTGGTGGCGCATCCGCATATCTTCATCGAGACCGGGCTGGAGGTGCTGTTCGACGGGCAGGGCCGGGCGGCGGCGGTGCGGGTGGCCTGGGTCTATGACGAGTTCTATTCGTTGACGATGCTGACGGACCGCGGGCTGGACCTTGATGGCGACGGCCGCCTGACGGACGAGGAGACGGCCAGCCTGAACGGCTTCGACATGCAGTGGGACCCCGACTATGCGGGCGATCTGTACGTGCTGGACGGGGCCGGGGCGCCGGTGGCACTGGGGCGGCCGCGCGACTGGACGGTGACGGTGCAGGACGGTCGCATCATCTCGACCCATGTTCGGGCGCTGGACGTGCCGCAGGGGGTGGGGGCAAAGCCGCTGGTGCTGCAGGTGTACGATCCGGGCTACTACACGGCCTACGCCATCCTGGGGACGCCGGTGCTGACCGGGGCGGGGGCGGGGTGCGGCGTGCAGGTGTTCGCGCCCGACATGACCGATGCCCAAAGCGAACTGCAGGCGATGCTGCAGGAGTACACCGCCGACCAGAACGTCGAGGTCCAGTTCCCGGCGGTGGGTGCGAACTTTGCCGAGGAGGCGCGGGTGACATGCCCGCCCTGACCTCTGTGACCGCGCGCATGGCGCTGCTGGCCGGGCTGGTGGTGGCGCTGCCGGTGCTGGCGCTGTGGGCGACGGGCAGCCTGGGGGCGCTGGCGCAATGGGCGGCGGCGGGCCAGCGCGAGGCGCAGGACGCGATGGCAGGCGCGGTGCGGGGCATTCGTACCGGTGCGCCGGGGGCGCTGTGGGCGCTGCTGGGGGTGTGCCTGGCGTACGGCGTGTTCCACGCCGCAGGGCCGGGGCACGGCAAGGTGCTGATCGGCGGATACGGCATGGCGCGGCGGGTACCCTTTGCACGACTGGCAGCGCTGGCGGTGGCGTCTTCGATGGCGCAGGCGACCGTGGCGGTGGCGATGGTGGGCGCGCTGGTGGCGCTGGTGGGCTGGACGCGGACACAGGTGCTGGGTGCGGCCGAGGGGGCCATGCTGACGGCGGGGCATCTGGCGGTGGCGGCGGTGGGGCTGTGGCTGATGTGGCGGGGCGCGCGCGGTCTGATGCGCGCCGGCGCCGCCGATGCGGGCGGGCATGGCCACAAGGTGCAGCGCGGCCACGGGCATCATCCGCATGGCCAGGACGCCCATCACAACCATCACCACTTCGACCACCACCACCATCACGACGAGACCTGCACCCATGCGCATGGGCCGACCATCGCGCAGGCGGCGGCCGTGACGAGTTGGCGCGAGGCGGCGGCGCTGATTGGCGGCATCGCCATACGGCCCTGCTCGGGCGCGCTGTTCCTGCTGATCGTGACCTGGCAGATGGGCATCTTTGCCGCCGGGGTGGCCGGGGCCTATGCCATGGGTCTTGGCACGGCTCTGGTCACGCTGGGGGTGGCGGGGCTGTCGGTCTGGGCACGCGAGGGTGCGCTGTCCACCCTTGCCCCGGGTCGGCTGGCGCTGGCGCTGCCGGTACTGGAGCTGGGGGTGGGCGCGGTGATCGTGGTGCTGTCGCTGACGCTGGCGGCGGGCAACGTGTAACCGGGAACGACCCGCGTCGTCTCGCCCGCGGCCTTGCCCGCGGCCGGGGGGCGGGCTATCGCTGGCCGCATGTCACCCCCGCACACCCTTTCACCGCCGCGCCCCGCGGCGGAACACGCCCGCGCTGTCCTGACGCTGGGTCTGCCGCTGGTGGGCAGCCACCTGGCGCAGATGGCGTTGCATGTGGCCGACACGGTGATGATCGGCCGCTATGGCGTGACCGAGCTTGCGGCGGTGGTGCTGGGGTCTTCGACCTTTTTCATCCTATTCATCCTGGGTGCGGGGTTTGCGCAGGCGGTGATGCCGATGGTGGCCGCCAGCGCCGCCAAGGGGGACGAGACACAGGCGCGGCGCGATGCGCGGATGGGGCTGTGGCTTTCGGTCGCCTATGGCGTGATGATCTATCCGCTGTTCTGGTTTTCCGGGCCGGTGCTGGCGTTCCTGGGCCAGAAGCCCGAGGTGGTGGATCTGACGCAGACTTTCCTGCGCATCGCCGGGCTGGGGATGATTCCGGCGCTGTGGGTGATGGTGCTGAAGTCGTTCCTGGCTGCGCTGGAGCGTACGCAGGTGGTGCTGTGGGTCACCGTGGGCGGGCTGTTCGTGAACATCGGGCTGAACTGGCTGCTGATCTTCGGCAATGCAGGGTTTCCCGAACTTGGGGTGGCGGGCACCGCCATGGCCTCGACCATGGTGCAGGCGGGGACCTGTGCGGCGCTGGCCGTCTATGCCGCGCGACTGCCCGCGCTGCGGCGGTACCGGCTGTTCCAGCGGCTGTGGCGGCCCGACTGGGCGGCGGCGGGCCGGGTGTTCCGGCTGGGCATGCCGATCGGGCTGACCAGCCTTCTCGAAGGCGGGATGTTCCAGGCCTCGGCGCTGATGATGGGGACCATCGGTACGGTGGAGCTGGCGACGCATGGCATTGCCATGCAATGCGCCTCGATCACCTTCATGGTGCACGTGGGGCTTTCCAATGCGGCCACGGTGCGGGCAGGCCGCGCGCTGGGACAGGGCGACGCGCGCGACCTGCGGGACGGGGCACGGGTGGCGGTGCTGTTGTCGCTGGGGTTCAGCCTGCTGACGGTGGCGCTGTTCTTTGCAATTCCGGGGCCGCTGGTGGCTGTGTTCATTTCGCCGGACGAACCGGAGGCCGCGGCGATTGTGGCCTTTGGCGTGGTGCTGATGGCGCTGGCCGGGTTGTTCCAGGTGGCCGACGCGATGCAGGTGATGGCGCTTGGACTGCTGCGCGCCATCCAGGACACGCGGGTGCCGATGTGGATTGCCGCGTTCAGCTATTGGGCCGTGGGCATTCCGGCCAGCTGGGTGCTGGCCTTTCCGCTGGGCTATGGCGGTGCAGGGCTGTGGCTGGGGCTTGTGACGGGGCTGGTGGTGGCGGCAACGCTGTTGATGACGCGGTTCTGGCGACGGGCGCCGCGGCCCTAGGCCCCCGCTGCGCCGACGGGCGGCGGGGCGATGCGGCCCTGCGACACGCGCACGGCGCTGCCGCCCACCCTGACTTCGGTCAGTTTTCCCTGAGAGACAGTGGCGGCCAGCGTGAGGTCGCTGGGGCGGCCCATTTCGACGCCTTGGCGAAGGCGAAGCGTGGTGGTGCCCGCGTTCAGGTGGCCGTGCGCCAGCAGCCAGCCCGACAGGATGGCCGTGGCCGAGCCGGTGGCGGGGTCTTCCGGCACGCCGCCGGTGGGCGAGAACATGCGGGCGCGGATGCTGCCGTCGGGCAGGCGGGCGAAGAGGTAGGCGCTGTCGCAGCCGGTGCCCTGCAGCAGGGCGGACCAGTGCGGTTCGATGGGCCGGGCGGCGGCCAGCGTTTCAAGGCTGTCGACCGGGACATACAGGAAGGTCGGGCCGCCTTGCCAGAATTCGGTGGCTCCGGTGATGGCGGCAGCGGGCAGGCCAAGCGCCTGTGCTGCCTGTGCGGGCGTGGTACGGGCGGCGGCGGAGTGGGGGATCACCGGGGCGGCGAAGCTGCCCTGCGTGACGCCTGCGCGCCGGGTCAGGCGGACGGGGACCAGCCCTGCCACCTCTTCCAGCGTGATGTCGGTGTCCCAATCGCCGGGACCATGGGCCATTTCTGCCAGCAGCGTGGCGCAGCCGAGGGTCGGGTGCCCGGCAAAGGGGATTTCGGCGGTGGGAAAGAAGATGCGGACGGCGGCGGTGTGCGCGGGGTCGCGCGGGGGCATCACGAAGATGGTTTCCGACAGGTTGAACTCGCGCGCCATGGCCTGCATCTGCGCGGTCGTCAGCCCTTCGGCACCCAGCACCACCGACAGCGGGTTGCCGGTGTAGGGGGTGGTGGTGAAGACATCGAGCGTGTGGAAATCGAGCATTCTCAGGCCCCCTTGAAGATGGCCGCGACCTGCACTGCGGCCTGTTCGGTGCCATAGGGCGCGTTGACGATGAACAGGCCCGAGCCCGCCATCCGGTGGCCCGGGCGGACGGGGGGGAAGGTCACCTCGTGCCGCATGCCTTCGGGAAAGGCCGCGGCCAGCGCCTTGAGCATCGGCTTGTGCGGGGCGGCGTCGAGGATGGGGTACCACAGCACCTTGACGCCGGGCGACCAGCGCCGGGCGATCTCGGCCATGACCTTGGGCGCCTTGGCATAGTCCTCTTTCAGTTCGTACGACGGGTCGATCAGCATCAGGCCGCGGGGCGGCTTGGGTGGCGTCAGCGCCAGCGCCATTTCCCAGCCGTCGCGCCGGTGCACATGCGCCATGCCGCGGGTTTCGGCGGCAAGGGCCACGTGTTCCTGCGGGTGCAACTCGGCCAGGTGGATCGAATCGGTGGGGCGCAGCGTATAGGCCGCGATCAGCGGCGAGCCGGGGTAGGCCGCGGGGCCGTACTTGGCGCGCGCCGCGTCGATCGCCTGACGCCACGGGTGATCGGCGGGAAACCGCGCTTCCAGCCGCCCGACACCGGCCGCCGCTTCGCCCGTCTTCAGCGCCTCGGGCGAGGCGAGATCGTAGATTGCACGGCCCGCATGGGTTTCCATGTAGGTGACAGGCCGGTCCTTGGCCGTCAGCAGCGACAGCATCGCCGCAAGCAGCGCGTGCTTGTGAACGTCGGCCGGATTTCCCGCGTGATAGCCGTGCTGGTAGGACAGCATTCCCGTCTCTAATTTGCCACGCGTGACCATGGCAGCTTTGTGCTGTCAGGTACAAGTCAGGTAACTCTGGTTGCCGTCCGTCCCGCGCGCCCTTATTCAGGCGCAGAAACCAAGGCGGGGGCGGCAATGCAGGACTTGTTCACCAGCGAAGGGCTTGTCGTTCTGATGCAGGTCATCGGGATTGACCTGGTGCTGGCAGGTGACAACGCCATCGTGATCGGCCTTGCCGCGGCGGGCCTGCCCAAGGAACAGCGGGCCAAGGCCATTCTGGTGGGCATCATCGCGGCCACGATCATGCGGATCGGCTTTGCCCTGGTGACGACGCAGCTGCTGGAAATCATCGGGCTTCTGCTGGTGGGCGGCATCCTGCTGTTGTGGGTGTGCTGGAAGATGTGGCGCGAGCTGCGCGCTGGCCACGAGGTGGAGGCCCATGCGGCGCAGGAGGCTCTGGCCGACCTTGACCTGAACCAGGACGGCAAGGTGGCGGGCGGCGTGCCGCGAAAGACCTTTGCGCAGGCCGCGACGCAGATCGTGGTCGCCGACATCTCGATGAGCCTGGACAACGTGCTGGCAGTGGCGGGTGCGGCCAAGGAACACCCGACTGTGCTGATCATCGGGCTGGGCCTGTCGATTGCGCTGATGGGGCTGGCGGCCAGCTTCATTGCGCGGCTGCTGAACCGGTATCGCTGGATCGCCTACATCGGGCTGGCCATCATCCTGTATGTGGCGCTGCAGATGATGTACGAGGGCTGGTACGAGGTGACCGAGAGGGGGCTGCCGTTCCTGGGGATCGAGGGCCACGCCCCGGCGGCCGCACCTGCCACTGGCGGCTGATCGCAGCGCGAAGGTGCCCGCCGGATGTGCGGCGGGCGACCAGGCGTCAGGTGGCCTGCTTCTTGCGGGGCATCTTCCAGCGGCGGTGGATCCAGAACCACTGGTCAAGGTGCTGGCGCACCAGCGCTTCGAGACTGTCGTTCAGCGCCTGCGTCATGTCTTCGGGCGTGCCATGGGGGATGGGCGGTTCGACCACCACCTCGAACGACAAGCCGTCGGACTGGCGGATGCCGTAGGTGGGCACCAGCAGCGCGTCGTACTTCAGCGCCAGTTCGGCGGCGCTGAGCGCCGTCAGCGCCGGGCGGCCGAAGTAGGTGAGCGGGGCGCCGTGCGGCATGTGCTGGTCGATCAGCATGCCCAGCATGCCGCCGCCGCGCAGGAACCGCACCATGCCCTTCAGGCCCTCGGGTCCGCGCGGAAAGACCGGCGTGCCGATGCCGCTGATGGCGCGCACGTAGTGCGCGTTGAAGGCCGGGTCGCGCATGGGCATGTACAGCGCGCCCACGCGGAACCCGCGGGCAATCAGCGCGGCGCGGCTGGCGTCGTAGTTGCCGAAGTGCCCGGTGACCAGGATCACCGGGCGCCCGGCGGCATGTGCCGCGTCCAGCGCCGCCAGACCGGCGCCCGCAATCGGACGCGCAGTGGCACGGGCCGCGAACGCCTTGCCCGAGTAGATCTCGATCAGCGTGCGGCCCACGTTGTCGGGCACCACGCGCATCAGGCGGCGCACCTCGGCCTCGGGCAGGTCGGGCAGCACCAGCGCCAGGTTTTCGCGCACGCGCGCGTCGTAGCCTGCGTAGGGCCCGATCACGCGCGACATCACCCAGCCGCACAGCGCCACGCGCATGGGATAGGGCAGCGCCAAAAGCCCGCCGATCATGCCGCGCAGGAACCGCCCGCGCAGGCGTTCGCTGAAATCCGGCGCGTCGTCATCCTGCGTCATGGTCAGCGGCCAGCCCGAGTTTCGCGGTGCCAGACATAAAGTCCCGCCCCCACGATCACAACTGCGCCCAGAAGTGTCATCTTGTCGGGGATTTCGGCATAGAACAGGACGCCCCACAGCGTGGCAAGCAAGATGCCAGCGTAGGAGAAGGGGGCGATCGCCGAAGCCTCGGCCAGCGAAAAGGCGCGGATCAGGCACAGTTGCGAGAAGGTGCCGCACACGCCCGCCACAAGGAACAGCCACAGGTCGCCCGCTGCCACCGGCTGCCACACGAAAGGCAGTGTCAGCGAGACGAGCGCTGTCCCGACGGCCGAGGTCCAGACCATGGCGGTCCACACATCTTCGCGGGCGCCGACGGCGCGGGTCAGCAGGACATTGGCGGCATAAGCAACGGCGCTGCCGAGCGGCAACAGCGCGGCGAGGGTGAACACCTCGGTTCCCGGCCGGATGATCATGAGCGCCCCGACCAGGGCCACCACGACCCCGGCAATCCGGTGCGGCCCCAGGCGCTCTCCCAGGAACACTGCCGCCCCGAGCGTGATGAGGACAGGGCCGAGGTCGCCCAGCGCGGTGGCTTCGGCTAGCCCGATGAACTGCAGCGCGGCAAAGAAAAGCGCCAGTGCGGTCAACTGCGTGACGGCCCGCGCCACGTGCAGCCATGGCCACTTCGTGCGCGCAACGGCCAGTGTCCGCCCGCGCAGGATCAGCAGCACGAACAGGAACTGCAGCCCGATGCGCGCCCACACCACCTGTGCCACATGATAGCGGTCGACCAGCGACTTGGCCGCGGCATCAAGGATGGTGAACGAGAACACCGCCACCAACATCAGCATGATGCCGGTGGCCGTGGGGCCGAACCGACGCAGCGCCGGTTGCAGGAAGGCGGAATGGGTCATGCGCCCCGGTTAGGGCTTTGGCCCGTTGGGGGCAAGGTAGGGGCGTGTCAGCTGTGGCGCGTGTCGGGCCGGCAATAGCTTTGCCCGCGCAGCCACTCCGCCATCTCGGCCCGCTTGCTGGCCTTGCGGAACGGTGCCCAGTCGCGCCCCAGGCCGCGGGTGCCGCGGGGGCCCGCCACCATGCGGTCGGCCGCCACGTTCTCGGACATGATTTCCACGGCACAGGCCAGGTTCTCGGCGCCGTCCTTCAGCGCCGCGGCGTTGCGCGCCGTGCAGCCGTATTGCCGGGCCGTGGACGGGGCGATCTGCGTCAGCCCGATCCAGCGGCCGCCGCCGCCGCTGGCGCGCGGGTTCCACGTGCTTTCGTGTTTGGCCAGCGCCGACAGAAGGCCCGCCCAGAAGGCCCGCCGTTCCACCACCGAGGCGGTGCGGTAGGCGGGGCACCACAGGTCGATGTCGGTGGGTACGATGGCGGCGAGCTGGGCATCTTCCTCGGCCACGGCCACCAGCGTGCGCGCTGTCCACTGCGGCGCCTCGTTCCGGTGGTCCCACCGCATTGCGGGTTTGAAGTCGGCCATCGACAGTTCGGGTTCGCCCATGCAGCCTGACAGCAGGCCAGCCATGATACACGCGACAACCAGTCTTACTTGCATTGGACCATCACATTGGGGCCGCATCCTTGTGCGGCTCAACTTTCGTGCACGCTTGCCGGTGCGCTGTGCAACCGTGCAAAGGCCGGGCGCACCGCTCCTGCGCAGGAATCCGCCGCCGCTTTCCCTTGCCCATCGGCGGAGCCTTGCCTAAAACAGCCCCCTGCCGCCGGAGGAACCCATGCTTGACCTGACCTACACACCCCCGAAGCCCAAGGTGATCCAGGGTGCGAAGGCCGATTGGGAACTGGTGATCGGCATGGAAATCCATGCGCAGGTGGCCAGCCAGGCCAAACTTTTCTCAGGTGCCAGCACCGCCGTCGGGGCCGAACCCAATGCCAACGTGGCCTTCGTGGATGCTGCGATGCCGGGGATGCTGCCGGTGATCAATGCGTTCTGCGTGGAACAGGCGGTGCGCACCGGGCTGGGGCTGAAGGCGCAGATCAACCTTGTGTCGGCCTTCGACCGCAAGAACTATTTCTACCCCGACCTGCCGCAGGGGTACCAGATTTCGCAGCTGTACCACCCCATCGTGGGCGGCGGCGAGGTGATCGTCGAGATGGGGCCGGGGGTGGCGCGCCTGGTGCGGATCGAGCGCATCCATCTGGAACAGGACGCCGGGAAAAGCATCCACGACATGGACCCTTCGCTGTCCTTCGTGGATTTCAACCGAACCGGCGTGGCGCTGATGGAGATCGTCAGCCGCCCCGACATCCGCGGGCCGGAAGAGGCCGCGGCCTATGTGGCCAAGCTTCGCCAGATCCTGCGGTATCTGGGCACCTGCGACGGCAACATGCAGAACGGCAACATGCGGGCCGACGTGAACGTGTCGGTCTGCAGGCCCGGCCAATACGAGAAGTACCAGGCGACGCAGGATTTCGCGCATCTGGGCACGCGCTGCGAGATCAAGAACATGAACTCGCTGCGGTTCATCCAGCAGGCCATCGAGTACGAGGCGCGTCGCCAGATCGCCATTGTCGAGGATGGCGGGGCGGTGGTGCAGGAGACGCGGCTTTACGACCCCGACCGCGGCGAGACGCGCAGCATGCGATCAAAGGAAGAGGCGCACGACTACCGCTATTTCCCCGACCCCGACCTGTTGCCGCTGGAGATCGAGCAGGCTTGGGTCGATGACATCGCGGCGTCGCTGCCGGAACTGCCCGATGCGCGCAAGGCGCGCTACATGGCCGACTATGGCCTGACCGACTATGACGCGGGCGTGCTGACGGCGGAACTCGACTCGGCGGCCTATTTCGAGGCGGTCGCGCAGGGGCGTGACGGCAAGACGGCGGCGAACTGGGTGATCAACGAGCTGTTCGGGCGGCTGAACAAGCAGGGCCTGTCGATTGCGGAAAGCCCCGTTTCGGCGGTGCAGCTGGGCGGCGTGCTGGACCTGCTGGGCAAGCAGGAGATCAGCGGCAAGATGGCCAAGGACCTGTTCGAACTCCTGTGGACCGAAGGCGGCGACCCCGCCGAGCAGGCCGCGAAGCACGGCATGAAACAGGTCACCGACACCGCCGCCATCGAGGCCGCGCTGGACGCGTTGATTGCGGCGAACCCCGATCAGGTGGCCAAGGCCAAGGTGAACGCGAAACTGGCCGGCTGGTTCACCGGCCAGGTGCTGAAATCCACCGGCGGCAAGGCCAACCCGGCGGTGGTGAATGCGATGGTGGCGGCGAAGCTGGGGATCTGACGGCGGCAGGGCTGCCCGAGGGTGGGCAGATTTCCCACTCTACAGCCCCGCCACCAGCGCCGCGAAGTGCTCGCCCCGCTTTTCGAAGTTCGGGTACTGGTCAAAACTCGCCGCCGCCGGGGCCAGCAGCACCACGTCGCCCGGCTGTGCCTCGGCCGCCGCACGGGCAACGGCGCGGTCCATCGTTTCGGCAATCTCGTGCGGCAAGTCCCCGATCTGCAAGGCAAAATCCCGCGCGGAATGGCCGATCAGGTAGGCCTTCACCACCGACCCGAGGTGCGGTGCAAGGGCAGCGATGCCGCCATCCTTTCCCAACCCCCCGGCGATCCAGCGGATACGCCCGAAGGCCTGCAGCGCCTTGGCCGCCGAATCGACATTCGTGGCCTTGGAATCGTTGACGAACTTCACCCCGCCGATATCGCGCAGCAGCTGGCTGCGGTGCGGCAGGCCCTTGAAGCCCTTCAGCGCGTCTTCAATCGCCTTCGGCCCCACCCCCAGCGCCCGACAGGCCGCCCAGGCGGCGCAGGCGTTCTGGTGGTTGTGCGCGCCGGGCAGGCCCGGCATGCCCCGCAGGTCCACACTGGCCACCTGCCGCCCCTTGCGCCATTCCGCCAGAAACCCCTTGCGGGCGAAGACCGACCAGCCGAACTGGTCGAGCTTCTGACCCGAGGAGATCCGGATCACCCGGTCATCCACGGCGGATTGCCCCAGCACATCGGCCAGATAGCGCCCCTCGACCTCGTCCACCCCGATCACCGCGCGGTCCGGTCCGCCCTGGGTGAACAGCCGCGCCTTGGCGGCGAAATAGCCACCCATGCCGCCGTGACGGTCCAGATGGTCGGGCGAGAGGTTGGTGAAGACGGCCACATCCGGGGTCAGCGCGCGGGCGAGGTCGGTCTGGTAGCTGGAGAGTTCCAGCACCACCACTTCGCCGTCCTGCGCCGGGTCGATGTCCAAGACGCCGCGCCCGATGTTGCCTGCCATCTGCGTGGGTCGGCCCGCGCTTTCCAGGATATGGTGGATCAGCGCCGTGGTGGTGGACTTGCCGTTCGAGCCCGTCACGCAGACAGCCTTGGGCGTCTGATCGAAACTGTCCCATTCGGGCACGGCCCATGACCGGAAGAACAGGCCGATGTCGTTGTCGACCGGCACGCCGCGGTCCATCGCGCGGGCGATCACCGGGTGGGGCCTGGGGTAAAGGTGCGGGATGCCGGGCGAGGTGACGAGCAGCGCCAGCCCGTGCCAGGCGGCATCGCGTGACAGGTCCGTGCAGGTGAACCCCTCGGCTTCGGCGCGGCCGCGGGCCTCGGGGCTGTCGTCCCACAGCACGGGCTCCGCCTCTCCGGCCTGCAAGGCCCGCGCCGTGGCCAGGCCCGAGCGGCCCAGACCCAGCACCCCCACCCGCAGCCCCTTGTAGCCTTGCACCGGAATCATGCGCCCACCCCCTGCCTGCGTCGCGCACCATGCCCACCGCCCCGGCCGCCCGCAACTGCCCTCGACAGACGCCTGCCCATCGGGCAATCAGGCGGCAGACCGCAAGGAGCCAAGCCATGATCCGCGTGACCGTCTGGGGCGAGAACGTCCACGAACAGAAGAACAGGGTTGTGGCGGGCATCTACCCGCAGGGCATGCACGGCACCATTGCCGCCGCGCTGAATGGCGCGGGCGGCATCGCCGCGACCACAGCCACCCTGCAGGAGCCCGAGCACGGGATGACGGCAGAGCGGCTGGCGGAGACCGACGTGCTGGTGTGGTGGGGCCATGCCGCGCACGGGCAGGTGTCGGATGTGGTGGCCGAGCGGGTGGTCGAGGCGGTGTGGGCGGGGATGGGGGCCATCTTCCTGCACTCGGCGCATTTCGCGAAGCCGTTCAAGCGGTTGATGGGCACGCCCTGCAACCTGTCGTGGCGCGAGGCCGGCGAGCGCGAGCGGATCTGGCTGACCTCGCGCAGCCATCCCATCGCCGCGGGCCTGCCCGACCATTTCGAGATCGAGCAAGAGGAAATGTACGGCGAACCCTTCGGCGTGCCCGAACCGCAAGAGACGGTGTTCGTCAGCTGGTTCCAGGGCGGCGAGGTGTTCCGGTCGGGTCTGTGCTGGCGGCGGGGGGCGGGCAATGTGTTCTACTTCCGCCCCGGCCACGAGACCTATCCGACCTACCACGACGCCAACGTGCAGCGGGTGATATCGAACGCCGTCCGCTGGGCGTACAACCCCGCCGCACGCATCCCGAATGTCACCGACGCGCCGAACCGGCCCGTGCAATCCGCGCTGGAGCCGATCGTGGAACGCGGCCCGCGGTTGCACCATGACGGCGAGCAGGGGTTGCGCTGATGATCCGGCTGCTGATCCTGGGCGCGGGCGGCATGGCGAAGAACCATGCCGAGCAATTTGGGCAGGTCTCGGGCGTGGAGATTGTCGGGGCGGTGGACACGCGGCCGCAGGTCCTGGCCGATTTCTGCGCGGCGCACGGCATTGCGCGCGGGTTCGGCTCGCTGGATCAGGCGTTGGCCTGGGGCGGCTTCGATGCCGCCACGAACGTGACGCCAGACGCGGCGCACCATGCCACCACGTTGCCCCTGCTGGCGGCGGGCAAGCACGTGCTGTGCGAAAAGCCGCTGGCGACCAACGCGGCCGATGCGGGGGCGATGGCGCGGGCGGCCGAACTGGCAGGTGTGGTGAACATGGTGAACCTGTCGTACCGGCAGGTTCCGGCGCTGGCGCAGGCGGCGCGGATGGTGGCCGATGGTCTGATTGGCCCCGTCCGGCACTTCGAGGCGAGCTATCTGCAAAGCTGGCTGACACAGCCTGCCTGGGGCGACTGGCGCGCGCAGCCGCAGTGGCTGTGGCGCCTGTCCACCGCGCACGGGTCGAAGGGGGTGCTGGGCGATGTGGGCATCCACATCCTGGACTTCGCAACCTTTGTGGCGGGGCTGGAGGTGGCGCAGGTGTCCTGTCGGCTGGCGACCTTCGACAAGGCGCCGGGCGGGCAGATCGGCGACTACCGGCTGGACGCCAACGACAGCGCCACCATGCAGGTGACACTTTCGAACGGCGCGTTGGGCACGGTGGCGGCAACACGGTTTGCCACAGGCCACCTGAACGACTTGCGGCTGCGCATCTATGGCGATCTGGGCGGGCTGGAGGTGGCCTTCGAGAAGGCAGTGAGCGGGTTGCGTGCCTGCATCGGCGATGACCGTCTGACGGCCGAGTGGCGCGCGGTAGGCTGCCCGCCGGTGCCCACGATCTATGCCCGTTTTGCCGCCGCGATCCGCGGCGAGGGGCCGGTGGAGCCGGACTTTGCCCGCGGCGCGGCGCTGCAGCGGGTGCTGGATGCGGCGGAAGCCTCGGATTCCAAAGGCGGAATGGCCGTTTCTGCATGACCCCGCGCTACACCCAGCTGGTCGAAAGCCTGCCCGCCACGGTGCCCTTCGTCGGCCCGGAAACGCAGGAACGCGCGCGCGGCCGCCCCTTCCTGGCCCGCATCGGCGCCAACGAAAGCCCGTTCGGCCCGTCGCCCTTGGCCGTTCAGGCCATGGCAACGGCGGCGGGCGAGGCGTGGATGTACGGCGACCCCGAATGCCACGACCTGCGCGAGGCCATTGCCGCGCATCACGGCGTGACCAAGGCGCATGTGGTGGCGGGTGAGGGGATTGACGGGCTCTTGGGCTATCTGGTGCGGCTGCTGGTCGGGCCGGGCGATGCGGTGGTGACGTCGGACGGGGCGTACCCGACGTTCAACTTCCACGTCGCGGGCTTTGGCGGGGTGCTGTACAGGGTGCCCTATGCGGGCAACCACGAGGATCTGCAGGCGCTGGCCGCGATGGCGCGGGCGACCGGGGCCAAGCTTGTGTACCTGGCCAACCCCGACAACCCGATGGGGTCGCATCATTCGGGCGTGGCGGTGGCGCGGATGCTGGACGCACTGCCCGAAGGCACAGTGCTGGCGCTGGACGAGGCCTATGTCGACCTTGCGCCGCAAGGCACCGCCGCACCGGTGGCCGCCGATGACCCGCGCGTGATCCGGTTCCGCACGTTTTCAAAAGGGTACGGGCTGGCGGGGCTGCGGGTGGGCTATGGGATGGCGGCGCCGGGGCTGGTGGCGGCGTTCGACCGCGTGCGCAACCATTTCGGGCTGGGCCGGGTGGCACAGGCGGGGGCGATCGCGGCGCTGGCCGACCGGGCGCATCTGGCGCGGGTGACCGCGCAGGTGGTGGCGGCGCGGGTGGCCTTCGGACAGGTGGCACTGGCGAACGGACTGGTGCCGCTGCCTTCGGCGACCAACTTTGTCACACTGGACTGCGGGCGGGACGGCGCCTATGCGCGCGATGTGCTGAAGGCGCTGATCGCGCGCGACATCTTCGTGCGCATGCCGTTCGTCGCCCCGCATGACCGCTGCATCCGCGTAAGCCTGGGTCCGCAGGCGGCTTGCGATGCCTTTGCGGCGGCACTGCCCGGCGCGCTGCAGGCTGCTGCAGTCTAGGGGCGTCCGACGGGGGGCGGGGCCGTGGCGGGGCCCACAGGGGCGGCGTTGCCCTCGGCGCTGCGGGCCGTGAAGGGGACCACGCGCGTCGGGCCTTCATCGGGCGTGTCAAGGAAGGCGGCGGCTTCGGCGGCGGCGACCGACGTCGTCGCAGGCATGGCGGCGACCACAGGCAGGGGCGCCGCCGCGGGCTGGACCATGGCGCGGCGGAACACCAGCATGTGCTGGAAATGCGTGGCGCTGCCGGTCAGCCCGACGCGTTCCTCGCAGGGCAGGGTGTCGGCGCGCTGGTATTCCCAGCCGTCCTTTGCCTGCGCGTTCATCACATTGGCCAGCGCCACGCCGAATTTTTCGGCCACGCTGCGGGCACCCTTTGCCTTCTCGCCGCGCCGGGGGGCCGGAATCACCTTGTATTCATACACTTGCATGGCGTTCCTTTGACCTTGCGCGCCGGCACGTTAGCGGTTGCCGCAGGTTTCGCCAAGCGCGGTAGATGTACTCTTAGAGTTTTCCGCAAGAATCTGGAAAGGTGGGGAAAAGCCGCGATACCCCGGTATGCCGGTGGACTGGCGCCGCGCGCCAGGGCCGGAACAGGGTCCTGCGAATCGGGGGGCTTCCGCGCTTACTTCTTGGCGTCGGCGACCGAACAGAACTTGCCGCCGCCCCTTTCGCCGCAGGCACCGATGCCGATGTCGATCTCGGTCTGCCGTCCGCGGCGTGCCGCTGACGTATCGCCACGCGACCCGGGGGCGGCCTTCATTTCGGTCTTGCCCAGTTCCTCGGCGATGGCTCCGTATTCCAAAGCCGCCAGCGCCGCCGCCTTGGCCCCGTTGCCCGACTTGGCGGCGGCCACAAGTTCATCCTCGCGGGCCTTGCGCGTGGCCGTCGTCTCAGGTTCCGCACCGTTGCCGAACAGCATGCCGGTGACCGCGCCCATGAACCCGGCGCCTGCCTGGGCATCCGCAGCCGGTTGCGGTGCGGGGGTGGTTGCGGCGGTGATGGCGGCATCGGGGGCCACGACGCCCTTGTTCAGCGTGGCGACGTCCAGCTGCGCCAGAAGCGCCATGACAGCGGCGGGTTTCACCCGCTCGGCATAGACCGCGCGCAGCTGGATCTGGCCGCCGATGCCGGCAATGGCCATGCGGGCGCCCAGTCCCGGCGCCAGACGCGCCTGCCAGACGGGCATGCCGCTGGTGATGCCCAGCTGTTCGGCGCCGTTGTCCAGGACCCAGGATTGCAGCGCCATGCGGTCGGGCATGTGCGCGGTGCCCTGCAGCAGCGCGTCGGGGTGACGCACCAGTTCGACCACCACGCGGTCCTTGCCGTAGCTGTAGGTGTAGGCGGCCATTCCGGCCCCGCTGGGATAGGGGCCGCGGCCCACGGCGGCCAGCTTGCGCACATCCACGCCCGGCTCGCCACCGCCGCCATCGACCACGGCCTGTGCGGCGGGCACCAGCAGGGCCACCACATCGTCCGGCGTCGTTTCGCTGCGTTTCCAGCCCTTGGGGGCCGGCGGCAGGGCGGCGGCCAGCAGGGCCGAGGGTTCGGGCGCGGACTGTCCGGTCAACTGCGCGGCCTTGTCGGCCCAACCGGCGAGGTAGGCCGTGAAGGCCAGCTCCTGCCCCTTGGGAAGGGCGTTGTTGGACATCACCCAGTCGGCGCCCAGAAAGGCGCCCAGTGCCATCACGCCGACGACTGCCTTGATCTGCCACATGGCGCAGGTTCCCTGACCGTTTGGCAAGGTATGGCCGGGGAATGCGGCAAGCCCGCGGCCCGATGGCGGCGCAGCGGGGGGATTTCAGCGGCGTATCGGCGACAATGCGGCGCCCAGGGCAAAGAACACCACAGCGGCGGAAACAATCGACGGTCCGGCGGGCGTGTCGAACGTCAACGAGGCCCAGAGGCCCGCCACCGTGGACAGGGCGCCGATGGCGGTGGCGGCCAGCGCCATGGCTTCGGGGCTGCGCGCCAGCGGGCGGGCGGCGGCGGCGGGGATCACCAGCATGGCGGCAATCAGAAGCGCGCCTACCACCTTCAGCGCCACCGCCACCACCACCGCCAGCGCCAGCACCAGCACCAGCCGTTCGCGCGCGGGGTTCAGGCCGCTGGCATGGGCCAGATCCTCGTTCAGCGTCGTGGTCAGCAGGGCGGGCCAGCGCCAGGCCAGGAGTGCCGCCACGGCCAGTGCGCCGCCCCAGATGAGCAGCAGGTCATCGCGGCCGACGGCCAGGATGTCACCGAACAACAGCGCCGACAGATCCGTCCGCAGGCCGGGCACCAGGCTGACCGCGACCAGCCCGGTGGCCAGCGCGCCATGCGCCAGAACGCCCAGCACGGCGTCCATGGCGTGCCCGCGGGCGGCCAGCGCCGCCACCGCCACGGCCATGGCCAGTGCCACCGCCAGCGTGCCCAGACCCAGCGGCAGGCCGGTGGCCAGTGCCAGCGCCACGCCGAGGATGGCCGCGTGCGCCGTGGCATCGCCGAAATAGGCCATGCGCCGCCACACCACGAAGGCGCCCAAGGGGCCGGTGGCCAGCGATAGCCCGACGCCGGCCAGGCCCGCACGCAGCAGGAAATCGTCAAGCATGGTGGTGCGCGGGCCCTTCGTCGAGGGGGTGGTCGTGCTGCACGTGGGGCTGGCCGGGGCCATGCGCATGGTCATGGTCGTGGCGGTACAGCGCCAGCGCGCCCTGCGTTCCGTGGCCGAACAGCGCGCGGTATTCGGGCGCCTCGCGTACCACCTGGGGGGTGCCTTCGCAGCAGACGTGGCCGTTCAGGCAGACCACCCGGTCGGACGCCGCCATCACCACGTGCAGATCATGCGACACCAGCAGCACCGCGGCGCCGGTATCCTGGCGCACCTGTTCCAGCAGGCGGTAGAAGGCGGCCTCGCCCGGCTGGTCCAGCCCGGCGGTGGGTTCGTCCAGCACCAGAAGTTCGGGGCGCGACAACAGCGCGCGGGCCAGAAGCACGCGCTGCAGCTCGCCGCCCGACAGGCCCGCCATCTGCTGCCGCGCGACATGCGCCACGCCGGTGTGGGCCAGGGCCGCCCTGGCCTCGGCATCGGGGACGGCACGGGGCAGCGACAGGAAACGGCGCACGGTCATCGGCAAGGACCGGTCGATGGCCAGCCGTTGCGGCACATAGCCCACGCGCAGCCCGGGCTTGCGGGTGATGTGGCCCTGCGCCAATCGCTCGATCCCCAGCATGGCGCGCAATAGCGTGGTCTTGCCCGAGCCGTTCGGGCCGATGACCGTGACGATCTCACCCGCCGCGATGCCCAGCGTTACGCCCTGCAGCACCGCTTGCCCGCCGTGGCGCACCGTGGCGTTCTGTGCCTGCAGCAGCATCATGCGGCCTCGCGGCAGGCCGGGCAGGTGCCCAGCGCCTCGACCGTGCTGCGTTCCACGGCAAAGCCCTGCGCGGCGGCGGCGGCATCCAGCGCTGCCGCCACGGCGGCGGCCTCGGCCTCGGCCACGGTGCCGCAGGTCTTGCAGATCAGGAAGGCGGGCGCGTGGGGGTGGTCGGGGTGCAGGCAGGCGGCAAAGGCGTTCAGCCGCTGGATGCGGTGGGCCAGCCCTTGTTCCACCAGGAAATCCAGCGCGCGGTAGGCCACCGGGGGCTGGTTGCCGAAGCCTTCGGCGGCCAGACGGTTCAGCACGTCATAGGCGCCCATCGCCCGGTGCTGTTCCAGCAGGATTTCCAGCACGCGGCGGCGTACCGGCGTCATCCGCGCGCCGCTTGCGGCCACCACGGCGTCGGCCCGTGCCAGCGCGTCGCCCGTGCAGTACGCGTGGTCGTGTGGGGTGAAGGGGGCGGGGCTTGACATGATATGATATTACATTCACTCATCCGCGCGGACCATCCGGGGGACACCATGCGTTATACCATATCGTTGCTTGCCGCCAGCCTTCTGTCGACTGCCGCCCGGGCCGAGGTGCCTGCCGTGGTGACCGACATTCCGCCGGTGCATTCTCTGGTGGCGATGGTGATGGGCGATCTGGGCACGCCGGTGCTGCTGCTGGATCAGGAGGCGGATGCGCATGATTTCCAGCTGCGCCCCAGCCAGGCGGCGGCGGTGCAGGGGGCGGGGCTGGTGGTGTGGGTAGGCCCCGAGATGTCGCCCTGGCTGGACCGGGTGATGGACGGGATGGGCAGCGCCGCGCCGCAGCTGCCGCTGCTGGGGGTGCCCGGCACATCCCTGCTGAGTTATGGCGAAAAGGTGCACGAGGGGGAAGGGGACGGTGACGACGAAGCCGCGCATGGCGCGGCCGGGGCCACGCATGTCGGCCATGACGCTGCCGGGGGCGAGCATGAAGGCCATGAGCACGGGGACGGGCGCCACGGCGCCACCGATCCGCATGCTTGGCTTTCGCCCGCGAATGCCGCGGTCTGGGCGCGGGCAATCGCGGCCGAACTGTCGCGGCTTGATCCCGACAACGCCACCACCTATGCGGCCAATGCCGCACGGGCCGCGGCCCGCATCGCCACCGTGGCCGACAGCGCTGCGGCCCGGCTGGCGCCGGTGAAAGACCGCCCGATCATCATGAACCATGACGCCTATGCCTACTTCGCGCAAGCCTTCGGGCTGACCTCGGTCAGCCACATTTCCGCGGGCGATGCCGCCTCTCCCGGTGCCGCCGCGCTGCGCGACCTGATCGCCTCGGCACAGGGTGGGGGCGCCGCCTGCGTGTTCCCCGAGACGAACCACGGTGCCGCCCTGGCCGGGCAGGTGGCGGCGGATGCGGGCGCAAAGCTGGGCGGGGCTCTGGACCCGGAAGGGGCCGCGCTGACTCCGGGGCCGGACCTTTTTCCGGCGCTGATCGATGGGCTGGCAAATACCATTGCCGACTGCCTGACGCTGCCTTGACCGCCCGTGTCCCTTCCGCCACGCAGGGGCAAACGGGGGGATGGGCATGGCGGTTGGCGACTTTGGCAAAACGGGTGACGGGCGGCCGGTGCAACGGGTGGTGCTGCAGGCGGGCGGTCTGTCGGTGGGGCTGCTGACCTATGGTTCGGCGCTGCAGGACGTGCGGCTGGCAGGCCTGCCGCACGGCCTGACGCTGGGGTCGGACCGGGTGGCGGACTATGAGGGACCGATGGCGTATTTCGGGACGCTGGTCGGGCCGGTGGCCAACCGCATCACGGGCGCGTCGGCGGTGATCGACGGTCAGACCTTCCGCTTTCCGGCCAACCAGGACGGCAGCATCACCCTGCACGGCGGTGGCAGCGGCTTGCACACGTTGCTGTGGCAGGTGGCTGACCATGGCGCGGACCATGCCACGCTGACGGCTTCCCTGCCGCATCTGGCGGCGGGCCTGCCCGGCAACCGACGCTTCACGGCGCACTGGCAGGTACGGGAACCCGCCACCCTGCGGCTGACGCTGACCGCCGAAACGGATGCGCCGACGCTGATGAACCCGGTCAACCACAGCTACTGGAACCTTGACGGTGCGGCGGGCTTTGCCGGGCACCGGCTGCGCGTGGCGGCCGACCGCTGGCTGCCCGCCACACCCGCCGTCACGCCCAGGGGGACGGTGGTGCCGGTGGGCGGCACGCCGATGGACTTCCGCCGCGGGCAGGTGCTGGCACCGGGGCGACCGCCGCTGGACACCTGCCTTGTGCTGGCCGACCGGCGGCAGGCCCTGCGCGATGTGCTGTGGCTGACGGGCGTGTCGGGCGTGGAAATGACGCTGGCCACCACGGAACCGGCGGTGCAGGTTTATGACGCGCGAAATTCCCCGCGCCCGGGCCGGGCTCCTTATGAGGGGTTGGCGATCGAGGCGCAGTTCTGGCCCGACGCGCCGCGCCATGCGCATTTCCCCGATATCTCCTTGCGGCCCGGCCAGTCCTGGCAGCAGGTGACCGAGTGGCGGTTCACGGTGCCGGGCGTCACGGGATAGGGGCGGCGCATTCGTGCATTGCCGGACGCGACTTCGCGCCTAGGTGCACCGGCAGATGCACGAGCAGGCCCGATGACCGACACCCCCCTGATCCTTTGGTTCCGCCGCGACCTGCGGCTGGCCGACCACCCCATGCTGACTGCCGCCGTGGCCAGCGGGCGGCCGCTGATCCCGCTGTTCATCCTGGACCCCGAGACCGAGGCGCAGGGATCGGCGCCGCGCTGGCGGCTGGAACGCGCGGTGGAATGCTTTGCCGCCACGCTGGCGGGGATGGGGTCGCGGCTGGTGCTGCGGCGGGGGGCGGCGCTACCGGTGCTGCAGGCGCTGATGGCGGAAACCGGCGCGTCGGGGGTGAGCTGGACGCGGGCCTATGACGGCGCGTCGAAGGCGCGCGACAGCACGGTAAAGGCGGTGCTGAAGGGGCAGGGGGTGCAGGCCACCAGCCACCCGGGCCACCTGCTGTTCGAGCCATGGGAGGTGGAGACGGGGACGGGCGGGTTCTACCGCGTCTATTCACCGTTCTGGCGGGCGGTCGAGGGGCGTGACGTGGCGGCGCCCGCGCCCGCGCCGAAGTCGCTGCGCGCACCTGGGGTGTGGCCCGCGTCGGACCGGCTGGAAGACTGGCGCATGGCCGCCGACATGCGCCGCGGCGCCACCGTTCTGGCGCGGCACGCCTGCGTCGGCGAGGCCGCTGCGGCCGACCGGCTGCACCGGTTCCTGTCCGGGCCGGTGGACGGCTACAGGGCCGCGCGCGATTTTCCCTGGGCCGAGGCGACATCGCGGCTGTCCGAGAACCTGACCTATGGCGAGATCGGGCCGCGCACGCTGTGGCACGGTGGCGTGCGGGCGCGTGAGGGCGGCGCGAAGGGGGCCGAGCATTTTCTGAAAGAGCTGGTGTGGCGCGAGTTCGCCTATCACCTGATCCACCACACGCCCGAGATCGAGACGCGCAACTGGCGGCCCGAGTGGGACAGCTTCCCGTGGCGCGGCGACAGTGCCGATGCCGAGGCATGGCGGCGCGGCATGACGGGCGAGCCCTTTGTCGATGCTGCGATGCGCGAGATGTACGTGACCGGCACCATGCACAACCGGGCGCGGATGATCGTGGCCAGCTATCTGACCAAGCACCTGATGACGCACTGGAAGGTGGGGCTGGACTGGTTTGCCGAATGCCTGACCGATTGGGACCCTGCGTCGAACGCGATGGGCTGGCAATGGGTGGCGGGGTCGGGGCCGGATGCGGCGCCCTACTTCCGCATCTTCAACCCCGAGACGCAGGCAGAGAAGTTCGATGAGAACGCCGCCTACCGCAACCGCTGGATCGCCGAACGGTCACCGCGTCCGGGGGCTGATGCACTGTCGTACTTCGATGCGGTGCCGCGGTCATGGGCACTTGATCCGGCGCGGCCCTATCCGCGCCCGATCACGGGTCTTTCCGAGGGCCGCGAACGCGCACTGGCGGCTTATGCCGCGCGAAGCCCTTGAAATCGGTTGCGGTTGCGCGAAAATGACCGTCAAGAAAACGACAAGAAGAATGGACGGGGAGTGTTCATGACGATTTACACCTCGACGCGGGGTCAGGCGGGCTTGCCCCGCTACTTCGCGCAGGTCTACGCGCTGGCTGAACGCACCATCGACCATGGGCGGCTGGACATCGTGCTGCCCGACGGGCGGCGGTTCCGGGCCGGGGGGCGCGGGCAGGGGCCGGTGGCGGAACTGGTGATCCACAACCCCGACCTGCCTGCGCGGCTGATCCGCGAAGGCGATCTGGGCTTTTCCGATGCCTATCTGGAAGAATGGTGGTCCAGCCCCGACCTGCAGGCCTTCATGGATCTGATCCATGCCGACAACGGCGGGCTGTACGACGGGTTTCCGGGCATCGCGCTGGTGCGGGCTTTCGAACGTCTTCGCCACTGGCTGCGCTCGAACTCGAAAGAGCAGGCGCGCAAGAACATCGCCCACCATTATGACCTGGGCAACGATTTCTACGCGCTGTGGCTGGACGAGACGATGACCTATTCCTCGGCGCTGTTCCGCACCGGTCAGGAAAGCCTGGAGCGCGCGCAGCTGCTGAAGTACGAAAGCATGGTTGACCAGATGGGCGCGCAGCCCGGCGAACACGTGCTGGAGATCGGCTGCGGCTGGGGCGGCTTTGCCGAATACGCGGCGAAAGAGCGTGGCCTGCGCGTCACCGGGCTGACCATCAGCCAGGCGCAGCACGATTATGCGGTGGCGCGGATTGCCCGCGCCGGGCTGGCCGACAGGGTGCAGATCAAGCTGCAGGACTACCGCGACGAGCAGGGCCGCTATGACGGCATCGCCTCGATCGAGATGTTCGAGGCGGTGGGCGAGAAGTACTGGCCGGTCTATTTCGACAAGCTGAGGGCCTGCCTGAAGCCCGGCCGCCACGCCACGCTGCAGATCATCACGCTGCAGGAAAAGCGCTGGGAAATCTACAAGCGCGGCGTCGACTTCATCCAGAAGCACATTTTCCCGGGGGGCATGCTGCCCAGCCGCGGTGCGCTGATGGCCGAGATCGACCGGGCGGGGCTGAACCTGCGGCAGTCCATCGAGTTCGGGCTGAGCTATGACCAGACGCTGCGGCGCTGGCATGACACGTTCAACGCCCGCTGGGACGAGGTGGCGGGAATGGGCTTTGACGACCGGTTCCGGCGGATGTGGAACTTCTACCTGACCTCTTGCGCGGGCAGCTTCCGCGGCGGTAACTGCGATGTGACGCAGATCACGGTCACGCGGCCAGCCTGACCAGAGGGGACCACGCCAGATGCCCACCGCGCCCAAGCTTGTTGCCGCGCTGTGCTTTGCCTTTACCGGGCTTTTCACGGCCGAGGCCTATCGCGTGGGTCTCTTGGGCGCCGGGCAGGCGGCACTTGCCTTCACCGGCATGCAATACGTGATGGCCGCAATCGGCGCCGTGGTCGGCTGGCGGGTCATGGGGCGGCTTGCGGGCAAGGGCTGGGGGCCCTCGGCGGGCACCGGGCTGCGAACCGCGGTGACAACCGTGTTCTGGGCGCTGATGATCTTTGCGATCCAGCGCATGATCGAAAAGGCGTTCCAGCGCCTGTACGGCGACAGCCCGGTCGAGGCGGTGGTCGACATCTTTGCGCTGATGGTCGACTACGCGCGCCAGATGGCCGTTCCCGAAGTGGGCATTGCCCTGGTCGTCGGCGGTGTGCTGGGTGGGCTGGCCACCGAATTTGCCGCGCGGCGCTGGAATTGAGCGACGCGTTCTTCTTCTGGGGGACGCTGGGGCACCTTCCGCTGTTGCGTGTCGTGCTGGGGCGCGATGCGCCGGTGGCACCCGCGACGCTGGAGGGGTATCTGGCCTTCTGGGCCGAAGGGCACGATTTTCCGCTGCTGGTGCCGCAGGCGGGTGGGAGTACCGCGGGGATCCTGGTGGCGGGCCTTGGCCCTGACGACCGGGCCCGGCTGGACTTCTATGAAGGCGGGTTCCGGTATGATGCGCAGGTTCTGCCCGTGCGCCTGGCGGACGGCGCGGCGGTGCAGGCGCAGGTGTATGTTGCCCGTGACGTGGTCGCCAACACGGGGGCGCCGTGGCGGCTGGCGGACTGGCAGGCGCGCTGGGGTGATGTGGCCACGGCCACGGCAGGCGACGTGATGGCGCTGTACGGGCAGCGCGATGCGGCCGAGGTGGGACGGCGGCGTGGCGCCATGCTGGTGCGCGGCGCGTCGCGGGCGCGGGCGGCAACCGATCCGGCCCCGGCCGGACTGCGCCACGCGCCCACGGCGGCCGACGTTGAGATTGACCGGTTCTGCCAGCCCTATGCCGCCTTCTTTGCGGTCGAGGAGTATGATCTGCGGTTCCGCCGCTTTGACGGCCGCCTGTCCGAACCGGTAAACCGCGCGGCCTTCGTGTCGGGCGATGCGGTGGTGGTGCTGCCCTATGACCCGGCGCGCGACCGCGTGCTGCTGGTGGAACAGTTCCGCGCCGGGGCCTTTGCCCGCGGCGACAGCAACCCCTGGTCGCTGGAGGGGATCGCCGGGCGGATCGACCCCGGCGAGTCTCCCGAGGAATCGGCCCGACGCGAGGCGGTCGAGGAGGCGGGGATCGACCTGGGGGCGATGCTGCCGGTGCATGGCTACTATCCCTCGCCCGGAGCCAAGACAGAGTACCTGTATACCTACGTGGCGCTGTGCGACCTGGGGGACGACCGGGTGCGACACGGCGGCCTGCCGGGCGAGGGCGAGGATATCCGCGGCCATGTCATCGGGTTTGACCGGCTGACGGCGCTGGTCGACAGCGGCGAGGTGAACAACGGCCCGCTGATTGCCCTGGCGCTGTGGCTGCAGCGCGAACGGCCGCGCCTGCGCGCCGCGTCCAGTGGTGCGGGTGAAGGGACTTGAACCCCCACGCCTTGCGGCGCCGGAACCTAAATCCGGTGCGTCTGCCAGTTCCGCCACACCCGCCCGGCGCGGGTGATAACAGACCGCGCGCGCCGGGGCGAGGGGGCAGCGGCAGGCGCGCTGCCGCATTTCCGCCGCATAGCGCCCTTGCTGCCCCGGAATCGCCACGCGGTTAACCTTTTGTGGCGCGAATCGTGGTCGAAAAACGTTGGGACAGCGGATGGAGACCACGATGCCCGACGGCGGATTTGCAGATGACCGGATGCCCCTGAACCACGGCATCGTCGAGGGCACGGCCATCCTGACGTTGCGGGGCGCGGTGGCCGTTGAAAGCCTGCGCGCGGGGGACCGTGTGGTCACGCGCGCCGGTGCGCTGCGTCTGGTCGGCATCGAGCAGCGGACCGAGCGGATGGCGCGGCTGGTCAAGGTGTCGGCCAGCGCGCTGGGCCACGACCGCCCCGAAGACGACATGTGGATCGCCGCCGAGCAGCCGGTGCTGGTGCGCGACTGGCGTGCCAAGGCCCTGGCGGGCAGCGACCGCGCCATGATCCCTGCCATCCGCCTGTGCGATGGCGAATACATCCGCGCCGACGTGCGCCGCGACGCCACGATCTGGACGCTGCACTTTGAACAGCCCGCGGTCGTCTATGCGAACGGCGTGGAACTGGGCTGCGAGACGGTGGCCGTTCCGGCCTGACGGGCGGGCCCGATCGCGCCATGATCTGCGGGCCGCTGGCCGCATTGATGCGGTCAGGCGCTTCAGCCTGCGGTGCGGCGGCTGCGGCAAGGCGGAATCGCCAGCATGGCGCGGTACTTGGCCACCGTGCGCCGGGCCGGGGCCGTGCCGCCGAAGGTGGCCGCCAGGGCTTCGGCCATTGCTTCGTCCGACAGCGGGGCGCGGCGGTCCTCGTTGGCCACAAGACGCGCGATCTCGGCCCGCATCGCCGTGGCCGAAATGCCGCGATCCTGACCCCCGCTGCGCTGTTGCAGACCCTGCGAAAAGTAGCCGCGCAGCCAGAACGTGCCCGAGGGCGTGTCGACCGAGGTTCCTGCCACGGCCCGGCTGACCGTGGACACATGCAGGTCCAGCGCCGTGGCAATGTCGGCCAGCGTCATCGGGCGCAGGGCTGCCATGCCATGGTCCAGGGCCGGGCGCTGGCGGCGGAACACCTCTAGCCCGATGCGCAGGATGGTGGCGCCGCGCGACTGGACCTGCCGCAGGATGTCGCGCGCGGCGGCCAGCCGCTCGGGCGAACCGCCGGCCGCCGCTTCGTCGACCGACACGCCCGGCAAGGCCGAACGGTTCAGCGCCACGGTCCATGTCCCCCCCGCGCGTGACAGCGTAAGGTCGGGTTCGCGCACCGGGGCGGCGCCTTGTTCGAACAGGGTGCCGGGCTTGGGGTTCAGGCTGCGGATCCGGCGCTGGCGCAGAACAACCCCGGACGCGTCGATGCCCGCAAGCCGCGCCAGCCGCGGCACGTCGCCTGCGGCCAGCAGGTCAAGCCGCGACAGCATCGCCCGCATCGGTGCGTCCAGCCACCCCGTCTCGGCCAGCTGCAGTTCCAGGCACTCGGTCAGGTTCTGCGCAAACAGCCCGACCGGGTCGATGTCCTGCAGCTTGCGCAGCACCTCGCGCGCCTGCGGCTGGTCAACCCCGGATTCGCGCGCCATCTCCGCCAGGGGCCGACCCAGCCAGCCCGAGGGCTCCAGCGCCTGCGCGATGACCAGCGCCACCCGCCGCTGCGGGCCTGCCGGGAACAGCCGGTCGACATGCGCCATCACGTGCCCCATCAGGCTGGGTCCGGCAGCCGGGGCCTGGTCGATGGCACTGCCGCTGGAAAAGGCGCCGCGCCAGCGCGGCAGCCAGTCGCCGGGGTCGGGCGCGGCATCGGACAGGCGCAGGTGCGGGTTTTCGGCCGCCTGTTCTTCCAGATACATCGCCAGCCCCGAGGCATCCTGCCGCAACAGCCGGATCGAGGCGGCAAGGCCCAGGTTCAGCTGCAGGCGCTGGGTGGTGGTCAGGGTGGTGCGGTTGGGCGATTTCATCAGGACAGCGGGTAAGGACGGCCAACCCGCATGCTAGGGCCGGGGGGCAGGGCGGGCAATCGGGCTTGCGCCCGGCGGGGGCGCGGGTATGCAGCCTGCATGCAGGCGAACTGGCCCATCGTGAAGGACCTTGTGCTGGTCGGCGGCGGCCACGCGCATGCGCTGGTGCTGCGCATGTGGGCCATGGACCCGCTGCCCGGCGTGCGGGTGACGCTGGTCAGCCCCGACCCGGTGGCGCCCTATACCGGGATGCTGCCGGGGCTGGTGGCGGGGCTGTACCGGCGCGACGAGGTGATGGTCGATCTGGTGCGCCTGTGCGCCCATGCCGGGGTGCGGTTCATCCTGGCGCGGGCGACGGGCATGGCCGCCGGGCAGGTGCTGACCGATGTGGCGGGGCCCGTCGCCTATGACGTGCTCTCGGTCGATGTGGGGGGCACGGCCTTGGTGCCCGATGTGCCGGGGCTGGCCGCGCATGCGGTGGCGGCGCGGCCGCTGGCCCCTTTTGCTGCGCGGTGGCAAGGGTTTGTGGAAGGGGCCGGGCCGGAGCCGCAGGTGGCGGTGATCGGCGCCGGGGCCGGAGGGGCCGAACTGGCGCTGGCCGCGGTGCACCGGCTGCGCGCCGCGGGGCGGCGGCCGGGGGTAACGCTGCTGGACCGGGCCGCCGACCCGATGCCGGGCCTTTCCCGGGCCGCACAGCGGCACATGCTGGCCGGGCTGCGTGCGGCGGGGGTGGACCTGCGGGTCGGCGCGACGGTGGTGCAGGCGACGGCCGATGCGCTGCACCTGGCCGATGGCCGGGTGCTGCGGGCCGACCTTGCGGTGCTGGCGGCCGGGGTGCGGGCGCCGGATTGGCTGGCGGGTACCGGGCTGGCCTTGCACGACGGCTGGCTGCGCGTCGGCCCCACGTTGCAGACCTCGGACCCTGCCGTGTTCGCGGCCGGGGATTGTGCGCATCTTGCCCACGCGCCGCGGCCCAAGGCCGGGGTGTATGCGGTGCGGGCGGCGCCGGTGCTGCTGCACAACCTGCGCGCGGCGCTGTCGGGCGGGCGGATGCGCGACTTTCGCCCGCAGCGGGACTTCCTGCGCCTGATGTCGCTGGGCGACGGGCAGGCAGTGGCCGACTGGCGGGGTCTGGCGGCGGCGGGTCGCTGGGTGTGGCGCTGGAAAGACGCGATCGACCGGCGCTTCATGGCGCGGCTGGCCGACCTTCGGCTCATGCGCCCTGCAATGCCCCCGGCCATGGCCGAAGGTCTGCGCGACATGCTGGCCGACCGGCCGCTGTGCGGTGGCTGCGGGTCCAAGGTGGGGGCCGGGACGCTGGCCGCGGGCCTGCGGGTGCTGCCCGTGCCAGTGCGGCCCGATGTGGAGGCCGGGGCCGGAGACGATGCCGCCGTGCTGCGGGCAGGCGACGCGCTGCAGGTCGTCACCACCGACCATCTGCGCGCGGTGACGCTGGACGAGGCGCTGATGGCCCGCATCGCGGCGCATCACGCCCTGGGCGATGTGCTGGCCATGGGGGCCGCGCCGCAGGTGGCGCTGTCGCAGGTGATGCTGCCCGCGGCGTCACCGGCCATCCATGCGCGGATGCTGGCGCGCATTCAGCACGCCGCGGCCGAGGCCATGGGCCAGGCCGGGGCCGAGGTTGTGGGGGGACACACCACGGCGGGAGCGGAACTGGTGCTGGGCTTTGCCGTGACGGGCACGCTGGCGCCCGCAGTCCTGCGCCGCAAGGGCGGGGCGCGACCGGGTGACGTGCTGGTGCTGTCGCGCCCGCTGGGCAGCGGCACGCTGCTGGCCGCGCTGATGGCCCAGGCACCCACCCCCGGCGCCCTGCTGGGCGAGCACGTGGCGGCGGCGCTGGCGCAGATGGCCCGCCCGCCCCTTCCGGCGGCCCGTGTCCTGGCCCCGCATGCCACGGCGATGACCGACGTGACGGGCTTCGGTCTGATCGGGCATCTGCTGGAGATCTGCGAGGCCTCGGGTACCGGGGCCGAGGTCGACCTGCCAGCGGTGCCGCTGTTGCCGGGCGCACTGGCGTTGGCCGCACGCGGAGAACGGTCAAGCCTGGCACCGGCGAACCGGGCGGCGGCATTGGGCCGGATCACTGGGGCCGATGGGGCAGCGGGAGCGCTGCTGTTCGACCCGCAGACCTGCGGGGGGTTTCTGGCAGCGGTGCCGCCGGGTGTGGTGGACATGGTGCTGGCAGGGCTTCGCGACGTGGGCGAGGCGGGAGCGCGGATCGGCACCGTTACGGCGGTTGAAGGAGACGTTAGCGTTCGCGTAAGAAATCTTCAGACATGACATGAATAACGCACGTCAACTATCTGAATTCGATACATCAAGCTGAATTTTCGTCAATGCCACCACCACCCGCCGCGCCACCTCGTCCAATCCTGCGTCGTCCAGCACTTCCGCCTGCAGCACGGCGGCGGGTTCCGGCATGCGGTCGCGGTGGCGGGCATAGCGGGGGTCGTAGTGGCGCTCCATCAGGGCCTCGGCCAGAACGTCGAACTGGCCGGACCGCGCCATCATCAGCCATCCATCCACCAGGTCACGCGGCTGCATCGGCCGCATGCTCTCGATGACAGCGTCCAGCCGCGCAGCGTCGGCCACCATGTCGGGATAGGCCACCAGCAGGTGCGCCGCCCTCGCCGCCCGCGGCGCCTGCACGACGACGCGGGGGGCGGCGGTCATGGCCTTCCACAGGGACGGCGGCAGGCGCAGGTTGCCCACCTTGGCGCTTTCCGCCTCGACCACCACGGGGCGCTGCGGGTCCAGCCGGGCGGCGGCCATGGCGATGGCGGATTCGAAGGCGCGCTGCGAGGGCTGGCCGCCGGGCATGGCGCCAAACAGGCTGCCGCGGTGGCGGGCCAGACCTTCAAGGTCCATCACCTGCACGCCCTTGGCCGCCAGCCGTGCCAGAAGCGCCGTCTTGCCGGTGCCGGTATTGCCGTCCAGCACCACCACGGGCGCGGGAAAGGGCGCGTCATAGGCCGCCTGCACCACCAGTGCGCGCCATGTCTTGTAGCCGCCCGCCAGCGTTTCGACGCGCCAGCCGATTTCGCGCAGGATGGTGGCAAAGGACCCCGACCGCTGTCCGCCGCGCCAGCAATAGACCAGCGGGCGCCATCCCCCCGGCCGGTCGGCCAGCGGGCCTTCCAGATGCGCGGCGGCGTTGCGGGCCACCAGCGCGCCGCCCAGCTTGCGCGCGGTGAAGGGGTTCACCTGCTTGTAGATGGTGCCCACCCTGGCACGTTCCTCGTCCGAAAGCACCGGCAGGCTGATGGCGCCGGGCAGGTGGTCATCGGCATATTCGGCCGGAGATCGGACATCGATGATGTCATCGAAGCCCAGCGCGGCAAGGTCGGCCAGCGAATTCAGCGCGACGGGCATTCAGGCCGCCCCGGCGGCAAGCCACGCCACGAGGCGGGCCAGCATGGCGCGGCAACGTTCCAGTTCGGCGACCTCGACCCATTCGTCCGGCGTGTGCCCCTGTGCCATCGACCCCGGGCCGCAGACAACGGTGGGAATGCCCAGCCGTTCGGCAAACAGCCCGCCTTCGGTGCCATACCCAACTTTGGTGACCGGCTCGTTTCCGCCCGTCAGCGCGCGGGCAAGGGCAATGGCAGGGCTGTCGGGCGGGGTGGCGAGGCCCGGGTAGCTCCACAGGGTTTCGGTGGCGATGGCGGCGGCGGGAAAGGCGGCAAGGTGGAGGCCAACCAGCGCGTCGGCCGCCTGCGCCAGGCGGGCCAGCCGCAGGGCCGCGTCGTCACCCGCCAGAGAACGGATTTCCCAATCCAGAACAGCGGTTTCCGGCACAAGGTTCACCTGGATGCCGCCGCGCATTATGCCTGCGTGCAGGGTGCTGCAGGGCACGTCGTAATCGGCATCGAACGGGCCTTCGACCTGCGCGCGGGCTTGCTCGGCGCGAATCGCGCCAAGGAAATCGGCGGCAAGGTGGAGGGCGTTCAGCGCAAGGGGGGCCGCGGCGGAATGGCGCGGATGGCCGGTACAGGTGGTGCGCAGGGCGATCTTGCCCTTGTGGCCCGTGGCGATGCGCAGGTTGGTGGGTTCACCCACAAGGCAGTGCGCGGGCTTGGGAAGCGTGGCCGCCATGTGGTCGATCAGAGCGGGCACGCCGCGGCAGCCCACCTCCTCGTCATGGCTGAGGGCCAGAATGAAGGGCGTTTTCAGGGGGGTGCGGGCGGCTGCCAGCGCGGCTTCCAGGGCGCAGGCCACGAAGCCCTTCATGTCGGTGGTGCCACGGCCGTAGAAGCGCCCGTTCTCCTCGGTCAGCCGGAAGGGCGGCCTTGTCCACACCTGTCCTTCCACCGGAACCACATCGACATGCGCCGAGACCACCACGCCCGGCACATCCCGCGGGCCGATCACGGCCAGAAGGTTGGCCTTCTGGCCCGTGGCGTCGGGCACCAGGTCGCAGGCAACCCCCTGTTCTGCCAGCACATCCCGCACCCAGTGCACAAGCGGCAGGTTCGATCGGTGGCTGACGGTGTCAAAGGCCACCAGCCGGTCCAGAATGTCGCGCATCTGCATGGTGCGTTCCCCCATCTGCTTTCCCTGCCACGCCGAGGCCCGGGCCGAAAGGGGCGACTTGCGGAGGGAGGGTTGCGGCCCTATGTGTTGCGGTGGCGGGTTCTGCCCTTTGCGTGTGCGGCACTTTTCCAGTGGCCGATAAGCAAATCCGAGGGGGCTGGCTCTGCCGGGATCCTGGTCCCGGTATCTGGCGCCCACCTGACATGTCAGGCTCTCGGGAATTGCACGCCGCCACGGATGTGGCGGTTCCCGCCGCCTTTCCCCAAACGGTTGCGCCTGCCGCGGGGCGGGCTAGTGTGGTGGCCCCGCCCCCAGCCAAGGCCCGCCCACATGCCCGACGACAGCCGCCCCGAAACCGTCTATCTGGCCGACTATCGCCCGTTTCCCTTTGCCGTCACCGGCGTGGACCTGACGTTCCGTCTGCACCCGCAGGCCACGCGGGTGGTGGCGCATCTGGCGCTGGAGCCGCGTGACGCGGGGGCTGACCTGCGGCTGGATGGCGAGGGGCCGCGGTTGCTGCGCATGACGCTGGATGGGACGGCGCTGGATGTGGTGGCCGACGGCAAGGGGCTGACGGTGCCATCGGCGCTGCTGCCTGACGGCCCTTTCGTGCTGGAAACCGAAGTGGAGATCGACCCTTCGGCCAACACGGCGCTGGAGGGGTTGTACCTGTCGAATGGGATGTTCTGCACGCAGTGCGAGGCCGAGGGATTCCGGCGCATCACCTTCTACCCCGACCGGCCCGATGTGATGGCGCCCTTCCGCGTGCGCATCGAATCGGAGTTGCCGGTGCTTCTGTCGAACGGCAACCCGGTGGCGCAGGGCGAGGGTTGGGCCGAGTGGGATGACCCCTGGCCCAAGCCTGCCTATCTGTTTGCTCTGGTGGCGGGCGATCTGGTGGCGCACCGTGACCGGTTCACCACGGCCTCGGGTCGGCCTGTCGACCTTGCGGTGTGGGTGCGGCCGGGGGACGAGGCGCGTTGTGGCTATGCGATGGACAGCCTGATCCGGTCGATGCGCTGGGACGAGACGGCCTATGGCCGGGAATACGATCTGGACGTGTTCAACATCGTGGCGGTCGATGACTTCAACATGGGGGCGATGGAGAACAAGGGGTTGAACATCTTCAACTCCAAGTACGTGCTGGCGCTGCCCGAAACCGCGACAGACGATGATTTTGGCCGCATCGAAGGCATTGTGGCGCATGAGTATTTCCACAACTGGACGGGCAACCGCATCACCTGCCGCGACTGGTTCCAGCTGTGCCTGAAGGAAGGGCTGACGGTGTTCCGCGACCAGGAATTCACCGGCGACATGCGGTCGGCGGCAGTGAAGCGGATCGAGGACGTGCTGACGCTGCGGGCGCGGCAGTTCCGCGAGGATGACGGGCCCTTGGCGCATCCGGTGCGGCCCGAAAGCTTTGTCGAGATCAACAACTTCTACACCGCCACGGTGTACGAAAAGGGCGCCGAGATCATCGGCATGCTGAAGCGGCTGGTGGGTGACGGCGGCTATCGCGCGGCGCTGGACCTGTATTTCCAGCGGCATGACGGGCAGGCGGCCACCATCGAGGACTGGCTGGCGGTGTTCCAGGATGCCACGGGGCGCGATCTGGCGCAGTTCAAGCGGTGGTATGCACAGGCGGGCACGCCGCGCCTGCACGTGACCGAGGCGTGGGAGCCGGGGCCGCAGGGGGGCACCTACCGGCTGACCTTGCGGCAGGAGAACCCGCCGACACCGGGGCAGCCCGAGAAGGACCCGAAGGTGATTCCCGTGGCGGTGGGCCTGCTGAACCCGAACGGCGACGAGGTGGTGCCGACGACGGTGCTGGAACTGACCGAGGAGGTGCAGACCTTCGCTTTCGAGGGATTGGCGGCGCGGCCGGTGCCTTCGGTTCTGCGCGGGTTTTCGGCGCCGGTGGTGCTGGTGCGCGATGTGGCCCCCGACGAGCGCGCCTTCCTGCTGGCCCATGACACCGACCCCTTCAACAAGTGGGAGGCCGGCCGCGCGCTGGCCAAGGACCTGCTGGCGCGGATGGTGACCGAGGGGGCACAGCCGGGGCCGGACTGGTTGGATGCGCTGGCAGGGGTGGCGCAGGACGAGAGCCTGGACCCCGCGTTCCGCGCGCTGGCACTGCGGTTGCCGTCCGAGGATGACATGGCGCAGACCCTGCACGCGGCAGGCCATGTGCCGGACCCGATGGCGCTGTATGCGGCGCGGCGGCGGATGGCCGATGCGCTGGCGGCGCGGCTGGGCCCGGCGCTGGCGCGGCTGATCGACCAGCATGCCGAGCCGGGGCCGTTTTCGCCCGAGGCGCGGGCGGCGGGGCGGCGGGCGCTGCGGCTGGCGGCGCTGGCGCTGCAGGCGCGGCTGGACGGGGGGCGCGCGGCCGAAACCGTGTTCCGGCAGGCCAACAACATGACCGAGGAACAGGGCGCGTTGTCGATCCTTCTGGACATCGGCACGGGTCAGCACGAACTTCATCGCTTCGAGGAGCGTTGGTCCAGGGACCGGCTGGTGATGGACAAGTGGTTCACCCTGCAGGTGCTGCATGCAGCACCCGCGGCCACGGCGGCCACGGCGGAACGGCTGACGCAACACCCGGCGTTTGACTGGAAGAACCCCAACAGGTTCCGGTCGGTCATCGGCGCGCTGTCGGCGAACCATGCCGGGTTCCACCATGAGGGCGGCGCCAGCTACCGCTTTCTGGCCGACTGGCTGATCCGGCTGGACCCGCTGAACCCGCAGACGGCGGCGCGGATGTCGACGGCCTTCGAGACCTGGGCGCGGTACGATGCCGACCGGCAGGCGATGATGCGGGGTGCGCTGGAGCGCATCAGGGCGACGCCGGGCCTTTCGCGCGATCTGGGCGAGATGGCGGCGCGGATGCTGGGCTAGGTCACCGCCCCCGGATGCGCGGGTCCAGCGCATCGCGCAGGCCGTCACCGATGAGGTTCACCGACAGCACGGTCAGCGAGATGGCGATGCCGGGCCACAGCACGCGTTCGGGGTAGAGCTGGATGTATTGCAGGCCGTCGTACAGAAGGCGGCCCCAGGTGGGGAAGTCGGGCGGGAAGCCCAGGCCCAGGAAGGACAGCACCGATTCGGTGATGATCGCCTCGGCCACGCCCAATGTGGCCGCCACCATGACGGGCGACACCACGTTGGGCAGGATGTGGCGCAGGATGATGCGGCGGTTGGCCACCCCGATGGACCGCGCGGCCAGCACGTATTCGCGTTCCTTCAGCGCCAGCACCTCGCCCCGCACGATGCGCGCGGCCTGCATCCACGAGGTGATGCCGATGGCGAAGACGATGAGCGTGAAGGCGCCGATCTCGGGGCCGAGGATGCCCGCAAGCCGGTCGCGGAACAGCATCACCATCACCAAGAGCAGCGGGATCAGCGGCAAGGCCAGGAACATGTCGGTCATCCGCATCAGGATGCCGTCGAGGCGGCGGAAGTAGCCGGCCAGGACGCCGATGAAGGTGCCGAAGGTGATGGCGATGATCATGGCGACAAAGCCCACCGCCAGCGACACCTTGCCCGCCTGCATCATGCGGTACAGCATGTCGCGGCCCAGCTGGTCGGTGCCGAGGGGGAACTGCAGCGAGGGCGGCTTGTTGCGTACCTTCATGGCCTGCGCCACCGACAACTTCTCGGGGTTCCACAGCCAGGGGCCGATGAGCACGGCAAAGAGCAGCAGGGCCAGCACAACCAGGGCAAGGACCGCGCCCTTGTGGGTGCGGAACTGCAGCCAGACGGCACGCAGGCCGCCGGGCGATTCGGCGGGTGCGGCGGCGGCCGCTTTGGCGGCCCCGGGCGCGGTGGCGTCAGTCATAGCGGATCCTCGGGTCCAAGAGGCCGTACAGGATGTCGGCAATCAGGTTGAACAGCACGATCAGCACGGCAAAGATGAAGGCCAGTGTCTGCACCATGGGCAGGTCGCTGACGTTGATGGCGCCGATCAGCGCGGCGCCGATGCCGTTCACGCCGAACAGGTTTTCGGTGATGATGGCGCCGCCGAAGATGGACGGGATGCCCAGCGCGATGACGGTGACGACCGAGATCAGCGAGTTGCGCAGGACGTGCTTCAGCACCACGGTGCGTTCCGGCAGGCCCTTGGCGCGGGCGGTGCGGACATAGTCCTGCGTCATGTTGTCCAGCATGGACGACCGCATGTAGCGGCTGATGACGGCGGCATTGGCCAGGCCCAGCGTCATCACCGGCAGGGCCATCTGTTGCAGCTGTTCCAGGAAGGTGGCCCAGTCAACGACGTCAAGCTGGGTGTCGTACTTGGTGGGGAACCAGCCCAGCCAGACGGCAAACACGATGATCAGCAGCGTGCCGGAAAAGAAGGTGGGAACCGAGAAGCCGATCATCGCGAAAACGGTGCCCAACTGGTCGAACCAGGAGTACTGCCGGTAGGCCGAATAGATGCCGATGGGCAGGGCGATGAGGATGCCGACGAGGTAGGCGGTGCCGATGACGGTAAGCGTTTGCGGAATGCGCTCGCCGATGATCAGGAAGACCGGGGCCCGCGACTGCCAGGACAACAGGCGCTGCTCTTCGCCGGCCAGGGACGTGCCGAACCAGCTGTCCAGGAGGTAGGCCGGTTCGACGATGAAGAACTGCCGCAGCCACAGGACGTAGCGGATGAACACCGGCTGGTCGGCACCCAGCGCCTCGATCATCTTCTGGCGCACTTCGGGCGGGACGGTCAGCGGAATGTCGGCCATCGGCGAGCCGGGAGCGAGGTCGACAAGCAGGAATATGACGAGGCTGATGAACAGAAGCGTCGGAATCGCGATGAGAAGCCTGCGAAACGTGAATGCGAGCATGCGCGGCGACGCCTCGGGTCAGAAGTCTGGCTGCGGGATGGGGCGGGGGCGGGCAGGGCGCCGGGGCGCCCTGCCGCAGGTCGTGTCACTTCACGCGGTACCAGTCCGCGATGTTCCACAGTTCGGTGTCCCAGGCGTTCATGACGACGCCGCCCAGCGCGTTGGAATGCGCCGAAAGCGTGCCGCGGTGCACCAGCGCCACCACGGTGGACGTGTCCTTGGTCACCATGTCGTTCAGCTTTTTCGCGATTTCCTGGCGCTTGGCCACGTCGCGGGTCGAGCTGAGTTCGCCGACCAGCGCGTCATAGGCCGGGTCGCAGAAGCGGTTCATGTTCTCGCCCTGCCACTGGTTTTCCGGGCTGGGTGCCTTGTCGCACTTGTACTGGGTCAGGTACGACTCGGGGTCGGTGCCGTCGAAGTTGTTGGCGTACATCTCGACGTCGGCATAGAACTTCTGGAAGGTGTCGGGCGAACCCGCATCGCCACCGAAGAACACCGAGGGGTCGATCGCCTTCAGTTCGACCTCGACGCCCAGTTCCGTCCACCAGTCCTTGATCAGCGCCTGGAAGTCCTGGCGCACCGGGTTCACCGTGGTCTGGTACAGGATCGACAGTTTCTTGCCGTCCTTGTCACGGATGCCGTCGCCGTCGCTGTCCTTCCAGCCGGCTTCGTCCAGCAGGGCCATGGCGCCCGGCATGTCCTGCGCGATGCAGCCGGTGTTGTCGGACGCCCAGGCGGCCGGGGCGGGGACCACGTTGCAGGTGGGCTGGCCGCCCGCGCCATAGCCGACCTCGACCAGGATCGAGCGGTCGATGGCCTTGGACAGCGCCTGGCGCACGCGGATGTCGGACAGGAACGGATGCGGATGCTTGGCGGTGGACCGCTCGCCCTCGGGCAGGTCGGGCGAGGGGTTGGTCATGTTCATTTCAAGCCGCTCGACCAGCGTGCCGAAGGCCACCACGAACTTGCCCTTGCCGGCCGCCGTCATGGCTGCCTGGCTGTCGGGCGGGATCTGGGTGTTCCAGGCATAGTCGAACTCGCCCGTTTCCATCACCGCGCGGGCCGAGCTTTCGGCATCGCCGCCGCCCTTGATAACCGCGGTGGCGAAGGCGGGCTTGGCCGGGTCGCGGTAGTTGGGGTTGGCTTCATAGGTGACGGTGTCGTTCACGGCAAAGCCGGTCACCTTGAACGGGCCGGTGCCGATAGGGCCGTTGTTGGCGTCGGTGCAGGTGGGCGCGGCGGCCCCGATGCAGGCCGAGAACTGCGCTTTCTGCAGGATCGGCGAGGTGGCGCCGACAAAGGCGCTGAAGGGATTCGGCTTGGCGGCGGCAAAGGTCACCTTCACGCTGCCTGCGTCCACCGCCTCGACATTGGTGATGCCTTCGAACTTGGACAGCTGCGCGCAGCCGCCTTCGGGGTGGGTGCAGTACTGCCAGGTGAAGATCAGGTCGTCGGCCGTGACGGCCGAGCCGTCGGACCACAGGAGGCCGGGCTTGATCTTCCAGGTGATGGTGGTCAGATCTTCGGAAATCCCGCCGTTTTCGACCGAGGGGATTTCGGCGGCCATGATCGGGTAGATGTTGCCGTCGGCGTCAAAGCCCGCCATGGGCTCGATCACCATGGACGAGCCCCAGATGTCCTTGGTGCCCGAGGACAGGTAGGGGTTCAGGATCGACACGGCCTGCGGGAAGGTGAGCTTCAGCTCGCCGTCGGTGCCGCGTTCGGCAAGCGCCGGGCTGACCGCGAATGCGGCCACGGCGCCCAGAAGGGCGGTTCTCAGTTTCATGCGGGTTCTCCTTGCTGGATACGCTCGTTCTTTGCCTCGGGCCGGCCGGTTTGCCCGGCGCTGTTGGTATTCGTGTACAGGTGGCAGGCCACCATGCGGCCGGGCTTCACCTCGGCCAGGGCGGGCTTGGTGTCGCGGCAGACCGGCATCACCTCGGGGCAGCGGGTGCAGAAGTTGCACCCCTTGGGCGGATTGGCCGGCGACGGCACGTCGCCCTTCAGGATGATGCGCTGGCGGGTGCTTTCGCGCGACGGGTCGGGTTCGGGCACGGCTGACAGCAGCGCCTTGGCGTAAGGGTGCAGCGGGTCTTCGTACAGCGCGTCGCGGGTCGAAAGCTCGGCAATGCGGCCCAGGTACATGACCGCCACGCGGTCGGCGATGTGGCGCACCATCGACAGGTCGTGGCTGATGAACAGGTAGGTCAGGCCCAGCTTGTCCTGCAGGTCTTCCAGCAGGTTCACCACCTGTGCCTGGATCGACACGTCAAGTGCGGCGATGGGTTCGTCGCAGACGATGAAGCGGGGGTTCAGCGCCAGGGCGCGGGCGATGCCGATGCGCTGGCGCTGGCCGCCCGAAAACGAGAAGGGGTAGCGCCCGGCGAAGGCACGGTTCAGGCCCACGGCGTCCATCAGCTCGTGCACACGTTCGGTCTTGCGTGCGGCGGGCCAGTCGGTGTGTTCGTCCAGCGGCTCGGCAATGATCTGCGCCACCGTCATCCGCGGGTTCAAGGACGCCTGCGGGTCCTGGAAGACCATCTGCATCATCGGGCGTTTCTTGCGCAGCTGTTCCGGGGGGAGCGCCAGCACGTCGTCGCCCCCGATGGACACACTGCCCGCGGTGGGCTCGTACAGCCGCAGCAGGGCGCGGCCGACGGTGGACTTGCCGCAGCCCGATTCGCCCACAAGCCCCAGCGTCTCGCCCGCCATGATGTCGAAGCTGACGCCGTCCACCGCCTTCACGTCGCCGGTGTGCCGCCGCAGCACGCCGGTGTAGATGGGGAAGTGCATCTTCAGGTCGCGGACCTGGACCAGCGGGGCGGCGGTGTCAGGCATGCGCCACCTCGCGCAGGTTGGCGGGGGCGTCCCAATGGCAGGCAATGTCGTGCCCGTCGCCCACGGCGCGGCCATCCACGGCACGGCGGTGCGGGTTCTCGCGTTCGCAGCGGTCGAAGGCGTGGGCGCAGCGGTTGCGGAAGGGACAGGCAGAGGGCGGCGCACCGAGGAGTGGCGGCTGGCCCTGGATCACCTGCAGACGCGCGGCACGGTGGCCCGACAGCGACGGGATCGTGCCCAGAAGCGCGCGGGTATAGGGGTGGCGGGGGTTCTGGAACAGTTCGCGCACCGGGGCCTGTTCCACCACCTGCCCGCCGTACATCACCATCACCCGGTCGGCGATGCCCGCGATCACGCCCAGGTCGTGGGTGATCCAGACGATGGCCATGCCCAGCTTGCGGCGCAGGTCGCGCACAAGTTCGAGGATCTGCGCCTGGATCGTGACATCCAGCGCGGTGGTGGGTTCGTCGGCGATCAGAACCTCGGGGTCGCAGGCCAGCGCGATGGCGATCATCACGCGCTGGCGCATGCCGCCGGAAAACTGGTGCGGATAGTCGCGCAGGCGGCGGCGGGCATCGGGGATGCCGACAAGGTCGAGGAGTTCCACGGCGCGCCTTTCGGCCTGCCGCCTGTCCATGCCCATGTGCAGGCGCAGCGGTTCCATGATCTGGTTGCCCACCGTGAACACCGGGTTCAGGCTGGTCATCGGATCCTGGAAGACAAAGCCGATGCGGCGCCCGCGTATGGCGCGCAGGGCGTTGGGCGAGAGTTTGAGGATGTCGGTGTTGCCCAGCCAGACCTCGCCCGCGCGCACCTCGGCCGGTGGTGAAGGCAGCAGGCCAAGCAGTGACATCATCGTCACGCTCTTGCCCGAGCCGCTTTCGCCCACAACACCCAGAAGTTCGCCCGGCATCAGGTGGAAGCTCACGCTGTTGACGGCATGGACTTCGCCCCCGCGGGTGCGGAAGACGGTTTGCAGTCCCCTGACGTCAAGCACGGGCGTTGCCCCATCGGGCATCAGTACGCTCCCCAGACTGTTGTTCTTCTTTGTTTTTCTGGAACCTGGGTTGCCCCCGGCCCTGTTGTGCGTACCAGTGTTAGCCGAAATTCGCCCCCGCGCAACAACCTTTCGGCGCAGGCGTCGGCTTCCGTTGCGTCTGCGGGGGTGGCTGGCGTCGCGGGGTTGACCCCTGCCTGATGCGCGGGCAGCTTGCGGGGCGAAAGGATGATCCATGCCCGAACCGATGACCCCGCGCGAGATTCTGGCCCGTCTGGTGGCGTTTCCCACGGTCAGCCGCGACACGAACCTGCCGTTGATCGACTGGGTGGAAGAGTATCTGGATGGCTGGGGGGTGGTGGCGCACCGCATGTGGAACGAGGATCGCACGAAGGCGGGACTTTACGCGCAGGTGGGGCCGGATGTGGAAGGCGGCGTGATTCTGTCGGGCCATTCGGATGTGGTGCCGGTGGACGGGCAGGACTGGACGTCGGACCCCTGGACGGTGGTGGAGCGGGAGGGGCGGCTTTACGGGCGCGGCACCTGTGACATGAAGGGATTCGTGGCGTTGGCGCTGGCGGCGGTGCCGGTGGCGCTGGCGGCGGGGGTGAAGCGGCCGCTGCAGCTGGCGATTTCCTATGATGAGGAACTGGGCTCCCAAGTTCATCAGCAAAACCGCTAAGCGATTGATATCGTTCAGTCCGCGAAGCC
>CAZLIC010000024.1:0-49333 GCA_964559535.1 uncultured Rhodobacterales bacterium
CTGCCCAAGTCTACCAGAACACGCCAAAAGTGGCAGGTTTTTCAGACGTTCCTATCGTGCCATCAACAAACTTTCGAACATCGACTGGTTCCGCAAGTCGGTGCGCGACATACGTGCCTTCAAGGTCGAAGACTGGTCCGACTTCACCTCGATCGTGCGCGGCGATCCGGCCTGACAAACCCCCAAATCCTGTGTCGCGCCCGTGACATTCCCGCGGCATCCCGCTATAGGTTGCGGGCAACTGCAAGGACCTTTCCCGCATGGCCGAACCCGCCCGCAAGCCCGAAACCTATGGCGCCGATTCGATCAAGGTTCTCAGGGGGTTGGATGCCGTTCGCAAACGCCCCGGCATGTACATCGGCGACACCGATGACGGCAGTGGCCTGCACCACATGGTGTACGAGGTGGTGGACAACGGCATCGACGAGGCGCTGGCGGGCCATGCGACCGAGGTGGTGGTGACGCTGCACGAGGACGACAGCGTGTCGGTGCGCGACAACGGCCGCGGCATTCCGGTGGACATCCATTCCGAAGAGGGCGTGTCGGCGGCCGAGGTCATCATGACCCAGCTGCACGCGGGCGGAAAGTTCGACAACACCGCCGAGTCGGGCAATGCCTACAAGGTGTCGGGTGGCCTGCACGGCGTGGGCGTGTCGGTGGTGAACGCCCTGTCGGAATGGCTGGACCTGACGGTCTGGCGCAACGACACCGAATACCGCGCGCGGTTCGAAGATGGCGATTGTACCGTGCATGTCTATCCCTTTGGCCCCGCGCCCGGCAGGCGCGGAACGCAGGTTCGTTTTCTTGCATCGGCGAAAACGAACCGGCCGGACGGCACCTTCTCGAACCTCGACTACAGCTTCAAGACGCTGGAAACGCGCCTGCGCGAGCTGGCCTTCCTGAATTCGGGCGTGCGCATCGTGCTGGAGGATCTGCGCCACGCCGAACCGCAGCGCACCGACCTGTTCTACGAAGGCGGCGTGCGGGAATTCGTGCGCTATCTGGACCGGTCGAAAACCGCCGTGATGAAGGAGCCGATCTACATTGCGGGCGAACGCGGCGGCATCGCCGTGGAAGTGGCAATGTGGTGGAACGACAGCTACCACGAAACCGTATTGCCGTTCACAAACAACATCCCGCAGCGCGATGGCGGCACGCACCTGGCGGGATTCCGCGGCGCCCTGACGCGCGCCATCACCGCCTATGCGCAGTCTTCGGGCATCCAGAAGCGCGAGAAGGTCGAATTCACCGGCGACGATGCGCGCGAGGGGCTGACCTGCGTGCTGTCTGTGAAGGTGCCCGATCCGAAATTCTCCAGCCAGACCAAGGACAAGCTGGTGTCGTCCGAGGTTCGCCCGGCGGTCGAGGGGCTGGTGAACGAAAAACTGTCGGAATGGTTCGAGGAGAATCCGGCCGCGGCCAAGTCGATCGTCGGCAAGATCATCGAGGCGGCACTGGCGCGCGAGGCGGCGCGCAAGGCACGGGAACTGACGCGGCGCAAGTCGGCGATGGACGTGAACTTCCTTGCCGGAAAACTGAAGGATTGTTCGGAAAAGGATCCGTCCAAGACCGAGATCTTCCTGGTGGAAGGTGACAGCGCCGGGGGCAGCGCGCAAACCGGGCGTGACCGCAAGAACCAGGCGATCCTGCCCCTGCGCGGCAAGATCCTGAACGTGGAACGCGCGCGCTTCGACAAGATGCTGTCCAGCCAGGAAATCGGCAATCTGGTGATGGCGCTGGGCACCGGCATCGGGCGCGACGAGTTCGACATCGGCAAGCTGCGCTACCACAAGGTCGTCATCATGACCGACGCCGACGTGGACGGCGCACATATCCGCACGCTGCTCTTGACCTTCTTCTTCCGGCAGATGCCGGCGCTGATCGAAGGCGGCTACCTGTATATCGCGCAGCCGCCGCTGTACAAAGTGGCGCGCGGCAAGTCCGAGGTCTACCTGAAGGACCAGGCGGCGCTGGACGACTACCTGGTGGCGCAGGGCACCGAAGGCGCCGTGCTGCGGCTGGCCACGGGCGAGGAAATCGCCGGGTTGGACCTGGCCCGCGTGGTTGAGGCCGCGCGGTCGTTTCGCCGGGTGCTGGAGGCCTTCCCGACCAGCTATCCCCGCCCGATCCTGGAACAGGCGGCGCTGGCGGGCGCCTTCGATCCCGGCCGCGCCGACGCCGACCTGCAGGCGGTGGCCGATGACGTGGCGCGGCGGCTGGACCTTGTGGCGGTGGAATACGAACGCGGCTGGCGCGGGCGCATCACGCAGGACCACGGCATCAGGCTCAGCCGGATCCTGCGCGGCGTCGAGGAGTTGCGCACGCTGGACGGGGCGGTGCTGCGGTCATCCGAGGCGCGGCGGCTGGCGCAGATTGCCGGGGCGGCGCGCGACATCTACCGCACGCCCGCCCGCCTGTCGCGCAAGGACCGCGAGCAGCCGATCCATGGCCCGACCGACCTTCTGAAATCGATCTTCGCCGAGGGCGAGAAGGGCCTGACGCTGCAGCGCTACAAGGGCCTGGGCGAGATGAACGCCAACCAGCTGTGGGAAACCACGCTGGACCCCGAGGCGCGGACGCTGCTGCAGGTGAAGGTGGATGACGTGGCCGAGGCCGACGACATTTTCACCAAGCTGATGGGCGACGAGGTGGAACCGCGCCGCGCCTTCATTCAGGACAACGCGCTGTCGGTGGCCAACCTGGACTTCTGACCCGGGCGCCGGGGCTGCCGGCCCCGGCTCAACGAAACCTTCACAAATCCTTCGAAGAACCGTCACACACCGCCGATACCACCCGCCGCATCGGGGACGCAGGGGTAGCGGATGCTGGATGTTCGGGGTGTGACGCGGATGTTCGGTCGCAAGGCCGCAGTCGACAACATCAGCTTCACGGTCGAAGGCCCTGCATTCGTCGGCATCATCGGCCGGTCGGGCGCGGGCAAGTCGACCTTCCTGCGCATGATGAACCGGCTGACCGATGCCAGCGCGGGCGAGATCATGGTCGAAGGCCGCAACGTGCTGGCCCTGCGCGGCGCCGACATGCGCGCCTGGCAATCGCAGTGCGCGATGATCTTCCAGCAGTTCAACCTGGTGCCGCGCATGGACGTGGCCTCGAACGTGCTGCACGGCATCCTGAACCGCCGGTCCACCCTGCAGACCATGTTCAACCTGTGGTCGCGCGCCGACATCCTGAAGGCCATCGAGATCCTTGACCGTCTGGGCATTGCCGAACAGGCGCCGAAACGGGCCGAGGCGCTGTCGGGCGGCCAGCAGCAGCGCGTCGCCATCGCCCGCGCGCTGATGCAGGACCCCAAGATCATCCTGGCTGACGAACCGATTGCCAGCCTCGACCCGATGAACGCGCAGATCGTCATGGACGCGCTGAAGAAGATCAACGTCGAGGATGGCCGCATGGTGATTGCCAACCTTCACACGCTGGATACCGCGCGCCGCTACTGCGACCGGGTGATCGGCATGCGCGACGGCAAGATCGTCTTCGACGGCGCCCCCGACCAGCTCTCAACGGGCGTGGCGCGCGACATTTACGGAGCGGACGCCTCGTTCAACGAATCCGCCACCTCTACCGCCATTCCGGCCGACACGACTGCCGACCGCAACTATGCGGAAAAGCTTCTGGCCTGAATAACCCCGGCCCCGGCTGCCGGGGCTGCCACCCTCCCATGGAGAAACCCATGAAGACGCTCGCTCTGGCTCTTGCCGCGACCACTGCCCTGACCGGCGCCGCCCTGGCCGACGGTCACGCCATCAAGGAATTCAACATCGGCATCCTCGGCGGCGAAAACGCCCAGGACCGTCTGGCCTCGACCGAGTGCCTGCGCGTCAAGACCGAGGCCCTGCTGGGCGTGCCGGTCAAGCTGTTCACCCCGGCCGACTATGATGGCGTGATCCAGGGCCTCCTGGGGGGCACGCTGGACTTCGCGTGGCTCGGCGCCTCGGCCTACGCCAAGGTCTACCTGACCGACCCGGAAGCCGTGGACGTGATGCTGACCAAGCAGAACCTCGACGGCACCACCGGCTACTACTCGATCGGCTTCGCCCGTGTCGATTCGGGCGTGAAGTCGATCGAAGATGCCAAGGGCAAGACCTTCGCCTTCGCCGACCCGAACTCGACCTCGGGCTTCCTGGTTCCCGCTGCCGAACTGACCGAAAAGCTGGGCAAGCTGGAAGAGTACTTCTCGGAAGTGAAGATGTCGGGCGGGCACGAACAGACCATCGTCGGCGTGGCGAACGGCGACTTCGTCGCGGGCGTGTCGTGGGCCGACGGCCTGGGCAACTGGGAAGACGGCTTCACCTCGGGCGCCTTCCGCAAGGCGGTGGACGCCGGTCTGGTTGACATGACCACGATGCAGGAAATCTGGCGCTCGAAGCTGATCCCGGAAGGCCCGATGGTGGTGCGCAAGGCCCTGCCGCAGGACGTGAAGGACAAGATGTACGCGATGCTGGACACGATGTGGGCCGACGACAAGGAATGCGCCTACAACGTGGCCGCCGGCGAAGCGCAGGACTTCGTTCCGGTGAAGCATGACGACTATCTGGGCATCATCGCTGCCCGCAAGCTGCAGGAAGGCCTCTAAGCCCTTCTGACCGGCCGGACCCCGACGCTCCCCGGGGTCCGGCCTTTCCTTTTTTCCGCGGGAATTCCCATGGCCGATGCCGCTCTTGCCACGCGACCGGGCGCAAACCTTGCGGCCACGCGCGAAGCCTACCTCGACATGGTCCGCCGCAAGCGGATGTACGGCGGCATCCTTATGGTGCTGTTCGTGGCCTTCATGGCCTCGGGCTGGATGCTGTCGGAACACCGCAACGCCGGCGGGTTCTGGAGCGGTCTGCCGCAGTTCTTCGATTTCCCGGCCGAGGTGCTGACCGAAGCCTGGGCAAACCGGGCCAACATACCCGGCCTGTTCTGGGACCATATCCCCGCCCTGATCGAAACCATCAACATCGCCGCCGTCTCTACCCTGATCGGTGCCCTGATGGCGATGTCGCTGTCGCTGCTGGCCACCCGCGGCCTGGCCCGCTGGCCCGCCCTGATCCCGGTCTTCCGCCGCTCGATGGACGCACTGCGCGCCATTCCGGAAATCGTGATCGCGCTGGTCCTGATCTTCATCCTGGGCGGCGGCCCGGTGCCCGCCGTGATCGCCATTGCGCTGCACACCGGCGGCGCGCTGGGCAAGCAGTTTTCCGAGGTGGCCGAGAATGCCGACCTCAAGCCGGTGGAAGGGCTGACCTCGGTCGGCGCCACCTGGGGCCAGAAGATGTGGCTGGGCGTGATCCCGCAGGTCGCGCCGAACTGGCTCTCGTACACACTTCTGCGGTTCGAAATCAACGTGCGCGCTTCGGCGATCCTTGGCTTCGTGGGCGAAGGCGGCATCGGCCACGACCTGAAGCTGGCCATGCAGTGGGGCCAGGGCCGCTATGACGAGGTGGTGGCGATCTTCCTGCTGCTGTTCCTCACCATCGTGGCCATCGACCGGCTGTCCGACCATTACCGCCACAAGCTTGTCACGGGGCAATGAGCCATGACCGATGCGTCCGTTGCCACCGCCGACACCGTCATCCGCGGCTTCGACCGCAAGCGTCGCGTGGCCTTCGCCATCCCCGCGGTGATCCTGGCCTACCTGATCTATGCCGCCATCAGCTTTGACCTGGCCGGTCTCGCGCAGCGCGCCCGCTTCGACAACGCGGCGATCCTGTTGTCCGACTTCTGGTCGCACAAGACGCATGTGACGCGCGACAACCGCACCGGCGAACTCGTGGTTGCCATCGAGGGCGAGTCCAAGGGCACCTACCCCGACGGCATGCTGCCAGACTGGGTGACGGTGTCGGGCAACGTCACCACCATCGACCTTGGCACCGGCCATATCGTGACCTACGACGATGCCGGTGCGCGCATGGTGATGCCGGGCTATGGCACCATCGACATACGGCCCGTGGAAGGCAAACCCGTGCTGACGGCGCCCGAACCCATCCCCGACTGGATCAGCGTGTCGGAAAACCGCATCTCGGTCACCACCGATGCCGGGCGCTTCAACTATTCGCGCTCCAAGGTCGAGACGTTCAAGTACGAGGCCGGGTGGGAGCTGTGGTTCTTCACGCTCGACAGCCCGCTTTATGGCAAGTCGTTCTTCGAACTGGCCGGGCTGGCCGTGTCGGGCGACCGCATCGACCCCGCGCGCTCGAACCTCGGGCTGATCGTGTCCGAGTTCTGGAACAACAAGATGTGGCGCCACGGCGATGTCGTCTGGGCCATCTTCGAAACCATCCTGATGGCCTTCCTGGGCACCATGTCGGCGGCGCTGGTGGCCCTGCCGCTGGGCTTTCTTGCCGCAAGCAACTTCAACCCGCTTGGCCCGTTCCGCTTTGCCATGCGCCGCGTGTTCGACTTCATCCGCGGCGTGGACGGGCTGGTCTGGACCATCATCCTGTCGCGCGCCTTCGGCCCAGGCCCCATGACAGGCGCCATTGCCATTGCCATCACCGACACCGGCAGCTTCGGCAAGATGTTCTCGGAAGCGCTGGAGAACATCGACGAGAAACAGGTCGAGGGTATCCGGTCCACGGGCGCGAACAGCCTGCAGCGCGCCCGCTTCGGGGTTATCCCGCAGATCATGCCGGTGCTCTTGGCGCAGGTGCTGTACTATCTGGAATCGAACACGCGGTCGGCCACCGTCATCGGCACCATCGTCGGCGGCGGCATCGGCCTGCTCTTGACGCAGGCCATCATCACCCAGAAGGACTGGGAAGAAGTGGCCTATTACATGGTGCTGATCGTGCTTATGGTGATGCTGATGGACAGCCTTTCAGGCTGGCTGCGGCGGCGGCTGATCAAGGGCGATACCGGCGGAAATCACTAACCAATCGCGAAGGCGGCCTTGCAACCTGTTGAAAAGATTGAGTCCGGCGATGTGTCCCAGCGTGGGACACATCTGTCCCACGACGGCGCGCTGATCCATCCCGGCGCCCAGGTCGCCAACTCGACGTTCGAGGGCTGGACCGAGGTGGGCGAAGGCAGCCGCATCGTGAATTCCACGTTCCACGCCTATGCCTACTGCGACCGCTTCGCCGACATTGCCAACACCACGGTCGGGCGGTTTTCCAACATCGCCGCCATGACGCGCATCGGCCCCAGCGACCATCCCTTCACCCACGCGGCGCAGCACCATTTCCTGTACCGGTCGTCCTACTACTGGGACGACGTGCAGGACGACGCCGACTTCTTTGCCGCCCGCGCCGCGCGGCGGACCACGCTGGGGGCCGACTGCTGGATCGGCCATGGCGCCATCATCAAGCCCGAGGTCACCGTGGGTATCGGCGCCATCGTCGCGTCGGGGGCGGTGGTGACCCGGGATGTGGGGCCATTCCAGATTGTCGCCGGATGCCCTGCCACCCCCTTGCGCGCCCGCTTTGACCAGGGGGTGATCGACCGCCTTCTGGCACTGGCCTGGTGGGACTGGGACCATGCCCGCCTGCGCGCCGCATTGCACGACTTCCGCACGCTCAAGGCCGAGGCGTTTCTGGAGAGGTACGGCGGTTAGGCCGCGTCAGCTTGCCGCCTGCGCCGCGTGCGGAACGGCCCACAGCCGCCGCGCCAGTTCGCCCGACAGGTGGGCAACGCGGCCGCTGCACAGCGTCATCTCCACGCGGCGGGTTTCGGCATTCACCACGGCGATGTCGGCGCGCGCGCCCATCCCCAGATGCCCGCGATCTGCCAGGCCCATGATCCGGGCCGGGTTGGCGGACACCATGGCCCAGGCCTGCGGCAGGCTGCACAGGCCCGCGTCCGCCAGCGTCCAGGCCGACTGCGGCAGCGCGGGGTAGTAGTAGTCCGACATCAGCGCATCGACCAATCCGTCGCAGATCAGGTCGGCGGCCGCGATGTTGCCGGTCTGGCTGCCGCCGCGCACCACGTTCGGCGCTCCCATCAGCACCGCTTCGTCCGCCGCATTCGCCGCACGCGCGGCCTCGGCCGTGGTGGGGAACTCGGACACCGCGGCACCGATTCCGCGGAAGAATTCGCGCGTCTGCGGCGTGGCATCGTCATGCGACCCCATGCGCACCCCAAGGCCGCGGAATTGCGCGGCGATCGCCGACAGGGCGGCGGGAACCTCGGCCTCCTGCGCCTCGGCCGTCCGCACGATGGCCAGCATCTCGGCGGCCGTCCGGCGCGTCTGCGCGGCCCAGCTGGCAAAACGATGCGGATCTTCCGCGGCCATCTGAACGGCTTCCGGCAGGTGGTTGTTGAAAACCACATAGTCGACGCCATGCGCCGAAACCGCCTCTGCCACCATGGCGTGCTGGTCGATCACATGTGTTTCAAGCCGGATCTGCACGCGCATGTCGGGCAGAACCCTTGCCCGGACAGCAGCCAGCGCCTGCAGAAGCGATACCGTCGCCGCGCCGGAGCGGAAGCCACCTTCCCAGCTCCAGCTTTGCGCCAGCCAGGCCGTGGTGATGCCGTTCACCGCCAGTTCCGCCGCAACCGATTCCAGCGCCTTCGGCTTGTCGAACGGCGCGGTGGGACGTGGCGACAGGTGGCGCTCGAACCCGTCGCCATGCAGGTCGATGATCCCCGTCATCACAAGGTAGCCCGACAGGTTCATCTCGCGGGCCGGCCCTTCGGCGATGCACCCATGGGCAATTGTCAGCGGATGGTCGTGCAGCGCGTCCGCAATCAGCGTCCGGGCATGGGTCAGGCGAAGCGGAGGGAGGTGCGGCATGGGGTTTCCTGCTATGCGGGCAAGGTGACAGTGGCATGAACGATCATGGCGCCACCGTCAGCGTCACCCGGTCGCCCGCGAACCAGGCCGTGCCGAATTCCACCGGCACGCCATCGCGATCCACGTTCACCCCGACCGACCGCAGGATCGGCGCGCCTTCGGGCACCTGCAGCGCCACGGCCAGCACGGCATCGGCCAGCTTGGCGGTCAGCCGTGTTCCGGCGCGGGTATAGTCGTCAACGCCGCAGCGGTTCAACGCCTCGGTGACGCTGGTCTGCACCGCCATTTCGGCCAGGAGCCCGGGCAGACGGTCGGCCGGAAACACCGACCGGAACACCGAGATCGGCTGCCCGTCCACCATCGAGATCCCCTCCACCACATGCACCGGCGCGCCTTCGGCAACATGCAGCGCCGCCGCTTCCCGTTCGCCCGCGGGCCGCGTTTCGCGTCGCGTGATCCGGCGCGATGGTGTCCGCCCCGAGGCCGAGATGTTCTGGTGGAACCGCACCCGCCGCCCCAGCGCATAGTCGGTGGGCCGCGCCGTGACAAACACCCCCGCCCCGCGCCGCGGGTGCACCAGCCCGGTTTCAGCCAGCAATGCCATCGCGTGCCTGACCGTATGCCGGTTCACGCCGAACCGCGCCGAAAGCGCCGCCTCGGTCGGCAGGCGATCACCGGGCCGGTACAGCCCCTGGGCAATCTCGGCCCGCAGCGTTTCGGCGATTGTGGTCCACAGCGCCACAGGCACCTCCCGTCACGAAAAATTCACGTCCCGGCAGTTGCGGCCCGGTGCCGCCACGGCTATGACATGTCTAGTTGTATAGTATCCGTCCGGATACAGCAAGCCGTCGAGGACCGGATGAACGCTTCCCCGCAAATGGCACGTCCGCAGTGGATGTCAGTTCTGGCCAAGGCCCGGCCCGACCGGCTGGCCGCCCTGATGCCGGATCTGCCACCGCACCACGTGCTGCGCGCGCCCGAAACCGGCGCCGTCATGGTGCGCGGGCGGGCGGGGGGCAGCGGCGCACCGTTCAACCTGGGCGAAATGACGGTGACCCGCGCCTCGGTCCGCCTGCCGGACGGCGCGGTCGGCCATGCCTGGGTACAGGGGCGCGACAGGCCGCATGCGCTGCGCGCCGCCATTGCCGACGCACTGCTGCAGACCGATGCCGGACCCGCCTTGCGCGCCTGCGTGATTGACGTGCTGGCACGGGAAGCCGCCGCGCAGGCGGCAGGACGCGCGGCGCGCGCGGCCGCCACCAAGGTAGACTTCTTCACCCTTGTCCGTGGAGAAGACGCATGAGTGCCGCCGCTTCCCTGTCGGGCGGCTTTGCCCAGCCCGCCGTCGAGTCCGCGCGGGCCTTCCGCGACGTCCTGAACGCCATGGCGCGCCCGGGCAGCATCCACAGTGTGACCGGCGCCACGCCGCCCGCGCCGCTGTCCATTGCCGCGGGCGTGGCGCTGCTGACGCTGGCGGACAGCACCACGCGCCTGCATCTGGCCGGGGCCGCCGACACGGCCGAGGTGCGCGGCTGGGTTGCCTTTCACATCGGCGCAGGCCTTGCGCCTGCGGAAGAGGCCGACTTTGCACTGGGCCGCTGGCCCGACCTGTGCCCCGTGGGCCGCTTCCGCATTGGCCAGCCCGACTATCCCGACCGTTCGGCCACGCTGATTGTCGAACTTGACGACCTGTCCCCTGCAGGACCGCGCCTGACCGGCCCCGGCATCCGAAGCGAAGCCCGCCTGTCGCTGCCCGAAGCCGCCGCGTTCGTCGCCAACCGCGCGCTGTTCCCGCTGGGTTTTGACACGATCTTCACCTGCGGCACCCGTCTGGCCGCCCTGCCCCGGTCCACCCGCGTGGAGGACATCTGATGTACGTTGCCGTCAAGGGTGGCGAACGCGCCATCGACAATGCCCACGCCTGGCTGGCCCAGGAACGCCGCGGCGACCCGTCGGTGCCCGAATTGTCCATCGCGCAGATCCGCGAACAGATGCGGCTAGCGGTGAACCGGGTGATGGCCGAGGGCTCGCTGTATGACCCCGATCTGGCCGCGCTGGCCATCAAGCAGGCGCGCGGCGACCTGATCGAGGCGGTGTTCCTGATCCGCGCCTATCGCACTACCCTGCCCCGGCTGGGCGCCTCGCAGCCGGTCGATACCGCCGCCATGGCGGTGGACCGGCGCATCAGCGCCACCTTCAAGGACCTTCCGGGCGGCCAGGTGCTGGGCCCGACCTTCGACTATACCCACCGCCTGCTGGATTTCGCTTTGGCGGCCGAGGGGGCGCCGGTTCCCGTTGCCGCCACAGCCCCCGCCGCCCCGGGCCCGGTGCCGCATGTCACGGGCTTCCTGAACCGGGACGGGCTGATCGAACCCGCCGCGCCGTCGGACGACACGCCGCCCGACCTGACGCGGCAACCGCTGGAACTGCCCGCCGACCGCGCCTTGCGCCTGCAGGCCATCACCCGCGGGGACGAGGGCTTTGTCCTGTCGCTGGCCTATTCCACCCAGCGGGGCTACGGGCGCACGCATGCCTTTGTGGGCGAATTGCGGATTGGTCGCGTGGCGGTCGAGGTGGACGTGCCCGAACTGGGCTTTGCCGTGGAGATCGGCGAGGTCGAGTTGACCGAGTGCGAGACGGTGAACCAGTTCAAGGGCTCGAAGACCGAGCCGCCGCAGTTTACCCGCGGTTACGGGCTGGTGTTCGGCCAGTCGGAACGCAAGGCCATTGCCGTGTCGCTGGTGGACCGTGCGCTGCGCTGGAAGGAACTGGGCGAAGACTTCACCGGCGCCCCGGCACAGGACGAGGAATTCGTGCTGTCGCACTGCGACAACATCCAGGCCACCGGGTTTCTGGAGCACATCAAGCTGCCCCACTATGTGGACTTCCAGGCCGAGCTTGAACTGATCCGCCGCCTTCGGGCCGAGGCACAGGCATTGCCCGAGGCCGCGGAATGAACCCTGTTGCGCTTCGCCCCCTCACCCTAACCCTCTCCCCCAAGGGGAGAGGGAATCCGGTTGCGCCCGGGCCGTGCCGGGCCCTGTTAACCCCACGGTTACCACCCTTGCGCCACGCTGTGCACCGGGCGCGTTTCCCTCTCCCCTTGGGGGAGAGGGCCAGGGTGAGGGGGAGGATGCAGCAGAACGACATGTCCACCTTTCACGCCCGGATCCTGCGAAGCGCCCCGACGCCCGCGGAACGTATGCTGTGGGACGCCCTGCGCGACCGGCGTTTCCTGGGCCTGAAGTTTCGCAGGCAGGTGCCGATCGGCCCCTTCATCGCGGGCTTCTACTGCGCCGAGCATCGCCTGGTTATCAGGATCGATGGCCCCGGCCATCACAGCGCGGACGGCGCGGTTCATGACCGCTGCCTGGCCGGCCAAGGCATCCGCGTTCTGCGGTTCCGAGGCGACGACATCCGCGCAAACCTGCCGGGCTGTCTGCAACTGATTGCAAGCGAAGTCGCGCGATGACCGACCAAGGCTACAACTTCGCCTACCTTGACGAGGATACCAAGCGGATGATCCGCCGGGCGCTCTTGAAGGCGCTGGCGGTGCCCGGCTATCAGGTGCCCTTCGCCAGCCGGGAGATGCCCATGCCCTATGGCTGGGGTACGGGCGGGGTGCAGGTGACGGCGGCCTGTCTGGTGCCGGAGGACCGGCTGAAGGTGATCGATCAGGGCGCCGACGACACCACCAATGCCGTCTCGATCCGCAAGTTCTTTCAGCGCACCGCGGGGGTGGCCGTGACGGAACGCACCGGCGAGGCCACGGTGATCCAGACGCGCCACCGCATTCCGGAAGCGCCGCTGACCGAGGGGCAGATCCTTGTCTACCAGGTGCCGATCCCCGAACCGCTGCGCTTTCTTGAGCCGCGCGAGACGGAAACACGCAAGATGCACGAGCTGGAAGAGTACGGGCTGATGCATGTGAAGCTGTACGAGGACATCACCCGCCACGGCCAGATCGCCACCTCTTACGCCTATCCGGTGAAGGTGGAGGGGCGCTATGTGATGGACCCTTCGCCCATCCCCAAGTTTGACAACCCGAAGCTGTCGGGCAACGCGGCGATCCAGCTGTTCGGTGCGGGGCGCGAACAGCGCATCTATGCCGTGCCGCCCTGGACCGAGGTGGTCAGCCTCGACTTCGACGATTATCCCTTCACCGCCTCGAAGGCGCAGCACGACTGTGACCTGTGCGGGGCGCCCCACAGCTATCTGGACGAGGTCATCATCGACGATGCCGGGGGCCGGATGTTCGTGTGTTCCGACACCGATTTCTGCACCACGCGGCGGGCAGAGGGCCATGTCGGGCGGCTGGGCACTGCCGAAGGGGGCGTGTGATGGGGATCGCCGGGAAACTGGTGCAGACCGACGGCCCGCTGCTGGGCGTGGAAGGTCTGACAAAGCGCTACGGTACCCGCATCGGCTGTGTCGATGTGACCTTTGACCTTTTTCCCGGCGAGGTGCTGGGCATCGTGGGCGAAAGCGGATCGGGCAAGTCGACGCTTCTGTCGTGCCTTGCCGGGCACCAAAGGCCCGACGCGGGGCGCATCCTGTTTGACGGGCGCGACGTGCGGGCGATGTCGGAAACCGAGCGGCGGCGGCTGGGCCGCACCGACTGGGCCTATGTGCACCAGAACCCGCGCGACGGGCTGCGCATGGGGGTATCCGCGGGCGGCAATGTGGGCGAACGGCTGATGGCCGTGGGCGCGCGCCACTACGGGCAGATCCGCGACAAGGCGGTGGACTGGCTGGGTCGGGTCGAGATCGCCGCCGACCGGGTGGACGACCGCCCCTCGGCCTTTTCGGGCGGCATGCAGCAGCGCCTGCAGATCGCCCGCAACCTGGTGACCGGCCCGCGGCTGGTGTTCATGGACGAACCCACCGGCGGCCTGGACGTCTCGGTGCAGGCCCGGCTTCTGGACCTGTTGCGCAGTCTGGTGCGCGACCTGGGGCTGTCGGTGATTGTCGTGACACATGACCTGGCCGTGGTGCGCCTGTTGGCCGACCGGCTGATGGTGATGAAATCGGGCCGCGTGGTGGAACAGGGCCTGACCGACCAGGTGCTGGATGACCCGCAGCACGCCTACACCCAGCTTCTCGTCTCTTCCGTCCTGCAGGTGTAGGCCATGATCCGGATCGAGAACCTGTCGAAGTCCTTCACCCTGCACAACCAGGGCGGCGCCGTGATCCCGGTGATGGCAGGCGCTTCCCTTACCGTCCTGCCCGGAGAATGCGTCGGGCTGGCCGGGCCGTCCGGTGCGGGCAAGTCCACGCTGATGCGGATGGTCTGGGGCAACTACCTGGCGGCCAGCGGCAGCATCATGGTGGGCGGGGTGGACGTCGCCCGCGCCGCCCCGCGCGACATCATCCGCCTGCGCCGCGAGACGCTGGGGTATGTCAGCCAGTTCCTGCGCGTGGTGCCGCGTGTTCCGACCATCGATGTGGTGGCCGAACCGCTGCTGGCCCTGGGCGTTCCGGTGCCGACGGCCCGCGGGCGCGCGGTCGGCCTGCTGCAACGGCTGAACATTCCCGAGCGGCTGTGGTCGCTGTCGCCCACCACGTTTTCGGGGGGAGAACAGCAGCGGGTGAACATCGCGCGCGGCTTCGTGCACGACTACCCGGCGCTGTTGCTGGACGAGCCGACGGCCAGCCTGGACGCCGCCAACCGCGAGGCCGTGCTGCAGCTGATCCTGGAGGCCAAGTCGCGCGGCGCGGCGATTCTGGGCATCTTCCACGATGAGGGTGCCCGCGCGCGGGTGTGCGACCGGCTGGTGGATGTGGCGGCCTTTGTGCCGCGTGTGGCGGCCTGACCCCGGCGTCTGCCCCCGTCAGTCGGCCAGCCCCGGCTCGTCCAGCAGGTCGCGCCCCGCGCGGTCTTCCACCTCGATCACCCACAGGTCGCGGTCGCGGCCGCGGGCGCGCGACAGTGCCGCGTCCACGGCCGCTTCATCGCCCTCGGCCAGCACGTCCCAGCGGCGGGCGCCCGTCATGGGGTCGCTGATGCGCTGCATGGCGCGGGCGCGGCCGTCCGGCGTGGCGGTCTTCACGACCACCGCTCCTGCCGTAGGATCGCCCCGCGCGATGACGTAGACGGCGATCCCGGCCGCCTGCAGCCGTGCCAGGTAGGCCGACACCCACAGCCCCGAGGCAAGGCGCGCGGTCATCGCGCCGCAAACTCCTTGAAGGAAGGAATTTGCAAATTTCTTTCTTCAAGAAATTTGGTCTGCGCCACCCTCAGTCCCCGTCGCGGAAGTCGAGGCCCATCTCGCCATAGCGCTCGGACTCTTCCATCCAGTTCTCGCGCACCTTGACCGTCAGGAACAGGTGCACCGGGTGGCCCAGGAAATCGGCGATGTCGGCGCGGGCGGCCTGCCCGATGGATTTCAGCGTTTGGCCGCCCGCCCCCAGCACGATGCCCTTGTGCCCGTCGCGCGCCACATAGACGATCTGGTCAATGCGGGTGGACCCGTCCTCGCGGTCTTCCCAGGCCTCGGTCTCGACCGTCAGCTGGTAGGGCAGTTCCTCGTGCAGCCGCAGCGTCAGCTTTTCGCGCGTGGTCTCGGCCGCCAGCATGCGCATCGGCAGGTCGGCCAGCTGATCTTCAGGGTACAGCCACGGACCCGCGGGCACGTTCGCCGCCAGCCAGTCGCGGAAACCGTCAATCCCGTGGCCGCGCTCGGCGCTGATCATGAAGGTGGCGGCAAAGCCGTGGGCGCCGTTCAGCTCTTCGGCCAGCGGCAGCAGGCGTTCGGCCCTCACCCGGTCGATCTTGTTGATGACCAGCGCCACAGGGCGGCCGGTGGGCAGGTCGTTCTTGATGCGTTCGATGATGGCCTGCACACCCGGCGTCAGGCCGCGGTGCGCTTCAACCAGCAGCACCACGATATCGGCATCGGCCGCCCCGCCCCAGGCGGCGGCCACCATGGCGCGGTCCAGTCGGCGGCGCGGCCGGAACAGGCCGGGGGTGTCGACAAAGACGATCTGCGCATCGCCTGCCATGGCAATGCCGCGGATGCGGGCGCGGGTGGTCTGCACCTTGTGCGTGACGATGCTGACCTTGGCCCCGACCATGCGGTTCAACAGCGTGGACTTGCCCGCGTTCGGTTCGCCGATCAGGGCGACGAAGCCCGATCTGGTAGTGGCGTTCATGGGGTTCCTTTGGATGGCATGGCCGCGCAGTAGTGGAAACCGGCCGCCTTGCCCACAGGCAAAATGCCCTACCGCCCCACGCCGACGTAGGTGGTGAAACCCGCTGCCGTGGCGCCGCCCCTGTCGTAGATGTTGCGCAGGTCGACCAGCACCGGCGTGGACATGCCGCGGGCCAGGCGGGGCAGGTCCAGCGCGCGGAACTCGTTCCACTCGGTCAGGATCACCAGCGCATCGGCGCCCGCCGCCGCGGCATAGGGGTCATCCAGCCACTGCACGCCGGGCAGCAGCGCCTCGCCCTCGCGTCGGCCCTGCGGGTCAACCACCCGCACCCTTGCGCCATTGCCCACCAGCGCGGGGATGATCGTCAGCGACGGCGCCTCGCGCATGTCGTCGGTGTTGGGCTTGAAGGTCACTCCCAGCACCGCGATCACGCGGCCGTTCACCCGATCGCCGCAGGCCTCGGCAATCTTGTCGACCATGCGCCGCTTCACCGTGTCGTTCACCGCCATCACCGTTTCGGTGATGCGCATCGGCAGCCCGTGGTCCTGCCCGATGCGGGCCAGCGCCGCGGTGTCCTTCGGAAAGCACGATCCGCCATAGCCCGGCCCCGCGTGCAGGAACTTTGACCCGATCCGCCCGTCCATGCCGATGCCGGTGGCCACCGCCTTCACATCCGCCCCCACGCGTTCGCACAGCGCCGCGATTTCGTTGATGAAGCTGATCTTGGTGGCAAGGAACGCGTTCGCCGCGTACTTGATCATCTCGGCCGATTCGAGCCCGGTGAACACCACCGGGAACTGCCGCAGGTACAGCGGGCGGTAGATCGCGCCCATCACCGCCTTTGCCCGCTCGGATTCCACACCCACCACCACACGGTCGGGGCGCATGAAGTCGTCAATCGCGGCACCCTCGCGCAGGAATTCGGGGTTCGAGGCCACGTCGAAATCGGCCGCGGGGTTGGCGGCGCGCATCACCTCGGCCACCCTGCGGTTGGTGCCGACGGGAACGGTCGACTTGGTGACGATGACAGCAGGGCCGGTCAGCGCGCGGGCGATGTCTTCGGCGGCGGCCATCACAAAGGTCAGGTCGGCGTGGCCATCGCCGCGGCGCGACGGGGTGCCGACGGCGATGAACACCGCCTCGGCACTGTCCACCGCCGACGCAAGCTCGGTGGTGAACGACAGCCGCCCGGCCGCCACGTTGCGCGCCATCAGGTCTTGCAAACCCGGCTCATAGATCGGCACCTCGCCACCCTTCAGGCGCGCGATCTTGGCCGGGTCCTTGTCGACGCAGACCACCTGGTGGCCAAAGTCCGACAGGCACACGCCCGACACAAGGCCGACATAGCCCGTCCCGATCATCGCAATCCGCATGGTCTGGTCCTTTCGGCCTGCGCCCGCGAGGTGCGGGCGTTCTGGAAGCAGCGGAAGCCCACAGGAAAGTCAAGCGCATCGGCAGGCAGGGTGCAGGATCCCTGCGCGGAACCCTGCCGCTCAGCTGCCTTCGATCTGCGCCAGCAGGTCGGCAGCGGCGGCCTGTTCGGCCTGCCGCTTGGCCCCCGCCTCGGCGCGGCCGGTGCGACCTTCCAGCGTGACCGAAACGGTGAAGCGCGGCTGATGGTCGGGGCCCCCGCGGGCTTCCTCGATGTAGGTCGGCACGGGAAGGCCGCGGGCCTGCGCCCATTCCTGCAAGGCAGACTTCGCATCGCGGGCACGCGTTTCGGCGGTGGCAATCCGGTCGCCCCACAGCCGCAGGACAGTGTCGCGGGCGGCCTGCCAGCCCGCGTCCAGGAACACGGCGGCAATCACCGCCTCCAGCGCGTCGCCCAGCAGCGCGTCCTTCTTGCGCCCGCCGGTCAGCATTTCCGACCGGCCGAGCTTCAGCACTTCGCCCAGCCCGATGCCGCGGGCCACGTCGGCGCAGGTTTCCAGCCGTACCAGCGCATTCAGGCGGGGGGCCAGCCGCCCCTCGGCGGCCAGCGGGTCATCGGCGATCAGCGCCTCGGCCATGGCCAGGTTCAGCACGCGGTCGCCCAGGAATTCCAGCCGCTCGTTCGACGGGCGGGTTTCCGATGAGAGCGAGGCGTGCGTCAGCGCGCGGACCAGCAGGTCCTTGTGCCGGAAGGCGTGGCCCAGCCGGGCCTCGAAGGCCTTCAGTTCGGCCGAAACCTTCACTCCACCGCCTTGAAGAACCGGTCGGACCGCCAGGTCCAGAAGAACAGCATCGAGCGGCCGGCGGAAGAGAACATCACGCGGTCGGCGCGGCCGATCAGGTTTTCGGCCGGAACGAAGCCGACGCCGCCCATGGCCTGGCCAAACCGGCTGTCCTGGCTGTTGTCGCGGTTGTCGCCCATGAAGAAGTAGTGGCCTTCCGGAACCGTGAAGACGTCGGTGGTGTCGGCAAAGCCGCCGTCCTCGATGTTCAGGATGCTGTGGCTGCGGCCGCCGGGCAGGGTTTCGCGGTAGCGCGACGAGGTGCAGGGGCCGCCTTCGCCCACCGGGGCATTCTGGCAGCGCGGATACTGCCCCATGGGCCCTTGTTTCTCATAGGTTTCCGTAAAGATTCCCGCGTCGGTCTGCGGCACTTCGCTGCCGTTCAGGAACAGCACGCCGTTCTTCATCTGCACGGTATCGCCGGGCAGGCCGACCAGGCGCTTGATGAAGTCCGACCCGTTCACCGGGTGGCGGAACACCACCACGTCGCCGCGTTCCGGATCACCGCCCAGGATGCGGCCCGAGATGGGGCACATCCCGAAGGGGCAGGAATAGCGGCTGTAGCCGTAGGCGAACTTGTTGACGAACAGGAAATCGCCGATCAGCAGCGTGTCTTTCATGCTGCCCGAGGGAATCCAGAAGGGCTGGAACAGAAGGGTGCGGAAAATCCCTGCAATCAGAAGGGCATAGACAACGGTCTTGACGGTTTCGACGATGCCGCCTTCGGATTTTGCGGTGGCTGCCATGATGTCCTGCCCTGTTGCCCCGGCTTTTGCTTGGGCGCCATGTGACGCCGTGGCGGGCGCGAGTCAAGTTCACTTGGGCGCGAGCGGGGCCTTCACCGGCCGCGCCTCGATCACCACGAAGGCCTGCGCCCAGGGGTGGTCATCGGTCAGCGAGACATGCACCGTTGCTTCGTAACCCTCTGGCGTCATTGAATGAAGTCGTTCTTCCGCCCAGCCCGTCAGGTGCATGACGGGCTGGCCGGTGCGCAGGTTGGCCACCCCCATGTCCTTCCATGCAATGCCCATGCGCAAGCCGGTGCCCAGTGCCTTGGAGCAAGCCTCCTTCGCCGCCCAACGCTTGGCATAGGTGGCGGCCTCGTGCTTGCGGCGCCCGGCGGTGGCCTGTTCGCGCGGGGTGAAGACGCGGTCGCGGAAACGGTCGCCAAAGCGTTCAAGGGTCCGCTCGATGCGGTCGATGTTGGCAAGGTCAGTGCCGATGCCCAGGATCATGCGGCCGGTCGCGGTGTGGTTTCGCTGTGTTGCACGCGTGGCGTTCCCGTCGTTCCTGTGCCGCTACAGGCAGGCGCATTGCGGTGCCGCGCCCGAGTCACCCCGCCACCGCATCAATCCGCCGCCGCATTTCCTCGATGGCCGGGCCAAGGCCGCGGAAGATGGCCTCGCCGATCAGGAAATGGCCGATGTTCAGTTCGCGCACTTCGGGAAAGCAGACCTGCGCCGCGGTCTCGAAGTCCAGCCCGTGGCCCATGTGCACCTCAAGCCCCAGCGCGTGGGCGCGGGTGGCGGCGGCGCGCAGGGCGGCCAGTTCGCGGTTGGCCTCCTCGTCGCGGCCCTCTCCGACAAGGTCGCAGTAGTGGCCGGTGTGGAATTCGACGACCGAGGCGCCGACACGGGCCGCGGCCTCGATCTGCGGAGCGGGGTGGCCGATGAACAGCGACACGCGGCACCCGGCCTCGCGCAGCGGGGCGATGAAATCGGTCAGCCGGTTCTGGTCGGCGGCGACCTCCAGCCCGCCTTCGGTGGTGCGTTCCTCGCGCCGTTCGGGCACGATGCACACGGCATGCGGGCGGTGGCGCAGGGCGATGGCCTGCATCTCGGCGGTGGCCGCCATTTCAAAGTTCAGCGGCACCGAAAGGCCCGCCATCAGCGCCTCGATGTCGGCATCGCGGATGTGGCGGCGGTCTTCGCGCAGGTGGGCGGTAATGCCGTCGGCGCCCGCGGCCTCGGCCAGCAATGCCGCGCGCAGCGGGTCGGGGCGGGCGCCGCCGCGGGCGTTGCGCACGGTGGCGACGTGGTCGATGTTCACGCCCAGGCGAACGCGTCCTGCGGGTTTCATGGCAATGCCCTTTCCCTGTGACGGTCTGCTGCCGTCTGCCTCCGCAACCTAGCGGTGCTGCGGGCCAAGGGCAACGCGCCCGGTCAGGAATCGCCCGCCGCAGGGGGCTCGGGCGGCGGGTCGCGGTCTTCGCCGCGGTGCGTGATGCGGTGCGCGGCCTCGGCGAGGGCAGCACGCAGGCGGCCGCGCCTTTCGGTGCGTTCAAGTGCCTTGGCCGCACGGGCCTTCTGGTAGGCTTCGACCAGCGGAATGGTAATGTAGTAGAACAGCAGCGACAGCACGATCCCCGGCCCCAGCGACCCGATGAAGTAGGGCAGGTAGACGGCGTCCCAGAACTCCCTCAACCCGGACCATTCGGCCTGCTTTTCGTTAAAGATCGACAGGAAGTTGTTCCACAGGTCGATGCCTGCGCTTTCAAACGCCTGGAAGATCGCCTTGGCTGTCAGCGGTGTTTCCACCCCCAGCATCCAGTGGCCCAGCGCGATGGCGCCGACGGCGAAGAACGGCGTAGTCAGCGGATTCGAGTTGAAGGTGGCCAGCAGGGCCGCCAGCACGTTGCCGCGGATGAGAACGGCAAAGCCCCAGCCCAGCAGGAACTGCAGCCCCGGCAGCGGCAGGAAGCCGATCAGCGAGCCGGCGAAGATGCCGCGGGCAATGCGGTGTGGCTGGTCGGGCAGCCGACGCATGCGCAGCGTGACATAGCGCAAGGCGCGCCGGAAGCCGCCGGTGGGATACACCATTTCGCGCGCCCAGAGAGCCCAGCTTTTCGGATTGCGGCGCTTGAAGACCAATGCGGGGTTCCGGGTGTTGCGGTTCTGGCCAGGGGCGAGGTTCCCGCGAGGTAGACCCGATTCCCTGACCGTTTCATGACGCGCGCGTGGCGCCATGCGGCTGACTTAGGGTGGATTGGCCACTGTGTCACCCCCTGCCATCGGCGCGGCGATCACGGTTTGCGTGTGGGGTCGCGCAGGCGGATGATTTCGGCCACATCGGTTTCGGCCTCAAGCGCCGTCATCACCTTGTGCAGGTGTTCGACATCACGCAGGTCGATGTCGAGCTGGAGGCGATAGAAGTCGGGCTTGCGGTCGACGAATTCAAGGTCCGAGATGTTGGCCTTCTGCTCGCCGATCAGCGTGCAGACGCGGCCGAGCACGCCCGCATCGTTTGAAATGGTGAGCGTGAGTCGCACGGTATAGACCGAGGGGTGGCGGCCGGGCGTCCAGTGCAGGTCGATCCAGCGTTCCGACTGTTCCTCGAACTCGGCCAGCGCAGGGCAGTCGATGGCATGGGCCACAACGCCCTTGCCGCGATAGGTGATGCCCACGATGCGTTCGCCCGGCACCGGCTGGCAGCAGGGCGCGCGGCGGAAGGTCTGGTCGGCGGACAGGCCGATCACCGGGCGGTCGGCGTCCACCACATCGGCCTGTGCCGCGGCCAGATCGGGGTACAGCACCTCGACCACGCGGCGGGCGGCAATCTCGGCGCTGCCAAGGCGGGCCAGCAGGTCGTTCTCGTCGGCCAGGCCCATCATGCGGGCCGCGGTGCGCAGGGCCTTGTCGGTGGCCTTGCGGCCCACATGCTCGAAGGCGGCGCGCACAAGCTCGTGGCCCAGTTTCACGAAACGCCCACGGTCTTCCTCGCGCAAGCTGCGGCGGATGGCCGACTTGGCGCGGCCGGTGGTGACAATGTCGATCCAGCTGGCCTGCGGGCGCTGCCCCTCGGCGGTGATGATCTCGACCGACTGGCCGTTCTTCAGCCGCGTCCACAAGGGCACGCGGATGCCGTCGATCTTGGCCGACACGGTGGAATTGCCGATGCGGGTATGGATGGCATAGGCAAAGTCCAGCGGCGTGGCGCCGCGCGGCAGCTGGATCACGTCACCCTTTGGCGTAAAGCAGAACACCTGGTCGACGTACATGTCGAGCTTCACGGCTTCCAGGAACTCGTCGTCATCCTCGGCGCCCAGCCGGTCGGTCAGGCTGGCAATCCACTTGGCCGGGTCCACCGCCAGCGGGTTCTCGGCGCGCACGCCTTCGCGGTAGGACCAGTGCGCCGCCACGCCCGCCTCGGCCACCTCGTGCATGTCGCGCGTCCTGATCTGCACCTCGACGCGCTTGCCGTCGCGGCCCGACACGGTGGTGTGGATCGAGCGGTAGCCGTTCTGTTTCGGCTGGCTGATATAGTCCTTGAACCGCCCCGGCACGGCGCGCCAGCGCTGGTGGATCACGCCCAGGATGCGGTAGCAGTCGGTCACCTCGGCGCAGATGATGCGGAAGCCATAGATGTCGGACAGGCGGCTGAAGGCCAGATCCTTCTCCTGCATCTTGCGCCAGATCGAATAGGGCTTCTTGGCGCGGCCGAACACGTCGGCCTCGATGTCGGCCTTGTCCAGTTCGTGGCGGATGTCGGCGGTGATCTTGTGCACCACATCGCCCGCCTCGCGCTGCAGGGTCAGGAAGCGGCGGATGATCGAGTTGCGCGCCTCGGGGTTCAGGACCTTGAAGGACAGGTCCTCAAGCTCTTCGCGCATCCACTGCATGCCCATGCGGCCGGCCAGCGGCGCATAGATTTCCATCGTTTCGCGGGCTTTCTGGGCCTGCTTCTCGGGGCGCATCGACTTGATCGTGCGCATGTTGTGCAGGCGGTCGGCGAGTTTCACCAGGATCACCCGCAGGTCGCGGGACATGGCCATGAACAGCTTGCGGAAGTTCTCGGCCTGCTGGGTTTCGGTGCTGGACAGCTGCAGGTTGGTCAGCTTGGTGACACCATCCACCAGTTCGGCAACCTCGGGGCTGAACAGCCGCGCGATTTCGCCATAGGTGCTTTTGGTGTCCTCGATGGTGTCGTGCAGCAAAGCTGTCACGATGGTCGCGTCATCCAGCCGCTGTTCGGTCAGGATGGCGGCAACGGCAACCGGATGGGTGAAATACGGCTCGCCCGACTTGCGCAACTGGCCGTCGTGCATCTGCCGCGCGTAGGCATAGGCGCGGCGGATCAGATCGGCATTCGAGCGCGGGTTGTAGTTGTGGACAAGGGCGACCAGGTCTTCAACGTCGATCATGGCCGCCCTGTTCGCGCGCCGGTCAGCCGGCGCCTTGCGCTTCCATCAGGGCGCGCAGCAGTTTCTCTTCCGACATGTCGTCCAGCGCCGGGCGGTCCATGCCGGACCCCATCTGCTCGGCCATCTGGTCGTCCTCGGGCTCGTCAACCTCGATCTGGGTCTGGTTGCTTTCGATCAGCCGCTCGCGCAGCTGTTCGGCCGACTGCGTTTCCTCGGCGATCTCGCGCAGGGCGACGACCGGGTTCTTGTCGTTGTCGCGGTCAATCGACAGCGGCGCGCCCGACTGGATTTCGCGCGCCCGATGCGCCGCCAGCAGCACCAGTTCGAACCGGTTCGGGACCTTGTCCACGCAATCTTCGACCGTTACGCGGGCCATGGGAACACCTTTCGCAAGCCATCGGAAGGCGTCTATCTAAGCGTTGCGCCGGGGCTTGACAAGGCGGCAAACGGCATTGGGTCAAAGCGGGCGCACGGCGGCAATCTCGGACCGGGGCAGCCGGTTGCGCAGGGCGGCGGCGGTCAGGCCCAGCGCCGGGTGGCGCCAGCGCGGTGCGATCTCGGCCAGCGGCACCAGAACGAAGGCGCGGTCCTGCAGGCGCGGGTGGGGCAGGATCAGCCGGTCGGGCGTGGCGGCGATCTGGTCTTCGGGCGGCAGCGCACGCCAGAGTGCGGCGGTGGCGTCGTCGGGCAGGATCAGCCGGCCCATGGCGATCAGGTCAAGGTCCAGCGTGCGCATGCCCCAGCGTTGCACCCGTTCGCGGCCAAAGCGCGCCTCGACCCTGTGCAGCGCTGCCAGCACCGCACGCGCGTCCATGCCCGGCGCCGGGCGCAGGCGGGCGGCGGCGTTCACATAGTCGGGCCCGGCGCCAGCCGGAAAGCACGGCGTTGCATAGAGACGGCTCACACGCTCCACCGCCAAGCCCTCGCCCGGCAGGGCGGCAAGTGACATCCTCAGGTTGTCGGCAGGATCCCGCCCCTCAACCGGAATGTTTGCGCCGAGCGCGATTATGACAGGAAGGTTTACGTCGCGTGACACCATAGTCTTTCGTATAGTTGTTCTTGAAGTTCCTGTGTCACGACAGATACTCTCTGTAAATTCGCGGCTGGCATACTGTGATGGGGTTGTCGAGTCACCGGTTTGAAGGCTGCGGAACACGATTTGAGAGGACTCTTCGATGTTTTACAAGGACGAGCGGCTGGCGCTCTTCATCGACGGGTCGAACCTCTATGCCGCTGCAAAGGCATTGGGATTCGACATCGACTACAAGCTTTTGCGGCAAGAGTTCATGCGCCGTGGCAAGCTGATCCGTGCCTTCTACTACACCGCCCTGCTGGAAAACGACGACTACTCGCCGATTCGCCCGCTGGTTGACTGGTTGCACTACAACGGCTTCTCGATGGTGACGAAGCCCGCGAAGGAATACACCGACAGCCAGGGTCGCAGGAAAGTGAAGGGCAACATGGACATCGAGCTGACGGTCGATGCCATGGAGCTGGCGCCGCGGATGGACCATGCCGTGCTGTTCTCGGGCGATGGCGACTTCAAGCCGCTGGTCGAAAGCCTGCAGCGCCAGGGTGTGCGCGTCTCGGTGGTGTCGACCATCCGCAGCCAGCCGCCAATGATTGCCGACGAACTGCGCCGCCAGGCCGACAACTTCATCGAACTGGACGACCTGCGCGAGGTCATCGGCCGCCCGCCGCGCGAACCGCGCGCTGAACCGCGCCCGGACCCGCGCTTTGAGGGGCGCTTCGATTCGCGCACCTCGACGGTGCCGCCGCCGCCGTCCTCGATGGTGCCGCCGTCGGTCATGCCTTCTTCGGTGGTTCCCGTCCCTCCGTCGACCATGGTTCAGCCGCAGCCGGGCGACGGGATGGCCAGCATTCCGGCAAAGTGACATCAGCGGTGTCCGGCCTGTGCGCCCGCCCCACGTGGGGCGGGCGTTCCGCTGCCTGCCCATAGACGGTTTACCGTGGCCGTGTTGCCCGCTACCTGTTCGGGCAGACGAAGGAGACCGCGATGCCCGACCTGCCGCCCCTGACGCTGTATCTGGCCGCTCCGCGCGGATTCTGTGCCGGGGTGGACCGGGCGATCAAGATCGTGGAACTGGCGCTGCAGAAGTGGGGCGCGCCGGTGTTCGTGCGCCACGAAATCGTGCACAACAAGTTCGTCGTGGATGATCTGCGCGCCAAGGGCGCGGTGTTTGTCGAGGAGCTGGACGATTGCCCCGATGACCGGCCGGTGGTGTTTTCGGCCCATGGCGTGCCGAAGTCGGTGCCCGCCGCTGCCGCCGCGCGCAACATGATCGCGGTCGATGCGACCTGCCCGCTGGTGACCAAGGTGCATATCGAGGCCGCGCGCCATGCCGAGGCGGGGCGGCAGATGGTGATGATCGGCCACAAGGGCCACCCCGAGGTGATCGGCACCATGGGGCAGTTGCCCGACGGCGAAGTGCTGCTGGTGGAAACCGAGGCGGATGTGGGGGTGCTGGCGGTGCGCAACCCCGAACGGCTGGCCTTCATCACGCAGACCACATTGTCGGTCGATGACACGGCGGCCGTGGTGGCGGCGCTGCGGGCGCGGTTTCCGGCCATCGTCGGGCCGGCCAAGGAAGACATCTGCTATGCCACGACCAACCGGCAGGCGGCGGTGAAGGCGGTGGCGGGAAAGATTGACGCGCTGCTGGTGATCGGTGCGCCGAACTCGTCGAATTCGCTGCGGCTGGTCGAGGTGGGGCGGGCCGCGGGATGTGCCTATGCGCAGCTGGTGCAGCGGGCGGCGGACATCGACTGGCGGGCTCTGGGCGGCATCCGGTCGGTGGGCGTGACGGCGGGGGCTTCGGCACCGGAGGTGCTGGTGAACGAGGTGGTCGATGCCTTCCGCGCGCGGTTCGACGTGACGGTCGAGCTGGTGGAGACAGCGGTCGAGAACGTGGAGTTCAAGGTGCCGCGCGTTTTGCGAGAGGCGATGGCGTGAAGCGGTGGGTGTCGGCGGCGGTGCTGGCACTGGCGCCGCAGGCGCTGGTGGCGGAACTGGCGGGTTGAAATGGGGGGTGGACGGCGCCCCGCCGCGGGCCAGGTTGCGCGGCGCATGCAGGAGACCCGCCGATGACGACCCCGCCCCGTTCCGCCCTGATCCTTGGCTTCGCCGGGCTGATCCCGTTTGTGTGGAGTGCCGTGACGCAACTTTCCGGCCCAGCCGAAAGCTGGACCCTGCAGATGATCGGTCCGCGGTTCGTGGGGCCGTACCTTGGCCTGTCCTACGGCACCATCATTCTGGCCTTCATGTCGGGCGTGCTGTGGGGCTTTGCGACAAGGGTCGAGGGGCGGCAGGCGGCGGCGGGCTATGCGCTGTCGGTCATTCCGGCGCTTTGGGCGTTCTTCTTTGTCGGCGGCGGGGTCACCAGTGCCTCGATCTACCTGATCGCCGGGTTCGCGGGCCTTCTGCTGATTGACGCGGCCTTTGTGCGGCAGGGGCTAGCGCCGGTGTGGTGGATGCGGCTGCGGGTTCCGCTGTCCGCCGTGGTGGCCCTGTGCCTGGCGGTGCCGCTGTTGCGTTGACCGGGCGCGCCGCCTATGGCGGGGGCCAGCCGCAGGGGACATGCATGGTCGATCTGTTCGCCTATACCGACGGTGCCTGTTCGGGGAACCCCGGGCCGGGCGGCTGGGGCGTGCTGCTGCAGGCCTTCGAGGATGGCGTTCTGAAGAAGGAGCGCACGCTGCAGGGCGGCGAGGGCAACACCACCAACAACCGGATGGAGCTGATGGCGGCGATTTCGGCGCTGGAGGCGCTGCGCAAGCCCACGGTGATCACCGTCGTCACCGATTCGGCCTATGTGAAGAACGGTCTGACGGGCTGGATCCACGGCTGGAAGAAGAATGGCTGGCGGACGTCGGATGGCAAGCCGGTGAAGAACGTTGAGCTGTGGCAGCGGCTGGAGGTGGCAGCGGCGCGGCACAAGGTGGAGTGGCGCTGGATCAAGGGCCACGCGGGGCATGCCGAGAACGAGCGGGCCGATGAACTGGCGCGGGCGGGCATGGCGCCGTTCAAGCCCGCGAAGGGCGCCGCGTGACACCCGACGTGCTGGACCTTGCCTCGGTCGCCGTGTTCGCCGCGACAGGGGCGCTGGTTGCCTCGCGGTCGCAGCTGGACATCGTGGGGTTCATCTTTGTGGCCTGCCTGACGGCATTGGGCGGAGGCACGCTGCGCGATGTTCTGCTGGACAGGCACATCCTGTGGATGGTGCAGCCTGTGTATCTGGGTGTGGCCAGCGCGGTGGCGGTGGTGGTGTTCTTTGCCGCACCGTACTTTGAAAGCCGCTATCGGGTGCTGGTGTGGCTGGATGCCTGCGCGCTGGCGGTGGCGGTGCCGGCCGGCGTGGCGGCGGCCAGCGGGTCGGGCTGGCATGTGGTGCTGGTGATGGGCGTGCTGACCGGCTGCGTGGGCGGCCTGTTGCGCGATGTGGTATGCAACGAGGTGCCGCTGGTGCTGAAGGCGGGCGAGCCCTATGCCACCGTTGCGCTGGCGGGCGCCGGGGCGGCGCTGGCCAGCGAATATGCGGGGATGCCTGCGAATGTGGCGCTGGCGGTCTGCGGGGCGGTCACGTTGGCCCTGCGGGCGGGGGCGCTGGCCTTTGGCTGGCGGCTGCCGGTCTATCGCTCGCGCCCGCCGCGGCCCGAGAACCCCAAGCGCTGACTTGTGCGGCGGCCGGTCATCGGCCATGGTCGCGCCATGGCCCGCCCGCGCAGCATTCCGGATTCCGACGTGTTCACCGCCGTCCGCCGCATTCTGGCAGAAGGCGGCGACAAGGCCGTGACTTTTGCCGCCGTGGCGCTGGCGACGGGGCTGGCGGCGCCGTCACTGGCGCAACGCTATGGCACCTGTGCGGGCATGATCAGGGCGGCACTCGCCGATGGCTGGGCGGTGCTGGCGGCGGCCGTTGTGCCGGCGTCGGGGGCCGACACGCCGCAGGCGTTTCTGAAGGCGCTGGGCGCTGAAGGGTTGCTGCCGGTGCTGATGGGGGCGGGCCTGCGCGACAGCCGCCTGCGGGCGCAGGCGACGGACTGGCGCGTGGCGGTCGAGGCCGGGCTGGCGCGGTTCTTCGGCAGCGGCGGCAAGGCGCGCGAGGCGGCAGCGGCGCTGTTCGCGGCCTGGTCCGGCGCGCTGCTGTGGGAACCCGCGGGCGGGCGCGGGTTCAAGATGAAGGACGCGGCCAAGCGCCTGGGCTGAGCCTTAGCGCCGTGGGCCGTAGGTCTTCCACAGCCAGATCAGCAGCATTGCGCCCAGCACGGCGCCCACGGCCATGGCCACCCAGCCGGTGATGGCCACAAGGAAGCGCAGCGCAACCCAGCCAACGGCGGCCCCTGCCACCCCCAGCGCAACTGTGGTGGGCACATCGGTGCGCAGGTCCATCACCCGGGTGGCCACGAACCCGGCGGCCGCACCGATGATGACGATGAACAGGATCATGGGCATCGACGTTCCTCCCCGAACCATATGGGAACGCAAGGGCACGGCGGGAAGACCCGCCGCGCGCCCGTTCTGCATTTCGGCAGGCCTTGCCACGCGGGGGTGCAGGCAGAGCGCGGCCGCCATCCGGCGGAACCGCTGCAGGCACGGCGGTACATCAGCCTTCGGACAGGGCTGACCGCGCCGCCGCAACCCGGTTCGCCAGGTAGGCGGCCCCGGCCTCGGGCCGGTTCGGCCACAGCCGGGCGGCAAGTGCCGCGAAGCGTTCGCCCGCCGCGAACATCGCCGCCAGGAAAGCCGCGGCCGGAAAGCGCACGGACTCTTGGTACGCGCCGCTCAGCTCGATGTCGGGCCCGTCGCGCCGCAGCGTGATCCTTTCGTCAGAGGACCAGAAGTCCAGCGCATAGCTGGTGCCGCCCTGCAGGGCGACGATCCCGTCAAGGCACAGGCCGGGAACCATCCACAAAAGCGCGTCCGACAGGTCAACCTCGCGGTCGCCCCAGACGATCTGCAGGCTGCCTTCCTGCTGCTCGATCGGGCCAGGCCGCAGCGCGTCCAGCTGCGGCACATCGGCTTCGGGCACGAACACGTCGGGCGGGAAGAAGAACATGAGCGTGACCGACACCGGGGCAGACGTCATGGCTGAATCCTTGTGTTCCGCATCAGATCAGGGCGGCCTTGATCCCGTACATGTCGCGGTTCCGGATCTTCCGCTGGCCGGGTGCGTTTCGCGGAAAGAACTGGGCGACATAGGCATTTCCCGGAGGCGGATCCGGATCGGGGTTGAAGCCGATCTTGGCGGTTCCGCCAGACCCGTCATCCACATTGTCCTCGAACTTGTAGGTGTTGCCGGGCGGCGGTTCCAGATCGGTTTCCAGCAGGGGCTGCGTCATGGCCATGTTGCCCATGGCGCTGTCCACCATCCCCTTGACCGCGGCTTCGTCCACCGTGCGTGCGTAAAGCGTGATCGGCGTGTTGTTGGCGGGCGGTTTGAGGGTGAAGTTGCAGTGCTTGCGGGTGTGACGCTCCACGATGTGGTCCATGCGGATGTTCGTCGGCCCTTCCGGGCCGACGGTCGCCACGACCGCGTTGTGCGACGTGTCATGTTCCAGCGACGCAGCGTTCTGGATCAGTTCGTCCAGGGTCAGTCTGGGCACGGTCGCCGGGCCGCCGGGCGGGCCGCCGGTGGCGCGGTTGCGCAGATTGGTGACGAACTTGCTGTGCAGCTGGTTGGCATTGCCGCCGTGGCCGGGCGCGTGGACCACATTGCGCAACCCCTTGCCGGGCTGGTTGGGTTCGCCCGGCTGGCTGGTTTCCAGGATATCGCCGGATGCACCGGTCAGTGCGTCCATCGTCATCTTCAGATCGGGCATGTGGCCCGTGAACGCCGTGCACATTTCCTTCAGCTTGGCCCCGTCCTGCGGCGATCCGGGCGGGGTCTTGGGCGTGAAGGCATAGCGCATCACGCTGCCCAGCCGCTCTTCGTTCCCCGCACCCGTAAAGCCGCCGTTGGTCAGCATGTCTTCGAACTTGGCCACTTCGACCGGGCCGCGGAAGGTGGCCATCATGTCGACCAGCACCTTGGGGTCCTTCTCTCCGACGCCATCGGCGGGCCCGTCGGGGGATTTCACGCAGCCGTGCTTGTACAGATTGGCCAGGACATCGGGGTTCTGTCCCAGCTTGCCCGAGGTCATCAGACCCTTGAAGTCCGACATTTCCTGCGCGTCCAGCTTCTGCAACAGACGCGTCATTTCAGCCGGCGTGCCGTCGCAGCCGGGACGCAACAGCTTGCCCAGGCATTCGGTCTTGGCGGCATCGGGCACCGGCGCGCCGCTGCCGTCCTTCGTGCCGAACCCGCCGGTCTGCAACAGGTTGCCCAACCGCGCGTTGTTGTCGGACTTGCCCAGTTCGGTGGCAATTGCCTTCAGTTCGGCGCCGCCGCCCTTGCATCCGACCCCCACGAACTTGGCCATGACTTCGGGTTCAAGCCCCAGCTTGCCGGTTTCCAGCGTGACGGCCAGCGCGTCGCAGCCGGTCTTGTCCATGTCCTTGCACAACTTGCCCAGGCTCTTGGCGCGCCACGCCTCATCGGTGCCGGGGTCCAGCGGCGGCTTTTCGTCGGCCCCGTGCTTGTACAGCTGGGCCAGGCATCTGGGGTCGATCACGGTATTGCCTGCCACCGTCTTGCCCTTCAACCCGCCGTCACCCAGCATCCGCGCCAGTCCCTTGCGGTTGTCGGCATCATCGAAACCGCCCTGCAGCACCTTCAGGCTGTCCGCCTTCCCTTCGCAGCCGATCCCCACGAGATGGCTCAGCGCCTCGGGCGCCTGGCCCAGACCGCCCTCGGACAACATGTCCTTCAGCTTGCCACAGGCGCTGCTGTCCAGGTCCTTCAGAAGCGTCGCCATCTTTGTCATGCGGTCGTCGGCCGAGCCGGGCGCGGGTCCGGCGCCGTTCTTCAAGAGATTGCCCAGACAGGCCGGGTCAATGTCGCCATCCGACAGGGCGCCTGCCTTGCCCGCCATGCCGCCATCCGTCAGCATCCGCTGCAGGGCGGCCGCATTGGTCCCGTCGGAAAAGGTGGTGACCATGGCCTGCATCTGATCGGCCTTGCCATCGCAGCCGACAGACACGGCCTGCCCCAGCGCATCGGGGGCCAGCCCCAGGCCGCCCGAGGTCAGCACCGTCTTCATCTTCTGGCAACCGGCCTGATCCATGCCCTTGAACAGGGCGGCCAGGCCATCCGCCTTGGCCTTGGGGTCGTCGCCCGTGGCGTGCTTCAGCATCTTGCCCAGGCAGGCAGGGTCGATGTCGCCCACGGCCAGAGGTGGCGGCGACCCGGACAGGCCACCATCGGTCAGCATCCGCTTCAGCCCTTCGCGGGCATCCTTGTCGTTCAGCGATGCGCCGAACTGCGCCAGCATCGCCGGATCGCCGTTGCAGCCCTCGGCATACAGGCTGCCAAAGGCTTCGGGCGCGTCGCCCAGCCCGCCGGTTTCGACCAGACCCTTCAGGTTGCCCTGCGCCACGCCGTCCATCCCGTTGAACAGCGCAATCAGCCGGGCCGGGTCGCCCTTGCATCCCGTCTTGAACAGCGCCGCCAGGGCCTTGGGCTTGGACCCAAGACCACTGTCCTTGGCAAATGACTGGAACGCCGCCAGATCGCTGCCCAGCGCGCCGTGCAGGGCGGCCACATCCGCGGCTCCGGTTCCGCCGTCCAGCAGCGCGGCGGCCAGGTCGCCGCCCAGGTCGGTGCACAGCGCGGCGATCTCGGCCCCCGATGTGCCGGCGTCGGCGAAGGCCTTGAGGTGCTTGGCATCGCCAAGGGCATCCAGCACCCCCTTCATCTTGTCGGCGCCGCCGAGCCCCGCCATCAGCGCGCCCAGCGCCTTCTGGCCGAAGGTCTTGCACAGGGCACCCAGCGCCTTGGCATCAAAGACCTTCAGCACGCCAGAGAGCGCCGCGCGCCCCCCCAGATCGGCCTCTAGCTGGGCATAGTCGCCTGGATCGATCCCGGCTTCGGCACACAGCGATTCGATCCCCTCCTTCCCGCCCAGATCGGACAATTCCTTGGCTACGTCGGCCGCCACCCGGCGCAGATCCTCCAGGCGGTCCGCCGCCGCCGCATTGCGGGCCGTTGTCACCGGATCGGCCAGCGCATCGGCCAGGGCGCCGCGCGCCTGGGACAACCGGAGCTTCTGGTCCTGAAGATAGCCCTCCGCGTCGATCAGCGCCCCGTCCTGACGGATGCGCTCGCGTTCAAGGCGCCGTTCGTTGGCGGCATCCTGCGCGTCCGCGATCAGCCGGCGGATGGCTTCCACCCGGTCGTTCGCCGTTTCCAGCATTGCCACCGTCACCGGTTCGGCGCCCAGCCCGCTTCGGGCCGTTTCCACGGCACCGCGGATCGCCTCGGCCTCCGATGCCTCGGCACCCTCGGGCGGCGCCATCTGCTGCAGCGCATTGCGCAGAAGCTCGCGCTGCCGACCCCGCTCGGCCACGGCGTTCTCGGCATCCAGAACAAGGTTGCGGGCCGCCGCCAGCCTGTCGGTTGCGGTTGCAAGGATCTCTTCTGTCAGGGATTCGGCATCCAGACCGGCCAGGGCCACCCGGACCGCATCGGTGATGGCCGCGGCTTCAACGGGCTCGGCCCCGACGGGCGGCACAACACCGTCGAATTCCTTGCGCAGGCGTGTCCGTTCCACGTCCAGCGCCCGGTCATCCGGCGCGTCTTCGCCGTCTTCGTCGTCCCAGTCTTCCTCGTCGTCCCAGTCAACGCCGTAGTGGCCGGCCACCTGGCGGCCCCAATCGATTTCTTCCTGCAACCATCTGGATTTCTTGTTCAAGGATCGCTCCCGGTTCAGGCAGTCAGGGCGCGGGAAATGTCGTCCAACGCCGCACCCAGCGTCGCACGCACGGTAACCGGCACCTTCAGCGGATTGGCTTCCAGCAGGGGAAGCACGGGATTCGACTGCAGGAATGCGCGCATGGCATCGACGCGCCGCCTTGCCAGCGCCGCCGCCGCCGCGCGTGCCTCGCCTTGGGCCTGGTCCATTTCGATCAGGGCAATCTGAAGCGGGACCAGATGGCGTTCTGTCACGCCATTCAGCCCCTTGTCGGCAATGCGTGCGAAAAGCGGCATCCCGTGGTTCCGCATGGCCGCCTGCAACCGGCCCAGCTGGTCGTTCACGGTGTCCCGCGCGCCCTGCCACACCGGCACCAGCGGTTGCGTCTTCCGGTTACCCTGCGGCTGGGCATTCAGAGCCATCCGCAGTTCGGCAATCCGTGCGGCGGCCACGGCCATATCCCCGGCCTTCAGCGCCGTGCCGCCGGCAGATGCCAGACGCGCCAGGGCAAGCTTGCGCTCGGCATCCGGTATCGCCGCAACCTGCGCGGCCAGCGCGCGCAATTCTGCGGCAAGCGCGGCTGCGTCACCCGGGGCGGTCGTACCGGTGGCCGTTGCACCGGGTTTGGCCGGTTGCGACAGGGCGCGTTCCACCACGGCGATGATCTTTTCCGCCTCGTCAAACGACCCGGACGCCACCATGGTGCCAGCCGTGCGAATGGCCTGGACCAGCCGGTCAACGCCCGGCACCCCCTTTTCCGCGGCCGACCGGACCCCGGGCACAAGCTTCTGCAGCCGGTCGTTCAGCGCAGCCTTGCGATCGGTGTCACCGGCAACCGGCAGTTCGGCCGCTGCGGCGGCGCTGTCCGGCGCGACTTCGGGCGCGACTTCGGGCGCGACTACGGGCGCGACTTCGGGCGCGACTTCTGGCGCGTCGCCGTCTTCTGCCTCGTCGCCATCCCCGATCACGGCGCCGCTTGGCAGGGTGATCTGCACCTTTGCCATCACGCCGATCGACTTCAGATGACGCTTGGCCAGAAGGGGCAGCGTTCCGGGAACGTCCGGGTCATCGACGGCAAGGTTGATCAGGCGCCCCTGCACCGTCATGATTCCGCTGCAGCTGATGGCGGGCATGCCCCCCCTGGCCTTGGCCAGCGGCAGAAGTGCCCGGGCTTCCTTGGTCTTGTGGGCCTCGATCACGACGCCGTCCTTCGTCTTCATCAGCACGAAGTTGTGCGGAATTTTCCGTGCCGCAGCCATCAGCGCGTTGATTTCATCGGCTGGGTCGTCGCTTGGGGGCATCTTGCAACCGCAGTGCTGATGGCGAAATCATGCAATCACCGGCAGCATAGGGTGCCCCTTGGCCTGGTGCAATCGCCAACCAGGCGGTCGACTTCGCCGAACGGCCGTCGCAACACGTCGTCCCGGATCAGGGCCATTCCGGTGCCAAGGCCTTGCACCGGATGGCAGGCAAGGCCGCGGCGGCGCAACGGGGGCAAGATGGGCCTAGCTGCCCAGCAGGCACGCCAGGACGACAATCGCTGCGCCGGTCCACTGCATCAAGGTCATTGTCTCTTGCGGCAGAAGCAGGGTGGCGCTGAGCGTGGCCACAAGGGCCTCGGACATCATCAGGATCGCGGCGCGGCCGGGAAACAGCACGCGGCAGGCCCAGAAGATGGCCATGATGCTGGGCAAGAGCAGCAGGGCCGAGCCCCCGAATGCCAGGGGAAACACGCCGACCAGTTGCGCCGGTGTGGGAACGGTGCCGGGGAACATCACCTGCGCCAGCACGGCTCCGGCCAGCACCGCGAACAGGAACTGGTGAAAACTCGTGGCCAGCAGGTTCTCGCCCGGCCAACGCTTCATGCCCGCCGCGCCGAACGCCCAAAGGACGCCGGAGGCCAGCGCAAGAAGATCGCCGGGACCCAGCGCAGACGCGGGTGCGTCGGACGCGCCGGCGATCAAAAGAAACAGGCCCAGCAGACCGGCCGCCACAGTGGCGACACGGCGCAGGTCAAGCTTTTCCGACAGCCAGATCACACCGATGATCGTGGACCAGACCGCGGTCAGGTAGAATTCCATGGTCGCGCGGATGACCGGCGCAATGACCATTGCGGTCGAATAGATGCCCATCCCCACGCCCGTCATGATGCCGATGAAAAGGGCAGGCCCCGGTCTGGACCAGAGATCGACGCGCCTCCACACCAGCACCGGCAGAAGGACAAGAAGGGGGCAGAAGTTGAAGAACACGACGCCCCAGGTGCCTTCAATGCCCAGCCGGCTCATCTCGCGCAGGGGCAGCCAGTACAGGCCCCAGACCGAGGCGCCAAGGACAAGCGCCAGCGAGGCACGGCGCTGAAGCGTTGCGTCAGTCATGGCGGCGGCTCCGGTGCTGCGCGGCGCAAGGCGTTGGCGCACGCCCCCCGTGGGACGAGTCCGTCAACTTGGCCGCGTTCCCGACCCTGGCAGTCCGCATGACGCAGCCCTGCGGCTTCGCCGTGGCCAGCGCCGTTGGCGGCGCGTCGCGGCTGATGCTGCGGGCGCGCCATGTGACCGGATGTCGTTTCCATCAGAGATGGGTTTAGCCCGGGCCCGGCCCATGGCGATGCAGGGAAACGTCATGTGGCGCGTCCTTCACGGCCACCCGTTGGTCACCGGGGCAGCCTCCTGGGTGGCAAGGCAGGCGCCTGACGGCATCGCGCCGTACCGACGCCCGTGCAAGCCGAGGCAGCCGCGGCCGGCAGGTCAGCGCGCGCTTTCATAGCCGTCCAGCACGTCGCCGGAATCCGCAGCGAAGTAGTCGCTGCGGTCGGCGATCAGGCGCCGGATCATGGTGAAGACGCGCTGCACATGCACCTTCATGGCGGCTTCGGCCGCATCCGCATCGCGCCGCAGCAGTCCATCGACCACGGCCGCATGTTCCTGCAGCACCACGTCCAGATGGCTGACCAACGGATAGGACATGCGCCGCACGCGGTCGAGCTGCGCCTTGGCGCTGTTGATGATCTTCCAGATATGGGCCGAGGCGCCGAACTCGCAGATCATCGTGTGGAACGCCTCGTCCAGTTCGTAGAAGGCGTCATAGTCGATATCGGCCGCCATGCGCTTTTGCTGGTGCATGCTGAAGTCGAGCGCCCGCTCGAACTGCGGGGTCATCTTGCGGGCGGCCAGCCGGACCACCTTCAGCTCTAGCGCCTCGCGCACCAGCTGTCCGTCAAAGACCGACTGCAGGTCGATGCGCGAGACATAGGTGCCCGAGTTCGGTACCACCGAGACAAGGTTTTCCGCATGCAGCTGCAGGATCGCTTCGCGCAGCGGCGTGCGCGATATCCCCAGCTGTTCGCACAGCAGCTTTTCGTTGACGATGCTGCCCGGCGCCAGATGCAGGTTGACGATGGCGCGGCGCATGATGTCGTAGACCTGCGCCGTCTTTGGCAGGGAAGGGTCGATGCCCGAAATCAGAGACTGCGGAAGCGCTGATGAGGCGGGCCCGTTCTCGGCCTCGTTCAGCGGGTCTTTCTTTCTGGGGCGCGCCATCCGACTGCCTTGTATCTGCGACGGGACGGGAAAGCACGGACGGGCTTTTCACGTCAATGCCACCCCCACGGCCGCTTGCCGGTTCAAGCCGTCGACCGCATCGGTTGACGTTCTGGAAATACCAATATATCGGTTGTATTGCAAGCCCCCGGAACCCCTGTCCACCCCGGCGTCCTTTCCGGTTGGCAGGTATCGGGCGGGGCCGAGGGGCCGGGAGTGTCATGGACGGGGCGATGACGCATGTGGCGCGACCTGCAGGGGCAAATGGCGTCGGCGCAGCCAGGGCAAGGCTTTTGGTGCCGGACCTTCGCACGGTCGGATCGCGCGCACCGGATACGACATCAAGCTGACCGGAGGGTTGCAACGTGACAAGATACGGCATGGTCATCGGCCTGCGGCCCGAGCGGGTGGCCGACTACAAGCGGCTTCACGCCGCCGTCTGGCCCGGCGTGCTGGCGACGATGCGCCGCCATGGCTGGCGCAACTTCGACATTTTCATCAAGGAGCCGGAGAACCTGCTTTTCGGCACCTTCGAATTCCACGGCGATGACTTTGCGGCGGCGGGGCGGGCCATCGCGGCCGATCCCGAGACGCAGCGCTGGTGGCGCGAATGCGAACCCTGTCAGCTGCCCCTGACCACCCGCAAGCCGGGCGAATGGTGGGCGATGATGGACAACATCTTTCACATGGACTGACCACGAACCGCGCCATCGGCAACTGCCTTGGCGTGGATCTGCGCCGGATCGGCCTGTTGCAGGGTGTGCTCACAAGGGCAGCAGCCGCTTGCCCCAGCCGAAGGCCAGAATGCCAGCCCATCCTTTGCGCCGGGCTGCACGCCTGTTTGACAGCATTGGCCCTTTGCCCAGCGCCACGAACACGCGACCAGAGGATGCCCCAACATTCCTGCCTCGGTCCCCAGAAAACGCTTGCGCTGAAAAACCGATATATTAGTATCTGGAGGCGCCAGGAATGGCATGTCCTCGGGAGGGATTCTCATGAACGCTATCACCAAAGCAGCCGTCGGGCTGTTGCTCGGCACGGCAGTCTGTGCCCCGGCCTTTGCCGACCCCGCAACCAAGGTGGCTCTGGTTCCGGGCGGTCCGCATCCCTACTTCGCCGCCTGGGAACAGGCCGGCGCCGACGCGATGAAGGACTTCGGCCTGGGTTCGGGCGACTACCGCGTGCCCGCCAAATGGGAGTTGAGCCTGCAGAGCCAGCTTCTGGAAAGCCTTCTGACGCAGGGCTACAACTCCTTCCTGATCTTCCCCGGTGACGCGGTGGGCACCAGCGCCGTGGCGCAGGAACTGGTTGACAACGGCGGCAAGGTCATTGCCACCGCCGGCTGCCTGAAAGACCCCTCGCCCGCTCTGTTCTGCTTTGGCACCGACACCGGCAACTCGGCCTACCTGGGCGCGAAAGAGCTGATCCGCGTGATGGGCGGCAAGGGCAAGATCGCGCATTTCACCGGCTTCCTGGTGGACCCCAACACGCAGCTGCGCATCGACGCCGTCCAGCGCGCGGCAGACGAGACGAATGGCGCGGTGGAAGTGGTGCAGGTGATCGCCGACATCGACGCGCCGCAGCCGGCCGAAGAAAAGATCAGCGCCTATCTTGCGGCCAACGCGGCCAATGTGGACGGCATCGTGACCACCGCCTGGGTGCCCGCCGTCGTGGCGGCCAATGCCCTGCGCAAGATCGGCGACAAGCGGATCAAGATGGTGGGCATCGACCATGACGAAGTGGTCATCCAGGCCATCGCTGACGGTTTCGTGGACGGAACCATGCTGCAGAACCCCTACGGGCAGGGCTACATCGGCTCGTATGTTCTGGACAAGCTGAACGCGGGCTGCACGCTGAAGGACGACGCGCCGTGGAAGTCGAACGCGCTGACGGCCCGGTTCGTGGACAGCGGCACGGTGTTCGTCGATCAGGCCTCGGCGCCCACCTATGTGAACGCCATGGTCGGCATCACCAAGGACCTGCTGGCGAACTTCGAGAAGGACTTCATGACCTGCCCGTGAAGCCCCTCCCTGTTTCACTGGTCCTGTGGCGGCGGGCCTCCGGGGCTGCCGCCACATCCTTTCCCCTGCTGGCGGACCGACCGTACCCATGAACGATGCAATGACCTCGGCGGACACCGCCCTGCCGCAGGCCGCCGCAGTTGGGCAAGCCTCGGGCGGGATGCGGCTCCTGCTTGGCAACGAGTTTGGCCTTGCCGTCCTGATCGCACTTACCGTGCTGGTCTTCGCCGCAACGCTTGACGGTTTCACCTCGCCGTTCAGCTTGTTCACCATCGGGCGGCAGATCGGCATCGACACGATGATCGGGCTGGCCATGATGGCGGTGATCGTCACCGGCGGCCTTGACCTGTCGGTCGGGGCCATCGGCGTCTGTGCCGCCATGGCCTTCGGCTGGCTGGCGCAGGTCGTCGGGCTTCCGCTTCCCGTGGCCGTGCTCTTGGCGGTGCTGTTCGGCGGAACGCTCGGCTTCATCAACGGACATACGGTGGTCCGGTCGGGCGTCCACAGCTTCATCATCACGCTGGCCAGCATGAGCATCTTCTTCGGCGTGATGATCTTCCTGACCAAGGCCGCCGCCTTCAACGGCCTGCCACCCGAAGTTGCGGCCTTTGGCAAGATGCGGTTCTTCAAGCTGGTCTCGCCGCTGTTGCTGATCTCGGTCGCGATGTGCGCGGCGCTGGTGGTGCTGTACCGGCTGACGACGCTGGGCCGCCAGATGCTGGCGGTCGGCGCGAACCCGCGCGCGGCCGAACTTTCGGGCATCCGCACGGGGCGCATCGTTACCGCATGTCACATGCTGACCGGGCTTCTGGCCGCCATCGCCGGGCTGATGGTCACGGCGCGCACGGGTGCCGCCGTGCCGTCGATGGCGGGGCAACTGGGACAGGACTGGCTTTTGCCTGCCTTCCTGGCGCCGGTTCTGGGCGGCACGCTCTTGTCGGGCGGCCGCGTGTCGGTTGTGGGCACGCTGCTGGGGGCCACCTTCGTGAACGTGATGACCTCGGGCCTGCTGCTGATGCGGGTGGGCGAGTTCTGGATCCTGGCCTTTCTGGGCATGATGCTGCTCTTGGCCGTGCTGGCCGACCGCGCGCGTCAGGTGTTCCTGAAGTCGCGGGGGATGATCTGATGGCCGACCGTCGCGACAGCGCCCTGACGCAGGCCTTCGACAATGACTGGATCGGACCCGGACTTGTCAGCCTGTTTGCCGTCATCGGCATCAGCCTGTTCCAGCCGGCCTTCCTGTCGGCCTTCAACATCTTCGTCCTGTTGTCCGCGATCTCGATCAACATGGTCATCGCACTGGGTCAGCTGGTGATCATCGGCCTTGGCCAGATGAACCTTGCGCTTGGCTCGATCGGCGGCCTGGTGGCGATCAGCTTTGTCGGCATGATCGAGCGGTTGGGCGTGCCGGTGCCCCTGGCGCTGGCCTTTGCCCTGGGCATCGGCATCGCGGCCGGCATGGCAGGCGGCTACATCATTGCCCGCACCGCGATTTCGGCCTTCATCATCACCCTGGCCGGCCTGCAGATCTTCAAGGGCATCAACCTGGGCGTCACCGAAGCGCAGCCGTTCTACCAGGTGCCCGACGTGGTGAAGGCCTTCGGCTCGGGCTCGGTGGTTGGCCCGATTCCATGGTTGGTGGTGCCCATGGTTCTGGCCAGCCTGGGCATGTGGGTGCTGTTCAACCGCCTGCGCATCGGGCGGCACATCCTGGCCCTGGGCTCGAACCCCCACGCCGCCGAACTGTCGGGCATCGATCCGCGGGCCACCATCGTGTGGGCGCATGGCATCTCGGGCCTTCTGGCCGCGGTGGCCGGGGTCATGCTGGTGGCGCGTCTGCAGATCGGCCAGCCCACCATCGGCGACGACTGGCTGATTTCGTCCTTTGCCGCGCCGGTGATCGGCGGGGCGGTGCTGACGGGGGGCCGCGTGTCGGTGGCGGGCACGTTCTTCGGCGTCGTCATCATTGCCATCATCACGCAGGGGCTGGTGATGTTCAACATCGACCCCTTCGTGGTGCAGATCGTGCTGGGCGGCCTGATCCTTTGGGCAGTGGGCGTGAACCGCCTGCGCGAGGTGCGGATCGCCCGCGTGCAGGCACGCGGAGGTGCCCGATGACCGCCCTGCAGGTGTCGCACGTCAGCAAGTCCTTCCCGGGGGTGCGGGCGCTGAACGATGTGTCGATGACGATGCAGCCGGGGTCGATCCATGCCCTGCTGGGCGAGAACGGCGCCGGCAAATCGACGCTGATCAAGGTCGTCACCGGCATCTACCAGCCCGAAACCGGCACCGTGTCGATGAACGGCCATCCCGTGCGCTTTGCGAACCTGCGGCATGCCGCGGCGGGGGGGCTGGGCGTCGTCCATCAGGAGCGGAACCTCGTCACGCGGTTTTCGGTGGGCGAGAACATCCTGCTGGATCGCCTGGGTCCCACCGCCCTGTCGCGCGTGGACTATGCGGCGCTGCACCGCGAGGCGGAGAAGTGGCTGAAACTGCTGGACCTTGACGTTGATCCCCGCACGCTGGTCTCGCGGCTGTCGGTGGCGCAGATGCAGCTGGTAGAAATCGGCAAGGCGCTGTCGCTGCAATCGAAGGTGCTGCTGCTGGACGAACCCACCGCCTCGCTGACGCCCAACGAATCCACCGTGCTGTTCCGCATCCTGCGCCGGCTGCGCGATGACGGCGTGGCCATCGGCTTTGTCAGCCACAAGCTGGAAGAGGTGTTCGACATCTGCGACCGCGTCACCGTGCTGCGCGACGGCCAGAACGCCTGCGACAGCGCCGACCTGTCCACGCTTGGCCGCGCAGATGTGGTGCAGATGATGATCGGCCGGGCCGAGCGCATCACCAAGCTTGCCCCGCGCGCGCGGCCCGATGCCCCGCCTTATCTGGAACTGAAAGGCTATGCCTCCGGCCTCGGCCATCGGGACATCGACCTTGCGGTGCGGCCGGGCGAAATCCTTGGGCTGTACGGGCTGGTCGGCGCGGGCCGCAGCGAACTGGCCAAGGCCATCCTGGGGCTGTCGAAGCAACTGGCGGGCGAGGTGCGCGTGGCAGGGCAGCCCGTGCAGATCACCTCGGTCGCCGATGCGCTGCACCGCCACGGCATCGGCTATGTCTCCGAGGACCGCAAGGCCGAGGGGCTGATCCTGATGCATTCGGTGCTGGCCAACGGCGGCATCACCATCTGGCGCAGGCTGGCCAATGCTCTGGGTTTTCTGCGTGACGCCACCGTTCACGCCGAGGTCGGCCCGGTGTTGCGGCGGCTGGAACTGAAGACGCCCTCGGTGCACCAGACCATCGGCAACCTGTCGGGCGGCAATCAGCAGAAGGTGTCGGTGGCCAAGTGGATTGCAGCCGGGGTGCGGCTGCTGATCGTCGACGAACCCTCGGTCGGCATCGACATCAAGACCAAGGCCTACATGCACGACCTGATTCACGAACTGGCGGCACAGGGCACGGCGGTTCTGCTGATCACGTCCGACATGCCCGAGATGGTGGATGTGGCCGACCGGATTTTGGTGATGGACGGCTACCGCATCAAGGGCGAGGTCGAGAACGACCGCAACTACGATGCCGTGTCGCGGGCGATCATGGGCTTCATCCACGGCCAGGCGGCGGCCTGAGGGGGAAAGATGGCAAGGATCACCCGCGTCGAGGCCCTGATGGTCGACCTGGTGCCCAAGGTGCGGCGCACCGACGCGATCCAGTCCTTTGTCAGCCAGGAAACCCCCATCGTCCGCATCACCGATGCCGATGGCGCCACCGGCACCGGCTACAGCTATACCATCGGCACCGGCGGTCCCTCGGTGATGGCGCTGATCCGCCACACGCTGGCCCCGGCCCTGATCGGTCGCGAGGCGGCCGAGGTGGAACGCCTGTGGCGCGACCTTCTGTTCCTTACGCATGCAACCTCAGTGGGCGCGATCACCGCGCTGGCGCAGGCCGCCATCGACACCGCGCTGTGGGACCTGCGCTGCCGCAAGGCGGGGCTGCCGCTGCACGTCATGGCAGGCGGCGCGCAGGCCCACGTGCCGCTGTACACCACCGAAGGCGGCTGGCTGCACATCGACACAGCGGAACTGGTGGACGACGCCCTGCGCGCCCGCGCGGCGGGCTTTGGCGGGTCGAAGATCAAGATCGGCCGCCCGCATGTGTCCGAGGACGTTGCCCGCCTGTCGGCCGTGCGTGCGGCGGTGGGGCCGGCCTTCGAGATCATGACCGATGCCAACCAGCGCTTCACGGTCGACGAGGCCATCCGCCGCGCCCGCTGCCTGACGCCGCTGGACATCGCCTGGCTGGAAGAACCGCTGCCCGCCGACGACCTGTCGGGCCACCAGCGGCTGTCCGAGACGACGACCCTGCCCATCGCTGTGGGCGAAAGCCTGTACTCCCCCCAGCACTTCCGCGAATACCTGCAGCGCGGGGCCTGCTCCATCGTCCAGGTCGATGTTGCCCGGATTGGCGGCATCACGCCCTGGCTGAAGGTCGCGCATCTGGCCGAGACGTTCAACGTGCCGGTCTGCCCGCACTTCCTGATGGAGCTGCATGTGGCGCTGGCCTGCGCGGTGCCGAACGCCCGGTGGGTCGAGTACATCCCGCAGCTTGACAGCCTGACGACCGCACCGATGCAGATAGCGGATGGCCACGCGGTGCCCTCTGACGCACCAGGGCTGGGCATCGCCTGGGACGATGCCGCGGTTGCCCGCGCAACGGTTGCTGGCTCTGCCTTTGCGATTGCCTGACACGATGGCGCAAGGACAGAACCGGATGAAGGCCTTCCTGCTTCACGGGGCCCAAGACCTGCGTGCCGCCGATCTGCCAAGGCCGGTGGCCGGACCCGGCGAGGTGGTTCTGGCGATGCGCCGTGCAGGCATCTGCGGGTCGGACATCCACTATTTTTCGCACGGGTACATCGGCACCTTCGTTCCGAAACGTCCGTTCGTTCTGGGCCATGAATTTGCCGGTGAAATCGTCGCGGTGGGGGCGGGCGTGCCCGCTCCACGCCTTGGCGAACGGGTGGCCGTCGATCCTTCGATGCCCTGCGGCCAGTGCGAATTCTGCCGCGGCGGGCGCTACAACCTGTGCACCCGCATGCGGTTCTACGGCTCGGCCAGTTGCGACCCGCATATCGACGGCGGGTTCGAAGAGTTCATCCTGGCCCCCGCCGCCAATGCCTTTGCCGTGCCCGATGTGCTGACCTGGGGCGAAGCCGCAATGACGGAGCCCCTGTCGGTTGCCGTCCATGCGGCACGGCGCGCCGGAAATCTGGCGGGCCGCACGGTGCTGGTCACCGGCGGCGGCACCATCGGCCAGCTGACCGCCCTTGTGGCACGGGTCTTCGGCGCTAGGATCGTGGCGCTCAGCGACACCCTGCCGGGCCGCCGCGCCCTTGCGGTTGAGCGTGGTGTCGATGCCGTGCTTGACGCCGCCGAGGCCGACTTTGCCCTGCAGGCGGAGGCTCTGGTCCCGGGCGGGTTCGACGTGGTGATCGAGGCCGCAGGATCGGCGCGGGCCCTGGAACAGGGGCTGCACGCGGTTCGCCGTGGCGGCACCATCGTGCAGGTCGGCACCCTTCCCGCCGCGGTCACGCTGCCGCTCAACGCCGTCATGGCACGCGAATTGACGATTGCCGGATCGTTCCGGTTTGCCAACGTCTTTGCAACGGCGCTTGCGCTGATGTCCTCGGGTCGGATTGACGTCAGGCCCCTGATCACCTCGGTCTTTCCGCTGGCCGAGGCCAACACCGCACTGCGCACCGCCGTCGAGGCCGTGGGCGGCATCAAGGTCCAGATCGAGCCGTAGGGCGCCATCGGGCAGGCGGTGAACCGTCAAGGAACTTTCACGGAACTGCAACGCCCCTGTTGTCCGTTTCCACCAGCGTTCCTGCGCAAACAACGCAGAGTACACACCCATGACCACCCGACCGATCCTTGGCGCCGCACTTTGCCGCGCAAGCCTTGAACAGCATGTGGACTGGCTGCGCGAGGCCCCCCGCGATCTGGAACTGCAGCACTTTGTCGACGCCGAGGTGCTGGACGGCGACTGGTCGGGGCTTGCCGCCGAGGTGAACCGCCTGCTGGACGGGCATCAGGGGCGCCGCGGCATCCACGGCCCGTTCTGGGGTTTCACCATTTCCTCCTACGACCCCGAAGTGCGCCGCATCGTTGCCCGCCGGATGGATCAGGCGCTGGACGTCTGCGCCGCCGTCAACGGCACCCATGTGGTGATCCATTCGCCGTTCTCGACCTGGGGCTACAACCATCGCGGCCTGTATCCCGGCGATACCGAGCGGATGCTGACTGCCGCCCGCGACACGCTGGCTGCGGCGCTGAAGCGTGCCGAGGACATGGGCGTGACCTTTGTTCTGGAGAACATCGAGGACATCGAACCCACCGACCGCGCGGTGCTGTGCGAAGCCCTGGGATGGCAGGCGCTGGAACTGTCGGTCGATACCGGCCACGCCCACTACGCCCATGTCTCGACCGGGGCGCCGCCGGTTGACTTCTACATCCGCGCCGCCGGCCCCCGACTGGGCCACATCCACCTGCAGGACGCCGACGGCTTTGCCGACCGGCACTGGCAGATCGGGCACGGCACCATCCTGTGGCAATCCGTCTTCGCGGCCATCGCCCAGACCGGCGCCAACCCCCGGCTGATCCTTGAGCTGCGCGACAAGGCAGGCGTCATTCCTTCGGCCGCTTACCTGACATCGCTGGGTGTCGCCGAGTGAGCCCGCTGAAGTTCGTCGTCCTGTCGGACCTTCACCTTGCCGCGCCGGGCGTTCCCGTCAACGGCCTGGATACCGGCGCCCGCACGGCCGGGGCGCTGGAGGTGATCCTGCGCGACCATGCAGACGCCGCCTTTGTCCTGTTGGCCGGAGATCTGGCCGACCAGGGCGAGGTCGCGGCCTACCACCACCTGCACGGGCTTCTGGCCCGGCTGCCCATGCCGGTGCACATCACACTTGGGAACCACGATGACCGTGCGGCCTTCCTGACGGTCTTCGGAGAAGGGCGGGACGATCCGCAGGGTCGCGTGTCCGCCACGATCGACGCAGCGGGCCATCGGATCATCCTGCTGGATACCACGGAACCCGGCCTTGTGGGCGGGCGGCTGTGCCAGGGGCGGCTGGAATGGCTGGCCGCCCGGCTGGACGAGGCGGCGGACCGGCCGGTCATCATCGTTCAGCACCACCACGCAAACCCGCTGTTCCTGCCGGTCGACAGGATCATCCTGGAAAACGCCGACGACTACCTTGCCGTCCTGAAGCGCCACCCCGACGTCCGCCAGGTCATTGCCGGGCATGTGCACCTGCCCACCGCGGCCCTGTGGAAGGGCATTCCGATGACGACGCTGGCCGGGTCGCACTATTCCGTCTCGCCGCATGTGCCGGGCGTGCCCGGTGACCAGCGACAGCTGGAAGGACCGGCAGAGATGGCCGTCGTGCTGGTTTGCGATGATGGCGTCACCGTGCATTTCCAGGACCACGGCGAACGCCATCTGACCCTCGCGCCCGGTCTGTTCCACTAGACCTCGCGCGCAAACATTGGCCTGCCGCAGCCTGCCGACCCCAATCGGCCGGAAGGGTGACTGCGCATGTGCAAGCATATGTTTTCCAAAACAAATTAATTCGAATGTGTTGTCAATCCGTCATCGAATCCCCGCATAAGGCCGCGTGTTGCATCAATCGCAGCCCCCAAACGGAGACAGGGATGATGACCCAGAAACTTGCGATCGCCGCGCTTGCGCTGGCCGCTGCCACCGGCGCAGCCCATGCCGAGAAAGCCAAATTCGAATACTGGTACGGCCTGACCGGCGACCTTGGCGCCGTCGTTGCCGAAACCTGCAACCGCTTCAACGCCAGTCAGGACCAGTTCGAAGCGGTCTGCGTGGGCCAGGACGGCTATGAGAAGGCAGTGCAGAACACCATCGCCGCGTTCCGCGCGCAGAAGCACCCGACGCTGCTGCAGGCCTTCGACGCCGGCACCGCCGACCTGATGCTCTCGGGCGAGTTCTACCCGGTGACCAAGCTGATGGCCGACACCGGCGTGGCCATCGACTGGTCCGACTACTTTCCCGGCATCGCCAACTACTACTCGTCGAAGTCGGGCGAATTCTTCTCGATGCCCTGGAACTCGTCGACCCCGGTGTACTATTTCAACAAGGACCACTTCGCCAAGGCCGGCCTGACCGAAGGCCCGGTGACCTGGGAAGGCATGGAAACTGCGATGAAGGCGCTGAAGGACAGCGGGCAGGCCTGCGGGCTGGCCTATGCGCCGTCCTCGTGGATCGACCTCGAGCAGTTCTCGATGGCGCACAACGTGCCGGTCGCCTCGAACAACAACGGCTATGACGGGCTGGACAGCGAACTGCTGTTCAACACCACCCTGCACGTCAAGCACATGGAAAACATCCAGCGCTGGCTGGGCGAAGGCCTTGCCATGCTGCGCACGGCGGCCGCCGGCAAGACCGCCCGCGACAGCTTTGTCGAAGGCGAATGCTCGATCTTCTTCTCGTCGATCGCCGACCACAACACCGTCCACAAACTGAAGCCCGGCTTCGCCTGGGACGTGCAGATCATCCCGACCTACGAGGGTGTCGAGCGCAAGAACACCGTCGTCGGCGGCGCCTCGCTGTGGGTTCTGTCGGGCAAGTCGGATGACGAATACAAGGCTGCCGCGGCCTACCTGGCCTTCCTGGCGACCAAGCCGGAACAGCAGTTCCTGCTGGAAAACTCGGGCTACATCCCGGTCACGAAGTCGACCTACGAGGCGCTGAAGGCCGAAGGCTTCTATGCCAAGGAACCCTTCATCAACCGCGACATCGCCATGAAGTCGCTGACCTGGTCCGAGCCCACCGAACTGACCCGCGGCATCCGCCTGGGCAGCTTCATCCAGATCCGTGCCGAGTGGATGGCCGAAGTCGAGGCCGCGCTGGCCGGGCAGAAGACGATGAAAGAAGCGCTGGATACCGCCGTTGCCCGCGGCAACGACCATCTGAAGCGCTTTGCCCAGACCTATGCGGGCAAGTCCTTCCCCTGAGCCTGATCCACGGGGCGCGGTCTTTCGGGGCCGCGCCCCAACCTTTTCCGGGGAACGCCATGCGCCGCGCCTACTTCAAGTTCAGCTGGATCGCCGCCGCCCTGCTGGCACCACAACTGCTGATCATCTTCGTGTTCTTCTACTGGCCCTCGGTGCAGGCACTGTACTGGGCCTTCACGCTGGAACAGCCATGGGGCGGCGGCAACACCTGGGTCGGATTCGACAATTTCCGAAAGATCCTGGCCGATTCCTACTACTGGGGCTCGGTCCGCGTGTCGGTGATCTATGCCCTGGCGACCACGGTTCTGGCCATGGGCATGGCGCTGACCCTTGCCGTCTTCGTTGACCGCCAGCTTGCAGGCTACAAGGCCTACCGCGTGGCGATCATCTGGCCCTATGCCGTTGCGGCCCCGGCCGTCGGTCTGGCATTCCAGTTCGTGTTCAACCCCGGCGCAGGCATCTTCAGCTACATCAACACCATTTCCCCCGGCTGGTGGGACCTGTCGAAGTACCCTTGGCAGGCCATAACCGCCATCGTGATTGCCGGTGCGTGGAAACAAGTGGCCTACAGCTTCGTCTTCTTCCTTGCCGCCCTGCAGTCGATCCCCCGCAGCCTGACCGAGGCCGCCGCGATGGACGGTGCCCGCCCCCTGCGCCGGATGATCGACCTGCAGCTGCCGCTGCTGACCCCCACGTTCTTCTTCCTCCTGGTCATCAACATCACCGACAGCTTCACCGACAGCTTCGGCATCGTCGACACGCTGACGGGCGGCGGGCCGTTCCGCGCGACCGACCTGATGGTCTACAAGATCTATTCCGACGGTTTCCGCAGCCTCGACTATTCAGGCGCGGCCGCCCAATCCATCATCCTGATGCTTCTCGTCATGGCGCTCACCTTCGTGCAGTTCCGCTATGTCGAGCGGCGCGTGCACTACACCTGAGGGCAGGCCCATGATCGAACGCACGCCCATCCTGAACATCGTGACCCACGCGATCCTGATTTTCGGTCTGGTCCTGATCCTGGTGCCGATCTGGCTGGCCCTTGTCGGCGCCACCCTGACGCTGCAAGAGGTGAACAGCGCCCCGGTCGAGCTTTGGCCCGGCGACCAGTTCCTGGTGAACCTGCGCGAGGCATGGGCGCTGTCGGACTTCGGCCAGAAGTTCGTGAACACGCTGATCGTCGCCACCGGGGTTGTCGTCGGCAAGATCACGCTGGCCTGCATCACCGCCTTTGCGCTGGTGTTCTTCAACTTCCGCGGCCGGATGCTGATTTTCTGGATGATCTTCATCACCCTGATGCTGCCGCTTGAGGTCCGCATCGTCCCGACCTATGCCGTCGCCGCCAACGCCCTGTCGCCGTTCCAGACCATCCTGGATGCAACCGGCATCAGCTGGCTGATCAGCACCGTCTCGGGCATCGAGGTGGCATTGGAGTGGAACCTTCTCAACTCCTACACCGGCCTGATCCTGCCCCTTGTCGCCACCGCCACCGGCACTTTCCTGTACCGCCAGTTCTTCCTCACCATCCCGGACGAACTGGTCGAGGCCGCGCGGATGGACGGCGCGGGGCCGCTGCGCTTTCTGTGGGACATGCTGATCCCGTTGTCCAAGACCAACATCGCGGCGCTTGCCACCATCATGTTCGTCTATGCCTGGAACCAGTACCTCTGGCCGCTTCTC
>CAZLIC010000025.1:0-48701 GCA_964559535.1 uncultured Rhodobacterales bacterium
CGCCTTCGCGGCCGAATTCCTGCGCCGCATCGCCGCCGAACCCGCCGCCGCGCCGCCGGGCCTGCCACCGCTGCGCGTGCTGCCGCCCGACCTGCCGCCGCGGATCGTGCTGGCCGGGCCTCCAGGGGCCGGGCGCAGCATGCTGGCCGCCCGCCTGGCCGCCGAATCGCTGCGCACCGAAGGCGCCGCCCGGCCCCGGCTGATCGCGCCGCGCGCTGACCTGCTGGTTCCGCCCGGCCGCCTGTCCGGCTGGGCACGCCTTGCCGGACTGCAACCCGAACGCCCGGTCTGGCCGCAAAGCCGCATCACCCTGCCGCCACTTCCCACGGCCGGTGAAACCCAGATCATCGACCTGTCCGATCTGCCCGCCTTCCCCGCCGAGGCACTGCCGCAGCTGGTGGCCTGCCCCGGCGCCGCGCTGTGGCTGGTGCTGCCTGCCGGACTGCATCCGCGGGCGCATGACCTGCTCTGTCCGCCCTTCTCCGGCCGGGCCAGCTGCATTGCGCTGACCCGCACCGACATCTGCCCGCCCACGGCCGACGATCTCGCGCTCGAAACGCGGCACGGCATTCCGGTCGGGCTCTACGTCGGCAGCCCGGGCCTGCTCGATGCGCTGTCACCTGGCCTGCCCGACATGACCGGCGGCCATGCCACGGCCGCCGCCCCGGCCGACCGCACCGCCCGGGCAGGCTGAGGGCACCGCATGTCACCTCCCATGCCTCTGCGCGCCTATGCCGAACAGGCGCCCAAACCCGAAACGCTGGCGGAATCGCACCTGAACCTCGCCCGCCGCATCGCCTGGCACATCCACGGCCGCGTCGGTCCCCGCGTCGAGATCGAGGACCTGCTGCAGGCCGCCCATATCGGCCTGATCGAGGCCGCGCGCCGCTATGTCCCGCAGCCCGGCGTGCCCTTTGCCGCCTATGCCGCGATCCGCATCCGCGGCGCCGTGATGGACCACCTGCGCCTCCTGTCGCAGCGGGCGCGGGGCACCATGCACATGCAGGCCCGCATCCGCGATGCCGAGCGGCGGCTGGAACAGGCCCTGATGCGCCGCCCCACCGACCCCGAGCTGGCCGCCGACCTGTCGATGCCGGTCGAGGAATTCGCCCGCTGGCGGATGGAGATCGACGCGGGCCAGACGCATTCGCTGGACGAGGTCTACACCGACCAGTCCATGCTGTTCCGCGATGCCGCCCCCGGCGCCGAAGAGGCGATGGAACGCAAGACGCTGCAACGCCAGCTGCGCGATGCCATCGCCCGCCTGCCCGAACGCGAGGCGCTGGTGCTGCAGCTCTACTACGTCGAAGAGCTGAACATCTTCGAAGTGGCCGAAGTGCTGAAGGTCACGACGGGCCGCGTGTCGCAGATCAAGAAGGCCGCGGTCGAGCGGTTGCGGCGGTTCATCGACGACTCCGATGGCGCCGCTTCCTGACGCGCCGCGGCGGCCGCGCCGGGGGGGCCTTGCACCTCTGGCCCTGCTTGCGGCACTCGCCTTCCCCGTCCCTGCCCGGCCCGCCGATTGCGAGCGTCTGGCCGAGCAGGCGGCAATGCGCGAAGGCATCCCTCCCGGCCTGATGACGGCGATCGCCCGCGTCGAATCGGGCCGGTCGTCGGACGGCAGCTTCAGTGCATGGCCCTGGACGCTGAACCAGGGCGGCGATGGAACCTGGCACGACAGCCGCTCCGCCGCCGCCGCCGCACTGGAGGCGCTGCTGGCCCAGGGGATCACCAATGTGGACATCGGCTGCATGCAGCTGAACTGGCGCTGGCACGGCCACGCCTTCCCCGATGCGGCCACGATGCTGGATCCAAAGCGCAACACCGCCCACGCCGCCCGGTTCCTGGCCGACCTCTTTGCCGAAACCGGCGACTGGACCGAAGCCGTGGCGCGCTACCACTCGCGCGACCCCGACCGGGGCGCCGCCTATGCCGCGCGGGTGGCGGGCGCGGCGCAGCAGGCTCCGGCAACGCTTGCCGGGCCCGTCGTCCGCGCGTCGCGGGTGCGTGGCCTCCTCCTCGTGCCGGGCGCGCCGCTGGTGGGCGCCGTGCCTGGCACCGACCTGCGCCGCGGTCCGCTTTCCCGGCGCGATCCGGCCGAAGGCTGATCCGCAGAACGGCCACGGCCGCCGCCCGCAGGGGGCGACGGCCGCAAGGCGCAGCACGGCGCCGCTCAGCGCAGGTAGTTGAACAGCGATTGCCCGGCGATGCGCACATAGGTCTGCTGTGCCGCCTCCTGGGTGGCCAGCAGCGACTGCAGGCGCGTCACCGCCCCGGCCACATCCAGTTCGTCCAGCCCCGACACCGCCTGGTCCACCGCCAGGCCCTGCGCCGCCAGCGCCTCCTGCTGGCGCTGCACCGCCGCCGCCATCAGGCCCGCCGCGCCGCGCGCCTCGGACACCACGGACACGGCGCGGTCGGCCGCGGCCACCAGCGCCGCGGGCGACAGGCTTTCCGCGCGCAACCGCACCGTCGCCCCGGCGACCGACCCGTCAGGCCGCAGCGGCGTCAGCCCCAGAACGCCCGCTGCCCCGCTGCCGCCGTCCGATGCCGCCAGCCCGATGCGCCCTGCCCCCTCCAGCCGCAGCGCACCGCCCTCGACGGTGGCCGTCACGCCCGTCTGCGCCGCCAGGGCGTTGATCGCCGCGGCCGCCGTGCTGCGCCCCTCGGGCCGCAGGTCCAGCGTCACGCGGGCCGAACCGGCAGGACCGGTCACCGTCACCTGCAGGCCCGCGCCGCCTGCATCCGGCGGCAGGTCCAGCAGCGCCGCGCCCTCGGCGGATACCGCCGTCAGCGCCGGGAAGTGCGTCTGCGAAAGAGCCAGTTCCAGATCGTCGAGCAAGGCAAACACCCCCGTCGCCCCGTCGCCAAAGACCTGCGACCCCGGCACGCCGGTGCCTGCCAGCACCCGGTCGCCCAGTTGCGCCAGCGTCACCGCCGCATCGCCGCGATAGACGATGCGCCCGTCCCCGCCGCGCGCGAAGGCCGGCCCCGCCGCGGTGCCTGCAAACAGCGGCCGGCCCGCCGGATCTGCGGCATTGGCCTGGGACAGGAATTCCTCGCGCAGCCGGACAATTTCGCTGCGCAGCGTCGCCGCGCCCTCGGCAGGCAGCGTTGCGTTCGCCGCCTGCAGGGCGATCTCCTTCACCCGCCGCACGCCGTCGCCCACTGTCCGCAGCGCTTCGTCGGCCAGCGCCAGGCGGGTGGCGGCAGCGCCCGCCATGGCGTCCTGCCGGTCCATCCGCGCGCGCAGGTCGCGCAGCGCCGACAGCTCGGTCGCCCGCGCCGGGTCGACCGAAGGCCGCGGGTCGCTGGTGCCGGCCGAAATGCGGTCCTGCAGCGACGAAATCTCGGATGTCAGCCGGGCAAAGCCGCGCGCGGCCAGCCGGGCAGAAAGGGCGTCTCCGGTGATCATGTGTGCTCCGCTCAGATGATGGCAATCAGGGTGTCGAACAGGCTGCGGGCAATCGAGATGGCCTGCGCATTGGCCTGATAGGCCTGCTGCAGTTCGACCAGCCGCGCCGCCTCGGTATCCAGGTCGACGGCGCCAAACGCCGCCACCTGCCGCTCGGCCGTCTCGGCCGCCGCCGCCGCGGTGGCCTGGGCGCGGCCCGCCGCCGCGGCGCGCACCCCCGCGTCCGATTGCAGCCGCGCCAGCCGGTCGGCCACCCCCGGGCTGCCGGTGGCGTCATCGCCGCGGCGCAGCGCCGCAAGGTCGCGCGCAACAGCCGCATCGGCTGACCCCGGCGCGGCCGGCACCACCCGGAACCGGTCGCCTGTTTCCGCGCGCCCGGTCACCTGCACCTGCACGCCGCCCAGCATGGCCGCGCCCTGCGCATCCAGCCGCCCCTCGGCCATCGTCTCGCCGGTGACCGCGTCGCGCAGCGCCACCGCGCCCGTCACGGCATCCGTCACCACGACCTCCACGTGGCCCGGATCGTCGGGCGGGGTCAGCGGGCCTGTCTGCGCCGAAAGCCGCAGCGTGCCGCTGCCGGTCATTGCCACCACCAGATCCTCGGGCGGCAGATCGTCCAGCTGCAGCGACTGGCCCAGCGCCCCCGCCGCCGCCACCGTCACCGCCAGCGCTGCCGACCCGCCGGTCAGCACCACGCTGTCGCCCTGCACCTGCACGGCAGCCCCGGGGCCGCCAAAACCTGCGGCCCGAGAAACCCCGACACGCGGCGCGTCGCCCGGCACATCGAAGCCCAGCCGCAGCGCTCCGGTGCCTGCATCCACGTCGGCCGTGCCCGGAAATCCCGGCGGCACCGTCACGCTGCCCGCGGCCAGTTCCACCGCCCAGACCAGCCCGCCCGCCTCAACCTCGACAGTCGCGGGAAGGCCCGCCACCTCGGGCGGCCGCCCGGTCAGCACCAGCCGCGCCGTACCTGCGGCAAAGCCCATCGCAGGCGCCTCGGCCACCGTGATGCCGCGCCCGTCGGTCACGCCCTCGGCGCGGATCACCAGCCGGTTGGTGCCGTCGAACGATGCCGTCACCCGCCCCGCCTCGGGGCCCGAAACCACGGGCAACCCGCCCTGCATGCGCAGCACATAGGTGGCGCCGTCCACGGTCAGGCCCAGGGTCGCGCCATCGGCGGGCAATGCGGCCAGTGCGGTGCCGGTCAGCTCGGCCGTCGGGGCCCCGGCGCGCAGGCCCGCCGCCACCGCCGCGGCCACGGCAGGCGCCGCCAGCCCGGCCGGAACACCTGCCTGCAAGCTGGTGCCCCCGGTCGTCACGGTAAAGGCCATGTCGCCATCTGGCCCGTCGGGGGTGGCCACGAACTGCAGCCGCACCTCGGCCCCCGCCTGCGCCGTCTGTACCTGCACCGGGCCTGCGGTGTCGGGGGCCGAAGCCAGCGCGACCGCGCCTTCGGTCACCGAAAATCCCTGTGCCGCCTGCAGCTGCACCGTGCCGCCCTGTCGCAGCGCCATACCGGGGCCCAGGTCCAGCGGCGCACCGCCGGGTGTTCCGTCCGCGGCTGCGGGCGTGGCCCGCAGCACGGTGCCCACCGGCACGGAAAGGCCGGACAGCGTGATGTCATGCCCGCCGTCCTGTACCAGCAGGACGCGCCCGCCGTCCGGCGAAACCTCGGCCCGCACCCCGGTTTGCGCGGCCAGCGCGTTCACCGCCTGCGCCAGCCCCGCCCCGTTGCCGCCCGCCACCGTGGCCGACACCCGCAGGGCAACGCCGTTCGTGCCGCGCAGGTCAAAGGCCACCGGGCCATCGGGCAGCGCCGACAGCTGCAACCCCGTGGTGGCCCGCGCCGACAGGCCCGGAACCGCCGCGTTCAACCGTGCCGCCGCCAGCGCGGCACTTGCCGCTGCGGGCAGATCGACCGTCGCCATCGCCCCCGTCGCGTCCGTCAGGGTCAACTGCCGCGCCGCCGTTTCGGCCAGCGGCAAGGCCGCGCCGCTGACGGTACCGCCTGCCGCCAGCTGCATCATCTGCAGCCCGGGCACCTCGGCCCGCGCAACCCGCGTGCCGCGATAGCCCTCTCCGGCCACAGTGCCCAGCGGCGCAGGATCATACACCGCGCCCGGCAAGAAGCCGTTCGCAGGCGTGATCAGCGCCGCTGCCTCGGCTGCCGTCAAAGGCGTGCCCGCCACATGGCGCCCGTTGCGCGTGAGAACCTGCAGGCTGCCGCCCGCCGCCGCGCCGGTCTCTTCGGTGCCCGTCAACGTTCCCGCCGTCCCGTCCAGCGTCACTCCCACGGGCGTCCCCGCGCCGGGCCGAACGAAGCGCAGCCCACCACCCGCGGCTTCGGCCACCGTCAGGCCCAGCGACGGCAGACTGTCGCCTGCGGCACTGCGCAGGGCGCCCGACTGCAGCGCCGCCACGGCCTGTGCCGCATCGGCAAACCCCGAAAGGTCGAACACGGCGGTCGATCCGCCCAGATCCAGCGTCAGGGTCGAAGCTCCGGCCGGGAAACCGACCGTGGTGGCGGCCGACCGGCCCCAGGACTGCAGCGCCACGGTAGCCGTTCCGGTCGGCACCACCCCCACCGCGCCGCCCAAGAGGTCGGCCGTGCCGCCCGCCGTCAGGTCGGCCACAGGTCCGGGCCCCGCGGCGGGGGGCAGAGCCATGCGGACGGCGGCCGTCGCCACTCCGGCATTTCCCGAAGCAGGGACCGTGGCAAAGGCCCCTGCGGCCGCCAGCGCGTCGGTGTCCTGCGGCACGAAAACCAGGTCGCGCGCCCGCCCGGCCACCGGCGTCAGCGTCACCCGGTCACCATCGGCGGGGGCACCGTCCAGCCGCAGTGTCAGTCCGCCCACCACCAGCGTGTCGCTGCCGGTGGCCAGCTCGGCCCCCATCAGGTCGCGCGCCCGCCACAGGCCTGCCGTGGCGTCATAGCTCAAGGTCAGCGGCACCGCGTCCGCACCATCGCCCGCCTGCGCCACGGTCACCCGGGTGATGCCGCCATTCGCGGCGGAAGCCACCGCCTGCCAGCCCTGCAGCCGAAACAGGTCGCCCCCCGGCTGCCCGTCCAGATCGCTCCCCCGGCGGTGCAGCGCATTTGCCGCCCCCGCCAGGCTGCGGGCAAAGCCGTCCAGCTCGGTTGCCGCCATGTCCAGCGCACCCAGCGCGCGGCCCAGCCCACCGATCTCGCCCGAACTGACGGACCGGCTGGTGGCGATGCGGCCGTCGGGCGCGGCCACGGTCAGGGCCATCAGATCCTCGGCCGCGACCGACAGTTGCGCCGTGCGGTCGCCCTGCAGCAAGAGCGGCCCGCCCGCATGCCCCAGCCGCACCGTGGGCACCCCGGCGCCGTCGAACTCCACCGCAATGGGCACGGTCTGCGCAAGGTTGGCAAGCGCCATGTCGCGCCGGTCGGCCAGCGCGTGCAATGCGCCCGTCGGCACCCCGCCGCCCTGGCCCTGCCCCGCCAGCCGCTGCGAAATCTCGGCCAGGTCGCGCAGCAGGCCTTGGGCCCGGCCCGTGGCCGCCGTGGCGCGCGCGGCAATGTCGCCGCGCAGGTCGGCCAGGTTCCCGGCCAGTGCCGCAATCGCACCGGCCACCTCGCCGCCCGCCTGCAGGACCCGCGCGCGCACTGTTCGGTCGGTCGGGCTGCCGGAAAGGTCGGCCAGTGCATCGAAGAACCCGCGCAGCGCGCCGTCAACGCCCTCGTCGCTCTCGCGCCCCGGCAGCATCAGCGTCTCGATCGCCTGCGCCGCACCGGCATGGGCCGAAGCCGCCGCCGCGGCCCCCCCGGTGTCGCGCAGCCGTGCCGCGGCCAGCCCGTCAAAGGCGCGCCGCACGTCGGTCAGCTGTGCGCCCTGCCCGCCGGTGGCCACCGACGCAGCCGTCGCCCGCGCGCCGCCCAGCGGCTGGATGGTCACGTCGCGCCGCAGATAACCCTCGGTCGCGGCATTGGCGATGTTCTCGGTGGTGGCGGCCAGCGCGCCGCGATAGGCGGCCAGCCCGCTGCGGGCAATGTCGATCAGGTCGGTCATGCGCGGTCCTCGGGTGGGGTGAACTGCCGGGCGATGGCTTCGGCAATGCCGAAGCCCGCCCGTGCGGCAGCCTCGGTGGCCAGATGGGTGTCCAGCATCGCGGTGGCGCCGCGCACGGCGGCGCTGCCGGTCAGGTCATCGCCGGGCAGCCCGGCGCGGCCGCCCTTCAGCAGCGTGGACAGGAAGATCGCCTCGAACCCCTCGGCCGCCTTGCGAATCTCCTCGGCCCGCGCGGCGGCGGGCGATGGGCTGGCAACGGAAGACAGGGGTCCGATCATGGCAACCTCAGATGATGATAAGCTCGGCCCGCAGCGCGCCCGCCTCGCGCAGCGCCTCCAGGATCGCCACAAGGTCGGCCGGGCTGGCCCCCACGGCGTTGATCGCGTCCACCAGGCTGGCCAGCGATACGCCGGGGTCAAACACGAAGGCGCGCGCGGGGTCCTGCTCGACCGACAGGTCGCTTTCGGGCGTCACCACCGGTTCGCCGGGCGCCACCACGGTGCCACCGTCGCCCGCCACCACCGTGGTGCCCTGCGACACGCGCAGCGTCTCGTCCACCCGCACCGTCAGCGACCCGTGCGTCACCGCCGCGGGCGTCACCCGCACCTCGCCGCCGATCACCACCGTGCCGGTGCGCGAATTCACCACCACCCGCGCGGACGGCGCGGCCGGGGTCACGTCTATGGCCTCCAGCATGCCCACGAAAGCCACGCGCCGGTCCGGCTCGTGCGGCGCGCGCACCTCGATCGAGGTCGCATCCAGCGCCCCCGCCGTGCCCGCGCCCATCGCCTTGTTGATCGCCTTTGCCACGGCCGCGGCCGTCTGGAAATCGGGGCGGCGCAGGTTCAGCACGATCGACGGCTGGTCCAGGAAGGGGCTGGCCACCAGCCGCTCCACCGTGGCGCCGCCCGGCACGCGGCCCACGGTCGGAATGTTCACCGTCAGCGATGATCCGTCGGCGCCGTCCACCCCCAGCCCGCCCACCACCAGATTGCCCTGGGCAATGGCATAAATCTCGCCGTCGGCCCCCATCAGCGGCGTCATCAGCAAGGTGCCGCCCTTCAGCGACTTGGCCTGCCCCACGGTGGACACCGTCACGTCGATGGTCTGGCCTTCCTTCAGGAACGGCCCCAGGTCGGCCGTCACCATCACGGCAGCGGCGTTCTTGGCGTTCAGGTCCTGTGCGCTGACTTCGAGCCCCAGGCGCGAGATCAGCGATTCCAGCGACTGCAGCGTCAGCCCCGAATTGCCGTCGCCGCTGCCCGAAAGCCCCACCACCACGCCATAGCCGATCAGCTGGTTCGACCGCACACCCGCCACCACGGCCAGATCCTTGATGCGGTCGGCCAGGGCCGGGGCGGCGGCCAGGCAGGCCAGGGCCAGTGCCAGGATGCGCAAGGGGATGATCGCGGTCACAGCGGGCTGACCACGGCCAGGCCCCGGCGCAGCCAGCCCGGCCGCGCCGTGTCGGCCGTGTCGCCCGCGCCGATATAGCGGATGTCGGCATGGGCGATGCGGTCCGACAGCACCACGTTGTCGGGGCCGATGTCCTCGGGGCGCACCACGCCGGTCAGCCGCACGAATTCGTTGCCGTTGTTCAGTGTCAGCCGCTTCTGCCCCATGATTTCAAGATGTCCGTTGGGCAGCACCCGCACCACCGAAACGGTCAGCCGCCCGGTGAAGGAATTCGACTGCGCCGCTCCCCCCGCCCCCCGGAAGCTCTGGTCGGTGCCGTTGGTCAGCTCGCCGTCATCGAAGCCGCCGGTCAGGATGTCGGGCAGGTCGATCTCGTAGCTGGAGCTGCGCGACCCGCTGGCCGCCTGCGACTTGGTGGCCTGGAAACGTTCGGTAAACTGCACGGTCAGCACATCGCCCGTGGCGGTGGCCTTGCGGTCGCTGACAAACAGCCCGCCGCTGCCCCCCGAATAGATGCCGCCCGTCACCGGCGCCGGAACAAAGCTGACGGTTTCCTCGTATACCGGGGCAAATTCCGCGGCGGTGCGGTCCTCGACATAGGTGGCGCAGGCCGCCAGCGGCAAGAGGCAGGCGGGGATCAGCCGGGAAGGGATCATGCGGCGCATGGCGGCTCACATCTTGTTGGTCAGGAAGCGCAGCATCTCGTCCGAGGCCGAGATCGACTTGGAACTGATCTCGTAGGCGCGCTGCGTCTCGATCATGTCCACCAGCTCTTGCACGACGTTCACGTTCGAGGATTCCAGCGTGCCCTGCATGATGCGCCCCATGCCGTCGGCCAGCGGGCTGGCAATCGTGGCCTCGCCCGAGGCGGTGGTCTCGACCAAGAGGTTCTCGCCCACCGGTTCCAGCCCGCGCGGGTTGGCAAAGGCCGCCAGCGTGATCTGCCCCACCTCCTGCGGCTCCACCTCGCCCGGCATGGTCACCGTGACGATGCCGTCGGTCGACACCACCACCTGCAGGGCGCCCGCGGGAATGGTGATCTCGGGCTGGATCAGGTAGCCGCTGTCGGTGGTCAGCTGGCCCTCGGCATTGCGCGACAGGCCGCCATCGCGGGTATAACCGATGCGGCCGTCGGGCATCAGCACCTGCAGGAAGCCCTGCCCGTCGATGGCCATGTCCAGCGCGTTGCCGGTGGTGGTCAACCCGCCCTGGGCGAACACCTTCTCGGTCGAGACCACGCGCACCCCGGTGCCCACGGCCAAGGGCCCCGTCAGACCGGTGCTGTCCGAGGTCTGCGCGCCGCCCGGGCGCCAGATCTGGTACAGCAACGTCTCGAAATTCGCCCGGTCGCGCTTGAACCCGGTGGTGTTCACGTTCGCCAGGTTGTTGGCGATCACCTGCATCCGGGTCTGCTGCGCGTCCAGCCCGGTGCGGGCAACATGCATGGCATTGATCGACATCTTGGTCCCCCTGAACCTGCATCCTCGGCATCTGCACCACCGGCTGCAAGCCGCGTGCCACCGCTCAGCCCTGCGGCATCCGCATCAGCGCCGCCCCGGCCTCGTCGGCGTCGCGCGCCTCCGTCACCAGCCGCAGGTTGATCTCGAAGGCCCGCTGCAGCTCGATCGTCTCGATCAGCGCCGCGGTCGGGTTCACGTTGCTGCCCTCGCGCGTGCCCTGTGTCACCCGCGCCAGCTGGTCGGGTGGCGGCAGCGGTGCCTCGCCCGCCACGCGGATGCGCCCGTCAGCCGACTTGCGCAGATCGGTGCCGGGCGGCGGCACCACGGTAGCCAGCGTGGCCACCACCACCCGCTCGCCCGGCGCACCATCCTGCGGCTCGACGATCAGCCGACCCAGGTCGTCCACCGTCAGGCTGCGGAACGGCGGCAGCTGCACCGGCGACAACCCGCTGTCCAGCATCGCCTCGCCCGCGCCGTTGGTCAGCGTGCCATCGGCCGCAACCTGCAGGTCGCCGCGGCGCGACAGCGCGGGGTCCCCCCCGCCCGGGGGCTGCACGTAGAAATACCCTTCGCCGACCAACGCAATGTCCATCGGCTCGCCGGTGTGTTCCAGCGCGCCCGGCGCGTCGGAAAACGCGCGCGGGCCTTCCTGTACGCGGAAGGCCCGCGATGCCTGGCCGTTGTGCGGGTCCAGGTACAGCGGCGACCCGGCCGCCGGCAGATCCTGCCGGAAGCCGGGAACCGACATGTTGGCCAGGTTGTTGGCCGCGGTGACATGGCGGTCACGCAGTTGCGCCATGCCGTTCAGCGCGGTGTAGATCAGCCGGTCCATCCGCCGCCTCAGTTGATGTTGATGATCGTCTGCATCAACGTCGACGAGGTCTCGAAGGCCTTGGCGTTGGCCTGGTAGTTGCGCTGCGCCGAGATCAGGTTCACCAGCTGGTCGGTCAGGTCGATGTTGGCCTTTTCCAGCGCGCCCGACCGCACCAGCCCCAGCCCCGTCGCCCCCGCCGTGCCCACCGAGGGGTCGCCCGATGTGGCGGTGGCGGCAAAGCCGGTGCCGCCGGTGGGCCGCAGGCCCTGCGGGCTGGCGAAATCGGCCAGCATCATCTTGCCGATGGCCACCGTGTTGTCCAGGCCATAGCTGGCCCACAGCGTGCCGGTCGAGTCGATGTCGATGGCGCTGAGGCCGGCCGGGGTCACGCCGTCCTGCGTGACCGAGGCCACCGAGAAGGCGGCGTCGGTCAGCATCGTTCCGCCCAGGTCCAGCGCCAGGTCACCGGCCGTGCCGGTGAATTCCAGCGGCACGGTGCCCGCCACCGGCAGCCCGTCGGCGCCCAACGTCAGCGTGGCGCCGCCCGTGGCCGTCAGCTCTTCGCCGTCTCGCACCAGGTGCACTTCGTACTCGGTCTCGGGCGGGGTGCCGGTGGGATTGGCGGTGCGCACGAAATAGGCCTCGGCCTCCACCGCGTTGCCCATCTCGTCAATCACCGGCACGGCCGTGCGGTGCGCCCAGGTGGTGGAATCGGCCGCATCGAAGGCCGCCGCCGGCGGCACCGCCGTCTGGCCCCCGGCCATGGCCGGGTCGCTGGGCAGGCGCAGGCCCAGCGCCACCTCGGTGGTGGCCGTGGGGATGCCCATGGTCAGCGGAATCTGCAGCGGCGTGGCCATGTCGATGGCCCGTGTCAGCGCCTGCCCGTCGCCCGCCACCGGCCAGCCCAGAAGCTGCTGCCCCGAGGCGTTCACGATGGTGCCGTCATCCGACATGGTGAAGGCCCCCGCGCGCGAGAAGACGGTGCCCGCCGTCACGCCGGGGTCGGGGCTGACCGGGCGCAGGGCAAAGAAGCCCGGCCCCTCAATCGCCAGGTCCAGCCGGTTGCCGGTGGCCACCACGCCGCCCTGCGAAAAGTCCTGCGCAATGCGCGTCAGCTGCGCGCCCGACCCCACCGTGGTGCGCGAAACGTCGAAGGGCGAGGCGGAATACACATCGGCGAATTCCGCGCGCGATCCGCGGTAGCCCACGGTGCCGATGTTGGCGATGTTGTTCGACGTGGCCGAAAGATCGGCCTGCGCGGCGTTCAGCCCGGTCAGGGCGGTGGTCATGGACATGTCGGTTTCTCCGTTTCAGCGAAAGCGTTCGATTTCCAGCCCGTCCAGCAGGCCGAAATCCTCGACCTGCAGGGTGACATCCGATCCCGTGGCACCGGCCTGGGCCGACAGGACACGGGCATAGACCTGCGCCTCTTCCAGCGCCGTCGCACCGTCGCGCAGGGCCGAGACCGACAGGCCGATGGCCGACCGACCGGCCACCATGTCGGCGGGCACATCGGTCCAGCCGAACTCCACCGTACCGGCCGCCTGGGGGCCCAGCGTCTGGCTGTGCAGGATCTCGCCCGTCGCCGCGTCCGACCAGGTGACCACCAGCGCCTCGGCCGGGTCATCCAGCGTGACGGCGCCGTGCACCGCGCCCGCGGCATCGGGCCGCGTCACCGACCCCGGCACCAGCACCTGCCTGCCCAGCAGCTCGGCCGCCATGGCAATGCCGGTGCCGCGCTGGCCGCCTGCCATGGCATCCAGTGTGGCGTTCATCCGGTCGATGCCCGACACGGTGGAAAACTGCGCCATCTGCGACAGGAACTCGGCGTTGTCCAAGGGCTTGAGCGGGTCCTGGTTCTGCAACTGCGCGCTCAGCAGGCGCAGGAAATCCTGCTGGCCCAGCGTGGGCGTGGCCAGCGCACGCTGGGCGGACGCAGAGCCTGTCGCGGAAATTGCGGCGATCTCGTTCATGGCGTGGTCCTCAGCTGCCCATGGTCAGGGTGCGCGCCATCAGCGCGCGCAGGGTCGAAAGCGCTTCGAGCGTGGTCTGGTACTGGCGGCTGGCCTCGATCATCTCGACCATCTCCTCCTCCACCTCGACCGGCGCCTCGTAGACGTAACCCTGGGCATCGGCGGCCGGGTGGTCGGGGCGCCAGATGCGCATCGGGTCACGGTCCAGCGACACCACGCGGTCGGCCCGGGGTGCGGCAATGCCGCTGCCCGCGGCGCCTTCGTCCACCACGAACACAGGGCGCAGCGGGCGGAACGCCGTGTCGGCGCTGCCCGACACCGACCCGGCATTGGCCAGGTTCGACGCCGCGGAGTTCAGCCGCTGCATCTGCGCCGCCAATGACCGCCCCGACATGTCGAACACATCGCGCAATTCGTTCATGTCACTCTCCCTTGATCGCGGACATCAGGCCGGAAATGCGGCGGTTCAGCAGGGTCAGGCTGGCCTGCTGGCGCAACGTGGCTTCGGCGAAGGCCACCTGCTCGACGGCCGGTTCCACCGTGTTGCCGTCCAGCGCGGCGGACACCGGCACGCGGTACTGCGCCTGTCCGGCGGTGGCGATGTCGGCCATGTGGCGCGAATCGGTCACCGCCATGGGCGCGGTACCCGCGTGGCGTGCAAGGGCGGCGTCAAAGTCGATGTCGCGCGCCTTGTAGCCGGGCGTGGCGGCATTCGCGAGGTTGGCGGCAATCACTGCCCCGCGGCGTTCCTGCAGGATCAGGGCCTCGGCATGAAGGCCCAGGGCGGTGCGCAGGTCGTTCGTCATGTCCTGTCCCGGTGCGGCTGCATCTGGCGCATGACTTGCAAGAGCGATGCCAACTGCAGCGAAGGGGCCCGAAGAATGATCGACAGTCCACGAAACCCGATCTGTGCGCCCGTTTCCGCGGCGATCGGCACCCTTGCGCCCGCCGAGGCTGCCGGTTGGGCCGACCTTCTGGCGCAGCCGGCCGCGGCCATGGCGCCGGTGGAACGCCGGGCGCGCCTTGCCTTGCGCATCGCGCTGCTGCAGCGGGCGATGCAAACCTTGCCCGAAGCGCCTCGAACCGACGCGGTCCCGCCAGACGACGCCCAAACCGATGCGCAGTCCGATTCGCCGCCACCCGAGCGCATTCCGGAAGAAGCCGCTCCACCACAATCCGCTCTGCCCCAGACTGTGGCCAACCAGATGCCGGCGCCGGACGGTCCAGAGACCGAGGCAACGCTATCGGAAGACGTCACCTCCACGCCCCCGGCCGCCCCCACGCCGCAGCGCAGGCGGAAACGTCGGCCGCGCTCTGACGCCGCCACCCAGGACGAACCGCAGCCCTGACCGGCTTGCCCACGAAATTCCGCCAACCCGGCCTATTCCGGTAACGCGCCGTTTACGATGATCGCGCAGAACGTTCCCATTCCGTTCCGGCCAACCCCCATGGCCGGAACGGCGCACCCCGGCGGCCCTCGTCGGCGCACAGGAGAACGGGCATGTACGAACCGCGGTCCATCGTCGCCTCTCCGCTGTCCGATGACCGTCCGCGCCTGCTGCTGGCCTGCGACGGCCGCCTGTCACAGGACCTTCTGGCGATGTTCCTTGGGGCCGATGGCGGCTTCAACATCGTCACCGCTCCGGGGCCGGACGGTGCGCTGGCCGCCATCGCCGCAACCGGCGGCTTCGACCTTGTGCTGCTGGACGCGACCCTTCCCCCTGCCGACCTGGCCAATGCCGCCCGGCGCCTGGTCCTTGCCAACGAAGGCCGCCCCGTGGCCCTGCTGTTCAACCGGATGACACCGCCGCAGGCGGCGGACCTGCTGGCGGCCGGGGTGGCGGGGCTCCTGGCCCGCTCGATGCCCGCGCGCAGCCTGCCCCATGCGCTGCGCCTTGTGCTGGCGGGCGAACGTTTCGTGCCGCCCGACCTCCTCCACCGCGATGCACCGCCCGCCGCGCCGCAGGGCGGCCTCAGTGCCCGCCAGCACCAGGTGCTGGACGCGCTGGCGGATGGCCGCGCCAACAAGACCATCGCCCGCGACCTTGGCCTGGCCGAACCCACGGTGAAGATGCATGTCACCGCCATCTGCCGCAAACTGGGCGCCCGCAACCGCACGCAGGCCGCGCTTATCGCCCGCCAGCGCGGCCTTGTCCCCGCCGCCTGACCGGCAGCCCTAAACTCGGGCAGCCCTAAACTGCGCGGACCGATTGTCGTTTCTCTTGGGCACAGGGCGCAGCGCGCCACAGCCGCAACGGGAGACCTCGATGAACCTGCACAATGCCAGGGCCAGCTATCGCCGCGCCAGCCAACCGGACGAGGTGATCCCCAACGATCCGCACGCGATCGTGGGCGTGGCGCTGACCGAACTGCACACCGCCCTGCGCGCGCTGTCCACGGCGGCCGCCGCCAACCTGCCGCTGCCCGCTACCCCCATGACGCGCACGCTGGCCGCCATCTACCTGCTGCAGTCCAGCCTTGACTTCAACCGTGGCGGCGACATCGCCCCAGCCCTGTTCCGCGTCTACGAATATTGCCGGCTGGAAACCCTGTCGGCCTTCCGCCGCGAACGCGACAGCGCGGACAGCGCCGCGGGCCTGGCCCGCGCCGCGGGCTTTGTCGCCACGCTGGCCGAATCCTGGGCAAACATGGACCGCACCGCGATTGCCGCCTTCACGCCCGCGAACCCGGTCATGTGATCTTCCGGCGGCCGCTGCCCCCCTGGCCGCGGCCCCTACACCCAAACCGCCCGCGCCAGCCCCATCCCCGCCAGCACGGCCAGCAGGATGATGGCAAAGCGACGGAAATCCTGCGGGTCGGTGTTGAAGAAATGCCGCGATCCCAGCCAGTTGCCCAACCCCACCAGCGGCAGCGCAATGGCCGAGGCGAGGATCGTGTCCCACGTCACCAGCCCGTGCCACCAGTACAGCGGCGCCGAATACACGTCGAGAATGGGAAAGTAGGCCACCAGCGTGGCACGAAACACGCTGGCCTGCATCGGTTGGGCGGCAAAGAACGCCGCCACCGGCAGCCCGCCCATCCCCGGCGCGTTGGCCAGCCCCGACACCAGCCCCGTGGCCAGCGTGCCCCCCGCCCCCACCTCGGTCCGCAGCCGCCACCCGGCCAGCAGCACCGCGCACATCGCCAGCACATAGGCCGACACCACCGCACGCGCCGCATCCTCGGAAATACCGGTCAGCGCCCAAAGGCCCAGCGGCAGCCCCACCGCCGCGCCCAGCAGCAGCCAGCCCACCCGGCGCCAGTCCACATCCGGCCCCGCACCCTTCCACGCCTGCGCCGACATGGCGAATTCCAGGACCACCACCACCGCGACAAAGTTCAGCGGATTGGTGACGACCGACGACGCCGCGATGCACAGCGCCGAAAACCCGAACCCCGAATAGCCGCGCACGAAGGCGGCCACCACAATGGCCACCGCCATCCACAGCGCGCCTGCAACCCCCAGGTCAAACGGCAGGCTCAAGGCCTTTCGCCGCGCGCCAGCCGTCCCTCGATGGCGTCGATCACGGCGTCGATCTGCGCCACCGAATCAATCACGTAATGCGCGCCCGCCATGGTCAGCTTGCGCACGGCCGCTTCCTTCATGCAGGCGAAATCGCCGGGCGACAGCGCCGCCGTCTCCTCGGGCGTCAGGCCAAAGGCGTTGCCCGTCAGGGCAATGCCCACCGTCCAACACCCCGCGTTCAGCCCCTCGGCAATCCCCACCTCGGTGTCGTCCACCTTCACCACCGAAAACGCGGGCCAGACCCCCAGATCCAGGAAGGTCCGGTACATCATCAGCGGCGTGGGCCGCCCCGCCGACAGATCGCCCGCGCAGACCAGGTTGTCGGGCACATAGCCCTGTTCGGCGGCCAAAGGCGTGACCCGCGCCATGATCTCGCGCACGTAGCCGGTGGTGGAGCCGATCTTCAGCCCCCGTGCCCGCAGCCGGTTCACCGCAGGCACCGCGCCCTCGATCATGGTGCAGAAGTCCGTCACCGCCTCCACGTTCATCGGCACGAAGACGTCGTACACCCGGTCGATCGCCGCCTCGTCCGGCGCCGATCCCTGCGCCGCCTGCCACGCGGCTGCAATCCGGGGCTCGGCCAGCAGCGTGGCAATATGGTCGCGCTTGGCCATGCCCATCGGCCCACGCGCCTCGGCGATGGTGATCTCCACCCCGAATTGCGCAAAGGCCTTCACGAACACACCCATCGGCGCGCGCGACCCGTGGTCGATCACGGTTCCCGCCCAGTCGAACACTACAGCCTGCAGCATCATGCCTCTCCGAACATCTCGTTGATGGTTTCCTCGCCGATGGCGAAACTGGTGCTGGCGCCGGTGCCGCTGGTCACGATCACCAGCCGCACATCCGGCGCCGGGGTTTCACGGATCATCAGCCGGTCGGGCAGGCTGGCATAGGTGCCCGTCCACCGCTCCACCACCTGCGCGCCGGGCAGCCGCAGAACCGCATGCATTTCCTGCAGGATCAGGTCATCCACCCGTCCGCGGGCAAAGGGCGAGGGCGACCATTCGTAGTGGTGGCTGTCGCCGATGATCAGCCCGCCATCGGCACCCTGCACGGCGATCAGGTGAATCCCCTCGGCCAGCCACTCGCCCTGTTCCGCCTGCAGCCGCACCTTCAGCGCCTCGGCCTCGGGCAGTTCCGACCAGCCCAGATAGCGCACGAGGCTTTGGTCCGACATCACCGAGCCCGGCAGCCGGAACCCGCGGTCGCCCGGCATCACCTTCAGCATGTGCAACCGGCAGCGGCCGATGCCCAGCCGGTCGATCACCTCGGGGAACAGCGTGCGCAGGTCGTCGCCGGGGCACACGGCCACCTTCGCGGCCCGAATCTCCCCCGCCGTCGTTGCCACCCGCCAGGGCTCGACCGCCTTCACCAGCGTGCGGCGGCGGAACTCCACCCCCTTCGCGCCCTCCAGCCAGGCCGCAAGCTTCGGAATGGCCCGCCGACTCTCCACCCGCCGTTCGTGCGGCGACCACAGCGCGCCTTGCCAATTCCTGTCCGCAAGAACGGCGCCATGGGCGCGCGCAAGCTCGGAAGACGACAGAATCGAACACTCGGCCCCCATGTCCGTTCTTGAAAAGGCCTCCAGCACCGCCATCGCCTCGGGCCGCTGCGCGGGCACCAGCGTGCCCCGGTGCTCGATCGGGATGCCCGCCTGCGGCGCCACCTCGGCCCACACGTCGCGCGACCGTATCGCGCGGCGCCAGCAGTCGCCCGACTGCTGGCCGGTCACGGTGACAAAGCCGAAGTTGCGGACCGAGGCCCCCACCGCCTCGGCCTCGCGGTCGATCACCACCACCCGAAGGCCACGCCGCACCGCCGCCAGCGCATGCGCCAACCCCACGATCCCCGCGCCCACCACCGCCAAGTCATAGGAACCCGTCATCCCCGCCCCCTCTCCCCGCCGGTTTCAGAAACCTTTCGGAAAACTGTCAGGACTTCGCCACGGCTCCCACGCCACACTCCCACTTGCCGGATTTCCCGGAAAGTCATTCGCAGGACCATTTCATGAAACGTCACCACGGCTACATCGCCCTTGCCATTGCCGTCCTGGCCTGGGGCCTTGGCAACATCGCACAGAAGACCATCACCGACCATCTGTCCCCCGTCAGCACCATCGGCCTGCGCTGTCTGGTGGGGGGCCTGTGTGTGCTGCCGCTGGCGCTGCGCGAGCGGCACGGCGTGGGCCGCGCCGAAATGTCCAGCCTCTTGCTGGTGTCGGCGCTTTTCGCGCTGGCCATCCTGCTGCAGCAGGCGGCCTACATGACCGCCTCGGTCACCAACTGCGTGTTCCTCGTGAACACCTGCGTTGCCATGACACCGCTGGTCGCCTGGGTGCTTCTGGGCGAACGCCCCAGCGCCGCGGTGATGGCCGCTGCCACCCTGGCGATGGCCGGTGCGTTCTTCATGACGGGCGGCCTTTCGGGGCCCTTTCAGCCGGGCGACGGCACGGCCCTTCTGTCCGCCCTTGCCTTCGCCGTCTGGATGGTGGCGCTTGGCCGCCACATCATGCGCTGGGGACGACCGATCTTTTCCGCCGCCGCCCAGTTCCTGGCCTGTGCTGCCGTGGCCCTGCCCATTGGCGTCGCCGCAGAAGGCCTGACGCTGGCCGACATCGGCGCCGCACGGGACGAGATCCTGTTCCTCGGCGTCATCTCCACCGCGCTGGCCTTCACCCTGCAAACCTTCGCCCAGCGCATTGTACCCGCCAGCCACACCGCCCTGATCGGCAGTGCCGAGTCCGTTGTGGCTGCCGTTGCCGCGGCCGTGATCCTTGGCGAAACCGCCAGCGCCACCACCATCTTGGGCGGCGCGCTCATCCTCGCGGCGGGCGTATTGGTCGGGGTGTTCGACCGCCCGCCGCAGGTGGCTCCGGCCCATGCCTAGCCGGCCATCATGTCGGCGGGGTCGATCCCTGCCACCGCCACCGGCTTCTTCATCGCGTCGCGGCGGAAGGGCTCGCCCAGTTCCTGGTTGATCAGCGCCTCGATCAGCGTGGTCTTGCCTGCCTTCTGGTCGGCAATCGCTTGCCGCAGCGCCTGCGTCAGTTCGTCCATCGTGTGCACCACCACGCCTTGCAATCCGCAGGCCTTGGCAATGCCGGCATAGGACACCTGGGTGTCCAGTTCGGTGCCCACGAAATTGTCGTCATACCACAGGGTCGAGTTCCGCTTCTCGGCCCCCCACTGGTAGTTGCGGAACACCACCTGCGTCACGGCAGGCCATTCCGGCCGCCCGATGGCGGTCAGTTCCGTCACCGCAATCCCGAATGCGCCGTCACCGCTGAACCCCACCACCGGCACATCCGGGCAGGCGATCTTGGCGCCCACAACGCTTGGCAACCCGTATCCGCAAGGCCCGAACAGCCCCGGTGCCAGGTACTTCCGGCCGTCCTCGAAGGTCGGATAGGCGTTGCCGATGGCGCAGTTGTTTCCGATGTCCGACGAAATGATCGCGTCCTTCGGCAGTGCCGCCGAAATTGCCCGCCACGCCATCCGCGGGCTCATCCATTCGGGCTTGGCCGCGCGAGCGCGCTGGTTCCATGTCGTGCCCGGATCGTCATCCTCGTGATCCATGCCGGACAGGGCCTGCGCCCAGCGGCTTTTGGTGGTGGCAATCAGGTCGCGCCGCGCCGCCCGCCCCGTGTCCCCCGCCGTGTCCAACAGGCGCGCCAGAATCCCCTCGGCGACCTTCTTCGCATCACCCACAATGCCGACGGATACCCGCTTGGTCAGCCCGATCCGCGCGGGGTTGATGTCCACCTGGATGACCTTCGCGCCCTTCGGCCAGTAGTCGATGCCATAGCCCGGCAGGGTGGAAAACGGGTTCAGCCGCGTGCCCAGCGCCAGCACCACATCGGCCTGCGCAATCAGCTCCATCGCCGCCTTCGACCCGTTGTAGCCCAAGGGCCCCGCAAACAGCGGATGCGACCCGGGGAAGGCGTCGTTGTGCTGATAGCCCACGCAGACCGGCGCCGTCAGCCGTTCCGCCAGCGCCATGCTGGCCGGAATCGCACCCCCCAGCACCACCCCCGCCCCGTTCAGGATCACCGGGAACGCCGCGCCCGACAGCAACTCGGCCGCCTGCGCAATCGCCGCATCGCCACCCGAAGGCCGCTCGAACTCCACCACCGCGGGCAGGTCGATGTCGATCACCTGCGTCCAGTAATCCCGCGGCATGTTGATCTGGCAGGGCGCAGAGTGCCGTTTCGCGTTCAGGATCACGCGGTTCAGCACCTCGGCCACGCGCGACGGATCGCGCACCTCTTCCTGATAGGCCACCATGTCCTTGAACAGCGCCATCTGTTCCACTTCCTGAAACCCGCCCTGCCCCAGCGTCTTGTTCGCCGCCTGCGGCGTCACCAGCAGAAGCGGCGTGTGGTTCCAGTAGGCGGTCTTCACCGCGGTGACGAAGTTGGTGATGCCCGGCCCGTTCTGCGCAATCATCATGCACGTCTTGCCCGACGCACGGGTATAGCCATCGGCCATCATCCCGCCACTACCCTCGTGCGCGCAGTCCCAGAACCGGATGCCCGCCTTCGGGAACAGGTCGGAAATCGGCATGAAGGCCGACCCGATGATCCCGAACGCATCCGAAATCCCGTGCCGCTGAAGTACCTTCACAAAGGCTTCTTCGGTGGTCATGCGCATGGCCTACTCCCGTATTGCTGCCGTGTTCCCTAGGGCCGGTGCGGGTCCGGCCGTAGGGCCAGAAGTGCGGGAGGCATCGTGCCAGATGCGCCGGGCCTGAATCGCCTCTCGCGCGCGTCCGGCTCTGCCGCCCTCATCCTTGCCCCGGCGTGCCACCCCGGTCTTGCGTCGTCCCGTGGAAGGCAAAACGGTAGGCAAGGGCCACGCCACCGGCCCCGCCCACAACGTTTCCCAGAGTGACCCACACCAGGTTCGACAGCACCGCGCCGACGGGCAGGTCCGTTCCGGCCGCGACGGCCTGCGGGAAGAAGAACAGGTTGGCGACCGAATGCTCGAGGCCGAGCAGGACAAAGGCCGCGATCGGCCAGAGGATCGCGACGATCTTGCCTCCGGCCGTGCGGGCCGCGAACGTCAGCCAGATGGCAAGGCAGACCAGCGCATTGCACAGGATCCCGCGGACAATGGCCTCGACCGGCGCCAGCGCGAGCTTGGCCGTGGCGATCTTGACTGCTGTCACACCCATCGGCCCGTCCAGGCTGCCCGCAAGCCCCAGGGCGACGGCAAGTCCTACAGCCCCGACGGTATTGCCGAGAAACACGATACCCCAGTTCCGGGCAAGTTCGCCAATGCTGATCCGGCGGTCGACCGCCGCCATGACCATCAGCGCATTGCCGGTGAAAAGCTCGGCTCCGCCCACGATCACCAGGATCAGACCCAATGCGAACACCACCCCGCCCAGAAGCCGGGCCGGACCGTAGGCCAGATCGGTTCCGGTCATCACCATGGTATAGGCCGCGCCCCCGAAACCGATGAAGGCCCCCGCAAGAACCGCCAACACAAACATCTGCGGCGCCGGAAGCCTGGCCTTGGCGACACCGGCCGCCTCGATCAGTGCGGCGATTTCGGCAGGCTTGTGTGCGTCACCGGCGTTGTCCATGTGCGGCAGGTTAGCGGCGGCGCAAGCGGTTTGGAAGCGGAGGCCGCTCTGCAGCGCGCGGCGCACCTCAGGCCCGTTCGCAGCAGACCGGGTGTTCAGCCGATGTCCCGCGCAACCCCTGCCGCAATCCGTGCAATCCCCTCGGGTATCCGCCCCGGCGGGATGCTGGAATAGGCCAGCCGGTAGTGTTCGCGGTCGGGCCGTGCCGGATCGAAGAAGCTTTCCCCCGGCTCGATCAGCACGCCATCCCCGCGCAGCCGCAGCGCCAGCGCGCCCGTGTCCACCCCATCGGCCCGCATCCAGAACGACGACCCGCCGGTGCCGCCCTGCCCGGCCACCACCAGCCCTTGCGCCGCAATCGCCTCGTCCATCACTTGCCGCCTGCGCCGGAACGCCGCCCGCATCCGGTTCACCAGCGCATCATAATGCCCCATCGACAGGAAATAGGCCGCCGTCCGCTGCAGATGCCCCGGCGGATGCCGCAGCACGGCAGACCGCAGCGCACGGGCCGCGGCAATGAACGGCGGCGGCGCCACCAGGCAGCCCAGCCGCAACCCCGGAAACAGCGACTTCGAGAACGAGCCCACGTAAACCACCCGCCCCTGCCGGTCCAAACTCTTCAGCGAAGGTGATACGGCCTTCAGGAAGCTCATCTCGAACTCGTAGTCATCCTCGACAACCACCGCATCCCGCGCCGCGGCCGCCTCCAGCAGGTCGCGGCGGCGGGCCAGCGGCATGGTGGCGCCCGTGGGGCTCTGGTGGCTGGGGGTCACGAACACCGCATCCACCCGGTCAGGCAAGGCAGAGGGCGGCAGCCCGCCCTCGTCCACATCCACCGGCACCACCCGCGCCCCTCGCGCCGCCAGCAGCGACCGCAGCGCCGGATAGCCGGGGTTCTCCATCACCGCCACGGCGCCGGGCGCCAGCAGCACCTGCACCGCCAGCCACAGCGCGTTCTGCGCCCCCAGCGTCACCAGCACCTCGCCTTCGCCCGCGTCGATGCCCCGGCGTGGCAGGATGACATGGCGGATCATTTCCACCAGCAGCGGGTCGTCGCGGTCATAGGCGTCCAGCGTCAGCGTGTCGATGTCGCGCCGCCCCAGCGCCCGCAACGCGCACAGCCGCCAGTTGGCATGGTCGAACAGCGTGGGGTCGGGCTGGCCATAGATGAACGGCCAAGGATAGCGCGCCCAGTCGTCGGGCCGCTCCACCTTCAGCGGCGGGGCCATGGGCATCAGCCGCCCGGCCCAGTCCACCCCCTCGCCCACAGCCCGGTCGGGCAGGTCAAAATCCGGGGCCCGCGGCGCCGAGGCCGAAACGAAATACCCCGACCGACCGCGCGCCACCAGATAGTCGGACGCCACAAGGTCGGCATAGGCCAGCGTCACGGTAATCCGGCTGACGCCCAGCTGGTCGGCCAGCGCCCGCGACGACGGCATCCGCTCTCCGGCGCGGAACCGACCGGCCACCACCGCTTCGGCCACCACCGCACGGATGCGCTGCTGCAGCGTGCCCGCGCTGGCGGGAGGCAGGACAATGGCTTCGGGCGGAATGGGCATGGCAGGGCGCAGCCTGTGCGCCCCGAACCGCCCGCGTCAAGTGTCAGCCGAACACCCGGCCCAGCGCGCCGTCCACCGCCTCGGTGATGTGGTCGATGTCGTCCGGCGTGGCGATCAGCGCCGGGCTGAAGCACAGGGTGTTGTTCAGGCCGGGCAGGCTGCGGTTGGTCATGCCGATGATCACGCCCTGCGCCATGCAGTCGGCCACCACCGCCGCCACCTTCTTTTCGTTCGCGGGTTCCTTCGTGGCGCGGTCGGCCACCAGTTCGGCGCCGCAGAACAGCCCCTTGCCGCGCACATCGCCGATCACCGCATGGCGTTCGGCCAGCGCAGTCAGGTTGGCGATCATGCGGGCTCCCATCGCCAGGGTGTTCTCCAGCAGCCCCTCGTCCTCGATGATCCGCATGTTCTCCAGCGCGGCCGCGGGCCCCCCGGTGCAGCCGCCAAAGGTGGAGATGTCGCGGAAGTAACCCAGCGGGTCGGCGGCATCGTCCTTGAACAGCGCGAAGACGTCTTCGGTCGTCACGGTGCAGGCGATGGCGGCATAGCCCGAGGCCACGCCCTTGGCCATCGTCACGAAGTCGGGCTGCACCCCATAGTGCTGATAGCCGAACCAGGTGCCCGTCCGCCCCACGCCACAGACCACCTCGTCGATGTGCAGAAGGATGCTGTACTTGCGGCAGATTTCCTGCACCCGCTCCCAGTACCCCACCGGCGGCACGATCACCCCGCCGCCCGCCGTCACCGGCTCCAGCACGATGGCGCCCACGGTATCGGGCCCTTCGCGCAGGATCACCTCCTCGATGGCATCTGCGGCGCGTTCGCCATAGTTCGCCACGTCCCACTGCTTGCGGTATTCCAGGCAGTGCGGCACCTGTACGAACCCGTCAGGGAAGGGGCCGTACTGCATGGCGCGCTCGGGCTGGCCGCCGCTGGCCAGCGCGGCGATGGTGGTGCCGTGGTAGTCGCGCTCGCGGAACAGGATCTTCCACTTCTTGCCGCCGTGGTGACGGTGGGCGATTTGCCGCACCATCTTGTACACCTTCTCGTTCGCCTCGGACCCCGAGTTCGAAAAGTACACACGGCTCAGCCCCGGCATCTTCGAGATCAGCCTCTCGGCGAACAATGCCCCGGGAATCGACCCCGCGGCGCCGGCGAAATAGTTCATCTTCACCAGCTGGTCATACACTGCCTTGGCAATGGATTCGCGACCATAGCCCACGTTCACGGTCCACACCCCGCCCGAAACGGCGTCCAGATGCTCTTTTCCCTTGGCATCCCAGACTTTCATGCCCTTGCCCTCCACGATCACGCGGGGGTCGACGGTCTCGTATTGCTTGTGCTGGCTCAGGTGGTGCCAGACATGCGCGCGGTCGGCCGCAACCACATGGGACAGGTCGTTGGTCTGCAGGGACTTGTTCACGGGCACATCTCCTTGGCTGGCGGACGCTGCAGCATCGGGCAAAGGGCGGCGCGCGCGTAGGACCAGACGCCAGGGCGCGATACGGCCAGCCGGGCGGTGCACAACCTGTGATCCATCTGCACTCGCCTGTACTGTCACAGTTCTTGACAGGCCGACCGAATCCGTTCGCTATTCTTCCATCGCAATGTACGAACAAGTGTCATCGAAGTGACATGGAAAGAACAGAAACGAACACGGTCACCGGACGCAGGGGCATTTTTTCGGCGTCGGCGGTCCGAAGACCACACCAACTCGGAGTAGACACATGGAGAAGCACATGTCGCGGTTCAATCGCCGTACCTTCCTGAAGCAGACTGCCGTGGGCGTCGGTGCCCTGGCTGCCCCTGCCATCATCTCGTCCAAGGCGCTGGCCTCGTCGGGCGAAGTGAACTTCACCGGCTGGGCGGGCTATCCTGCGCTGGCCGAAAAGGTGTTCCCCGCCTTCGAAGCCGCCACCGGCATCAAGGTGAACTTCACCGAACTGCCCGACCAGGACGCGATGTTCGCCGCCGCCAAGGTCGCGGCCGAGGCGGGCGGCATCGACATCATCGAGCCGACCATCGACCGCTGGGGCGGCTGGAACTCGAACGGCCTGCTGGCGCCGTTCGATGAAGCCAAGCTGGCCATGGACAACTACCTGCCCGGTCTGGCCGACGGTTCGGCGGGCGAGCGTTCGCGCACCGGTGGCGCGCTGTTCTACGTCCCGTCGAACTGGGGCACCGAGGCGCTGGTGGTGAACGAAGCCAATGCCAAGCTGTCGTCGCCGGCCTCGCTGGGCGACCTGTTCAACCCCGACAACATGGCCGTGCTGCGCCCGCACTCGACGCTGGCCGCTATGGGCCGCTGGCTCGACGCCACCGGCAAGTTGCCGCGTCCGTGGATGGATGGCTACACCGACATGGCCGCCATGCAGGAGCTGTGGGACATCGCGCTGGCCGAGGCCATCAAGGCCAAGGGCAACGTGGTGCAGTGGTGGTCGGGCGAGAACGAGGCCAACGCGGGCTTCACCGCCAACGGGGCGACCATCGGCCTGTGCTGGGATTCGACCGGCTACAACCTGCGCAATGACGGCTACAAGTACGTCGCTCCGGCCGAAGGCGCCTTTGCCTGGCACCAGGGCTTCGTGATGATGAAGAACGCCGTCAACGTCGACCAGGCGCACGAGTTTGCCAAGTTCGTGTCCACCGGCGAAGGCTCGGCGATGTGGGCAACTGCCTTCTCGTCGAACCCTGTTGGCAAGGGCTCGGGCGAGTTCATGTCGCCCGACGTGTCCGCCTACTATTCGGGCACCTTCAACGACGAGGCGCTGGGCAAGCTGTGGTGGTGGCCGGAACAGACTGCCGAGTTCATTGCCAAGCGCGGCGAATACGCCGACAAGTACAAGGCGGCCTGATCGGGCGCCGACATTGCGGCCCGCCGGGAAACCGGCGGGCCGTTCCTTGTGAAGGGGTCCGTCAGAGGCCCGCCTAACCAACAGCAACGGGGACACGCGGCCGATGAGTGCAGCGATCGAACTGGACGACGTGTGCTGCGATTTCGGCACCTTCCGCGCCGTCGACCATGTGAACGTCACCATCAAGCCCGGTGAGTTCTTTTCGTTCCTCGGCCCCTCGGGCTGCGGCAAGACCACCATCCTGCGCATGATCTCGGGCTTTACCGACCCGTCCTCGGGCGTCATCCGCATCGGCGGCAAGGACATGCGCGGCCAGCGCCCCAACCAGCGGCCCACCGCGCTGATCTTCCAGAACCTGGCGCTGTTTCCGCTGATGCCGGTGTGGGAGAACATCTCGTTCGGGCTGGAAGTGCGGGGTGTGGACAAGGCGAAACGCCGCGCACGGGCCGAGGAACTCTTGAAACTCGTCGATCTGCCGGGGGCAGGCGACAAGATGATATCGCAGCTTTCGGGTGGCCAGAAGCAGCGCGTGGCCATCGCCCGCGCTCTGGCTGTGGAACCCCAGGTGATGCTTCTGGACGAACCGCTGTCGGCACTTGACCTGAAACTGCGGCAGAACATGCGCGCCGAATTGCGCGCCATCCAGAAACGCACCGGTGTCACCTTCATCTTCATCACCCATGACCAGGGCGAGGCGCTGGCGATGAGCGACCGCGTGGGCGTGATGAGCCACGGCCGCCTGCAGCAGGTGGCCGACCCGCGCGACATCTACAACAACCCGGTGAACGGTTTCGTTGCCGGGTTCGTGGGCGAAAACAACGTGTTCGAAGGCGACATCGCCAACCCCTCGGGTGGCATGGCGGCGTTCAACTCAAAGCACGGCACCTTTCGCGCCCGGCTGGCCAAGGGGGCCGGGGCGGGTTCGAAGCTCTATGTCCGGCCAGAACACACCGACCTCTCCACCAACCAGGCGATCGAGAATTCGATCCCCGTCACCGTGGGCGACGTGTCGTTCGAGGGCAACTTCATCGCCGTGAACTGCGTCACTGACAGCGGCGCGCATGTCGTGGCCGAGTTGCGCAACGACGGGCAGGCCACGGTGCCCGCGCCCGGCACGAAACTCTACGCCAGCTTTGCCGCCGAACGGGCCTCGATCCTGCCCGAAGAAACGGCGGCCTGACCGATGGGAGATCTTCTGCGCCGCTACGGCTCGGGCCTGACGGGCATCTTCATTGTCCTGACCGGCTTCTGGCTTCTGGCCCTCATCATCCTGCCCAACATCACGCTGTTCGAGGCGTCCTTCCGCCCCTATCTGCCTGTAGTCGACATCGGCGGACCGAAAGACGTCTATTCGCTGGGCAACTATCAGAAATTCCTGTCGAACTCTTCGGAGACCACGGTGTTCGGCGTTGCCGTCAGCATGCCGCTGCATGTGAAGATCTTCCTCGGCACGGTGTTCTACTCGGCCATCGTCACCTTCGTCTGCTTCGCGCTGTCCTATCCTTTGGCCTTCTATCTGGCCAAGGTGGCGCGCCCCGCCGCGCTGCCCACCCTTCTGCTGCTGATCCTGATCCCCATGTGGGTGTCCGAGGCGCTGCGCGCCTTTGCCTGGTACATCATCCTTACGCTGAACGGCCCGCTGAACGCCGTGCTCATCGGCCTCGGCATCCTTGATCAGGGCGTGCGCTGGCAGATGGGGGTGTTCACGTCTTACGACGCCATCATGATCGGCCTCGTCTACACCTACGTCCTGTTCATGCTGTTCCCGATCTACGGCTCGATCCAGTCGCTGGACACCAACCAGATCGAGGCTGCCGAAGACCTTGGCTCGCCGTGGTGGCGCACGCACTGGCGCGTGGTTCTGCCGCATTCCAAACCCGGCATCGCCTCGGGCTGCGTGATGGTGTTCATGCTGGCCGCAGGCTCGCTGCTGGTGCCCGTGCAGCTTGGCTCGCCCAGGTCTTTGTGGTTCACCCAGACGATCCAGCAATGGATGCTGGAGGCGCAGGACTGGAACACCGGCGCCGCCTACAGCTTCCTCTACATCCTGCTTTGCACCTTCGTGGTCACGCTTGTCATGTGGCTGTTCAAGGTCAAGCTGTCCGATATCGCGAAATAGGGGGGCGGACATGAACGGACAACGCCGCTTCCTGGGCCACCTCTACATGTGGGCCTTCCTGCTGTACCTGATCCTGCCCCTGGTCATCATGGGCGGGGCCGCCTTCAACGACAACCGGCTGCCCTCGGTCTATCCCTGGAAGGGCTGGACAACCCGCTGGTTTGCCGAGCTTTTTGCCGATCAGGTGATGTGGACCTCGTTCTTCAACACCATCTGGGTGGCGATTGCCGTGGTCATCATCGCCGTCCCGGTGGGCACGGCGGGCGCCATCCTGGTGAACTCGGTGTCGGGGCGGCTGCGCGGCGCGCTGTACGGCCTGATGGTGGCGCCGGTTCTGATGCCGGGCGCGGTCATTGGGATCTCGACGCTGCTGTTCTGGAACTCGGTCGGCAAGGCCACCGGGTCGGACTTCTTCCTGTTCAACCCCGGCCTGCACCTGTCGGTGCTGGGGCAGGTCAGCTACATTGCGGCCTTCGTGATGCTGTTGGTGCTGGCGCGGCTGCAATCCTTCGACCCGGCGCTGGAAGAGGCCGCGCTTGACCTTGGCGCGGGCCATTCCACCGTGCTGCGCCGCATCCTTCTGCCGCACCTTTACCCCGCCATCGGCGCCGGGGCGGCCATTTCGTTCTTCCAGTCGATCGAGAACTTCAACGTCACCCTGTTTACCCGCGGCACGTCCAACACGCTGACGGTCTATGTCTTCTCGAAGGTCCGCGCGGGCATCACCCCCACGATCAACGCGCTGGCGCTGCTGCTCATCACCATCACGCTGGTCGGCGCTGTGGTGTACGAACTGCGGCGGCGGGCGAAGGAACGGCGCGAACGCGCCCTGGTCGCGGCCGAAGACTGAATCCGGCGGGCGGTCCCGGCCATTCAGACCGGCCGGGGCGCAAGTCCTGCGTGCAGCAGGCGCCGCAGGTCCGCAACGCCAGGGCGTCCGGCGGCAATGCGCGCCGGATCGGCCATGGTGGCGCGCAGTTGCGGGCGCCGCCGCAACAGGTCGCGCAGCACCCGCTCGGCTGCGCCGACGGTGGTTGCGGGCAACGTCGCGCAAGGCAGGTCCCAGCGCCGCAGCAGGTCGTGCATCGCCGTCTTGTCGGGCACCACCACAAAGCGCCCCAGGTCCAGCGACTCGAAAAACACGCCCGATCCCGAGACCGCATAGCGGTTGCGATAGGGCAGCAGAACAATGTCCAGCCGCCGCATGGCGCTGGCATAGTCCTGTGCTGAAAGCACGCCGTCGTGCCACCGGCACAACCCCTGCCGCACGGCCCAGTCCATGTAGCTGGCCAGCACCGGATCCATCAGCTCCAGATGGCTGCGGGTGACTTGCACCTCCCAACGCAGGTCCGGCACATCGGCCAGCGCCAGCATCAGCTCGGGAAACATCTCCAACCCGCGATCAGCCCGGCTGCCCCCAACGATTCCGATGGTGACCTCACGCCCGGCAAAGGCCGGCCGCACGGGCTTGGCCGCCGACAACCGCGATGCAGGCAGATAGGGCAGCAGGTGGACCGCCGCGGCAGGCCCGGCTGCCGCCGCCATCTCGTCGCAGGCGGCCGCCGTTTCGGCATGCACAATCAGCGTGACGCCCGGAGTGTCGCGCAACTGGCGCAGCCCCGCGCCATACACATCGCGGCCCAGCGCCTGTTCGGCCGGAGTGGCATTCAGGTAGTCGACCTCGATCACCCCGACAATCACCGTCAACGGCTGCCCGGCAAACCGACGGGCAACCCAGCGCGCAAATCCGCCGATGCTGGCCGACTTCATTGAATGCCAGTACAACACCTGCACCTGCCGCAGGTCGGCGCCATCCAGTGCCTGCGCCAGATCGGCGTCCACCGCGCGGGCCAGATTGGCCATGGTTTCCGCGCTGCGCGGAAACTCGTTGAAGGCATAGGGATTCAGGTCCAGCAGGCGGTGCAGGCTGGGGCGCAGCGCGCCCACGTCGGGGTTGTCCAGCCCCGGCGGGTCGCGGCGCAGGCAGGCCCATATCCGTGCGGCGTCCACGTCCAGTTCTTCGGCCAGAAACCGTGTGGCAAACGCAGTGTAGGGCAGGTGGTGCCCTGCATTCGCCGCGAACCCCGGATCGATCACCAGTGCCCGTGGTGGCGGTGCAGTTTCGTGCGCAGGATCAGGCGGCAGGCCGGGGTATCGGTCGATGCGCCCGTTAAGCCATGCGTCCAGCCGCCAGGCCAGTCCGCCCCGCATGTGGCGCGGGTCATCCTGCGGCAAGTCGGTTCGATCCGGCAGGAACCTGCGCGCCAACGGCAGATCGCCCAGGATGCAGGCGCCATGGGCCAGCGTCAGCGCCAGGTCGTCATCGGGCTGCGGTGCAACGGCAAGCAGCCTGTCAAGATAGTCATGCGCCAGATCGGTCCGCCGCAACCGCGCCGCTGCCATGTAGGCCCGGGCCAGCGCCCCCACCGGGTTGCGCGACTGCGCAGACACCTTTTCCCACGCAGCCAACGACCCCTGCCAGTCCTGCACAGCCGTCAGCACCCGCGCCAGCAGCGCCGGCCCCTGCGGCAATCCCATCAGCGCCGGCGCGTGCCGGCGTGCGGCTTCGGCCATCAGCCCGTCCAGGTCGCCAACCTGATCCTCGGCCTGCGTCATCGACTGCAGCGTACGCAGTACCTCTTCAGGCGCCAGATGCGCCCCCATCACCAGACGGCCCAGCGCCAGACGCGCCACGCCGGGGATTACGGGCACCTCTGCCGCGCCCTGCGCATCCAGCAGCGACAACGGGCTGCACCCTGCCTGCGCCAGCGCATCGACAAAGTCCCGCAGGCCCGCGGGCCGCGGCACCGCAATCGCCATCAGTTCGGCCGCCTTCGGCTCGGGCAACGGTCGCCGCGCCGCCTGCCGCGCCGCCTCGGCTCGCGCAGGGTGTCCGCACAGCGCCAGAACCAATGCCAGCGTCAGCGGCATCGCCTGGGCCGTGGCCCCCCCCGCCATGGCAATCGCGCCCACCCGCGCGGCCGCTTCCGCCACATCCCCCTGCTCTGCCATGGCCAGAACCGCCGACGCCACCACAGCCTCGTCCGAACCGGGCGGGATCTGCCCTGCCAGAAGGCGCGCACCCGGCAACCGGCGTTGCAGGGCAAGCGCCAGCACCGCCTGCACCGTACGCGCGCGGTAGGGTTCGCCCGCGGCAATCAGCCCCGCCAGCACCAGCCCGCTGTCGTCCGGCTCCAGTCGGGCCGTCACCTCGTCCAGGAAATGCAGCCCCGTGGCCTGCAACACCTTGCGCGCCACCTCCGGCCTGTCCGCACCGGCCGCCGACTCGAGCAGCGCGACCACCCCCTGCCGCAGCGTGCCGCGCCACCCGGACGGGAGAGACGGCATCGCCAGACAGGCCGCGGCCAGATCGGCGGCCGCCGCGGCATGGCGCGCTTCGGCCATCGTCTCGAACTGCAAAAGCCGTGCCCGGCCCGAATCCATGCCGCACTGTTCGGCAACCTGCAGTGCCTGCATCCGCAGCGCATAGGCCGTCCGGCCCCGCAGCTGCACCGCCAGATGCGACAGCCGCGCTGCCGCCCGGCCCGTGGCCGACGCAGGCGGCATCAGCGCCCGCAGCGCCTCGGCCGACGACAGCATCTCAACCGGCGCCCCCTGCAGCCATTCAGCCAAAGCCGCCAGCGGCCGCTGCCACAGATGCGCCCGCAACGCCGCCGCGACCTCGCCCGAAACGGAATGGCGTGCGGGCAGCCCGGCGCTCTCGCCGGCCGTCCGGTCCAATTCGAGCAAGTCTCGCTCCATGCCCGCCCCGCCCGAGTGCGCCGCGTCAGTCCGCGCGGCCCGGCATCGCATGCATCTGTGGTGCGCCGAATGCCATCGCGTCCGACGTTTGCCCGACCCACGGACCCGTACTCACAAGTGCCTGATACGCCGCGCCATCCTCATAGTTGTCCGAACTCACCTCAAGCTCGGCCAGCGCCTGCTGCACGAAGGCGGCATCGGCAGGCGCCAGCGCCGCAAGGAACATGCCCAGCCGCTCGGCCGAAACCCGCAGCACCAGCCGGTCCACCCCGGGCACGGCGCGCACCAGAAGGTTCCACCAGGCCCGCACGTCGAATCCGATGTCTGTGTGTGCCCTGGCCAGCGCCACCTGCGCCCGGCCGAACGGCACCACTTCGCGCAGCCTGGCCTGCCCGTCCACCCGCGCGGCCGGATCATCATCTGCGCCGTGAGGCACCACCCGCACCGACACCCGGGCGCAAGGGCCAGCCTGCCGCACGGCATCCATCCCAAGCCTGCCCGGCGCATGCGCGGCCAGACGCGGCAGAAGAACCCCGAACAACGGCATCGCCCGCAGCTTGCGCAGGCGCATCACCCCCAGCACCGCCTGCTCGGACCGCCGCGTGGCAATCACCAGCGTCACGTCGCCAGTCGCAGGCCCTGGCAGGCGGGCATCCAGGAATTCTCCGTGTTCCAGAACTCCGGACATGCGGCTGTCGGGCAACCCCGCCGCGCGCAGCGCCGCGCCCATGGCATCATCGCACAACACATGCCAGCCGGGTTGGGTCAGCGTCTGCACCAGCGGCAGATCGGCCATCTGCCGCAGCAGCTGCACCCGCGCCGGAATCTTCTCTGCAAACAAAACGTCCAATCGCCCGTCAAGCGCAACGGCAAGTTGCCCGAAACTCGCAGTCTCCATCACCGCCAGTGTCTCCACCTGTTGTACTGCCCCGTCGTTTGCGCCGCGCCTCCCCCATTGCCCCCCGGCAAGAAGGAATGACATGGCACAAACCGTCACATCCCAGACCCACCTCTCACCGCCGCGCCCAAACGAACCCCAGCCAAGACAAGCGTCGGCATCTGCGTCCGCAGTCATGGCGCATCGGTTGTTCAGATATCGCGAGTGAGGGAATGGTTTGCCTGAAAGGAATCATTGGCGGCAGTAGATCAGGTGTAGCCTGCCGCATGCATAGGCATCAAATAGGCACATGCCACAACACTGTGCAACCACCGTCAGACCATTGTCCGAGCAATTGTAACAATCGGGCACTCCGACCTGGCCCGAACCCTGCTTCGCGGCAGCCACTTCCCGGCGCCTGCGTGGCGCACGCGGCGTTCTCCTACCACGCCACTGCCCGCCTTTCGCGGAAAAACCCGCCCGTCGGCCCGTCGTCAGGCAGCAGCGCCAGCCACACCGGCGTGTCGGCGCCCTGTTCGGGCGTCTTCGGCGCGCTGGTGCCACCCATCCGCGTGGCCACCCACCCCGGATCGCAGGCGTTCACCTTCACACCCGGCGGCAGGTCGCGCGGCAGCGCCTTGGTCAGCGCGTTCAGGCTGGCCTTCGCCACGCCATAGGCCCCCGGCCCCCCCAGCCCTTGCGCAAAACTGCCCCAGCCCGACGACAGGTTGACAATCCGACCCCAGCCCAGGCGCCGCCAGTGCGGCACCGAAAGCCGAATCAGGTCCAGCGGCGCGGCCACCATCACCTCCATCGCCTCGGCAAAGTCGGACCCCTTTTCCAACAGAGAAACAGAACGCAGCACGCCCGCGTTGTTCACCAGGATGTCCCAGCCCGGCAAGCCGACCGCGAACACGGTATCCGGGTCGGTAAGGTCCAGCCGCACCCAGGCGACGCCCAGTTCCGCCGCCGCCCGCTCGCCCTCGGCCGGGTCGCGCGCGCCAATGGTCACGGCACAGCCCTTCGCCGCCAGCCCCGCCGCAATGGCCCGCCCAATGCCGCGGTTGCCCCCCGTCACCAGCGCCCTTGGCCGCAGCGGGCGGGTCATGCCGGTTTCCGCGCGGCAAAGCGCAGCCGCACATAGTCGGCGACCCAGCCAGCCGCGGGGTCGTGCAGCGCGCCCAGGCCCGCTTCGGCCTCGGTCACCATCCCGTCAGGGTCGGCCACCCCGGCCAGAAACGGCGCAGCAAAGCTCCTCAGCCAGCCCGCCATGCCGGTGGGCAGCGGCGTGGGCCGAGGCAACAGCACGCAACTGTCCACCACAAACCCCGCCGCCCGCAGCCGCGCCTCGGCCCGTGGAACCGAAGGGAAGTCCCAAGGCCACACCGGCGCCAGTCCACGCACCGCCCGCGCGCCGTTCAGCGCCGTCACCACCGCCGCCACGTTGCCAAATCCCCCCTGCTCGGCCACGAACCGCCCACCCGGCCGCAACGCCGCGAACACATTGCCCGCCACCCGCACCGGATCGCGCATCCAGTGCAGCGCCGCGTTCGAGAACACGGCGTCATAGGCGCCCTCTCCGAACGGGTCATGCGCATCCTGCTGCAGCACCCGCAGCCCCAGCCCACGTGCCGCCACTGCCATCGAGGCGTCAGGCTCCAATCCCGTCACCTCGGCCCCTATCCGCACCGTCAGCCGCCCGTCGCCACAGCCCAGGTCCAGCACCCGCTCACCCGGCTGCGCCGCCAGCAGCGCCAGCACGTCGGCGCCCAGATCGGCCACGAACCCCGCATCCCGCCGGTACTGCGCCGCATCCCACACCTGCCCCGCTGCCGGGGCCGCCGCCTGCGTCGCTCGAGCCTGCAAGGCAGCCAGTGCCCGCCCGGCCATCGCCTCGGGCACGAAGACATGGTCGTGGTGATAGGCCGCCACCACATTCGCCGGGATCCCCTCGGTCGCCAGCGCCGCCGAGACCGCTGCCGTCAACCCCACACCCGTCAGCGAAGACCACACCGTCAGCGAAATGCAGGCCATCGGCTCGCCCGCCACACCATGCGCCCGCGCCACCTCGACCGGCAGGATCAGCGACAGCCCCTCCTCCTCGCGGAAGCTGCCCACCGCCTGGTCCGCCAGCGCATCCATGCCTTGCGCAAACACAAAGGCCCCCGGCCGCCGCGACGGCGCCATCTGCCGCAGCATCTCGTCCGCACCCGAAACCGGCCCCGCCATCCCGACCTCCCGCCGCAAGGCCGTGCTGCCTTGTCACCCGACCTTGCCAGCCCCTGTGCCCCGGCACCAGTGGGTGGAATGCCCTGAGATCTGCGCCTCCCCTCCCCTTTTGGGGGGGAGGGGATGGGGGTGAGGGGGCGCCTGCCCGTACCCGCGCGCCGGACCGGATCGCCTAGAACAGGCTCAGCTGATCCCCGGCCCTGGGCGGCACGCAAAACAGGTCGGTCCGCATCGTCGGCAAGGATCGCGCCAGACCCAGCCGCGCACAGGCCGCCGCAAACCGCTTCTGCATCAGGTCGGCCCACACCCCCTGCCCCTTGAACCGCACGCCAAAGGTCGGGTCATAGTCGCGCCCGCCGTGCAGCTCACGCACCCGCGCCATCACCTTGGCCGCCCGTCCCGGCTCGTACTCTGCCAGCCATTCCTGCCATAGCCCCGCCACCTCGCGCGGCAGCCGCAGCATGATGCTGCTGGCGGCCACCGCCCCCGCATCACGCGCGGCCTCCAGAATGCGCTCGACCTCGTGGTCGGTCAGCCCCGGAATCACCGGCGACACCATCACCCGTACCGGCACGCCCGCATCCGTCAGCCGCCGGATCATCTGCAGCCGCCGCGCCGGGGCGGGCGCCCGCGGCTCCATCCGCCGCGCCAGCCCGGCGTCCAGCGTTGTCACCGAAATGCCCACCCGCGCCAGCCCCTGCGCCGCCATCGGCGCCAGCAGGTCAATGTCGCGTTCCACCAGCGACCCGCGCGTGGTGATGCCCAGGGGGTGGCGGAACGCGGCCAGCACCTCGATCACCTCGCGCGTCACGCGCCGCTCGGCCTCAACGGGCTGGTAGGGGTCGGTGTTGGTGCCCAGCACCACCACCTTCGGCACATACCCCTTGGCCGAAAGCTCCCGCTCCAGCACCGCGCCGATCCCCGGCCGCGCGATCAGCTTCGTCTCGAAATCCAGCCCCGGCGACAGGTTCAGGTACGCATGCGTCGGCCGGGCATAGCAATAGACGCAGCCATGCTCGCACCCGCGATAGGGGTTCACGCTGCGGTCAAAGCCCAGATCGGGCGATTCGTTCCATGCCAGCGCCGACCGCGCGCGTTCATCGCGCACCTCGGTGCGCACCACCCGCGCCTCCTCGGGAATGTCCCAGCCGTCATCCAACGCCTCGCGCGTGGCGGCCTCATACCGGCCCGCCACATTTGACGCCGCACCCCGCCCGCGCAACGACTGCCCCGGAAGAATCCCCTTGCCCTGCATGCTGCCATTATGGAACACACCGGGAACAGAATCCACCCCTGTCGCGGAACCGTCCCCCCATGTCGCTGCGGGAACAGTTGCCCTTGCGGCTTGGGCGCAGTAAGCCCCTGTCAGCAACAGGTGACCCATGGCCGACGACGAAGACATCATCCTCTCCGAGCTCGACGACGAAGAGCTTGTCCTGCAGATGCACGACGACCTCTACGACGGTCTCAAGGAAGAGATCGAGGAAGGGGTGAACATCCTTCTCGGCCGCGGCTGGACGCCCTATGACGTGTTGACCAAGGCGCTGGTCGCCGGCATGAAGATCGTCGGTGACGACTTCCGCGACGGCATCCTGTTCGTGCCCGAGGTGCTGTTGTCGGCCAACGCGATGAAGGCAGGCATGTTCATCCTGAAGCCGCTGCTGGCCGAAACCGGCGCGCCCCGCATGGGCAAGATGGTGATCGGCACCGTCAAGGGCGACATTCACGACATCGGCAAGAACCTTGTCGGCATGATGATGGAAGGCGCGGGCTTCGAAGTGCGCGACCTCGGCATCAACAACTCGGTCGAGAAGTACCTCGAAGCGCTGGAAACCGAAAAGCCCGACATCCTGGGCATGTCGGCGCTGCTGACCACGACGATGCCCTACATGAAGGTCGTGATCGACACGCTGAAGGAAAAGGGCATGCGCGAGGACTACATCGTGCTGGTCGGCGGCGCGCCCCTGAACGAGGAATTCGGCCGCGCCATCGGTGCCGATGCCTATTGCCGCGATGCCGCCGTGGCGGTGGAAACCGCCAAGACGCTGGTTGCGCGCAAGCACAACCAGGGCGCAGCGCGGACCTGACCTGGGCCGCCTTGCTGGCCTAGGGCCCGGCCGCCGCGCCGGGCCTTTTCGTTGCCGGAATGCCGTTGCAGCCGCGCGCAGGGGATGACGAAAAGAGGACGTGCAGAGTATGCGGGGAAGACACGATGCACCTGCCCGAACTGCCCCCGGATGACCGGCTGACAACCGACGGCATGGCCGCCCTGGGCACCGGCCGCGTGCTGCTGCTGGCCTGCGGTGCCCTGGCGCGCGAGGTGCTGGCCGTGGTGCAGGCCAACGGCTGGACCCACCTCGACCTGCACTGCCTGCCCGCCAACCTGCACCTCTGGCCCGACCGCATTCCCGCCGCTATCGAGGCCGAGGTGACGCGCCGCCGGTCCGGCTACGCGGCGGTCTACGTGCTGTATGCCGACTGCGGCACGGGTGGGCTTTTGTTGAACAAATGCAAGGAACTGGGCGTCGAGATGATCGAGGGCCCGCACTGCTATTCGTTCTTTGAAGGCAATGACACCTTTGCCGCGCTGGCCGAAACCGAGTTCACCGCCTTCTACCTGACCGACTTTCTGGTGCGGCAGTTCGATGCCTTCGTCTGGCGCCCCATGGGCCTCGACCGCCACCCCGAACTGCGCGACATGTACTTCGGCAACTACACGAAACTGGTCTATCAGGCACAAACCGACGATCCGGCGCTGGACGCCAGGGCGCGCGACTGCGCCGCACGCCTTGGCCTTGCCTACGAACGCCGCTTCACCGGCTACGGCGACCTTGCCGGGTTCCTGCAAACGGCCGCAAACGCCTGATTTCACACAGAAACCGGAAATCCACCCAGCATGGTGCGGGGGCGGAACAGTCCACGGTCCACCTGCCGTTGCCGCCATTCCAGATCATAGATGTCGGCGGCGTCTTCCAGATAGGCGCGCTCCTGCGCCTCGACCGAGGGTGCCTTCAGCGCGTCCACCAGCCTGCGATACATTGCGAACATCGGACAACTCCTTTGCGTTGTCCTCCCTGCCACCAAATGTAGGGGCCTGGTCTGCCTGCGGAAACCGCCAGCGGCGCAAGCCACCCATGCGCCCGGCGGGAGGCTCAGGCCGACAGCAGCGCCTGCGCCGCGGCGCGTGCGGCATCGGTCACTCGGTCGCCCGCCAGCATCCGCGCAATCTCTTCCACCCGGTCCTGCGGCGCCAGCGGCACCACGGTGGACAGCGTGACCTCACCCTCTACCCGCTTTTCCACCCGCCAGTGATGCGCCGCCAGGGCCGCCACCTGCGGTGAGTGGGTCACCACAATCACCTGCGATGTCGCAGACAAGGCCGCCAGCCTGCGGCCCACAGCATCGGCTGTGGCGCCGCCGACCCCACGGTCGATCTCGTCGAAAATCATCGTCTGCCCCACGGTCTCGCCTGCCAGGCACACCTTCAGCGCCAGCAGAAACCGCGACAACTCCCCGCCCGAGGCAATCCGGTTCAGCGGCCCCGGCGGCGTGCCGGGGTTGGTGGCCACGGTGAAGGTCACACTGTCGGCCCCATCGGGCCCCGGCTCGGCCGCCGCCACCTCGGTGACAAACCGTGCGCGGTCCATCTTCAGCGGCGCAAGCTCGCCGGAAACCGCCGCGTCCAGCCGCCCCGCCGCCGCGCGGCGGGCGGCGGACACGTCACCTGCCGCCTGCCGCCACGCCGCCTCGGCCCGCCCCGCTGCCGCCGACAGCCCCGAAAGCCCCCGCGCCCCGTCGTCCAGCGCCGCCAGCCGCGCCCGCAGATCACCCGCAAAGCCCGCCAGATCGTCGGGCAGCACGCCATGCTTGCGCGCCAGCGCGCGGATGGCGAACAGGCGTTCCTCCACCGCCTCGGCTTCGTGCGGGTCATGGGCCAGTGCCTCCAGCGCCTCTTCCGCACCGCCCTGCGCCTCGCGCAGCTCGATCAGCGCCCGTCCCAACGCCGCCACCGGCGCATCCAGCCGCCCCTCGGCCCGGTCTGCCGCCCCCTCCAGCCAGCGCAGGGCATCCGCCATCAGCCCCTCGGCGCCCTGATCCGACATCGCGTGCAGCGCCTTGGCCACATCGCCCTGGATCCGCGCCGCCGCCTGCATCACCCGGCGGCGGGCATCCAGCGCCGCTTCCTCGCCCGCCTCCGGCGCCAGCTTGTCCAGCTCGGCCACCGCATGGCGCAGGAAATCCTCCTCGGCCCGCGCCGCCGCGATCCCGGCCTCGGCCTCGGCCAGCGCGCGGCGCGTCCGCGCCATCTCGGCCCAGGCCGCGCGCAGCGGCGCAAGGTCCAGCCGGGCGAAGGCGTCCAGCATGGCGCGATGGCCGCGGGGGTTCAGCAAGCCGCGGTCATCGTGCTGGCCGTGCAGTTCGACCAGCACCTCGCCCAGCGACCGCAGCACTTCGGCCCCGGCCCTCCGGTCGTTCACCCAGGCCTGCCGCCGCCCGTCGGCCGCGGCCACCCGGCGCAGCACCAGTTCATCCCCGGCCGCAATGCCCGCCTCGTCCAGCACGGCGCGCGCGGCATGGCCCTCGGGCAGGTCGAACACCGCCGTCACCTCGCCCTGCGCCGCCCCCGCCCGCACCACATCGGCCCGGCCCCGCCAGCCCAGCACCATGCCCAGCGCGTCCAGCAGGATCGACTTTCCCGCCCCCGTCTCGCCCGTCAGCGCGTTCAGGCCGGGACGGAAGGCCAGCGACAGGCGGTCGATGATCAGGATGTCGCGGATGTCGAGGCTGGTCAGCACCGGAACGCCCCCGCTGCGCGGACTACAGCCATTCCCCGCGCACCACCTGCCGGTAGATGCTGGCCAGCCAGCTGTCGCCCTTGGCCTTGGGCTCCAGCCCCCGGCTGGTCAGCAGCTTGTAGGTATCCTCGTAGAACGGGCTGGACTGATAGTTGAAGCCCAGGATCGCGCCCGCCGTCTGCGCCTCGTCCGTCAGGCCCAGCGCCACATAGGCCTCGGCCAGCCGCATCAGCGCCTCGGCGGTGTGGGTGGTGGTCTGGAAATCCTGCACTACCACGCGGAACCGGTTGATCGCCGCGCTGTAGTGCTTGCGCTTCAGGTAATAGCGCCCGATCTCCATTTCCTTGCCGGCCAGGTGGTCGAAGGCCAGGTCGAACTTCAGGATGGCCGAACGGGCATAGTCGCTGTCGGGATATTTCTCGATCACGTCGCGCATGCCCTGCAGCGCCAGGAAGGTCAGGCCCTGATCGCGGCCCACCTCGTCGATCTGGTCATAGTAGCTCAGCGCCAGCAGGTATTGCGCATAGGCGGCATCCTCGTCACCCGGATAGGTGTCCAGGAACCGCTGCGCGCTGGCGCGGGCTTCCTCGTACTTGCGGCCCTTGTGCTGGGCGAAGGCCTGCATGATCAGCGCGCGCTTGGCGAAGGCCGAATAGGGATACAGCCGCTCGACCTCGCCGAACAGGCGGATCGCCTCGTCGGGTCGCCGCTCGGTTTCCAGAGATGCTTCGGCCTGCCGGTAAATCTCTTCCGCAGGCAACTGGTCCAGCGGAGCTTCTTCAGTCTGGCGCAACCGTCCGCAGGACGGCAGGGCGACAAGGAGAAACAGCGCCGCGTATACCGCCCGCACCGCCACCTTCCTGCCCGGCATGATCTTCCTACCCCGTACGTCCAGTTTCAGGCCTTTCCGGCCTGCTTCGGGGCGTCCTAGCATATCCCGCAGCGGGGCGCAAAACGCCTTTCCGCGACGCGCCGAACCGGTTCAGGCCACACGCGGCACATCGACCCGCGACACGCCCACCCCCGGCAGCTTCTGCTTGGTCGGGGCCACACATTCCACCAGGGTCCACGCCGCCGGGTCAGAAAAAAGCTTGCGCAGCAGGCGGTTGGTCATCGCATGGCCGGCCCGCACACCCACATAGCGGCCCAGGATCGGCCCGCCCGCCAGCGCCAGATCGCCCATCGCGTCCAGCATCTTGTGGCGCACCGGCTCGTCCGCGTGGCGCAGGCCACCCGGAGAAAGCACCCGGTCGCCATCCACCACCACGGCATTTTCGTAGGTTCCGCCCAGCGCCAGCCCGTTTTCGCGCATCGCGATCACGTCGGATTCGCGGCAGAAGGTGCGGCTGTCGGACAGTTCGCGCACAAAGGCGCCATTCGCCATGTTCAGCGACATTTCCTGGCGGCCGATCACCCGGTCGGGAAAGTCGATCTGGAAATCGATCTGCAACATGTCGGCGGGTTCCAGCCGGGCCGAGGCGGCACCCTCGGTCACCTCAACCGTCGACAGCACCCGAACGGCGCGCACCGGCACCGCCTGCGCCACCGTCCCGGCACGCAGAAGCCCGGCCACGAATGGCGCCGCCGAACCGTCCAGGATCGGCACTTCGGGCCCGTCAATCTCGATCAGTGCGTTCTGGATTCCGCAACCGGCCAACGCGGCCATGATGTGCTCGACCGTCGAAACCTGCACGCCGCGCGCATTCGCGATGGCCGTGCACAGCCGCGACGGCACCACGGCGTCCCAGCGGGCAGGCACCATGCCATCGCCCACCACAACGTCGGTGCGCCGGAACCAGATGCCATAATCCGCCGAAGCCGGGCGCACCACGATGCGGGCCGGGCGGCCGGAATGCAGGCCCTGTCCGTTGAACGTCACCGCATGTCTCAGCGTCTGCTGCACGTCACCCTCGCCTTGCGGCCGTCATCTGCCGCAGTTGAGAGGTAGTAAACGGCCCTGCCGATCTCAACTCACTCTTTGTGACGGTGTGTAACAGGCGAGAACCCGACGCAACCGACTGAAAAGAAAAGAAAAAGTCTCGCCGGGCGGCGGGCCTTCCGTGGTGTTGAAGCAGGCCGTCAGTTCGCCTGGCGGCGCAGGAAGGCGGGAATCTCGATCCGCTCCTGGTCGGCCCCCATCTCGGGCTCGTCATCGTACTGCGTCACCGGCGGCTGGGCGCGGGGTGCCGCGGCAGGCTCGGCCGCGGTGTGGCCGGCCATCCGGTTGATCAGCGACCCGATGCCGAACCGGCTGCGTTCTGCGGGCCGGGCCGCGCCGGCCGCGGGCGCCGCAACCGGGGCCGCCGGCGGCGGGGTGACGGTGCGGGCGGCGTTGGGCGTGCGGCTGACGGCGGCCTGCAGACGCGCCAGCGCCTCGGCCGAAGGCTGGCCTGCGGGGCGCGGGCGGGGCGCCACGAAGCCGGCCGCATCTTCGGCCATCCGCGGCGCCGGGGCCGTGGCGCGGGCAGGGGCGGGCGGCGGTGCCGGCTGCGGGCGGTAGGCAGGCGGCGGCAGTTCGTCGGCCATCTCTTCTTCCCACACCTCGTCGGCGGCGGGGGCGTCGAACAGCGAGGGCTCCTCGGCCATCGCCATATGTGCCGAGGCCACGGGTGCCTGGGCCACCGGCGCCGCCACGGCGGCGGGGGCATAGACCGGCGGCGCGGGCGGTTCGGCGCGGCGCGGTTCAGGTGCGTGGTGCGGCAGCGGCGCCGCCATGGTGCGCCGGGGCGCGGGCGTTTCGGCCCGGTTCGCCGCGGTGGCATCAATGCCGGTCGCCACGACGGACACGCGGATGCGCCCCTCCATCTCGGTGTCCAGCGTGCTGCCGACGATGATGTTGGCGTCGGCGTCCACCTTGTCGCGGATGATGTTCGCCGCCTCGTCCAGTTCGAACAGCGTCAGGTCATAGCCGCCGGTGATGTTGATCAGCACGCCCTTGGCGCCGTTCAGGCTGATCTCGTCCAAGAGCGGATTGGCAATGGCCTTTTCGGCTGCCTGCACGGCGCGGTCGTCGCCCTGCGCCTCGCCCGTGCCCATCATCGCCTTGCCCATCTCGTCCATCACCGCACGCACGTCGGCGAAGTCCAGGTTGATCAGGCCGGGGCGTACCATCAGGTCGGTCACGCCCTTGACGCCCTGGTACAGCACGTCGTCGGCCATGGCGAAGGCTTCGGTAAAGGTGGTGCGTTCGTTGGCCAGCCGGAACAGGTTCTGGTTCGGGATGATGATCAGGGTGTCGACGACCTTCTGCAGCGCCTCGATGCCCTCTTCGGCCTGCTTCATCCGCTTGTTGCCCTCGAACTGGAAGGGCTTGGTCACCACGCCCACGGTCAGCACGCCCAGCTCGCGCGCCGCCTGCGCGATGATCGGCGCCGCGCCGGTGCCGGTGCCGCCACCCATGCCGGCGGTGATGAAGCACATGTGCGCGCCCGCCAGATGGTCGACAATGGCCTCGATCGACTCCTCGGCGGCAGCGGCACCGATGGTGGGCTTGGCACCCGCGCCCAGCCCCTCGGTCACCTTCAGGCCCATCTGGATGGTGGCGTCGGCGCGGCTTTGCGCCAGCGCCTGTGCGTCGGTGTTCGCCACAACGAACTCGACCCCCTCCAGCCGCTTGTCGATCATGTTGTTCACGGCGTTGCCGCCCGCGCCGCCCACCCCGAACACCGTGATGCGCGGCTTCAGTTCTTCTTTCTGCGCGCCGACTGTCAGATTGAGTGCCATTGCTGTCCGCCTGCCTGTTGTTCTGCCGCCTGTCCCGTCGGGCGCGCCACCTCGAAAGCGCGCAGTCCCCGAAATTCAACTGATTCTACTCGCCACACGCCCCCGCGTCACCCGAAAAAAGGTCACAATCCACAAAATGTGGCAGGAAAACGGCAGGATTCCGCGCTATGTCGCCAACAAACCCGGATATAGCGATCACCAGTTCTCCCTGAACCATCTGATGGCCCGTCTCAGACTGCGGGCCGGGTATCGTTCGGCGGGAATCTCGAAGTCCCACCATTCATCCTGCGGATGCGCGGCAAACAGGCACAGCCCCACGGCGCTGGCAAAGGCCGGTCCGGTGGCCGCCTGCGGCAGCCCCTGCACGCGCAGCGGACGGCCCAGGCGCACGCGCTGGCCCAGGATGCGCGCGGCAAGGCCGTCGAGCCCCGGCACCTGGCTGGCGCCGCCGGTCAGCACGATCTGCTGGCTGGGCAGGCTGTCGAACCCCGCCGCATCCAGCCGCAGCCGCACCTCCTCCAGAATCTCCTCGACCCGCGGCCGCATGATGCCGATCAGCTCGGTGCGGCTGACGGTGCGGCGGTCCTTGTCCCAGTCGCCGCTGTCTCCGCCCAGCTCGATCAGTTCGCGGTCGTCCATGCCGGTGGCATGCACACCGCCGTGCTTGGTCTTGATCTTCTCGGCCAGGGCAAGCGGCACCTGCAGACCCTTGGCAATATCGGAAGACACGTGGTCGCCGCCCATGCGCACGCTGTCGGCATAGATCATGTGCTTGCGCATGAAGATCGACAGGCCGGTGGCCCCGCCGCCCATGTCCACACAGGCCGCACCCAGTTCCTGCTCGTCTTCCACCAGCGCCGAAATGCCGCTGACATAGGCCGAAGACGCCAACCCGGCGATTTCCAGGTCGCAGCGCTTGATGCAGTGGATCAGCGTCTGCACCGCATCGCCATCGACCGACAGAAGGTGCATGTCGCAGGCCAGCCGGTTGCCGATCTGGCCCCGCGGGTCACCCAGCCCGGTGCGGTGGTCCAGCGCAAAGTTCACCGGATGCGCGTGCAGCACCTCGCGCCCGGTGCCGATGTCGGGCACGTCGCAGGCCGCCAGCACGCGCGCCACGTCCTGTTCCGTCACAACGCTGTCGCGCAGGTCGATCTCGCCCGCCAGGCCATAGCTGCGCGGCTCGGCCCCCGAAAAACAGGCGATCACATGGTCCACGCGAACCTCGGCCATCTTCTGCGCCGCCTGCACCGCGGTGCGGATCGCGCGCTCGGTCTCGGCCATCTGCGCCACTTCGCCGAACCGCACCCCGCGTGACCGCGTGTTGGCCGCGCCGATGACACGAAAGGTCGACTGCCCGGCCATCGGCCCCACCGGATCGCCCTCGCGCGGCAACCCGTCGCCGTCCAGCCGCAGGATCAGGCAGCTGACCTTGGAGGACCCAAGGTCCAGAATCGCGATCACGCCGCGCTGCATGGCGGCCTGTCGCATGTTCCGCATGGCCCTTTGGGCCTTGTACAGGTCGGTCATAAGTCGCTCTCGCTCTCTTCGGGCAGGATGCCGCTGGCACGGCGCAATTCGGTCAGGGCATAGGGGGCCAGCCGCAGCGACGGCCGTTCGGGCAACCGCAGGTCCACCGCCAGGATGTCGCGCGCCAGAATCTTCTGTGTCTCGTCCAGCGCCAGAAGCTGCTCCAGCGCCAGCATCGGCTCGGCCTCGGGCAAAAGGATGCGCTGGTCACGGTCCAGCACCAGGTCCCAGCGCCGCTCGCCCATGCGCACCAGCCCGCGGAACCGCGCGGTCAGCGGCGCCGCGGTGGCAATCAGCGCCATGGCCTCGGCCGCGGCGCGATCGGCCCCCTCGCCCGCGATCAGCGGCAGGTCGGCACGGGCGTTGCGGTGTTCAATGCCGGCAATAGGATTCCCCTCGGCGTCCAGAAGGATCAGCCCCTGCGGCGCCCGCCACACCAGTGCAGGCTCGCGCTCTTCCACCCGCGCCTCCAGGATGCCGCCCGACCTGATGCGCAGGGTCACCGACTTCACCGCAGGCAGGGTCATCACCCGGTCGCGCGCGGCAATCAGGTCCAGGTCCAGCGAACTGACCGGCAGCGGCAGCGCCAGCGTCTCGCGCACCATCGCCGCCAGCGGGGCCGACGACCCTTCGACCGACAAGAGCGTCACCATGAACTCGGGCCGCGACTTCACCTCGTCGCGCAGCGTGGCCAGCATCTCGCTCAGCCCCTCGCGCCGTGTGTCGTCCGACAGGTACAGGCCCAGCGTGAAGGCCAAGAGGAACGTGGGCAGCCCCACCCGCGCGGCGCGACGGATCAGCGGCGTCAGCCACAGCCGCTGCATGCGGTAGGCCCAGCGGCTGGGCGCCGGGTCGCGGCGCGTGCTGTCGGGCTGCGGACGCGGCAGCCGTGGGCTGCGGAACATCAGCGATCGCATGAGGCGTCCCTGACCATCCAGTCGCACAGCTGCGGAAACGTGATGCCCAGCGCCGCCGCCTGTTCGGGCGCCAGCGACGTGGGCGTCATCCCCGGCTGCGTGTTGGTTTCCAGAAGCACGAGCCCCGCCAGCCCGCGCGGTTCATCCCAGCGGAAATCGGTGCGGCTGACGCCGCGGCAGCCCAGCGCCCGGTGCGCGCGCAGGGCATAGTCCAGGCAGGCATCGGCAATGTCCGGCGGGATCCGCGCCGGGCACACATGGCTGGACCCGCCGGGCGCATACTTCGCCTCGTAGTCGTACCAGCCCTGCGTCACGATGTCGGTCACGCACAGCGCGCGGTCGCCCATCACCGTGGTAGTCAGTTCGCGCCCCGGCACATAGGCCTCGACCATCACCCGCGCGGGCATCGTTGCCGCCAGCCGCGGCGCGTTCGACCCCGGCATCACCAGATAGACGCCCACCGACGACCCTTCGTTGTTGGGCTTCACCACATAGGGCGGCGGCAGGACATGCGCGGACTCGACGTCTTCCCGCGCCACGATGTGGCTTTCCACCACCGGCAATCCCGCCGCGCGGTAGACCTCCTTGGTCCGCTGCTTGTCCATCGCCAGGGCCGAAGCCAGCACACCCGAGTGCGTGTAGGGAAGGCGTAGCCATTCCAGGATGCCCTGCACGCAGCCATCCTCGCCCCAGCGGCCATGCAGCGCGTTGAACACGACATCGGGGCGCAGCGCCGTCAGGCGCTCGGGCAGGTCACTGCCCGCCACCAGTTCGGTGACGTAGTATCCCGCCTCACGCAGCGCCTGCGCACACCCGCGCCCCGACGACAGGCTGACCTCGCGCTCGGCCGAGAGTCCGCCCATCAATACCGCTACATGAGGGGCTGTCCTGCTCGACCCGCCCGCCATATCTTGCCTGTGTGGGACTTTGCGCCCCGTTCTATTGTGCGGCCGGTTCTCCGACCCGCATGATTTCCCACTCTAGCGCGATACCGCTGTGGTCGTAAACCTTTTTTCGGACGTCCTCGCCCAGCCCTTCCAGGTCTGCAGCCGTGGCGCCACCGGTGTTGATCAGGAAATTCGCGTGCATGGGCGACATCTGCGCCCCGCCCCGCCGCGCCCCCCGCATCCCCGCCTCGTCAATCACCTTCCACGCCTTCAGCTCATGCGTGTCATCGGCCTGCCCGGTGGAAGACCGGCCCAGCGGGTTGCGGAACGTGGAACCGGCCGAGCGGTCCTTCGTCGGCTGGCTGGCGTCGCGTTTGGCCACCTGATCCGCCATGCGGGCCTGCAGCGCCGCGGGGTCGCCCTCTGGCGTGCGGAACGTGGCCTGCACGACCACCGCGCCGTCGGGCAGGTCCGATTGGCGGTAGCGCAGGTTCAGCGCGGCGGCAGGCAGCGTCACCGCCTCGCCCTGCCGGGTCACGATGCGAACCTCCTGCAGAACATCGGCCACATACTGCCCGTAGCAGCCCGCGTTCATCCGCACCGCCCCGCCGATCGAGCCCGGAATGGTGCGCAGGAAGGTCAGGTCGCGCCCCGCCTCGGCCGCCGCCTGCGCCACCCGCGCGTCCCGCGCGGCCGCCCCGGCCACCACGCGGTCGCCCAGCACCGCAACCCCGTTGAACCCCCGCCCCAGCCGCACCACCACGCCCTTGATGCCGCCATCCCGCACAATCAGGTTGCTGCCCACCCCCAAGGGAAACACCGGCACCGCCGGATCAAGGCCGTGCAGAAACGCCGCCAGATCCTCCTCATCCGCCGGCTGAAACAACCACTCCGCCGGCCCGCCGACACGCAGCCAGGTCAGGTCGGCCAGGGGCCGGTTCGGGGTAAGGGGGCCACGGGGGGTGGGGATCATGGCGGCGGTGTGCCGCGTTTTCGGGCGTGCTGCAAGGGTGTGCCGCCCCTGCGCCTGCGGAGAGCCCCGGGGGTTTCACACCCCCGGACCCCCGTGGGGTATTTTCGCAAAGATGAGGGGGGAGGGCATCTCCGAGCGGCGCGAACAAAAGGCCCGAACGACGGGCCGCCGGGCGCCACCCTCCCCCCTCGTGGGGAGGGCTATCGCATATGGGTGATGGCGTGGATGAGGTAGTCGTCGGAGAAGG
>CAZLIC010000026.1:0-48449 GCA_964559535.1 uncultured Rhodobacterales bacterium
GCCCGAGGGCGGGGTGCATGGTCGCCGCCGGGGCGATGCCGTCAGGTCAGCGCGCCCGCCACCGCTCCAAGAACTGCTCCGAGCGGCGCCCAGAAAAAGGCCACGCCCATCGCATAGGCGCCCTCGGCCTGCGAAATGTCGAACAGCCACGCCGCCGCCACACCCAGGCCCACGGCAAGCGCGCCACCCAGAACGGCGCCAATCAATCCGCGTCCCAGCCGCCGCATCCCTTGGCCCCCTGTCCCATCCATGGCAAGACTGGCACGGAAGCGGCAGGGAGAACGGCATGGCATTCGGCAAGGGATCGCACCTGCACCTGATCGACGGTTCGGCCTACATTTTCCGTGCCTACCACGCGCTGCCGCCGCTGACGCGCAAATCCGACGGGCTGCCGGTGGGCGCCGTGGCGGGCTTCTGCAACATCCTGTGGAACGAGATCACGCGCGAACGCGGGGCCGAGGCCGCCACGCACCTTGCCGTGGTGTTCGACTACTCGTCCAAGACGTTCCGCAACGACATCTACCCGCTCTACAAGGCCAACCGCCCCGAGCCGCCCGAGGACCTGCGCCCGCAGTTCCCGCTCACGCGCGACGCCACCCGGGCCTTTAACGTGGCCTGCCTTGAAACCCGGAACGTCGAGGCCGACGACATCATCGCCACCCTCGCCCTGCAGGCGGTCGAGGCCGGAGGGCGGGTGACGATCATCTCCTCGGACAAAGACCTGATGCAGCTGATCGGGCCGGGCGTGCGCATGCGCGACCCGATGAAGGACAAGCTGATCGACACGGCCGAAGTGGTCGAAAAGTTCGGTGTCGGCCCCGACCGCGTGGTCGATGTGCAGTCACTGGCCGGTGACAGCGTGGACAACGTGCCGGGTGCGCCGGGCATCGGCATCAAGACCGCCGCGCTCCTGATCAACGAATACGGCGACCTCGACACGCTGCTGGCCCGGGCCGGAGAGATCAAGCAGCCCAAACGGCGCGAGGCGCTGGTGGACAATGCCGACCTCATCCGCATCAGCCGCGATCTGGTGACGCTGAAGCGCGACGTCGATCCGGGCGCAACGCTTGACGAGCTGGAAGTGCGCGCGCCCGAACCGGCCCGGCTGCTGGATTTCCTCACCTCGATGGAGTTCCGCACGCTGACGCGCCGCGTGGCGGAGCGGCTGAAGGTCGATGTGCCTGCCGTTCCCGAAGGCCTTGCCGCCGCGCCCCCGGCGCCGGATGCCCCGCCCGGCGTCGGCGCCGCCGATCTGCCCTTTGACCACGCGCAGTACGAATGCGTCCGCGACATGGCCGCGCTCGCCCGCTGGATCACCGCCGCGCAAGACAAAGGCCACATCGCCTTCGACACCGAAACCACCAGCCTGGACGAGATGCAGGCCAACCTTGTGGGTGTCTCGCTGTCGGTCGAGCCGGGCAAAGCCTGCTACATTCCCCTAGGCCACCGCAGCGGCGGGGGCGACCTGTTCGGCGCCTCGGCGCTGGCCGAAGGGCAACTGCCGCTGGATGACGTGCTGGCCGCGCTGAAACCCATGCTGACCGACCCCGCGGTGCTGAAGATCGGCCAGAACATCAAGTATGACTGGAAAATCCTGGCCCGCCACGGCATCCACATCGCCCCCATCGCCGACACCATGCTGCAGTCCTACGCGATGCACGCAGGGCTCCACGGTCACGGGATGGACGGCCTTTCGGAAACCTACCTCGGCCACGTGCCCATCCCCATCAAGTCGCTGATCGGCAGCGGCAAGGCGCAGGTCACGTTCGACCGCGTCGCCATCGACGACGCCGTCAGGTACGCCGCCGAAGACGCCGACGTGACCCTGCGCCTGTGGCAGACCTTCTCCCCGCAACTGCACAAGGCCCGCACCACCACCGTCTACGAAACGCTGGAACGCCCGCTGGTTCCTGTGCTGGCCGCGATGGAGATGGCGGGCATCCAGGTCGACCGCGACACGCTAAGTCGCATGTCCAACGCCTTTGCGCAGAAGATGGCGGGGCTGGAGCATGAGATACAAGAGATCGCAGGCAGGCCGTTCAACGTGGGCTCGCCCAAGCAGCTGGGCGAAATCCTGTTCGACGAGATGGGCCTGCCCGGCGGCGAAAAGGGCAAGACCGGCGCCTATGCCACCGGCGCCGACGTGCTGGAAGACATCACCACGCTGGAAGACCAGCACCCGCAGGGCGCCCGGCTGGCGGCGCGCATCCTGGACTGGCGGCAGCTGTCGAAACTGAAGTCCACCTACACCGACGCGCTGCAGACGGCGATCAACCCCGACACCGGCCGCGTCCACACCAGCTACTCCATCGCGGGCGCCAACACCGGGCGGCTGGCCAGCACCGACCCCAACCTGCAGAACATCCCCGTGCGAACCGAAGAAGGCCGCCGCATCCGCCAGGCCTTTGTCGCGCCACAGGGCCGCACCCTCGTCAGCCTTGACTACAGCCAGATCGAACTGCGCATCCTGGCCCACATTGCAGACATCCCGGCCCTGAAACAGGCGTTCAGCAATGGCATCGACATCCACGCAATGACCGCGTCGGAAATGTTCAACGTGCCGCTGGACCAGATGACCCCCGACATCCGCCGCAAGGCAAAGGCCATCAACTTTGGCGTCATCTACGGCATCTCGGGCTTTGGCCTGGCGCGCAACCTGCGGATACCAAGGGCCGAGGCGCAGGCCTTCATCGACCGCTACTTCGAACGCTTCCCCGGCATCCGCGCCTACATGGACGCCACCGTGAAATTCGCGCAGGCGAACGGCCACGTGCAAACCCTGTTCGGTCGGAAAATCCACACCCCCGACATCAACGCCAAGGGGCCGGGGGCAGGCTTCGCCAAACGTGCCGCCATCAACGCGCCGATCCAAGGCACCGCCGCCGACGTGATCCGCCGCGCCATGATCCGCATGCCCGCGGCCATCGCCGGGCTGGATGCGAAGATGTTGCTGCAGGTGCATGACGAACTGCTGTTCGAGGTGGCCGATGCGGACGCCGACCGCCTGACCGAGATCGCGCGCGAGGTGATGCAAACCGCCGCCCATCCGGCGGTCGACATATCTGTTCCGCTTGTGGTCGAGGCGGGGCGGGGTGCAAACTGGGCCGAGGCCCACTAGGGAGAACCGCGATGAGAACGACACTGCCTGTTTCTGCTGCGCTGCTGATGGCCGGCCTGCAACCCGCCAGCGCGCAGTCCGAGGTCAAGGACATTGCGACAGGCGCGGTCTATGTCGTCACCGTGCAGGCCGACGGCAGCGCCACGGTGGCGGGCATCGACAGAATCGATGTCTACACCCTGCACGCCGACCTCTGCGTGGCCGACCATCCGATCTACGGCCTTGTCTCGTGGAAAGCCGCCGACGGCGGCTGGCAGGTCTCGCTCGATGGCACCAAACTGGTCAGCTTCGAAGGCGAACCCCCGGCCACCGCGGTCAAGTGCGCCCAGTGACGCCGACCGCTTCCATCGCCGACTGGCAAGGCCTGAAGGCGCTCGCGCTGGCGATGAACCTGCCCGAAGTCACGCTTGCCCACCCCTGGGGCAACGAGGCGCTGAAGGCGCATGGCAAGATGTGGTGCTGGTGGTCGCCCTATGTGGATGCCGCCGTGTTCCGAGCCGACCATGCGGAACGCGAGATGCTGCTGCAGGCCGACCCCGACACCTTCATCCTGCACCCGCATTATGCCGCGCACCCCCTTGTGCTGGTCCGCGCCGGACGCATCGACCCCGACTGGGCCCGCGCCCGCCTGACCCGCCAGTGGCGCGACGCCGCGCCGAAGAAATGGCTCAAGGCATGGGACGCAGACCATGGCGCGCGCGGCTGACGACGCCCCCATCCTGACCATCCGCACACGCGCAGACCTGCGCGATTGGCTGGCGGCCCACCACAGCGACCCCGGCCCCGTCTGGCTCGCCACCTTCAAACGCCACCACCCCGATTACCTCGCCTACGAACCGCAGGTCGAGGAACTCTTGTGCTGGGGCTGGATCGACAGCGTCACGCGGGCGCTCGATGCCGACCGTTCGATGATCCTGATCGCGCCGCGCAATCCGAAGTCGGCATGGTCGGCCATCAACAAGGCGCATGTCGCCCGCGCCATCGCCTCGGGCGCGATGACCCCGGCCGGGCTGGCCAAGGTGCAGGCGGCACAGGCCAACGGCCAGTGGGATTTCCTGAACGACGTCGATGCCCTGATCGCGCCGGATGACCTGCTGGCCGCCCTTGGCCCCACTGAGCGCGCCTTCTGGGACGCCATGCCGAAATCCGTCCGCCGCGGCACGCTGGAATGGATCAAGACGGCGAAAACGCCCGAGACGCGGGCCAAGCGCATCGCCGACGTGGTGGGCAGCGCCGCGCGGGGCCTGCGCCCCAGCCCGTTCCGCCGCTGACCCGCCCCCGATTGCGCGTTCAGCCGCGCAGGGTGCCCCCGGTGGCCTTGGCCACCTTTTCCACCACCCTGGCCCCCACGGCCTCGATCTCGGCCTCGGTCAGCGTTCCTTGGGTGGGTTGCAACCGCACCGTCAGCGCGATCGACTTCTTGCCCGCCCCCATCTGCGCCTCGGCCTTGGGGCCTGCAAACTCGTCGAACACGCGCACGCTTTCGATCAGCGCCTTGTCGGCCCCCTGCGCGGCGTTCACCGCGACACTCGCCTCGACCGCGGCATCCACCACGAACGCAAAATCACGCTCAACCACCTGATAATCCGACAGTTTCAGCGCAGGCCGCGTGGATGTCTTCAGCTTGGGCATGGGCACGTCGGCGGGCCAGACGGTGAAGGCCACCGCGGGGCCCTTCACACCGAAGGCTGCCAGAATGCGCGGATGCACCTCGCCGAACACCGCCATACGCTGCGGCCCCAGCGTCACCACGCCCGACCGGCCGGGGTGCCACCACGCCGCCGCCTTGCGCCCGACCTGCACCCGCGCTGGCGCCCCCAGCGCGGCCAGCACGGCCTCGGCATCGGCCTTGGCATCGAACACATCCACCGGGCGGCGGCTGCCATGCGGGTCACGCGGGGCGGCATGGCCCACCAGCAGGCCTGCCGCCTGCACCGCCTGCTCACCCGGCTCGCCGCCATGGAACACCGGGCCTACCTCGAACAGCGCCAGGTCCATGAACCCCCGCGCCTGGTTCCGCCCCGCCGCCGCCAGCAGGCCCGGCAGCAAGTCGGGGCGCAGGTGCGTCATCTCGGACGAGATCGGGTTGTCCACCCGCACCGCATCGGCACCCCCGCCGAACAGCGCCGCTGCCTTGGCATCGATGAACGAATAGGTCACGCATTCGTTGTAGCCCAGCGCCGCCAGCGTCCGCCGCGCCGCCCGTTCACGCACCTGCATCGGTGTCAGGATCGGCTTCGGCACGCCTGCCTGCGCCCGTGGCATGGCCGCCCCCTGCAGCCGCGCCAAGGACGCAACCCGCGCAATTTCCTCGACAATATCGGCATCACCCAGCACATCCGGCCGCCACGCCGGCGGCACCGCACGGTCGCCCTGCACGGCAAAGCCCAGTGCTGCCAGCGTGGCCCGCTGTGCCACCTCGGGCACGTCCATGCCCACCAGCGCCGCCGTCCGCGCCGGATCAAACCGGTAGCTGCGCGTCACGTCGGGCACGGTGCCATCCATCACCACATCGGACGCCAGCCCGCCGCACAACTCCACGATCATCGCCGCCGCAAGATCCAGCCCCGGCAGGGCAAAGGCGGGGTCAACGCCACGTTCGAACCGGTAGCGCGCATCCGAGTTGATCTTCAGCGCACGTCCGGTGGCGGCCACCGTGATCGGGTCCCACAGCGCGCTTTCCAGGAACACGTCGGTTGTGTCTGCCGTCACCCCCGACAGTTCTCCACCCATGATGCCCGCCAGCGATTCCGGGCCGTTGTCGTCGGAAATCAGCATCATGCCGGGCGACATGCGGTAGGTCTTGCCGTCCAGCGCCAGCAGTTCCTCGCCGCCCTGCGCCGGGTGGATGCGCAGGTCGCCTTTCACCTTGGCGGCATCGAACACATGCAGCGGGCGGTTCAGGCCGATGGTGAACCAGTTGGTGATGTCGACCAGCGCCGAGATCGGACGCAGGCCGATGGCCCGCAGCCGCGCCTGCATCCAGGCGGGCGAGGGACCATTGCGCACACCGCGGATCAACCGCCCGGCGAACAGCGGGCAGCCCTTCGCCTTCAGCGCCGGGTCGATCCGCACGCCGATGGGGCAGGCGAAACCGCCTTCAATCACAGGCGTTTGCAGCGGCTTCAAGGTGCCCAGCCCGCGCGCCGCCAGATCGCGCGCAATGCCGCGCACGCCCAGCGCATCGGGGCGGTTCGGGGTGATCTTCACCTCGATCACCGGGTCGTTCAACCCGCGCCAGTCGATGAACCGCGCACCCAGCGGCGCGTCGGCGGGCAGGTCGATGATGCCGTCATGATCATCCGACAGCATCATCTCGCGTTCGGAACACAGCATCCCATTTGATTCCACGCCGCGGATCACGCCCGGCTTCAGGTCCACGCCGGTGCCCGGCACATGCGTGCCCGGCGGGGCGAAGACACCCACCAGCCCGGTGCGCGCGTTGGGCGCGCCGCAGACCACCTGCACCTCGACCGGCGCCGAGCCCGGCCCGCCCGGATACGTCTCAACCCGGCACACCCGCAGCCGGTCGGCGTTGGGGTGCTGCACTGCCTCAATCACCCGGACAATGCGAAACGCGCCCAGCCTGGCCGCCGGGTCCTCGACCCCCTCCACCTCGTGGCCAAGGTCGGTCAGCGCGGCGGTCAGCGCGTCCAGCGTGGCGTCGGTGTCCAGATGGTCGCGCAGCCAGGACAGGGTGAACTTCATCGCGGGGCCTCGGGCAACGGTTGGGGGGCGGTCATGCGCGCGCGGTCTAGCGCAAAGCCGCAGGCGGGAAAAGGCCGGGCAGCCCGCTTGGCCGTTGACCCTTGCGACAGCTTTGGTAACACAAGAGAAATGGACGCATGGCTTGCCATTCCCGAAGACCGGACGCCAAGCCGCAGCTTGCCGTTGTGCTTTGTCATGGCCATGCTGGCCCTGTCTCTGATCTATTCGCACGGTCGGGCCGACCCGGCTGGTTCCGCGCAGGCAGTTGCCCGCGCCGAAAAGTGACGCATCGCCCCGAACAGCGGCGCCTTCCGCAGGGGTCGGTTGCGCCGCAGGTCAAGACCGAACTGCGCGCCTATCTGGACCGTTATGCCGCCTTCGTTCCCGATGACCGGGGACTGGTATCCGTGGCGGATGTGGCTACACGCCTGCAGCAAGCGTTGGTCACGGGGCAGGGCCTGTCGGTTGTGCGGCTGGGCGATGGCGAAGGCGGGTGCCTGTTCGGCGCCGAAACCGAAGTCTATCCGGCGCTGGCGCGCCATGTGGCGGCAGCCTGCCTGTCGCGCCATTTCGGGCCGCGGACCTGGACGGACGATGACCTGCGCTGGGCGCATGACGACGTCGCCGGGGCGGTGGCGGCGTCGGGGATTGTCACCTTTGCCCGCCGGGCCGCCCGGTTTCGCACATTGGTTTCCGGCCCCGTGCAGGACCTTCGCGGCGTGGTGGGCGCCACCTGGGCCGACATCTGGCTGACGCGTCAGCGTTCCTCTCTGACGGCCGGCATCTATCGTGACGGCTACCTGCACCGCGATCTTCTGCCGTACTATCCGCAGCTTGTGCAAGGGCGGCGGGTGGTGCTGGTCAGCAGCCTTGGGGACGAATTTGCCAACCGTTTTGCCACGCGGTTTGCCGCGGCCGAGGTGGCGCTGGTACCCATTTCCGGCCAGTGGTCGAACGGCGATGACGGCCCGCCGCTGTACCCCGACGGGCTGGCGCAGGTGCAAGCCCGGCTGCAGGCGCTGGCGGCGCCGGGCTGGCTGGTGCTGGTGGCGGCAGGTCTGGCGGCCAAGGGCCTGTGCGCCCGCGCGGCCGGTCGCGGTGCTGTGGCCATCGACGTGGGCAGCATCATGGATGTCTGGGCGGGCCGCGCCGTGCGGCCCTATCACGCCGATGCGTTCGTGGCGCGCCACCGGATCTAGGTTCGGGGGCCTTTTCGCACGAAAGGTCTGAGGGAATTCATCTCGTGAATCCGGCATGATCGCCTGGTGTCATGCGCAGACCGAACACACCGCGCTGCAAGACCCTGAACCGGCCATCCTGCATCGTGGCGCACAAGTACCGGGGATCGCGGACGATCTTGTTCGATCCGGGCATGTCTTGGGTGGCGCACCCGACCGGCAAGCGCGGGCGACAGCCGGGCTACAGCGACGCGGCCATCCGCTCCTTCAATGGCATTCGGCCGCGCATGGCCGGACGGCGACACAGCGCCCGGCATCCCCGTCACGATGATCGCAGGATAGGTCTGCCCGCGGACAGGGGCCGTCCGGCCGTCAGCCGATGTGTGCAACACAGCCGGTTTCGGGGCATGGGCCGGACCTGGCCCCAGCGGCCCGGGTCGCCGCCGCTACCAGCAGCAGAACCCGCCATCGACCAGCAGATCGACGCCCGTGACGTAGCTTGCCGCGTCCGAGAGCAGGAACACTGCGGGGCCCACCATCTCGTCCACATGGGCCATGCGGCCCATCGGCGTGGCGTCCTCGAACAGCTTGGTCTGGTGCACCATCTCGGGGCGGGTGTTCATGGGGGTGGCGGTATAGCCAGGGCTGATCGTATTCACGCGGATGCCGCGGCCCACCCATTCCATCGCCATCGACTTGGTCATGTGGATGACCCCGGCCTTCGACGCGTTGTAATGGCACTGCGTCAGCCCGCGGTTCACGATGACGCCCGACATGGACGCGATGTTCACGATGGACCCGCGGCCGTGGCGCAGCATCGCCCGTGCCTCGGCCTGACAGGACAGGAAGACGCCCTTCAGGTTGATGTCCATCATCGTCTGGAACTGGCTTTCGGCCATCTCCTCGGCCGGGTTGGCGTTGGCGATGCCTGCCGCGTTCACAGCCAGCGACAGCGCGCCCAGCTTCGCCTCGGTCTCGGCCACGGCGGCGTTCAGACTTTCACCCCGGGTCACGTCTGCCGTGATCTGCACTGACCTGCGCCCTGCCCTTGCGATGAAGTCGGCCGTCTGCGCCAGCCCGTCATCGGTGCGCCGGTCCAGAAGCGCGACATCCGCCCCGCATTGCGCAAGGCCCATGGCAATGCGCTGGCCGATGCCGCTGCCCGCGCCGGTGACCAGCGCCACGTTGCCCGACAGGTCGAACAGTTTCGGGGCGTTCAGGGTGATCGCGGACATTCAGCGCTCCTTCAGCTTGTCGCTAGTTCCATCACGGTAACATCGTTGGCATCCTTGCGGTCCAGGATGCCCGCCTGCCGTCCCTTGGACAGCACCAGGATGCGGTGCGAAACGCCCAGCACCTCTTCCAGGTCCGACGACACCACGATCACGCTGCGCCCTTCGGCGGCAAGGTCGCGGATGATTTCATAGATCGACGACCGCGCGCCCACGTCGATGCCGCGGGTGGGTTCATCCAGCACGACCACGCGGGGGTCGCGCGCCAGCCATTTGGCCAGCACCACCTTCTGCTGGTTGCCCCCCGACATCTCGCCCGCGTTCTGCCGCCCGGCGCCCTTGACGCCAAAGCGGCGGATGCCCTCGGCCGCGAAGTCGCGCAGGCGGCGGCGGCTGACCATGCCGCCCGGGGCGACAGCGGCAGGATTGGCATAGCCGATGTTCTCGGCAATCGAGTGGCTCAGGATCAGGCCCTGATGTTTGCGGTCCTCGGGCACCAGCACGATGCCGTGGCGGATGGCATCGGCGGGGCTACGCGGGGTGATGTCGGTGCCGTTCAGGGTAACCCTTCCGGCGGCAACCGGGTCGGCCCCGGTGATGGCGCGCACAAGTTCGGTCCGCCCCGCGCCCACAAGGCCCGCGATGCCCAGGATTTCGCCGCGCCGGACGGCGAAGGACACGTCGCGGAAATCGCCCTTGGCGGAGGTGAGGCCCTGCACGGCCAGCGTCACCTCGGTGCCGGGGGCGGGCATGGCCGGGAACATCCGGTCCAGCGACCGGCCCACCATCGCCTCGACGATGCTGCGCACGGGCACGTCGCCACGGTCAAACTCTTGCACCTTGGACCCGTCGCGCAACACCACCACGCGGTCGGCAATCTGGCGGATTTCTTCCAGCCGGTGCGAAATGTAGATGATGCCCACGCCCTCGGCGCGCAGCTTGCGGATCTGGCCGAACAGCAGGTCCACCTCGGCCCCGCCCAAGGAAGCGGTCGGTTCATCAAGGACCAGCAACTTCGCATCCCGCGCCAGTGCCTTGGCAATCTCGATCAGCTGCTGGTTGGCGGTGGACAGGCCCGCCACCTTGCGCGTGGCGGGAATGGTCAGCCCCAGGCGGCGCAACTGTTCGGTGGCGCCCTGCACCATGGCCGCGCGGTCCACCATGCCGCCCTTCATCGGGTAGCGGCCGACGAACACGTTTTCGGCAATCGTCAGATGCGGCAACAGGCGCAGTTCCTGGTGAATCAGCCCCAGCCCGGCGTCCAGCGCCTGCCGGGGGTCGGCCGGGGCGTAGGGCGCCCCGAGCCATGTCATGTCGCCCGCCGACGGCTGTATCGACCCGGCGATGATGCCGGACAGCGTCGATTTGCCCGCGCCGTTTTCGCCCAGCAACGCCACGACCTCGCCGGGGTGGACATGGAAGTCCACCCCGTGCAGCACCTCGATCGGTCCATAGGACTTGCGGATGCCGCGCAGTTGCAGGATCGGGGCGCCGGTGGCGGTCATCGGCTTACGGGTGATCGGCCACGAAACCGGGCGCGTTCTCGCAGGTGGTCAGCACGGCCTCGGACACCTGACGCTCGGGCACCTCTTGCCCCGCCGCAACGGCCAGAGCCGAGTCCACCGCCAGCACGCCCATGCGGCGGGTCGACTGCGTGGCCGTAACGATGAAGGGGCCCTGGCACTTGGCCAGATACTCCAGCGCCGAACCGTCGCCGTCATAGCCGCCGATCACCACCTGCCCTTGCAGGCCCGCACCTTCAACCGCCTTGCCCGCACCCATGGCAATGCCGTCGGCCTGGCCGAAGATCATCTTCAGGTCGGGATGCACCTGCAGGATGTTCTGGGTGATCGAGAAGCCTTCATCAGCCGACCACATGTTGGTCCACTGCTGGTCCACCAGCTGCACCTCGGGATGCTCGCCGATGGCGCGCATGCAGCCTGCGGTGCGGTCGACCTCAGGGGTGGTGCCCTTCTGGCCGTGGATGATGGCCATCTTGCCCGCGCCGCCGGCCTTTTCGATGACGTGCTTGCAAACCTGGTAGGACGACTCGATGCCCTCGCCGCCGATGAAGGTGTCGCCCGGCTCGCCCTCGGGGAAGCGGTCCACGTTGATCACCGGGATGCCCGCCTCGCGCGCAAGGCGGGTGGGCACGGCCGCCGCGGCGGCGCCCGCCGGGATGTAGATGAAGGCGTCGATGTCCTGCGTCAGCAGGTCCTGCACCTGGCTGACCTGGGTGTTGGTGTCGTTCTTGGCGTCCACCACGACAACCTCGATGCCTTTCGACTTGGCATAGTTCTCGACGCCGATCTTGATCTGGTTGAAGAAGTCGGCCTGCAGGTTGGGCACGGCCAGGCCGATTTTCTTCACCTCTTCGGCCGACAGCGCGGCGGGCAGGGCAAGGGCAATGGCGGTGGCCGCCATCAGGGTTTTCGCAAGTTTCATCCGTTTCTCCTCCTCGTTGTTGCGGGGTGCCCCGTGGCGGGGAGCCCTTCCGTGACCCGCCCTTGCGGCGGGCATTCCTATCCGCGCTTGCGGAATGTCTCGGCGGTTACGGCCAGCAGGATCACCAGCCCGATGATGACCTGCTGCATGAACGGCGACACCGACAAGAGGTTCAGCCCGTTTCGCAGGACGCCGATAATCAGCACGCCGATGATGGTGCCGCCGATGCCGCCCGTACCGCCCGACAGCGAGGTGCCGCCGATGACCACCGCCGCGATGGCGTCGAGTTCGTAGGAGGTGCCGAGCGACGGCTGCGCCGAGTCGAGCCGCGCGGCCAGAACGAGCCCCGCGACACCGGCAAGCAGGCTGCACACGGTGTAGACCATCACCGTCATGCGGTTCACGTTGATGCCCGCCAGCCGCGCCACCTCGGGGTTGCCGCCGATGGCATAGAGCGCCCGGCCTCCGTAGCGGTAGCGCAGGTACAGAAGCGCCAGCACGAAAACGGCGATCATCACCAGCACCGTGGTGGTGACAAACCCGCCGTAGCGGATGATCGCGCCCATGTTGAACCACGGCGGAAAGCCCGTCAGCTGCTGGCCGTTGGTGATCATGTTGGCCACGCCGCGGGCAATCGACATCATGGCCAGCGTGGCAATGAAGGCGGGCACGTTGAAGCGGGTTATCAGTATTCCGGCGATCCACCCGTTCACGGCGGACGCCGCTAGGGCCAGCACGATGGCCGGGCCCATGGGCAGGCCCATTTCGATGTTCAGGTAGCCCAGCACCATCATCGACAGCGCCAGCACCGAGCCCACCGCCAGGTCGATGCCGCCGATCAGGATGACCAGCGTCATGCCTACGGCAATGATGCCCAGCACGGTGATCTGGTCCAGGATGTTCAGGAAGTTGCGCAACGACAGGAACTTGTCGGTGGCAACGGTCAGGAACAGGCACAACAGGATCAGCCCGATCAGCGGGCCCGTCGCGCCGCTCATCACGTTCCAGATGCTGCGGCGCCCCGGTGCGCCTGCGCCCGCCGCAGCCTTGTCTGTCGTGGCCGCCCGCATTGTCCTGCCCGCCCCTCCCAAGGCTGCGCCACAGAGCATATTTATTCACTGCAGCTAGATAATTCGTATCGGAACCTCTGCGGCGCTGTCAACTCACATTTTTCCGCTCAGCTTGTCGCGCGACCGCACATCACCCCTTGACAGATCGGCCTCATCTGCAAGATTTTCACATAGTGCATATTTATGCTTTGAGGACACCGTGCAGCCCGCCGCTTCGCCGAACGACCTTGACCAGATCGCCCGCGCGATCCGCCGCCGCGACCTTCAGGCCGTGTTCGAGGCCGGAGCGGGCCATATCGGCGGCGAGATGTCCGCAATCGACATCCTGACCGCGCTCTATTTCCGCGTACTGCGGATCTGGCCCGACCAGCCCCGCCACCCCGACCGCGACCGGTTCGTGCTGTCCAAGGGGCATACGGCCTGCGCGCTGTATGTCACGCTGGCCAAGCGGGGGTTCATCCCCGAGGTCGAGATCGACAGCTTCCTGAAGCCCCATTCGCGCCTGAACGGCCACCCGGCCAACACCAAGCTTCCGGGGGTGGAAACCAGCACCGGGCCGCTGGGCCACGGGCTTCCGGTGGCGGTGGGCATGGCCAAGGCCGCCAGGATCACCGGCGCGGCGTGGCACACCTATGTGATGACAGGCGACGGCGAAATGCAGGAAGGGTCGAACTGGGAGGCGATCATGGCCGCAGCGCAGTTCGGGCTGGGCAACCTGACCCTCATCATTGACCACAACCGGTTCCAGCAGGGTGCCGCGCTGGCCGACACCAACAACCTGGCGCCGCTGCGGCCCAAGATCGAAGCTTTCGGCTGGGACGTGACCGAGATCGACGGCCACGCCATGGAACAGATCGTTCCGGCGCTGGAACGGCGGGGAGAGCGGCCGCATTGCGTGGTGGCGCATACGAACAAGGGGCAGGGCATTTCGTTCATGCAAGACCGCGTCGAGTGGCACCACAAAGTGCCCAACGCCGAGCAGTACCGCATTGCCATGGCCGAACTGGCGGAGCCTGCCGGATGAACGCGCCCCTGAACACTTCGGGCGCCCCCCGCCTGCACGACTGCCGTGACGCCTTTGCCGCGATGCTCGAGTCGCTGGCTGCCACCGACCCTCGGGTGGTGGCGGTGTGCAACGATTCCGTCGGGTCGTCCAAGCTGGGCGGGTTCAAATCCAGGTTCCCTGACCGGCTGGTGAACGTGGGCATTGCCGAACAGAACATGGTCGGGGTGGCTGCGGGGCTGGCCAACGGCGGGCTGATCCCGTTTGTCTGCGCCGCCGCCTGCTTCCTGACGGGCCGCGCGCTGGAACAGATCAAGGCCGACATCGCCTATTCTCAGGCCAACGTGAAGCTGGTGGGGATCTCGTCGGGCATGGCCTACGGCGAACTTGGCCCCACGCACCACTCCATCGAGGATTTCGCCTGGACCCGCGTGTTGCCCGGTCTGCCGGTGATCGCCCCCTGCGACCCGTCCGAGACGGCGGCGGCAGTGACATGGGCGGCGCAGGCGGAGGGCCCCTGCTTCTTGCGTCTGTCGCGCGTGGGCGTGCCGGACTTGCTGCCTGCGGGGCACGCCTTCGTGCCGGGCCGCGCCGACGTGCTGCGGCAGGGCGAAGACATCACGCTGATCGGCAACGGCACGCTGACCCACCGGTTGATGACGGCCGCGGCGATGTTGGCCGAACGCGGGGTGCAGGCGCGGGTGCTGAACATGGCCACCGTGCGGCCAATGGACACCGCGGCCGTGGTGGCCGCCGCGCAGGCAACGGGTGCCATCCTGACGGCCGAAGAGCATTCCACCTTTGGCGGGCTGGGCTCGGCCATTGCCGAAGTGGTGGTGGACCACGCGCCGGTGCCCATGGTGCGGCTGGGCGTGCCCGGCATCTTTGCCCCCACCGGATCGGCCGAATTCCTGCTGGACGAATTCGGCATGTCGCCCGGCGCGATGGCCGAAGCCGCCGAGCGGCTGATCGCGCGCAAGCGGGGCTAGGATGCAGGCGATCCTTGCCATCGATCAGGGCACTACAAATTCCAAGGCCGTGCTTGTGGGCACCGACGGCGCGATCCTGTCTCGCGGATCGGCGGCAGTGGGGATCGCCTTTCCGCAGCCCGGCTGGGTTTCGCAAGACCCGCTGCGCATCCGCGATTCTGTTCACGAAGCGATTGCGGCCTGCCTGGCCGCAGGGCCGAAGGCCAAGGTGCTGGCGTTGGCCATCTCGAACCAGCGCGAATCGGTGACGGTCTGGGATGCCTCCACGGGCGAACCGCTGGGCCCGGTGATCAGCTGGCAATGCCGCCGCACCGCGCCGGAATGTGCGGCGCTGTCCACCCATGCCGCCCGCGTGCAAGACCTGACCGGGCTGCCGCTGGACCCGATGTTTCCGGGGCCGAAGATGCGCTGGCTGCTGGACCGGGTGCCAGCGGGGCGCACCCCGCGGCTGGGCACCATCGACGCCTGGCTGATCCACTGCCTGACAGGCGGCGCGTTGCATGCCTGCGACATGTCCAACGCCGCGCGCAGCCAGATGTTTGACCTGGGCGCGCTGCGCTGGAGCGAGGAACTGGGCACGCTGTTCGGCGTGCCGCTGTCGACCCTTCCGGATGTGCGCGACAGTGCCGCCGATTTCGGGGTGACAAAGGGGGTTCCCGGCCTGCCCGACGGCACACCCATCCGCGCCGCCATTGGCGACAGCCACGCGGCGCTGTTCGGCCACGGCGCCTTCCACCCCGGCGACGCCAAGGTGACCTTCGGCACCGGCAGTTCGATCATGGCCACCCTGCCCGCTTATGTTGCCCCTTCGGGCGGCATCACCACCACCATCGCCTGGTCGCTGGGCGGCCGCGCCGCCTATGCCTTCGAGGGCAACATCCTGGTGGCCGCCAGCGCGATGCCGTGGATGGTCGAGATTCTGGGCCTGCCGGATGTGCAGGCGCTCATCGACCTGGCCGAAACCGCCGAACCCGGCGGCCCCGGTTTCGTTCCGGCCTTCGTCGGCCTTGGCGCGCCGTACTGGAGCACCGAGGCCCGCGCGCTGTTTTCGAACATCGGCTTCACCACCAGCCGCGCACAGATGGCCCGCGCCGTGACCGACAGCATGGCCTTCCAGGTGCATGATGTGTTCCGCGCCATCGCCGCGCAAAGCCCGGTGCCCTTGGGCGCGATGTATGCCGATGGCGGCCCCAGCCGCAGCGCGTTTCTGATGCAGGGGGTGGCCGACACGCTGAACCACCCCGTCACCCAGTGTGACGCGCCCGAGGCCAGCGCGCTGGGCGCGGCGTATCTGGCGGGCCTGTCGCTGGGCGTCTGGCCCGACCTTGCGGCCATTGCCGCCCTGCCCCGCGCCATCCACCGGCTGGCCCCCCGCGCCACCGACGCCGCCCACAGGCTGCGCGTCTGGCACGATGCTGTCCGCCGCTCGACCTTGCCCGCCGACCCCGCTAACAGTGAATAATCATTCACAGGGGGAGTGCGAGATGGGGCGGGTGAACGAGTTGCGGCTGATCGCCCGGGTCGCGCAGATGTACCATGTTGAGAAGAAGCGGCAGGCCGAGATTGCCGATGTGCTGCGGCTAAGCCAGGCCACGGTCAGCCGGATGCTGAAACGCGCCGAGGAAGAGGATATCGTCCGCACCACAGTGATCCCCCCGCCCGGCACCTTTGCCGATCTGGAGGCAGGTCTGCGCCAACAGTTCGGGCTGACGGAAGCCATCGTGGCCGACTGCACCGAAGACCGTGACGGCGCCATCATGGCCCGCATCGGCGAGGCGGCAGCGCATTTCCTGGAGGTGACGCTGGCGCAGGGCGAGATCATCGGCGTGTCCAGCTGGAGCCAGACCATCCTGCGGATGGTCGACAACATCCACCCGCTGAAGGCCGCCAAGGCACGCTATGTGGTGCAGACGCTGGGCGGCATGGGCGACCCCAGCGTGCAGGCCCACGCCACGCAGCTGACCACCCGGCTGGCCCGGCTGACCGGGGCCGAACCCAGGCTTCTGCCGGTGCAGGGCGTGGCCTCCTCGCGTGAGGCCAAGCTCGTCATGCTGGCCGACCCTTTTGTGCGCGAAACGATGGACCTGTTTTCGCGCATCACGCTGGCGATCATCGGCATAGGTGCGGTGGCGCCTTCGGAGCTGCTGGCACGGTCGGGCAACATCTTTTCGCCGCAGGAACTGGCGCGGCTGGATGAAGAGGGCGTGGTGGGCGAGATGTCGCTGCGCTTCTTTGATGCCGCGGGTCGACCCGTGGGCACCCCGCTGGACGACCGGGTGATCGGTCTGACGCTGGAGGGGCTGGGCAAGGTGGGCCGGGTGATGGCGCTGGCGGGCGGGCAGGCCAAGACGGCAGCCATTGCCGGGGCGCTGAAGGCAGGGATCATCGACGTGCTGGTGACCGACAAATTCACCGCGGCACGGCTGACAGGAGGGGCGGCATGAGACGGTTCGAGGGGCAGGCAGTGCTGGTCACCGGGGGCAACCGGGGCATCGGGCGGGGCATTGCCACGCGGTTCGCGCAGGAAGGTGCCAAGGTCGCCATCGCCGCCATCGACCGCGACACGCCCGATGCGGCGGCGGCCATCGCCGCCGAAACCGAGGCGCAAGTGGTTGGATTCATTCTGGATGTGACAGATGCAGCAGCCGTGCGCGAAACCTTCGGCGCGGCCGAGGCGGCGCTGGGGCCGCTGTCGGTGTCTGTCCAGAACGCGGGCGTCATCACCATTGCCCGGGTCGAGGACCTGACCGAGCGGGAATGGGACTTCAACCTGGACGTCAACACCAAGGGTGTCTTCCTGTGCTGCCAAGAGGCGGTGCGGCGGTTCCGGGCCAGCGGCACGAAAGGTCGGCTGGTCAACACCGCATCGGGGCAGGCGCGGCAGGGGTTCATCTACACGCCGCACTATGCGGCATCGAAGTTCGGCGTTGTCGGCATAACCCAAAGCCTTGCCAAGGAACTGGCGCCCGAGGGCATTACCGTGAACGCCATCTGCCCCGGAATCATCCACACCGACATGTGGGACTATAATGACCGCGTCTGGGGGCAGATGCTGGGCAGCTATGGCCCGGGCGAACTGATGGCCGAATGGGTGCGCAACATCCCGATGCGCCGCGCGGGCACTCCGGCCGAGGTGGGCGGGCTGGTGGCGTTTCTGGCCTCGGCCGATGCCGCCTACATCACCGGGCAGACGGTGAATGTGGATGGCGGGCTGATCATGTCCTAGGCTTCGGCAGCCGCCTACCAGCGGCGGCTGCGGTCGATCCTGTCGCGCAGCCGGGCCATCGCGGCGAACAGGGCGCGGGTGTGTTCGCGCAGCAGCCACAGGTACAGCCCGGCCACCGCCAGCCCGACAAGACCAAGAATCAGCAGGGCAAGCAGGCTGTCAAAACCGGGCATCGGGCGTTTCTGGCTGCATTCGGGGCAAGTGGCGCGCGTTGCGGGCAGATTGACGCGGAATTTACCCGGCGGCGGTAAACCCCGCAAAAACGCCATAGCCCGGGGCGCTGATCATGGCAACCGCATCGGAACTTCCCGTCGATACGTCGGCCGATGCCATGCAGATGGCCGAAGTGATGTTCGGCACCGGCATCACCATCAAATCCGCCAGCTTTACCGGCGCCCCCACCTCATCGGGCATCTACAAGGGCGGCGACAGCATCGCCCCCGACGTGACGCCCTCGGACTATGGGGTGATCCTGTCCACCGGCAACGCCACCGACATTACCAACAGCGCCGACGACCCCAACACCGGCAACGGCAAGACGACCGACCACCAGACCGCAGGCGACGAGGGCTTGTCCAAGGTGTCGGGCCAGGACACCTACGATGCCGCCGTGTTCGAGGCCGAGTTCGTGCCCGAAGGCAGCACGCTGACCATGCAGGTGGTGTTCAGTTCGGAAGAATACCTGGAATACGTCAACTCCGGCTTCAACGATGCGGTGGGCATCTGGGTCAACGGCCAGCCCGCCACGCTGACGGTGGGCACCGGCGACATCACCATCAACAACATCAACGATGTCAGCAACGCGAACCTGTACATCGACAATCCGTCCGGCGCCGACCTGTTCAACACCGAGATGGATGGCTTCACGGTTACCCTGACGCTGAAGGCGCCCGTCGTGCCCGGCCAGGTGAACACCATCCGCATCGGCATCGCCGATGGGGGCGACAGCGCATATGACAGCAACCTGCTGATCGCGGGTGATTCCATCCAGACGGCGCTGATTGCCGGGGATGACGCGGTTTCGCTGTCGGCGGGAACGCCAACCGAAGTGGATGTGCTGGCCAACGACACGTCGGCCGCGGGCGGAACGCTGACGATCACGCATATCAACGGGCAGCCGGTGGTAGTGGGCGACACCATCAACCTGCCCACGGGCGAGCAGATCACGCTGACCGAAACGGGCTTCACGGTGCTGTCGAACGGTACCGAGGACGGCACCAACACGTTTTCCTATACCGTCGAGGACGGGGCCGGGAATTCCGACATCGCGTTTGTCGATGTGACCACATCGGTGCCCTGCTTTGTGGCGGGAACCATGATCCTGACGCCGCAGGGGCCACGGCCTGTGGAACGGATTGCCGTCGGCGACATGGTCACCACGCTGGACCACGGACCGCAGCCGGTGCGCTGGGTGGGGCTGCGGCGGCTGGATGCGGCCGACCTGGGTGCAGCGCCCCACCTGCGCCCGGTACGCATTGCCCGCGGTGCGTTGGGCGACGGGTTGCCGGAAGCCGACCTTCTGGTGTCGCCGCAACACCGGGTGCTGATCCGGTCGCGCATTGCGCGCCGCATGTTCGACGGCGCCGGGGTGCTGGTGGCGGCAAAGCAGTTACTTGGGCTGCCTGGGATTTCGGTGGAAACCGCGCCGCGGACGGCGACCTATGCGCACCTCTTGTTCGACCGGCACGAGGTGGTGATGTCTAACGGCGCCGCGACCGAATCACTGTTCACCGGGCCCGAAGCACTGAAGGCGCTGAGCCCGGCGGCACGGGAGGAAATCCTGACGCTCTTCCCGTCGCTTGCGGGCCGTGACGCGGCACGCAAACTGGTGCCCGGCAAGGCGGCGCGCGACCTTGCCCGCCGCCACATGCGCAACAACGTGTCCCTACAGGCGGCGCACGGGCAGGGCGGCCAACCGGCTGCAGGATGACTGCTGCAGATCGGGCAGCGCCCGGGCAGCCTGTTACCCCCGGTCCTCGACGAAGTCGATCATCCGCGGCAGGCAGCGCGTTTTCAGGTCATACCGCTGCAGCACCGTTTCGCGGGCGGCGGCGCGCATCTGGGCAAAGCGCTGGGGTTCGGCCAGCGCCTCGATCAGTGCCGCCGACCAGCCCTTGACGTCGAAGAAATCCACCAACCGACCATTCACGCCGTCTTCGATCACCTCGGTCACCGGGCCGGTGGCCGACCCCACCACCAGCGCCCCCGCCGACATCGATTCGATCATCGACCACGACAGCACGAAGGGATAGGTCAGATAGGCGTGGGCGCGGCCGATCTGGATGAGCTTGCGGAAGGTGTCATAGGGCACGCGGCCGGGGAAATGCAGGCGCGACAGGTCAAGCTGGCCCTTCAGTTCGTCCAGGAAGGTCTGCTTCCAGGTGGTGCCCTTGGGCGCGGCGCGGCCATAGGACACGTCATCGCCACCCACCAGCACGACATGGGCGTTCGGCCTGGCCGCCAGCACCGCAGGCAGGGCGCGCAGGAAGATGTGGTAGCCGCGGTAGGGTTCCAGGTTGCGGTTGACGAAGGTAATCACCTCGTCCCCTGCGCGGAAGGTGGTGCCGTCATCCAGCGTGACGCTGGCCGCGGGGTCGGGGGCCATCACGGCGGTATCCACGCCGTCATGGATGACCGAGAGCATGCGGCGCAGGGCGGGGGGATAAGTGTCGGCCTGCCAGTGGGTGGGCGACACGCCGGCGTCAGAATGCAGCAGCGCCTGGCCCAGATGCGCCGCGCGGCCCTGCGCTATCATGATGCCGTCGAATGGGTCGGCCTTGCCGTCGAACTCGGGGTCAAAGCCCACGTCCAGGCCGCGGCCGGAATAGTAGAACTCGGCATAGGTCAGGTGGCGGGCTTCGGGCCAGACTTCCTTGAGGAACAGGTTCTCGCCCCAGCCGGAATGGCCGAACACCACGTCGGGAACATAGCCCGTATCGCGGCGCAGGCGCAGGCAGGCGCGCGCCACCGTCACGCCGCGGTCGGACATGGTGGTGAAGTTGCGCCCCAGCCGGGTACGCGCGGCGTCAACCTCGGGCGCGTCATGCTTGTAGCGCAGGGTCTGGATGGGGGTGGTGCGCTTGTTCACCGCGTCGGTCACGGCCTTGCAGTCGTGCCCGCGGGCGGCAAGAGCCGGGGCCAGGTGCAGGAACTGGCCGGGATAGTTCTGGTGGACGAACAGGATTTTCATGGCGTCTCGCCGAAGGCAGCTTTCATCAGGGCGCGGGTGTAGTCGGTTTGCGGGGCGGCGAACACCTGCGCCGTCGTCCCCTGTTCCACCACATCGCCGTTCTTCAGCACCATCACGCGGTGCGACAGCGCGCGGACCACGCGCAGGTCGTGGCTGATGAACAGGTAGGCCAGGCCATGCCTGCGCTGCAACTCACGCAAGAGGTTCACGATCTGCACCTGCACGGTCATGTCCAGCGCGCTGGTCGGCTCGTCCAGCAGCACCACCTTGGGGCGCAGGATCATGGCGCGGGCAATTGCGATGCGCTGGCGCTGGCCGCCCGAGAATTCGTGGGGGTAGCGGCCCATCGTGGCGGGGTCGAGCCCAACCTCGGTCATGATCTCGGCGACCATCGCGCGCCTGTCGCGGCCAGGATCGATGCTGTGGACACCCAGACCCTCGGCAATGATCTCTTCCACCGTCATGCGGGGTGAAAGGCTGCCGTAGGGGTCCTGGAACACCACCTGCATGTCGCGGCGCAGGGGGCGCAGGCTGCTGCCGCGCAGGGTGTCGATGCGGTTTCCCTGGAAGGTGATGCCGCCCTTCGAGTCGATCAGGCGCAGGATGGCCAGGGCCAGCGTCGTTTTGCCCGAACCTGATTCGCCCACGATGCCAAGGGTTTCACCGGCGCGGATCGAGATCGTCGCGTCGTTCACGGCTTTGACGTAACCGCTGACGCGGCGCATCAGGCCGGTGTGAATGGGGAACCAGATGCGCAGGTTCTCCGTCTGCACCAGCACGGGCGCGCCTTCGGCCACGGGGTCGGCCACGCCGGTGGCGTGGGCGTCCAAGAGTTTGCGGGTGTAGGGGTGCTGCGGATTGGCGAAGACCTCGGCGGTGGGCCCCTGCTCGACGATCTCGCCGCCCTGCATCACACACACCCGGTCGGCGATGCGCTGCACGATGGTCAGGTCGTGGGTGATGAACAGCAGGCTCAGGCCCTCGCGCGCCTTCAGGTCGGCCAGCAGGTCAAGGATCTGGGCCTGAATGGTGACGTCAAGCGCGGTGGTGGGCTCATCCGCGATCAGCAGGTCGGGGCCATTGGCCAACGCCATGGCGATCATCACGCGCTGCCTTTGCCCGCCCGACAACTGGTGCGGATAGGCTGACAGGCGGCTTTCGGCCTCGCGGATGCCGACCTTTTCCAGAAGCTCGACCATCCGCGCCCGCGCCGCATCGCCGCGCAGGCCCTGGTGCAGCGCCAGGCTCTCGCCGATCTGTTTTTCGATGGTGTGCAGCGGGTTCAGCGAGGTCATCGGCTCCTGGAAGATGAAGCTGATGTCGTTGCCGCGCACGACGCGCAGTTGCGGCTCGGCAGCGCCGATCATCTGCGCGTCGCGGAAGGTGACCGATCCGGTAACCGTTGCACTGTCGGGCAACAACCCGACCGTTGACAGCGCGGTGACCGACTTGCCCGACCCGGATTCGCCCACCAGCGCGACCGTCTCGCCGCGGTCCACATGGAACGACACGTTGCGCACGGCATGGATGTCACGCCCGTCCTGCCGGAAGGTGACGCTCAGGTTGCGGACGTCCAGCAGCGTCATGCGAAGGTCTTCCGGGGGTCAAAGGCATCGCGGATGCCTTCGAAGATGAAGACCAGAAGCGACAGCATGATCGCGAAGGTGAAGAAGGCGGTGAAGCCCAGCCACGGCGCCTGCAGGTTCTGCTTGGCCTGCAGCGTAAGCTCACCCAGCGAGGGCGACGAGGAGGGCAGGCCGAAGCCCAGGAAATCCAGCGAGGCGAGCGAGCCGATGGCACCGGCGACCAGGAAGGGCAGCATGGTGACGGTGGCCACCATGGCATTGGGCAGCACATGGCGGAACATGATGCGCCAGTCGGGCACGCCCAGCGCCCGGGCGGCGCGGACGTATTCGAAGTTGCGGGCGCGCAGGAACTCGGCGCGCACCACGCCGATCAGCGCCGTCCAGCCGAACAGCACCGACAGGCCCACCAAGAGCCAGAAGTTCATCTGCCAGATCGCCGCCACGATGATGATGATGTAGAGGCTGGGCGTGGCCCCCCAGATTTCGATGACGCGCTGGAAGATCAGGTCGACCAGCCCGCCGAAGTACCCCTGCACGGCGCCCGCGGCGATGCCGATGACCGAGGTGAGCAGGGTGACGACCAGCGCAAAGGTGACCGACAGGCGAAAGCCGTAGATCACGCGCGCCAGCACATCGCGCGCGGTGTCGTCGGTGCCCAGCCAGTGCGTGGCATCGGGGGCCGAGGGGGCGGGACCATTCAGGTCGTTGATGGTGCTGTAGCTGGACCGCACGGGGGGCCAGACAATCCAGCCCGGCACGGCATCGGCCAACTCGCCTGCAGCGGCCTGTTCGCGGATACCTTCGGGGTCATCCAGGCAGTCGATGATGCCGCCGGTTTCGATCAGGCACTGCACCTCGGGGTCGCGGTACTTGGCCTCGGTCTGGAAGTCGCCGCCGAACGCAGTTTCGGGGTATGCCTTGAAGATGGGGGCGTAGTATTCACCGCGGTATTGCACAAGGACCGGCTTGTCGTTGGCAACAAGTTCGGCGCACAGCGACAGGCCGAACAGAACTGCGAAGATCCACAGCGAGTACCAGGCCCGGCGGTTGGCCTTGAAGTTGCGCCAGCGGCGGGCGTTCAGGGGGGAAAGGGCCATGCTAACCCCTCCGTCCAAAGTCGATGCGCGGATCGACCCAGACGTACATCAGATCCGACAGGATGCCCATCAGAAGGCCCAGAAGGCCGAAGAAGAACAGCGTGCCGAAGATCACCGGATAGTCGCGGCTGACCGCGGCCTCGAACCCCAGGCGGCCCAGGCCATCGAGCGAGAACACGGTTTCGATGATGATCGAGCCGCCGAAGAACACGCTGACAAACAGCGCCGGAAAACCCGCGATGACAATGAGCATGGCATTGCGGAAGACGTGGCCGTACAGCACGCGACGTTCGGTCAGGCCCTTGGCCCGCGCCGTCATCACGTACTGCTTCTTGATCTCGTCAAGGAAGCTGTTCTTCGTCAGCAGCGTCAGAGTGGCGAAGGACGAGATGGTCGAGGCCACGACCGGCAGCGTGATGTGCCAGAAGTAGTCGCCGATCTTGCCCAGGGTGGACAGTTCGTCCCAGTTTTCCGACGTCAGGTTGCGGATGGGGAACCATTGGAAATACGAGCCGCCCGCGAACACCACCAGCAAAAGGATGGCAAACAGGAAGCCCGGAATCGCATAGCCCACGATGATGAGGCCCGAAGTCCAGCTGTCGAAGGGCGAGCCGTCGCGCACCGCCTTACGGATGCCCAGCGGGATGGAGACGAGGTAGGCAATCAGTGTGGACCAGAGGCCGAGGGTGATGGAGACGGGCATCTTTTCCAGCACCAGCTCCAGCACGCCGATGGACCGGAAGTAGCTTTCGCCAAAGTCGAAGGTCAGGAAGTTGCCCATCTGGGTGAGGAAGCGTTCCCAGGCCGGGATCATTTCCTTGCGGCATTCTGGCACGTTGATCGAAGGGGTGCCGGTGAAGCCTTCGTCGCAGACGATGCGGGCAAAGCCGAACTGCTGTTCCAGTGCGGCGATGAAATCGGGCGGCAGGCCGCGGCCGCCGATGTATTGCGACTGTTCGCCGCCACTGCCGCCGCCTTCCTGCTGACCCGCGTCGTTGCCGCCCGATATGGCAGAAAAGGCGTCACCCCCGCCTTCCAGCCGGGCGATCACCTGTTCCACCGGGCCACCGGGGACGAACTGGGTGAGGAAGAAGTTGATGAACATGATCCCGAACAAAGTCGGAATCACCAGCAAGAGCCGCCGCAGGATATAGGCGCCCATTCGTTCTACCTGCCCCCGGCTGCGTTCAGCGCAGCACCCCTGCCGCTTTCAGCGCGGCTTCCTTGGTTGGGTTGTGCCACCAGAAACCCAGTTCGCCAAGGGCATAAGGCGGCAAATTCGCAGGATGTTCGTACATGTCGTAGTAGGCGACGGTGTGCTTGGCCTTGTACCATTGCGGCACCCAGAACCGCTCGGCGCGCAGCACGCGGTCCAGCGCCTTGGTGGCGACCGTCAGTTCGTCCTTGCTTGTCGCGGCCAGCACCACCTCGGTCAGCCGGTCCACTGCGGGCGACTTCAACCCCATCATGTTGAACGACGACACGTCGGCGGTTTCCGAGCCGTAGTACTGCTTCAGCTCCGGGCCCGAGAAATAGCCGGTGGTCGCAAAATGGTTGGCCATGTCGAAATTGTATTCCGGCGGGCGGCGGCGTTCTTCGTACTGTGCATCGTCCACCCGCACGAAAGAAGCATCCACGCCCAGCGCGCGCAGGTTCTCGACGAAAGGATTGATGATGCGGTCGAAAGAGGGGCTGTCGTTCAGGATTTCAACCTTCAGCGTCTCGCCCTTGGCGTTGCGGCGCATCAGGTCGGCGCCCACGGTCCACCCGGCCTCGTCCAGCAGCGCCGAGGCTTTGCGCAGGTTCTTGCGGTCAAGCTGGCGTTCGGGGTTCGACACAGAAACCGGCGCGGGTTCATCGGTCAGGATCGAGGCGGGCAGCAGCCCCTCGTCCACCAGCGGCTGCAACAGCGCCACTTCCTCGGGGGTGGGCACACCGGTGGCTTCCAGCCACGAGTTTTCCCAGAAGGAATCGATCCGGTCATAGAGGCCATAGAACAGCGTGGCGTTCGACCAGTCGAAGTTGAACATCAGCCCGATGGCTTCACGCACCCGCGGATCCTGGAACTGCGGGCGGCGCAGGTTGAAGGCGAAGGACTGGCCGCTGGCCTTGGCCCCCGAGGGAAGCTCGGCCTTCACGATGTGGCCGTTGGTGACAGCGGGGAAGTCATATCCGGTGGCCCACTTGATGGAACTGGCCTCGTTGCGGAAGGTGTAGTTGCCGGCCTTGAAGCCTTCGAAGGCGGCATCGTAGTCGGAAAAATACTCTACGCGGATCCGGTCAAAGTTGTCGGTCCCCCGCGCAATGGGCAGGTCACGCGCCCAGTAGTCGGGGTTGCGCTTCCAGGTGATCGACCGGCCGATGTCCATGCGGTCCAGCACATAGGCGCCCGACCCCAGGTACGGCGTCATCGACGACTTCTCCATGTCCAGCCCGTTGGCGATGTAATGCGCCTTCGACATGACCGGCAGCCCACCCACATCCTGCGGCAGGTCGCGCTTCGGGAAATCGGCCTTGAAGGTGAACTTGATCCGGTGCGGCCCCAGAACCTCCACCTTCTCCACCTGCTGCGACAGGATGGTGCGGAAATCGGTCAGACCCTTGGACAGGAAGGTCTCGTACGAGAAGTAGACGTCTTCGGCGGTCAGCGGCGTGCCATCGGAAAACCGTGCCTCGGGCCGCAGGTTGTAGATCACCCAGGACCGGTCCTCGGGATATTCCATCGTCTCGCACAGCAGGCAGTAGGCGGCGCCGATTTCGTCGGCGGTACCCGTAAGCAGCGATTCGAGCACACCGGACGACAGTGCGGCGGCGCGGCCCTCGATCGAGAAGGGGTTCATCGAATCGAACCCGCCCGAGGTCCAGATGGATATCTCGCCGCCCTTGGGCGCATCGGGGTTCACATAGTCGAGGTGCGGGAAGTCGGCTGGGTACTTCAGGTCGCCGAAGGTGGAAATGCCATGGGACTTGATCACCGTCTCGGCCCGGACAGAAACCGTTGCGGCGGCAAGCAGAAGCAGCGCCGCCCCCATTGCCAGACCTGCCTGCGACACCCGGCATACCTTCGCCACCGCTGCAATCCCGCCCATCCGCACCTCCGCACCTCCGCACCTGTGATGTCAGCCACAGATAATGCTAATGGCCATGCGGCAAAGGCCACAAGCGGGGATTGCAGGAATGTGACCGCCCGGCATCAGGCGCGCAACTGGCCGACGGTCAGTCCTTGCCCACCCAGCGCGTCATCAGTTCGCGTTCGATGCCCTTGAAGCCCAGGTAGCACACCAGCGCCACCACGCCCTTCGCGGCAACCTCCAGAGTCTGCCAATGGCCGCCATACATGATGGCCGTCATCAGCCCCTCGCGCCTCAGGAATTCGGAATTGGCCATGGCCAGGCGCACCAGATCAAAGGTCACCCAGGCAAACACCACCGAAAGGATGGCCAGGAAAACCAGCAGGACCAGCGTGTTGTACGGCGTGGGGCGAAGCCAGCGCACCGGGCTTACGGCTGCGTTGCCAGCCAGGCGATCAGATTCGCCCGGTCTTCCACCTTGGGCAGGCCGTTGAAGGCCATCTTCGTGCCGGGCGCATAGGCTTTCGGGCTGGTCAGGAAGGCGTTCAGGTTGTCGGGCGTCCAGGCGTCGGCCGCCATGGCGACCAGCGCTTCCGAATAGCCGAACCCGCCAACCGAGGCCTTGGCGCGGTCCACCACACCGTTCAGGTGCGGCCCGGTGCCGTCGGTGCCGTCCACCTTGTGGCAGGCCGAACACTTCTTGAAGACATTCTCGCCCTTGGCGGCGTCGGCGGCCGCATAGACGGTGGCAAAGTCGGGGCCTTCCTCGACAGCCTCGCCTTCGGCCGCGGCAACCTCAATGGAATAGGCCTGGGTGACCTCACCCTCGCCGTGTTCGCCGCTTGCGCCCACGTGATACAGCGTCTCACCCACCCATCCCCCCATGAGGAAGATCAGGAGTGCCCCGAAGATAGCCCCGCCGGCCTTGGTCAGCGTCATCGTGTCGAACATGTCGCGCCCACTTTCGCGTTGGTCTGCGCGTCTCTAGCCGCTTCACCCTGCCGGTTTCAAGGTGTAGTTCCGCGACCATTCGCCCCGCGACGGAGTATCCTTGCCATGACCCTGCGCATCGCCTTTCAGGGAGAGCTTGGCGCCTATTCGCATCAGGCCTGCCGCGAGGCCCGCCCCGATGCCGAAGCGGTGCCCTGCCGCACCTTCGAGGATGCCATCGAAATGTGCCGTTCGGGGGAAACCGACCTGGCCATGCTGCCGGTGGAAAACTCGACCTACGGCCGGGTGGCCGACATCCACACCCTATTGCCAGGGTCGGGGCTGTACATCGTGGACGAGGCCTTTGTGCGGGTGCACATCAACCTTCTGGCGGTGAAGGGCACGGCGCTGCCGCAGGTGCGGCAGGCCATGAGCCACACGGTGCTTCTGGGCCAGTGTCGCGGCTTCTTGCGGCGGCACGGTCTGCAGGCGGTGGCGGGGGCCGACACCGCGGGGTCGGCCAAGATCGTGGCCGAACGCGGCGACCCGTCGCTGGCGGCGATGGCCTCGGAACTGGCGGCCGAGATCTACGGGCTGGACGTGCTGGCGCGGCAGATCGAGGACCAGTCGAACAACACCACGCGCTTTCTGGTGATGGCGCGGCAACTGGACAGCACGCGCCGTGCCGAACGCATGGTGACGACCTTTGTGTTCCGGGTGAAGAACATTCCGGCGGCGCTGTACAAGGCGCTGGGCGGATTCGCCACCAACGGCGTGAACATGACCAAGCTGGAAAGCTACATGGTGGGCGGCGTGTTTGCCGCCACCGAGTTCTACGCCGACATCGAAGGCCACCCCGAAGACGCCCCCGTGGCCCGCGCGCTGGAAGAGCTGGGCTACTTCACCACCAACTGCACGGTGCTGGGCGTCTATCCGGCCGACGCGCGGCGGTACTGACGCGCGGCACGGCTTGTCAGCCGCCGCGGGCTGGCCGAAGGTGGCGCCGCGGCAGGCAGCGTGCCGCAGCACCCGGAGGGACCCCATGAAGATCACCGCGATCCGCGCCTGGCAGGTGGACCTGCCGCTGAAAGAGGGGCGCTACCGCTGGTCGAACGGCAACTTCGTCGATGTGTTCGACAGCACGGTGGTGGCCGTGGAAACCGACGCGGGCATCACCGGCTGGGGCGAATGCTGCCCGCTGGGTTCGGCCTATCTGCCCGCCTATGCGCGCGGCGTGCGGTCGGGCCTGGCGGAACTGGCACCGCATGTGCTGGGGCTGGACCCGCGCGACTTGGCCGTCTTGAACCGGCACATGGACGCGGTGCTGCGCGGCCACCCCTACGTGAAGGCCGCCATCGACGTGGCCTGCTGGGACATTCTGGGCAAGGCCACCGCGCTGCCCTGCTGGCAACTGCTGGGCGGCAAGGCACAGGACGACATCGTGCTGTACCGCGCCATCTCGCAGATCGAGCCGCAGGCGATGGCGGCGAACGTGGCGGGCTACCGGGCCGAGGGCTACACCAAGTTCCAGCTGAAGGTCGGCGCCGATGCCGACAGCGACATCGCCCGCATCCGCATGTGCCGCGACATCCTGCAGCCAGGCGACGTGCTGGTGGCCGATGCCAACACCGGCTGGACCATGCACGAGGCCGCGCGGGTGGTGAACGCGGTGCGCGACGTGGACGTGTACATCGAACAGCCCTCGCCCACCTACGAGGAATGCCTGGCCACCCGGCGGCGCACGCCGCTGCCCTTCGTGCTGGACGAGGTGATCGGGTCGGCGGGCGACCTGATCCGCGGCATTGCCGACGGCGCGATGGACGTGATCAACCTGAAGGTGTCGAAGGTGGGCGGGCTGACGCGGGCGCGGCACATGCGCGACCTGTGCGTCGGCGCGGGCATTCCGATGACCATCGAAGACACCTGGGGCGGCGACATTGTCACCGCCACCATCGCGCATCTGGCGCAAAGCACCCCGGCCGAGTTCACCTTCTCGGCCACCGACTTCAATTCCTACGGCACGAAGGACATCGCCACCGGCGCGCCCAAGCGGGTGAACGGTCGGATGCGGGCGTCGGACGCGCCGGGGCTGGGGGTGGAACCCATCATGGCGGCGCTGGGGGCGCCGGTGATGGAGGTGGTGTAGCAGGCGGTCTGGCCTGACTACAGCCGCGCGGCCAGCCGCGCGGCCTGGTCGATGGCGCGTTTCGCGTCCAGTTCCGACGCCACATCCGCGCCGCCGATCAGGTGGTGGGCAATGCCCGCAGCCGTCAGCGCATCCGACAGCACGCGGTTCGGTTCCTGCCCGGCGCACAGCACCACGTCGTCTACCGCCAGCACAGCCGGATTTTCGCGCCCCGGCCCCTGCGACAGCAGGATGCCGTCGTCGGTGATGGCCTCGTAGTTCACGCCCCCCACCATCCGCACCCCCTTGGCCGCCAGCGCGGCGCGGTGGATCCAGCCTGTCGTCTTGCCCAAGCCGCGCCCCGGCTTTTCCGGCTTGCGCTGCAACAGATGCACCTCGCGCGCCGGGGGTTCGGGCGCCGCCGTGGCCAGCCCGCCCGGCGTTGCAGCCGGGTCACCCACGCCCCACTCACGCCGCCACAGGTCGGGGTGTTCAGTGGGGCTTTCGCCCGCATGCACCAGAAACTCGGACACGTCGAAGCCGATGCCCCCGGCCCCCACAACCGCCACGCGCTTGCCCACCGGCGCGCCGTTCAGTACGTCGATATAGGATTTCGCCCGCTCCTGCCCCGGAATGCCCGGGTCGCGCGGCACCACGCCGGTGGCGACGATCACCTCATCAAAGCCGCCCACGTCGGCCACGGTGGCCTCGGCCCCCAGCCGCAGGTCCACGCCGGTGGCCTGCAGCCGGTGCGCAAACCAGTCCACCAGCCCCACGAACTCTTCCTTGCCGGGCACCTGCTTGGCCAGGTTCAGCTGTCCCCCCACCTGCGCGGCCTTCTCGTACAGGGTCACCTTGTGCCCACGCTCGGCCGCAACGATGGCCGCCATCATCCCCCCGGCACCCGCCCCCACCACGGCAATGCGCCGCGGCGCGGCCGCAGGCGCATAGGCCAACTCGGTTTCGTGGCAGGCGCGGGGGTTCACCAGGCAAGAGGTCAGCTTGCCCGAGAAGGTGTGGTCCAGACAGGCCTGGTTGCAGGCGATGCAGGGCGCGATGTCCTGCGCGCGACCGGCGCGGGCCTTGGCCACGAACTGGCTGTCGGCCAGGAACGGTCGGGCCATCGACACCATGTCGGCATCGCCGCGCGCCAGCACGGCCTCGGCCACCTCGGGCGTGTTGATGCGATTGCTGGTGATGACCGGGATCGTCACCTCGGGCCGCAGCCGCGCCGTCAGCCAGGTGAAGGCCGCGCGGGGCACGGACGTGGCAATGGTCGGCACCCGCGCCTCGTGCCAGCCGATGCCGGTGTTCAGGATGCTGGCCCCCGCGCCCTGAATGGCCTTGGCCAGCGCCACCAGCTCGTCCCAGGTGGACCCGTCGGGGATCAGGTCGATCAGGGAAATCCGGTAGATCAGGATGAAATCCGGGCCGACGGCCGCCCGCACCCGCCGTACGGTTTCCACCGGCAGCCGCATGCGGTTGGCATAGTCGCCGCCCCAGCGGTCGGTGCGGTGGTTGGTGTGGCGCACAAGGAACTGGTTCAGGAAATACCCTTCCGACCCCATCACCTCGACCCCGTCATAGCCCGCCTCCTGCGCCCGGGCGGCGGCGGTGGCGATATCGGCGATCTGCTTCTCGATCCCGTCCTCGTCCAACTCCTTCGGCGGAAACGGCGAGATCGGCGACTTGATCGCCGAAGGCGCCACGCATTCCGGCCCATAGGCATAGCGCCCGGCATGCAGGATCTGCATGGCGATGCGGCCACCGGCGGCATGCACGGCATCGGTCACACGCCGGTGGTTCTCGGTGTCCTTCGGCGTGAACAGGCCCGCTGCCCCCGGAAACACGCCGCCCTCGCGGTTGGGCGCCATGCCCCCCGTCACGATCAGCGCCACACCGCCCGCTGCGCGTTCGGCATAGAAGGCCGCCACCCGCCCCCAGTCGCCCGTCTCTTCCAGCCCGGTGTGCATTGACCCCATCAGCACGCGGTTGGGCAGCGTCACGTGGCCCAGCGGCAGCGGGGACAGAAGATGCGGATAGGTCATGGCTTGGGCCTCCCTGGCGAGCGCACATTGCCAAGCCCGCCCGCACCTGTCACCCGGAACGCGGCGTCACCGCAAGCCCAAGGTTTTTTTTCGAAAAACCTTGGGCGGCATGGCCGAAAATCCTTCGTACGAAGGATTTTCGGCCCGGTCGGCCAAGAATTTTCTAGAAAATTCTTGGCCTTGCGCCGCCGCTTAGCGGAACACCGTCATGATCTCCTCCAGCGGCTTCTTCCGCTTGGCCACGGCGGGCACCACGGCGTTATCCGCCGGGTGGCCCACAGGCAGGATCATCACCGGCTTTTCATGGTCCGGCCGGCCCAGCAACGGCCCCAGGAACTTCATAGGGTTGGGGGTGTGGGTCAGGCAGACCAGCCCGGCCTGATGCAACGCCGCAATCAGGAACCCGCAGGCAATGCCCACGCTTTCGGGGACGTAGTAGTTCTTGTACCGCGCGCCGTCCTGCGTGACGCCATAGCGCTGCGCAAAGACCACGATCAGCCAGGGCGCATCGGTCAGGTGCGGCTTTTCCGGTCCCGTGCCCACCGGTTCCAGCGCCGCCAGCCATTCATCGCCCCCGCCACCGGCATAGAAGGCGCGCTCCTCCTCCTCGGCGCCTTCGCGGATGCGGGCCTTCAGCGCCGGATCGGCCACGGCCGCGAAGTGCCACGGCTGGTGGTTCGCCCCCGAAGGAGCCGTGCCCGCCGCGGCGATGCAGGCCGCAATCACCGCCTCGGGCACTGCCTGGGTCGAGAACTGCCGCACCGAATGGCGCTTCTTCAGGTAGTCGCGGAAGGCCTCGGCCGCCGCCAGTGCCGCGGCATCGCTGCGTGCCACCCGGTCGGGCAGCGCCAGGGGCTGATAGCTGACCTCGCCCTTGCGATACATCACCCGCCTCCGATCAACGCGCCCGCCGCAAAGACCAGCGCGCCACCCAGCACGACCTGGAAGGTGGCGCGCAGGAAGGGCGTTTCCATGAAGCGGTTCTGGATCCACACGATGGCCCAGAGTTCGACGAAGACCACGGCAATGGCAATGGCTGTGGCCGTCCAGAAGTCGGGGATCAGATAGGGCAGCGCATGGCCAAGCCCGCCCACCGCCGTCATCACGCCCGAAGCCACCCCGCGTTTCCACGGGCTGCCGCGGCCTGAAAGCACGCCATCGTCATGCGCGGCCTCGGTAAAGCCCATCGATATGCCCGCGCCGATGCTGGCGGCAAGCCCGACCTGAAAGGTTGTCCAGGTATCCTGCGTGGCAAAGGCGGTGGCGAAGATGGGGGCCAGCGTGGACACCGAGCCGTCCATCAGCCCGGCCAGCCCCGGCTGCACCCATGTCAGGATGAACTGCCGCCGTTCCTGCGCATTCTCGTTGCCCCTGGCCTCTTCCGGCAGGTGCTGCGCCTCCAGCCGGTCGGCGGTGTTTTCATGCCCCGCCTCGGCCGCCGCGAGATCGCCCAGGAGCTTCCGCGTTCCCGTGTCCTGCGTGCGCGCCGCTGCGCGTTCATAGAAGGCGCGCGCCTCGGCCTCCATCCCGTGCGCCTCGGCGCGGATGCGGTCAAGGCCCAGCGTCTCGGTCAGCCACACGGGCCTGCGGGCATAGGCGCCCGCCACATGCTCGCGCCGGATCAGCGGGATCACCGGGCCAAAGCGGGCGGCGTGCAGGTCGATCAGGCGCTGGCGGTGCTGGTCTTCCTCGGCTGCCATCCCGTCAAAGACGGCGGCACTGGCGGGGTACTGGGCGCGCAGCCGTTCCGCATAGGTGCGGTAGATGCGCGCGTCGTCCTCTTCGTTGGAAATCGCCAGTGCCAGGACCTCCTGCTCGGTCAGGTCGGCAAAGCGGCGGCGGTTGGTCAGGCCGGGGATCATCGGGCGTCTCCTTGGAATGATTCTAAGTTAAGGGCCAGTGCGCCAGAGGCAAGTCGAAAAACTGAACCGATCGGTTCAAGTGGGGCTTGAAAAACTGAACTGTTCAGTTCATATCCAACCTATCTGAACCGTATCGTTCAGTTTCAACGAAAGGATCGCATCATGCTCCGCCGCACTGCCCTTGCCGCTGCCCTGTCGCTGGCCGCTTTGCCTGCGCTGGCCGGAACAATGTTCGACCTGCCGCACCTGACCTTCCCGCCGACCACCTCCACTTCGACGTCGAACGGGAAGTGAACCTTGTTAACACAGGGCGTGCCGGGCTAACCTGCCCGGCATGACCGCCACCGTCCAGGACATCCGCAGGGGCCGCAAGTTTGAGCAGGTGCTGGAAGGTGCCCGCATCGTGTTTCTTCGCGACGGGTTCGAGGGCGCTTCGGTGGATGACATCGCCCGCGAGGCGGGGGTCAGCAAGGCCACGCTCTATGCCTATTTCCCCGACAAGCGGCTATTGTTCATCGAGGTGGCCAAGACCGAATGCCGCCGCCAGGCCGAGGAAGGTGCGGCGCAGGTGAACATGGACCGGCCGGTGGGCGAGGTTCTGCTGGACATCGCGCGCCGGGTGACGGCTTTTGCCACCTCGGACTTCGGGCAGCGGGTGTTCCGCATCTGCATGGCCGAGAGCGACCGGTTTCCGGGGGTCGCGCATGACTTCTGGCATTCGGGGCCCGGACTGGTGCGCGAGAAGATCGCGGGCTATCTGCGCTGGGCGGTAGGGCGGGGCGAACTGGCGCTGGACGACCCCGACTTTGCCGCCGACCAGCTGGCATCGCTGTGCAAGGCCAGCCTGCAGGACCGCCTGGCCTTCCGCCTGGGCCCCGACACCCACCCCGTCGACCCCGAGCGCGTGGCCCGCGAGGCCGTGGCCATGTTCCTGGCCCGCTACGGCGCGCGCTGAGGGGCCACCGGCGCCGTGGGACAGGGGTGTCCCACGGTGGGACAGAGGGGTGGGGTGAAGAAAATCAAGGGGTTACGCGGGCGCGTTAGGGGTTTGTTAGGGATTGGGCGTTGAGCAGAGAACACCTTTGTTGTGCACACAATCCATTGGTACTGATCCGTACAGCTGGTTAGAAGAGGGCAAGAGAAGCAGTTCTCGTCGTGGAAAACTGGTGGGCCAATCAAAGCTGAGTCGGTGGTCAGGGAGAGTTCCTTGCACTACGGCCGAGTTCACTCTATGTTCCAATGTGCGGAGCTAGGCTTGGTGTGCTTGGCCATCGTGAAGATACAATCTTCGGAGGAATCGTATGCTGATCTACAAGCGAACAAACCTACTCGAAGCGAATACGCAAACAATCGTAAACACGGTTAACTGCGTTGGCGTGATGGGTAAGGGAATAGCGAAAGAGTTTGCTAAGCGCGAACCCAAAATGTTCGAAGCATACAAAGAGATTTGTAGTCAGAAACTCCTACAGCCTGGAAAGCTATGGCTTTGGCGTGGTTCGAAGAACTGGGTCCTGAACTTTCCAACCAAGAAGCACTGGCGCAACCCTTCGAAACTGGAATGGATCGAGGCGGGCTTGAGAAAATTCGTCGCGACCCATGAAGCACAGGGCATCACGGAAGTTTCTTTCCCAAAGCTAGGGTGCGGGAATGGAAATCTTGATTGGGACGACGTACGGCCGATGATGGAGCACTATCTTTCTGGACTAAGCATTCCAGTCTACGTTCACGACTTCACAAGAGATTTTGGACTACCGGAGCATCTAGAACACCTCGCATCACAGGTGGTTGCGGCGGCATCTCATGAGATTTCATTTTCCGGGTTCTTGAAAAGAATTCGGATTATTTCTGAGCTGGCGCCGACTATTTCACTCGATGGGAATCTGACGTTCGAGTCTAGATTTGAAAACTCGACTCTTCTGATCAGCTCTGGCGCGACGCAATGGATTTTCGAAGAGGATGATCTACGTGGAGTTTGGATCAGTCTCCTCAATGGGTTGGTCACGAAGGAGAAGGCTGGATGGACTGCGAGTGATGCCGCTATGCCTCTACTTACCATGCTTTGGCTAATGCCAGACGTGCGTGGAGTTCAAATTCAAAGGCACGGGAGCGCGGAACCCGAACTGGCGGTAGAGTTGGAGCCCGGCGCAGCAGCTTTGTTTGACATACCATCACCAAGGATGCAACCCGAGTTGCCATGGCACTGAGTAGGCAATATATCAAGACGCATGTTGACTATTGGACTGATGCGCTGACCTCGCAGCATCGCCCCTACCGAAAGAATTGGCCATCCTGCTTGTTTCACCATGCACCGCTTGAGGGCGCATTGGCAATAATGATTGATGGAAACATTCGGTCCAGGAATGACCCGCAGCGCCAACGCACACGAGACGTAGCGGCCTCGGGGGTTATTGAGAACCTGCGAACAGCACACGACAGGGTGCGCCTATACTTCCGCCCAAGGACTCCAACTCAGTTTCATATTGAAGGGATTCGCAAGGCTAGTGATTGCAAGTATGGACCGGATGCGCACGCGCCCATTCTTGTTATGTTTGTATTAGATTCGGCAAGAGTGCTTGCGCTTCCAGACGTATTGTTTTCGGATCGCAACATGCAAAAGCTTGGATCGAATTCTGGAGATTCAGAAGAATTCTTTTCCACTATCCCCTTTGACAAGGTCTTCCACGAGGGTGGGATCGCGGGCGATTATTCCATCATCGAACACAGGTGTGCCGAGGTTTTGCCAACCTCTCCACTTCCTTTGGGCGAGTGCCTGAAAGGAATCTGGTTTAGGTCGGAGGCGGAGCGCGATACCCTGCTGCATCTTCTGGGCGAAAGCCGACCGCGCTGGGAACGCCTTTGTCGGGTCTCTGAGGAATTGAAGTTGTTCGACAAGAAATATTCGTTCTTGAATGAGATTGGCCTTTCAACGGAGGGCGTCAGTTTTCGAATCAACCACCGGCCGGATCTGCAACCAATTAATCTAGAGATTCAAGTCCATGATCTGAATGGACGAGTTCATATTGACTTTCACGATATCGCCTTCGCGACATTTAACGAGACTGGAGGAAGATGGATTTGCCGAAAACCTTTGGACCTAGGGAGCTATCATGTGCGAGTTAAGATTGAAGGACACATCGCGTATGATGGGGTTATCACCGTCGAGGACAGCTTGTTATGACTTGTCTCTGTCGTGTGAAGATTCAAGGGCAATACGCCGCTTGATTTCCAACTGGATCGGACTGAGCGCGTCCACACAAATGCCACTTCAGTACTTCAGTCTGACCGCAACCCATCACCCCACATAATTCACCCCTCCCCCACCTGACACCACCGCTCCACCAGATCGAACACGTCGTCCATCAGGCCGCCCGACTTGGCCTGCTCGCCCGTGAAGCGCAAGATCCAGCCGGTGCGGCTCCATTCGCGCCTTATCGTCAGGCCCTGTTTCAGGTGCAGCACGCGGCGGGGGCGGGGGGCGCCGCGGGGGGTGAGGGTGCCGGGCTCGGGCGCGTCGGGGGCGGGGGGGGACAGGGCCTCGGCCAGCACCGGGGCGAGTGCTGCCCACTGGGTTTCGGGGGAGGCGCCGCGCAGGTCGGACAGGGTGAGGTCGATCAGCTCCTCGAACCCCGCGCGCAGGGCGGCGGCGAGGTGTTCCATGCGCGCCACGGGCAGCGCCCAGGGGGTGGTGAGCGTGCCGTCGAGCGATTCGACCACCAGGGCGAAGCTGCGCAGGCGGGCGCGGGCCTGCCGGGAGAGCGTGGGGTAGAGGGCTGCCACGGCGGCGTCGGGCGTGTCGAACAGGCCTTCGTACACGGCGGACATGATGAGGCGGCCCTTCTCCCAGGGCGTGATCTGCGACCGGATCTCGTTTTCGGCCACCATGGCGGCCAGCGCGGCGGGCAGCGAGGCGGGGGTGCGCAGGAAGGCGGGGATGCTGGCGAAGGCGGGGTTCAGGGCGGCCAGGCGGCGGTGCGCGGTGAGGCGGCGGAGGCCGGAGATCAGGCCGTAGCGGCCCGAGGGGAGCGCGAAGACCTCGATCGGCTGGCGCAGGCCTTCGTGCAGGATGGACTGGACGAGGTCCTCGAGCGCGGCCGGGTCGGGGGCGGACCGGTCACGCAGGAGGGCGGTGTCGTCGATGGCGTCGGTGGGGAGGCGGATGAGCGGGTCCATGCGGTGCGTCCCTGTGGTGGTTCGGGGCAGGACGCCGCAGGGGGGTGAAGATCGGGTGAGGCGGGCGAACGGTGGCCGCGGGGTTCAGGCGCGGCCGGCGGCGGGCGACAGGCTGAGGGGGTCGATGCCCAGGTGGCGCAGGGCGGCGGTCCACTTGGCGGCGTCGTTGTCGTCGAACACCAGGTCGGGGGCGGGGTCGGCGGTCAGCCAGTCGTTGCGGGCGATTTCGGATTCCAGTTGCCCGGGGCCCCAGCCGGCATAGCCCAGGGCAAAGAGCGCGGCGCCGGGGCCGGTGCCGCGGGCCAGCGCGGCGAGGATGTCCTGCGTGGCGGTCATGGCGAAGTTGCCGGGGATCGCCATGGTGCCGCCGCCGCGGGCACGGTAGTCGGCCGAGTGCAGCACGAAGCCGCGGCCGCGTTCGACGGGGCCGCCGAAGTGCACGCGGATGTCGCGGCCGCGCGGGGTGCGGGGGATGTTCAGCTGTTCCAGCAGGATCGCAAAGTTGAGGTCAGGGATGGCCTTGTTCACGATCAGGCCCATGGCGCCGTCATCGGAATGGGCACACAGCAGGATCACCGACCGGTCGAACCGGGGGTCGCCCAGGCCGGGCATGGCGATCAGCAGTTTGCCCGCAAGGTCCATGGCGCGGCTCCTTCCTTCTTCAGATATGGCGCGGCGGGGCGGGGCTCAAGGGCGGTGGTGCTGCGTGGCCGGACGGACACGCGGCTGTGTCATCGCCGCAATGTGACTTTGCAGTGAAGCGGGGCCTGCCTAAGTGGGCGGCATGATCCGCACATCCTGCCTTGCCCTGAGCCTGATCCTGCCCGCCCTTCCGGCGTCGGCCGAGCCGCCACCCGCGGAGGCGCGTCTGCTGACGGGCTGGCAGGAGGCGGGGGGCAACCGCATTGTCGGGGTTCGGATTGACCTGCTTCCGGGCTGGAAGACCTATTGGCGGGCACCCGGAGAGGCGGGGATTCCGCCGGTGTTCGACTGGAACGAGTCCGACAACGTGGCCGATGTGCGGGTGTACTGGCCCGCGCCGCATGTGTTTGCGCTGAACGGGATGCGGACGGTGGGCTATGACGGCGGCGTGATATGGCCCGTGGAGATTGTGCCGCGCGACCCGTCGCGACCTGTTGACCTGCGGGCGACCGTGGCGATGGGCGTGTGCAAGGACATCTGCGTTCCGGTGGAAGTGAAGTTCCGTGCAATGCTGGACGGCCCCGGTGCGCCGGACGGGGCGATCAGCGCCGCGCTGACCGATGCGCCGGAACGCACGGGCCGGGCGGCCTGCGCGGTGGAGCCGATTGCCGACGGGCTGCGGGTGACGGCGACGCTGGCGGTGCCGCGGGCAGGTGCCGACGAGATGGTGGTGTTCGAGCCGGGCGAGCCGGACATCTGGGTGTCGGATGCCGATCTGACACGGCAGGGCGGGCAACTGGTAGCGGTGGCCGATCTGGTGCCGCCGCAGGGGATGCCTTTTGCGCTGGACCGCGGCGCGCTGCGGCTGACGGTGCTGGGCGAGGACCGGGTGTTCGAGATCGCGGGCTGCGCGGCGCCGTAGGGGCAATTTTCTTGAAGCAAGAAAATTGCAAATTCCTTTCTTCAAGGAATTTGGGGCGCGCGCGCGGGGCGGCGGGGTGTCGCCAGGTTGATCACCACGGCAGCAAGTCCGGTTGCGGACACCAGCACCACTGAACCGGCCAGAAACAGACCCAGCGCCTGAGCAACCGTGGTGGCCCCGGTCGGCGCCGCGATCCAGCCGGGCAGCGCGCCGGTGACGGCCACGCTGCCCAGGGTGGCGGCGAACAGTGCCAGGATGACCGCCGCCGCCAGCCCGACCAGCGGGCGGAACGCCACGCGGTGTCCGCGCGGTCGCAGGGTGCGGCGCAGGGCAGCGGCGGCCCGGGCCATGTCGGTCTGGATGGCCAGGATCGCCGGGACCAGCAGAAGCACCACGAAGGCGCCGAAGGCCAGGCCATAGGCCATGGTGATGACCGTGGGCTTCAGGAAGATGGCTTGCGAGCTTTTTTCAAACAGCATGGGCGCAAAACCGATGACCGTGGTGACCGTGGTCAGGAACACGGGTTTCAGCCGGTCGACCACGCTGTCGATCACGGCGCTGCGGGCATCGCGGGTGTCCTTGTATTCATCGTAGGTCGAGACCAGCACGATGGAATCGTTGATGACGATGCCCACCATGCCGATCAGGCCGACGATCGAGAACATCGACATCGGCGTGTCCCACACGTTGTGCCCCCAGATTGCGCCGATCAGGCCGAAGGGGATGACCGACATCACCACCAGCGGCCGCGACCAGCTGGCGAAGATCCAGCACAGGGTCAGGTAGATGCCCAGAAGGCACAAGAGGAACCCTGTCAGCGCGCCACCGAGGAATTCGGTTTCCTGCGCCGCCAGTCCCGACAGGTCGGACGCCACGCCGAAGCGGCTTTCGATTTCGGGCAGGATGGTGGTGGCCAGCGCCTGTTGCACGGCGGCGGCGCGGTCGGGGTCATCGCCCGCGATGTCGCCCGAGACGGTGACGGTGCGCAGGCCGTTTTCGCGGCGGATCGAGGCAAATCCCGAGCGGGAGGTGACGGCCACGATGTCGGCCAGCGGCACGTACTGGCCGGGGCCGACACGCATCTGCAGGCGTTCCAGGAAATCGGCGGTCAGCTCGGTGTCGGGCAGTTCGACGCGCACGGTGGCGGTGCGCGGGCCGGCGGGGAAGGTGGCGGCCTCGATGCCGTTCAGCGACCCGCGCAGCGTGCTGCCCAGCGTGTCGATGGAAAAGCCCAGCGCCTCACCCTGCGGGGTGAGGGTGAGGACATATTCGTCCTTGTCGAAGGCCAGCGTGTCTTCCAGCCCCTGCACCTCGGGGAAGGCGGCGAGTTCGGTCTTGATCGCCTCGGCCGCGGCCTTCAGCGTGGTGGCATCGGCACCGTAGAGGTCGACCGAGACGGCGTCGCCGCCGGGGCCGAAGCGGCCGCCGCGGAAGCTCAGTTCCTCCATCAGCGGGTGGGGCTGCACCTCGTCTTGCAGGTCACTGATGAAGGCGAAGCTGGAATAGGGGCGGAAGTCGGGCTCGATAAGTTCGATGTTGATGCCGCCCAGAAGGTCGGCGTCGCGGGTGGCGGCGCTGGCCAGGCCGCGGCCCAGGCTGCCGCCCACCTCGGCCATGGCGAATTCGACCGGGTTGGTGCCGTGTTCTTCGGCCAATCGGGCGGCCACGGCCTCGGTGGCGCGCTGCATTTCGCGCATCATCGCCATGGTATCGTCGCGGGTGGCGCCGGGCAGCATGGCGAAGTTGCCGGTGATGCTGGATTGTTCGGGGGCGTTGAAGAACTGGAAGATCACGTCGCCGCGCAGGAAGGCCGCGATCTGCATGCACAAGAGCAGGACGAAGCCCGCCACCACGGCAAAGCGCGCGCGCACGATCAGCCGGGCGGCCGGGCGGGCCAGGTGTTCGGCCACCCAGTCGAACCCGCGGTTGGCCTGGCGTGAAGGCCAGTCGTACCATTTTTCCTTGGCCTCGGCGGCCAGGGCGTGGGCCATGTGGTTGGGCAGGATCAGGAAGCATTCGATCAGCGAGACCGTCAGGATGGCGATGACGGTGAGGGGGATGTCGCGGATCAGCTCGCCGAAGCGGCCGTCGATCACCGTCAGTCCGGCAAAGGCGATGACCATGGTGATGGTGGAGCCGAGGATGGGCAGCGCCATGCGGCGGGCGGCGGTTTCGGCGGCGACGACGGGGTGTTCGCCCAGCACGCGCACACGGAACACGGCGTGTTCGCTGACCACGATGGAATCGTCCACCAGCACGCCCAGGATCAACAGCATGCCGAACATCGAGATCATGTTCAGCGACAGGCCCATGCCGTACATGCCGATCAGCCCGGCCAGCGAGGCAATGGGAATGCCGCAGGCCACCCAGAACGCGGTTTTCGCGTTCAGGAACAGGAACAGCATCACCAGCACACCGGCCAGGCCGACGATGGCATCGTCGATCAGCAGCGTGAGGCGGCCCGAGATGAGTTCGGCGCGGGCGCGGATCAGGTCGATGGTGACGCCGGGAGGCAGCGAGGGCTGCATTTCGTCGACCACGCGCTGCACGCTGCGCTGCAGGTCGATGGCATCGCCGGTTTCGTTGCGGTCCACGCGCAGGGTGACGGCGGGGTTTTCGCCGACGTACGCGGCGCGGCCGCGGTCGGGCGGTTCGGACCGCACGGTGGCCACGTCGCCCACGCGCAGGCTGGTGCCGTCCTGCGCAGCGCGCAAGGGGATGGCGGCAATGGCCTCGGGCGCACGCGCTTCGGCGCCCGTGCGCACGCGCGCGGCACCCGACGACACGTCGCCCGCGGGCGCGCTGTCGGTGGCGGCACGGACGGCGGCGGCAATGTCTTGCAGCGTCACGTCGTGGCGCATCAAGGACGTCGGGGCGACCTCTATCACGATGCGGGGGTCCGCGATGCCGCGGATGGTGGTGCGGGTGACGCCCGCATCGAACAGGCGCAACACCAGTTCGTCGGCAAAGCGACCCAGCTGGTCAATGCCCACCGGGCCGGTGATGACCACGTCGGTCACCTGATCGCGCCAGGCGCCGCGGCTGACCTGCGGCGCGTCGGCATCTTCGGGCAGGGTGTCGATCAGGTCGATGGCGGACTGGATGTCATCGACGGCGCGGTCCAGGTCGTGGCCGGGTTCGAATTCCACCTCGATGGACGCGCGGCCCTCGACTGCGCGGGAGGACACGTTGGTGACGCCGTCAACCGCCAGCACCACGGGTTCCAGCACCGACACAATGGCACGGTCCACATCCTCGGCCCCGGCGCCGTCCCACGACACCGACAGGTCCACCTCGGAGACCACGACGTCGGGGAAGAACTGCGCGCGCATCTGCGTGGCAGCCAAGAGCCCGCCCGCCAGCATGAGCAGCATCACCAGATTGGCCAGCGTGCGGTGGCGGGTGAAGTACGAGATCAGGCCGCCGGGGCCGGGGGGTGGGGGCGCATCGTGCATGTCAGCCGCCCCCGCGGGTTTCCAGCCGTTCGATCACACGGGCGGGCACCCGGTCTTGCGACAGTTGCGCCAGCACGCGCGCCTTGGCTTCGGCCGGCATGCGGGTGTTGCCTTCGACCAGCGCAATCAGTTCGGCGCGGCGTTCGGGGGTGAGTTCGATGAGGTCGGGCCGGGTGGCGGCGGCGCTGTCGCCCGGCGTGTCGCGCACCGGTTTCACCTTGATGCCCGCGCCAAGAAGGGGCGAGCGTTCCTGCACGATGTCGCGCCCGGCAAGGCCCGCTGCCGACAGGATCACCCGGTCGCCTTCGCGGCGCAGCAGGGTGGCGGGGATCAGGTCCAGCCGGTCATCCTGTCCCAGCGCCAGCACGGTGCCATCGGCGCCTAGCACCGAGGCGGGCAGCACCACGGCATCGGGCAGCGGCGGTTCGGCGATGGACAGGGTGACGAAATCGCCGGGGCGGAAACCCGCGGGCGTGTCGAGGGCCGCAAACACCTGCCGCCCGGTCTGCCCCTCGCCCACCGCCGCGGCAGCACGGGTCAGGCGGCCGGTGGCGGCGATGACGGCACCGCCCACGTCCAGCGACACGGTGACGGCCAGCGGCTGCACCTGACCGTCGGTTCCCACAAGGCGGGCGTATTGCGCCGTGGACACACGCGCCGACACTTCCAGCGCCGCGGGATCAATCAGGTCGGCCAGCCGTTCGTTGGCCGACAGGATGCCGCCGGGCACCACCGTGACGCCATTCAGCACGCCGCCAAAGGCTGCGTGCAGCACGGTGTCGGCCAGGGCGCGTTCGGCCTCGTCCAGTGCGATGCGGGCACGGTCCAGCGTGGTGGCCGACAGGTCGCGCGCCGATTCGGCCTGCGCCAGCGCCTGGCGGCGCGACACCACCGACTGCACCGCCGACGACAGCGCCAGCGCCGCATCCTCGACCGCGGCATCGCTGCCGGCACCGCGGCTGCGGATGTCCTGCGCGCGGGTCAGCGACTGGCGCCGCAGGTCGGCCTGCGCTTCGGCGGCGGCAAGGTCCTGCTGCGCCAGATCAACCGAGCGGGCGGTGTCGCGCACGCCCGCCTCTGCCTCGGCCAGACCGGCGCGGGCGATGGCCACGGCGGCGCGGGCATCGGCATCGTCCAGCCGCAACAGCACGTCACCCGCCTGCACCGTGCCGCCATCGACAAAGGCAGGCGACAGGTCGGCCAGACGGCCGCCGGCGGGGGCGCGCAGTTCCAGCGTGCGCAGCGCGCGGATCTGGCCGTAAACCGTCATCACCGGCTTGGCGGTGGTGGCGCGGGCAGGCACGACGTTGGCGGTGAACACGCGTTCGCGGGCAGGGGCGCCGGTTTCTTCCTCTTCCGGGTCGGGCAGCATGGCCTGGCGCAGGGTGTCGGCGGCAAGCCCCAGCAGGCCCAGCGTCAGCGCCAGGATGAGCAGGCCGAACAGCGAGCGTCCGAAGAAGCGCATGTCACCCCGTAGCCGCGAACCAAGGCCCTTATACGGCAACGGGATGCGCGGCGCATCCCCTGCCCATGGTCGGAACGCCGTCAGACCTAGGTTCCGTCGGACGATGGGGAAGGAATCTGGCGGGAGTGACGGCAAGTTGATCGGGTTCAGGTGATCGGGCGGGTGTCATTCCCACCAGCGGTCCACGCTGGCGATGTCGTCATCGGACCAGCCGAAGTGGTGGGCCAGTTCGTGCACCACCACATGCCCCACCAGATCGCGCAGGGTGACGTTGCCGCGGTCGGCCCATTCGTCAAGCAGCGGGCGGCGGAACAGCCAGATGGCATCGGGGCGGGTGGGCTGGTCGGTGACCGACTTCTCGGTCAGCGGCGTGCCGTCATAAAGGCCGGTCAGCTCGAACGGATCGTCGATGCCGAGGTCATCCAGCATGTCGTCGGTGGGCATTTCTTCCACGCGCAGCACCACGGCGGCGGCGGCGGTGCGCCAGGGGTCGGGCAGGGCGGCGATGGCGGCGCGCGCCAGCCGGTCGATCAGCGCGGCATCGGGGGCGGGGTGGTCGGCATGGGTGTCGGCGGGGTCCATGCCCGTGAGGTAAAGGTTGCGGGGCGCGGCGGGAAGGGCGATCACGCAGGGATGACCCTGCCCGACCTTTCTGCCCGCGCCTTGCCCGGCGCCACCTTTGCCCTGCGGGTGCAGCCGCGGGCGCGTCGCGAAGGGCTGGAGGTGGAGGGCGAGCGGCTGCTGGTGCGGGTGAACGCGCCGCCGGTGGACGGGAGGGCGAACGAGGCGGTGCGGCGGATGCTGGCGGCGGCGCTGGGCGTGGCGCCTTCGCGGCTGGTGCTGCTGCGGGGCGAGACGGGGCGCGACAAGCTGTTCCGGCTTGACTGACCGCAGGCCTGTGGCAGGCTGGCGGCATGGCGAAAGAGGCGAAAACGAAACCGCAGGAGACGGACATCGGGGCGTTCCTTGATGCGGTCGAGCCTGCGCCACGGCAGGACGAGGCGCGGCGGCTGCATGCGCTGTTTGCCGAGGTCACCGGGTTTCCGGCCCGCATCTGGGGCGGGTCGATGGTGGGGTACGGGCGCTATGCCTACCGCTATGACAGCGGGCATTCGGGGGAATCGATGGCCACCGGATTTGCCCCGCGCAAGGCGGAGCTGGTGGTGTACATCCTGCCGGGCTACGCTGATTTCGGGTTGATTCTTGCTGACCTTGGCCCGCACCGGCTGGGCAAGTCCTGCCTGTATCTGAAACGGCTGGACCGCGTCGACATGGCCGTGCTGGGCCGCCTGATCCGCGCCGGGCTGGATGACCTGGGCACGCGCTGGGCGGTTCATCCGTCCTGAGCGGCCGCGGTCAGGGGGCCGGGCGTCAAGGGGCCGGGCGTCAGGGGGCCGGGCGCAGGAGTGCGGCCACCGCTGCCGCGACGCGGGCCCGGTGGCCCGACAGCAGGTGGCCGCCGTCGGGCAGGGCCAGGAACCGGGCGCCGGGCAGGTGTCCGGCCAGGTACTGGCCGATGGGAAACGGGTTGATCCCGTCGTCGCGGGCATGGACGACCAGGGTGGGCGCCACGATCCGGTCAAGGGCGTAGCGCGCGGCGGGGTCGATGGCCGCACCTTCGTTGCCAAGACCTGCCAGCCGGTCGGTGACAGGCAGGAAGGCTGCGACCAGGGCCTGCACCTCGGCAGCCTCGTCTGCCGACAGGCGGGCGCGCAGGGCGGGCGTCACGTCGAAGGCAGGGTCCAGCGCCCCGGGCGCCACCCGGGCCAAGGCCCAGACCGGGAGACCGGTGGCAAACAGCGCCCGGTAGGCCCAGGCAGGCATCGGCAGGTCCTGCGCCGCGGCGGTCAGCGGGGTGAAGGGGGCCGACGACAAGAGCGCCAGCGCCGTGACCCGGTCGGGGTGGTTGGCGGCCAGTTGCAGCGCGGGCGGCACGCCGCCCGACATGGCCAGCACGGCGGCACGCTGGACGCCCAGCGCATCCAGCACCTCGACCAGCGCCTCGGCCTGCGCCTGCACCGAGGCATCGGCGGGCAGGGCCGACCGCAGGTAGCCGAACCGCGACACCGCGATCCAGCGGTGCCCCTTCCGGCTCTGCCCGTCGCCGCCGAACATCTGCGCCAGCAGAAGCGCCTGGTCGTACCCACCCCCTGCGCCGTGCAACACCAGCACGGGCGGGCCTTCGCCGCGAACCGCCACCTCGACGGGGCCATGGCGGGTGCCCACCAGCCTGCTTTCGGACGCAAGCACGCCACGCAGCCGGGTCATGTCGCGCAGGTGCAGCGCCATTACTCCCGCGGCCGCCAGCGCCGCCGCCACCGCCATGGCAAGACCCCACCGTATTGCCATCGCCTTGCCCCCGTGAACCGGCCTGCCTGAAAGGATGCGGCGGGGGCCGCCCCGGCGCACTGACACGGATCAAGACGGCCCGCCAACTGGACAGCCTGCCTGCCTTGTGACAGGGAAACCCGCATCAAGGAGCGCCCCCATGACCACCGTCACCCGCTTTGCCCCTTCGCCCACCGGCTATATCCACATCGGCAACCTTCGCCCTGCCCTGATGAACTGGGCCATCGCCCGCAAGACGGGCGGCAGCTTCATCCTGCGGCTGGACGACACCGACCAGGAGCGGTCGAAGCAGGAATATGCCGACGGGATCATGCAGGATCTGGAATGGCTGGGCCTGACCTGGGACCGGGTGGAGAAGCAGTCGCTGCGCTTTGGCCGGTACCACGAGGCCGCCGACCAGCTGCGTGCGGCGGGGCGGTTCTACGAGGTGTTCGAGACGCCTGCCGAGCTGGACCTGAAGCGCAAGAAGCAGCTGAACATGGGCCGCCCGCCGGTGTATGACCGCGCCGCGCTGAAGCTGGGCGAGGCCGACAGGGCGGCTTTGCGGGCCGAGGGGCGGGCGGGGTACTGGCGGTTCCTGCTGGATCAGGAGCGCATCGAGTGGGACGACGGCATCATCGGCCGCGTGTCCATCGACGCGGCTTCGGTCAGCGACCCGGTGCTGATCCGGGCCGACGGGCAGATCCTGTACACCTTTGCCAGCTCGGTGGACGACATCGACATGGGCGTGACGCACATCGTGCGCGGCGCCGACCATGTGACGAACACCGCCACGCAGATCCAGATCATGCATGCGCTGGGCGGGGTGCCGCCGACCTTTGCCCACCATTCGCTGCTGACCGGGGCGAAGGGCGAGGAGCTGTCGAAACGGCTGGGCACGCTGAGCCTGCGCGACCTGCGCGCGGCCGGGGTCGAGCCGCTGGCGCTGTTGTCGCTGATGGCACGGCTGGGGTCTTCGCAGCCGGTGGAACTGGCCGCCAGCCATGCCGACATCATTGCGGGCTTCGACGTGGGCACCTTCGGCACGGCGCCGACCAAGTTCGATGCCGAGGATCTGTGGCCGCTGACCCGCGGCGTGTTGCGCGCGACGCCCTATGCAGCTGTGGCGGAGCGGCTGCCCGCGGGCGTGGGCGAGCCGTTCTGGCTGGCGGTGCGCGATTCGGTGGCGAAGGTCGCCGAGGTGGCCGACTGGTGGCAGGTGGCGCAGGCGCCCGCGCCGGTGATCAAGCCGGGCGATGAGGATTTCGTGCGGCAGGCGGTGGCGATGCTGCCGCCGCAGCCCTGGGGCGCCACGGCCTGGGCCGACTGGACCACGGCGGTGAAAGAGGCCACCGGCCGCAAGGGCCGCGCGCTGTTCCGGCCGCTGCGGCTGGCGATGACCGGGCGCGAGACGGGGCCCGAGATGGCGGCGCTGATGCCGTTTCTGCCGGTGCCGCGGCTGGGCTGAGGCTGTCGCGCGGTGCGGGCGCCTTGTCCCTGGCGGCGCCCCCTCACCCCCATCCCCTCCCCCCAAATGGCAGGGGAATCGCATATGGGTTTTTTGGGGGTTGCGGTGGTGGGGGGATGGG
>CAZLIC010000027.1:0-47472 GCA_964559535.1 uncultured Rhodobacterales bacterium
CTGCCACTGTGCCACGCCTCGGCACGGGCGGGAGGGGCATCCACTCCATCAACTCCTGAGTAGGATGGAGCATCATGAGCAAGACAACGAACAAGTTTTCCCCCGAAGTGCGTGAACGTGCAGTGCGGCTGGTCTTCGATGGCGAGGGGCAGCATGGCTCGCGGTGGCAGGCGATCGTGTCGATTGCGGCGAAGATCGGCTGTTCGGCCCATACGCTGAACGAGTGGGTTAAGAAGGCCGAGGTCGATAGCGGCAAGCGTCCGGGCGTCTCCAGCGAGATGGCCGAGAAGATGAAGGCGCTGGAACGCGAGAACCGCGAGCTGCGCCAGGCGAACGAGATCCTTCGCAAGGCGTCAGCATATTTTGCGATGGCCCCTCTCGCGGTTTGTAAACAAACCGTTGCCGGGCAGCGGGAACTCGACCGCCGGTCGAAGTGATGGTGGGTTTCATCGACGCGCATCGGGATGCGCACGGGGTCGAGCCGATCTGCGCGGTTCTGCCGATCGCCCCGTCCACCTACTATGAACATCTGGCCAAGAGGGCCGATCCGGCGCAGCTGTCGGATCGTGCGCGCCGAGACGAGGCTCTGCGCCCCGAGATCCTTCGGGTCTTCGAAGAGAACTGGCGGGTCTATGGCGTCCGGAAGATATGGCGGCAGCTTGGCCGCGAGGGCTTCGATGTCGCGCGATGCACGGTGGCGCGGCTGATGAAGGGCATGGGGATTCAGGGTGTTATCCGGGGAAAGCCGCACCGAACGACGATCCCGGACAACAAGGCACCGTGCCCGCTGGACAAGGTGAACCGCCAGTTCCGTGTGCCTGCGCCAAACATGCTGTGGGTCAGCGACTTCACCTATGTCACCACCTGGAGAGGCTTCGTCTATGTCGCATTCGTCATCGACGCCTATGCCCGCCGGATCGTGGGTTGGCGCGTCAGCACCTCGGCGCATGCTGGTTTCGTCCTCGATGCCCTGGAACAGGCGGTGCATGATCGCCGCCCCGGAAAGGGCATGGGACTGGTTCACCACAGCGACAGGGGCTCGCAATACCTGTCTATTCGCTACACTGAACGTTTGGGGGAAGCAGGGATCGAACCCTCAGTGGGCAGCGTCGGCGACAGTTATGACAACGCCTTGGCCGAGACGATCAATGGCCTGTTCAAGGCAGAGGTCATCCACCGCCGTGGCCCATGGCGCAGCTTCCACCTTGCTGCCTGTACCTGGCTTCGGAAGCAGCGCTTGAAGGATCGAGGGAGGTTTCACGCGGCCTTCGCGCTCATCCAATGTCTCATTAAGCATCCGCTTCAGGGTACGCCCGCTCGCGGGGGTCCATAGCTTGGGATGAGCCTCTTCGATGTCAGGATGAGCACGCAGCAGCGCCTCGAGATCTTCGCGCCCAAAGATGTTTCCTGGAGAGCGGACCGCGGGGCCACATATCTCCATGAGGTCCTGCTTCCGTTGTGGCGTCATCGCTACAGACGTTGCCAGGATGTAGCGATCCGGCGCCAACTGATCGATCTTCGCTCGCTCCTTCGACATCTCACTCTTCAAAGCAGCGATCGCAGACTTTTCGTATCTCTTGGCTTGCAGGATAGTCAGGCATTCTGCCTGCGGTGCGTGACGTCCATCTATTCCACCATCGGCTCCTTCGCCGAATTGCTCAAAGCGAATACCTAGAGCACGACCGATAAGATCGGCTGAAAGCGCCTCGAACTCAGAGGGCGATAAGGCAGAGAAATCGACTGGCATAGATACAACATATCGTCATTGAGTCCAGTTTACACCCAATATTCTCCTCAAAGACATGCCGATCACCAAGGCGGTTGACGGCTGGCTGGCGCATCTTTCCTGCGCCTCAGCCCTGGGGAAGTGAGGCCGAAGCCTCACCCGAAGGGATCGTATTCCGAGTTATGCGGACAGCAGCATAACTCGGAGTATGACCCGTTCCAGATTATGGCCCGCTGAGGGCCATGACGCCTGCAAGCCCTTGCCGCGCCGAGCTTTTCGCTCGGCGCTACGCACTTGGAAGTGCGCATAATCAGAGGCCTTTCAAGAAAGCCAAGAGGTTGTCCGGCGCCTTGTAGCGCCCCGGACCCACATCTGCCGGCTGAAGGCGTAGCAGGGCTTCTTCTTTCATGGCCATGTCCGCCGATAGATAGACGTGCGTTGTCGTTGGACTTTCGTGCCCGAGCCAGAGCGCGATGACGGAAATGTCGACACCGGATTGCAGCAGGTGCATGGCTGTCGAGTGTCGGATGATGTGCGGCGACACCGTGCGCTTGGAGAGTTCGGGATGTGCCACCGCGGCCTTGCCCACTGCAAGCTCCAGCCGCCTCGCGATGCTGGATCGTGTCAGTGGCTTGCCCGTCGCACTTGGAAATAGGGGCCTGCTTCCGCCCCGCTCGTCAATTTGATCCACCCATTTGCGGAGCGTGGCTGCTGTCTGCCGCCAAAGAGGAACACTGCGTTGTTTGCGGCCCTTCCCCTTGAGATGTACGGCTGAACTCGGCCCGAGGACCAAGTCATCCAGGCGCAAAACGGCGACCTCGGAGACCCGTGCCCCGGTGTTATACATCAGCGTGAGCATCGCGCGATCACGCTGTCCGGTCCACGTGGCAGGATCAGGCGCGTTCAAGATCGCGTCAATCTCGGCTTTCGAAAGGAAGCCGACGAGGGGTTTGTCATGGCGCTTCATCGGAATCCCAAGGACCTGTTCAATTGTGGCCAAAGCCCCGAAGTCATGGTGTGCGGCGTACTTGAGAAAGGCCCTGATTGATGCAAGTCGGGCGTTCCTGCTGCGCACGCTGTTCCCTCTGACCTTCTCGAGATGGTCAAGGAACCCGAGGATCAAGGCAGCAGTCATGTCGCCCATGGTCAGGTCCGTCGGGGCTTTCCTGATGGCGACCTGCGCGAACTGGAGGAGCAGTTGGAAGGTGTCACGATAGGCCGCGATCGTGTGGCGGCTGACAGCCTTTTGTTGGCAAAGGTGGTCGACGAAGAACTGCTGAAGCAGCTTTGCGAATGATGGATACTGGGCTCGATCAAGCATGGCTGTTCTCCTCCATGACGCAGATCGTTCGCTCGAAGCGCGCACTGGTCAGCGCCATCAGTTCGGGAATTGCCTCCATGTACCAATAGGTGCTGACCGGCTTGGCGTGCCCGACATAAGTCGAAAGCGCGAGAACGGCGTTGTCGATGTCGACGCCTTCATCGAGCCAGATCATCAATCTGCGACAGACGAAGGTGTGCCGCAGGTCATGGATCCGGACCCGTGCGTGCCCTCCCCTTGGCCGGATCTCGTTGATCACGGGCAATCGCGAGAAAGCGTATAGGACATTGGCATACGGTACCGGCCGGCCGTCGCCGTGAAGTGAAAACAGATGCGTCTCCTTCCCTGCGGCCACAGCCTGCCCGCGTGCTGAAACGAACGCTTCCAGCGCCTGGATTGTCGTGGGATGGAGAGGGACCAACCGGCTTGTTCCGAACTTGCTGGCCTTGATGGTTAACTGACCATGTCCAAGATCGGTGTCGGCGAGGCGCAAGGCCAATGCCTCGGATATCCGCAAGCCGGTTGAGGCGAGCAGGCCGAACAGTGTCGAAAGAAGCGCGGGGCGCAAAGCCGGTGTTGCCATCAGCTGGCCAGCTTCCTCGACAATCCTGCGGACCTCATCGGCCGAATATATGTGGGGCGCCAGCCGCCGTGTCTTGCGTCCAAATGGACTTCCGAGCGGAAAGCTGGTGGCAGAGTCAAGCTCCGACAGATAACGCGAAAACGGACGCAGCGCTTCGAGGCGACGTGCCCAGGTGAACGGGTCGGCATGTGCGGCGCCCTCGCGTGCCCATCTCAGACAAAGGTCTGCGGTCATCGGCCAGATATGGCCGCGGTTCGCGGAAAAACTTGCAAATGATGACACGTGATTATCGGCGTTCGTGGGGATGAACCCGTGGCGATAGCGGCCATCAAGAAATGCGGCTGCGGCCTGTGTGAGGGTCATGCTCATTTGGCGCTTCCCGGCCATGCCAGTGACACCTTGGACAACCATGCGCTGTCCAGCTTGGTATAAACCACTGTCGTATCGAGGCTGCGATGGCCCATGACGTCTGCGATGACGGGCATCGGTGTGCCCTTTGCCAGAAGCCGTGTGGCCAGGGTGTGACGGAGAATATGAACCCGGCTGCGATCCCAGCCCAGGCGACGGTAGGCGGCCAGCATGGTCGTCTGAACGGCGCGTCGTCCAACCGGCTCACCGATAGGTGGCCTGTGCCGGACGAAAATGTTGGCGCAGGCAATCGCAGGCCGCTCATTCAGGATGTAATCTGCAATCGCTTGGCCAGTCGCTTCCAGAAGCGGCAGGATATCTGCACGGCGTCCTTTGCGATGGGTGACCCGGATGGTGCCGCGCGCCCAGTTGATGTCGTCAAGGGTAAGTCCGGCCACCTCGGAAGAGCGCATCCCAAGATCTATTAGGCATCTCGCGATTGCAAACGCGCGCCGGCGCTGCGGAAAGTCGGCACTGAACGACTGCAGCAGCGCGTCAACTTCGACGTCCGTGAGAACATCCGGCAGGGTGGAAGGCTCGGGTCGCGGGGGTCTCGGCAAACCTGCAAGCAAAGGTGTGACGTCATCGCCGATCAACTGCCGATACCGCAGGAAGCAGCGGATCGCGCCAGACAACCCGCGTGCGCAACTTGCTCCCCGGTTGCCGTCACCGGTGATGAAACGTGATACATCGGACTTGGAAAGCTTATCTAAATCAATATCATACGCTCCTTCTGTAGAAGTCAGGAAACGTTTGACGATGCGGCACCGTGCTGCCCGTGTGCTCTCGGAATAGCCCCAGACCTCTCGCATCTTCGCGTCGAAGCGCGAAAGCTCCGCATCCATTGGCGTCAGGGTCCGCGTCATAGCGAACCCAGTGCCCTCCATGACCCGCCCGAGCAGATTCAGGGCTGCGCGATTTGTGTGTGTGTCGCCGCGCGTATGGCGATAACACTCGCAAGATGGCATGTGATCGGCGAGAAACTGTCGGATGTGCCAATCGCGGACCTGTCCAAGGGCAACGCCTTCGGTTTTGAGCCAGTCGCCGAAATGGAAAACGGTTGCGAAGTACAGCGCTTGCACCTTGGGCGCATACTTCCCATCGCTCAAGCGTTGCCGATAGGCTCCAAACACCGGCGCAAGCAAATTGCCCGGGTCGTCCTTCAACATGAATTTGCGTTTGCCTGGTCGCATGTTCGATCTCCTTTGCTGCGAAGATCGCAGTGAAGCCCGCGATTATGCGCACTTCCAAGTGCGTAGCGCCGAGCGAAAAGCTCGGCGCGGCAAGGGCTTGCAGGCGTCATGGCCCTCAGCGGGCCATAATCTGGAACGGGTCATACTCCGAGACGATCACGACCTCGTCTCCGTCGATTTCATCGGCGGGGACGGCGCCAAAGGTTCCATCCCCTGCCTGGAAAACGACGATCGAGACCATGAGCGTGGCGGCGAGGGAGGCGGCGAAGGCGTGTGCATCTTTACGGGACATCTGATTGGCTCCTGTCTGGGAGGCGGGGGACCATCCCCCGCACGACAGGACCCCGCAGGCCCGAAGACTGGCTGACATCACCGGGTGCGTTCGGCCCCCCTCTTCAAACGGGGCCGAATCCTCCCGGCGGCACGGGCTCGCCCGTAGTCCGACCCCTCGCGGGTTGATCTCGAAGACGGGATTCGGGGCAAGGAAGGGAATGGCGAGCGGGGGATGGTGCCCCACCGTCAGGAGCCGGTTGTCCCGCTGATGCTTGGAACGCCGCGAGCCTCCCGGGCAGGCTCTTGGTTGAAGACCGCCATCTTGGGGGATGGAACCTTCGACGCCCCGCGACATCGCGGGGCGATAGTGTGATCGGTGAGGGGCCCGCCCCTTTGGCAGGCCCCTCACGCATTCTCTGGGCTCAGGCGGCCAGATCCGCGCCCCCTGCCCTCTCGCAATCCTCGGCACCGACGATTTCGAGCCGTGCGTTGCGATAGCCCTCCCGCGCAATCCAGAGCTCTGCCGCAGTGATCGACTGCGCCAGATGCAGCAGTTCGGTGTTGCCCCCGAAGTCCAGAAGCACGCGGACCTGCCCAGGCTTCGGTGCCTCAGCCACCTCGAAGATCAGACGGCTGTCCGCCGAATGGCTGCGCATGATGGTGACGAGAATGACCCCGTCCGAGGAGAAGTTACCCTCATGGAGCGTAAAGGAGGCCGGAGCGGCCCAGGTCGGATAGGGCCGAGGCGGTTCCTTCTTCACGAGACGGCCGACACCGTTCGATCGCTCCCAGGCCGCGAGCTTCTTGGTGAAACGTGCCGGCGGCTTGGGACTGCCGTCGGTGTAACGGATCAGCGCCCCGAGGGGGGCTGTGTCGATGATGGTCGTTGCAGACATGATTTCCTCATCCCGAATGCGAGCGTTCGCATTCATCATATTGATATTGATGTGTTTTGTGGGGGGGAGGGCGGGTTTCCCCGCCCCCCGGATGGCTCAGATCACTCCGCCGCCATCATCGACGCGGCGCTGTCCGGCAGATCGGCAGTCAGGAAGGCCGGGAGATCGACATCCCCCTGCCCTTCTCCGACCGCCTCGCCGTCGAACGTCACCAGATCGGCCCGGCGCAGGACCTCGGGCAACCACCCGCTGCCCTTGAGGAGCCGCTCGGCTTCCGTGGCCATCTCGCCCTTCTTCAGGTGATCGAGCAGCTGCGCGGTCCCCTCCCCCTTCGCCTCGCGCACGGCCTCGAGGATGCGGGCCTTCGGCACACGGTTGAGGTAGCCGTCGACCGTCGGCTCCCAGCCCGCTTCGACCATGTCGAGATCGACCGCCCGCGCCACGAGATCGGCATGGGCCATGCGGCGGGTCAGTCCGCTGGCGGAGATGCTCGCTCCGTAGGGGTTCACCTTCTCATGGAGCGCGTTGATGCCGAAGCTGAGGCAATGCGCGAGAAGCGCCAGACGGCTGCCCTGATCGAGAACGGTCAGATAGTCCCAGAGCGCGACATCGTCGCCGAGGGGCAGATCAGACTCCCAAGCCGCATGACGCTCATCGACCAGCTTGGCCACCACGCTGTCCTTCAGATCGGGCGCCTGCGCCGACATGTAGACGTGGCGCACCGAAGCCTCGAGACAACTGCCCGAAGCCGAGGAGGTGCGGAAGGTGTCCGTCACCAGCTTCAGAAGCAGCAGCGTCAGCGCCACGTCGGGGGAACGCCCGATGGCCTCGCGCAGTGCGAGGGTCCGGTGGGCGGTCAGTTCCATGACCAACCGCTCAGGCAACGGCTTCAGAGCACCGTCATCTTCCTCCTCGGACGCATCCGCGCCGATCGGCTGACCACCAGAAGTGATGACGGTGCCCCCGGCTGAGGTCGCCGACGGGTGCCAACCGGAGCCGCCGACATCACCCCCCTGCCCCATGGCACCCGCACCATCGCCATTCTGGACTGCGATCTCCTCGCGCGGCTCGTCCTCGGGCCGGACATAGCCGCGATAGACCGCAAGGCCGCCATCCCGATCCAGCGTCACGAAGACGCCAGCGCGCCCGACCTCTACCTGATCGTAGATCAGAGAACGCTGCTCAAGCGCTTCCATCGCCGTCTCGAGCTGACCAAACCGGGCGTCGATCTCCTCGGGGTATTCGTCCTGGCCAGAGTATTCCTCTTCCAGCGCACGATACTCGGCGAGGAGCGAAGCGTGGGTGGCGCTTTCCTCGTCGGTCATCGGCGCGGGATCACCGGCAAGACGCCGCAGACCGTGGCTGTAGCCATAGGGCAGGTCGGTCGCGACCTCGATCCACTTCCAGCCCTCGGAGGTAAGCGCCTCGGCTTCCGCCTGGAGCTTCTCGGAGACCAGCCGGTCGAGCAGGGCAGGGTCATCGAGCCAACCACCATCATCGCCCTGAAAGAGATCGCGCAGCACAACACCGCCAGCCGCCTCATAGGCAGCGACACCGACGTAGACCGCGCGACGGTCCGAGGCGCGGACCGAGGTCTCCGTCAGCATGCGCCGGATGGCATAGGGCTCCTTGTTCCAGGAGTTCTTCACCGCATCCCAGACCTGCGCCTGACGCGCATGATCGGGGTTCACGGTGAAGGCCATCAGCTGTTCCAGCGTCATGCCATCCTCGGCATAGACCTCGAGCAGGGCAGGGGCCACGGACGCGAGTTTCAGGCGCTGCTTGACGATCTGCGGCGTGACAAAGAAGGCCGCTGCGATCGCTTCCTCACCTTGGCCCTTCTCACGAAGAGCCTGAAATGCGCGGAACTGGTCGAGCGGGTGCAGAGCCACACGCTGCATGTTCTCTGCCAGCGAGTCATCCTCAGCGAGAATCTCGGAGGCGGCGTCCCGCACGATGCAGGGGATCGGCGCAGTCTTGGCAAGCCGCTTGTGCTTCACCAAGAGCGACAGCGCCTGAAAGCGCCGACCACCGGCCGGGATCTCGAACGTGCCGGTCTCGACACCATCGGCATCAAGGACGGGCCGAACATTCAGGCTCTGCAGAAGCCCGCGGCGGGCGATGTCCTCGGCCAGTTCTTCAACGGACACGCCGGCCTTGATGCGCCGCACATTGGACTGGCTCAACACGAGCTTGTTGAAGGGTATGTCCCGCGACGGGGACAGGACGACGTTCTGGGCAACTTTCGCCATCAGATATTCTCCACGACGGGCGCCGGAAGCCACTCTCCCGATCTCACTTCCCGTCACCCCTCAAACCCCCAACCTTTCCCTCTATCTGCTGGTTGCTCATCAGACGGCGCAGAGAGTTCACAGCTGTGAACTTCATCGATTGGGGCGCCGACGGGGAGAATGTTCACAGCTGTGAACATCACGCCGCGCTTCGCCGGGACATCAGAGCCATGACCATCGGCCCGCAGGAGAACTCGCCCGCCGCCGCCTTCGATGTCAGCGCACGGAGATAGCCACCGGGCGATCGGATGTCGGCGAAGCGTTCCAGCATGGCGACAACAACGATCGATGCCTGCTCGGGGCCCATGAACCGTTGCGCTTCTTCCCAAGCGGAAGCACTGATCCCCATGGCCGGCCGCACATGGCAAGCCGCGTCGAAAAGCTGATGCCAGTGGCGGATATCGCCCTGGTAGAAAGTTTTGAGCGACGGGCAGCCCGCGATCACTAGATGGAGCGGGATCTTTGGCATGCGTCTTGTGTCTGCTTCTTCCACGTCAGCACCAGGTGCATCCGTTTCAACATCTGGCGCGCCGGCCGCCGCCCCGCCTTTTTCTAAGGCAGGTTCAAGATCTATAGATTCTTCATTTGAATTATGATGGTGACGCTCAAAACTGGCATCATTGGTGATCATTTCTTCTGTTTCAGGACCATCAATGACGTTGCGTGCGTGGTCGAGAAGGGCTTCAAGGTCGGCGCGAAATGCTGAGAGCTCCTCAAGCGTGAGCTTGCGGCGCAGGGCGCGCGCTGTGAGAACAGCCTTGTCGCGAAACTGATCCCAGAGGCCGAGGCCTGGCTGGACCTCTTCTCCGAACTCCGCCAGGGCAGCAAGATCGCGCCGCATGAGGCTCACGACCTCCCGCAGTCTCCGGACACGGTCCTCGGCCTCACGCACAGCCTCTGCGGCCCGTGCAACCTCTTCGGATTGGCAGTAGAGTGGCGAGAGGTCGAAGCCAAAAGCCACACGCTCTTCGCCGTGCTTGCGAACATACCTCTTGCCGTTGGGACTATCGCGGCGCATGAGCAAGCCAGCATCCACCAGACGGGCAATGTGCCTGCGCATCGTGGAGCAGGGCATGCCGTTCAGCCGCTCGCAGATTGCCTTGTTCGACGGGAAGACGACCATCTCGGTATTCCCGCCAAGTGCATCATCCGGAAAGAAGCTGAGAAGCCCCTGCAGAACGGTCAGATCGCGTTCGGAAACCCCAAAGGCCGCCTGCGCCTTGGACAGCTCGCGAAGGAGCTCCCACTTGTTGACGGGCTTGCCCGGAACAGACGCCTCAGGACGCTCGACCACGCGCAGATGGGCGTGCGAGATCGGCCGCATAAACGGCGAAATCGGTGTGTACTCCATGATGTCATTCACGAAGGCATAGAAAAGCTGTTCCGCGAATCACATATGACTTGCGGTTTGCGCGCCGGCCCACTACCTTGAAAGTGCTAAGATCAAAGTTGGGGTCTCGTGGAGCGCAAGCTTTGCGGGACCTTTTCTTTAGCCTGTACCGTGCCTCCTTTTTGTTGCTGCTCTGCCTCTCTTCATGTCTCGCCTTTCCAGCGATCGTGAAGCTCTTCGAGGACGTCCTGCGCGCGGGCATCAAGCCACTCCGCAAAGGCATCATCCACATCCGTCAGGTCCAGGCGTAGCGCCCGGCCAGATCTCTTGATAGCGCCCACGGGCGTGCCATCGATCACAAGGGCAGTGGTCTTCGATCTCGGCTTCTTGCCGAGCGTCGAGCTCACACTCTTTTTTACGTGCCGCGCAACGGCCTCAAAAGCCGCCACCGAAGGATCCACCTGCGGATCCTCATCCGCCTGTTCGTTCGCGGCCGCCTTGGCGCGAACATCAAGAGCAATTCGGGAAAGATCGTCGTTCTCGATCCGGCTGTCGGCAAGCTCCTTAGCCAAAGCTTCCCATCTGGGACGGCCGACGCCGTGCGCCGGTCCGATTGCATGGGCCAGTGCAGTTCCGATCGCCTTGGCAACCGAGATCGACATCGATACCGCCGAACGGGTCACGTTGAGCACTTCGGCAATCTGTGCCTGCGAGCCAAAGCCACTATCGAGCAGTTCCTGAGCGAAGAGGGCACGCTCGATGTAACTCAGGTCACGTCTACCAGTATTCTCTGAAACCTGAGCGCGGAGTGCCGCCGTATCGTCCAGGTTAGCGATGAGGGCGCGAACCTTGCTCACTTTGTCGGAGGCACGAATGGCCTCAAGACGGCGGCGTCCATAGACGAGGAGATACCGATTGGGGTCGGTCGCATGGCGCCGAACAAGGATGGGCACAGTCTGCCCGTTTTGTTCAATCGACGCGCGAAGGTCGTGCACATCCTTTGGGTCGAGGCGATCCGAGTATCGCTCGTCTTGGATCTCAGCCGGATCGAGCTCCCAGACATGGTGAGCATCGACAGCATCACGCGCCGACCGCAGGGCCCGATTGCTAGACATCATGCTACCAGGGGCAGGGGGCGTCCCCGCCGCTGCAAGACTATCCAGCATGGACATGCGCTTCTTCTTGCTGTCGGTCATCAGCGCCCCCAAGTCTTCTGAATGAGCTGGGCAATCTCGTCGTTGACCGCATTCAGGCTTTCAATGGCCCGGTCATAGGTCGTCCGGGTGAACGCGCTGCGTTCGACCTCGTAAAGGGTCTGCTTGGTCAAACCGGCATCCGAGATGGCCGTCGACTTGAGCATCGGCGCGTTCAAGACCTTGTCGCCGTACATCGTTCGCAAGAAGGCGACGATACGGTTCTGCGGTGCGTCTGTCGGCTCATACCGGGTCAAGAGATACCGCATCCAGTCATGCGACATGTCGGCCCCACTGTCGGCAATGACGTCCATCAGGTCAGCCGTCATTCTGAGGAACTGGCTCATCGACATCACGTCGAGCATCTCGGGATGGATCGTAACGAGAACGCCTGTCGCGGCCGACAGCGCGGACATGGTCAAGAACCCCAGTTGCGGAGGACAGTCGATGACGACGACGTCATACCGCTCATCGACCTGCGCCAGCGCCTCCTTCACACGGAAAAAGAACAAACCCGCGTTGCCGCGAGAAAGCGCCCGCGGCGTCTCGTGCTCGAACTCCATCAGTTCGAGATTGCCAGGAATCAGATCGAGGTTCGGGATATATGTCTTGCGGATCACCTCGGCGATCGGAACCGGGTCTTCATAACGGATCGCATCGTAGAGCGTGCCGCCGTCCAGCAGGTCAAACTCAGGCTGAACCCCATGCAAGGCCGTGAGAGAAGCCTGCGGATCTAGGTCGATCGCCAGGACTCGGTAACCCTTGAGAGCCAACCGTTGAGCGAGATGCGCCGAGGAGGTCGTCTTGCCCGACCCACCCTTGAAGTTCATCACGCCGATGATCTGCAGATGGTCACCTGCGCGACGCCCGGGCAGGTAGTCTCCCGGCTTGCGAGCCGTTTTTTCCAACAAAACGCGCAAGTTATGGATGTCGTCGGCCGAATAGTGCCGCCGGTTCCCCGATGAAACTTCCGGCGACGGCCCCTTGCCATCAAGGTGGAGCTTCCTGAGGTATGAATCGTTGACGCCCAGCAGAGCAGCTGCTTCCCCAGAGGTGAATTTGCGCATAGACTTGGATGCGTCGGGCGGAAACAGGCTCTCACGCTGCGAATGCAGTTGCGCCGCCAGCACCTCGGAATGCTGACGGATCACAGCGTTCAGGTCTTCCTGTGTATCGGCTCTGCTCATCTGCCCTCGCGCGCCCGTGGCGTGTTCACGGAATTTGGCGTTTAGTCGCCCTTTTCCGTGACTATTGCCGGAGGACTCAGATTCGTGCAAGCTCTTTCTAAATCTGGTGTCAGGCGCTGCATGATGCACAAGAGTAGCCCGGGCTCGTGGACAGGCTTGCCCAAGCAACCAACATGATATACACTCCTGACCGTATATCCACTCAGGAGGTCACGATGCAGGTCGCGAAATGGGGCAACTCGCTTGCCGTCCGTTTGCCCGCCGAGCTTGTCCGGGAACTTGGCCTCAAGGAAGGTGATCAGATCGACCTGGTCAAGGACGACGGCCAGGTAAGAGTCCGTCGTCTGGCGCGTGCGGATGAGGTGCTGACGGGTCTGCGCCGCTTCCGGGGCAAGCTTCCCGCTGCGGAACGCCTGAGCCGCGAAGACGCGCATGAGCGCTGAATTCGCGGACACGAATGTCGTTCTGTACCTGCTCGACGACGGCCCGAAGGCCGATCGCGCCGAGCTCATCCTGGGGCAGGGGCCCCGGATCAGCGTTCAGGTGCTGAACGAGACGCTGGTAAACTGCCGCCGCAAAGCCGGCCTCAGTTGGGAGGAGGCAGGGACGTTTCTCGAAGGCGTGCGCGCCTTGTGCCCCGTCGAAGACCTGACCCTCCAAACCCATGACGTTGGCCGCGCCTTGGCGGAACGTTACGGTTTCTCGATCTACGACGCGATGATCGTGGCAAGCGCTCTGGTTGCGGGCTGCACCACGCTGTGGAGCGAGGACATGCAAGATGGCCTGCTGGTCGAAGGGCAGCTTCGCATCGTCAACCCCTTTGCATGACCGGACAGCTACTGAGCGTGGAACTGACCAAAACCTTGTAATCCTTCCATGTCTTGGAGGATTTGCAAGGTAGCTCGACTACTCAAGCAGCCCCAGCCTCTCCGCCCGCTCCAGCAGCATCTTCACAGATGACGGCTGCCAGCTTGTCCGCCCGCGGGGCGTGCGCTCGCGCATCGCTTCCAGTCTGGTGCAGATCGCCTGAAGCGTGATCTCGGGGTCCGCGCCCTTGATGGCAGCGACGATGGCGGGCAGGCGGTCGTCGGTTTCGCGGCGGCCGGCGCGGTCCAGTACCGTGGGCGGCAGGAAGCCGTCCCGGACATAGGCGTTGACCGCGCGCAAAAGGCGGCTTTGGGTCCATTGGCGCTCGCGGGGCAGGGGGCCGTTGATGATGCGCAGCACGTCCTCCCAGGCCATGTCGGGCCGCAGGCGACGAACGTGCGGTACCCAGTCCTGTGCCGTCTCGTTCAGGCGATCCATGTAACCGTCTTGCCTCGCCAGCCGCACTTTGCGAAGCGCCGCGGGATCGCGGGCGCGCAGTCCCGGGTTGCCGCCGATCCGACCCTTGCTGCGCGCCGAGGCCAGCCCCGCTTTGGTGCGTTCGCGGATCAGGGCGCGCTCGAACTCGGCCGCGGCGCCGAGAACTTGCAGGGTGAACTTGCCCTGCGGCGAGGACGTGTCGATCGGATCGGTCAGCGAGCGAAAAAAGGCACCTTTCGCCTCCAGCCGCTCGATGACCTCGAGCAGATGCGACAGCGATCGCGCCAGACGATCAATGCGCACGACAACCAGCGTGTCGCCCTTGCTAATCCGCTCGAGCACGCGGGTCAGCACTGGCCGCGCGCGGTTCCCGCCCGAGGCCTGCTCCTCGTGGATCTCCGCGCAGCCCGCAGATTTGAGGGCCTGCGACTGGGGCAGGGGGGTCTGATCCTCGGTCGAGACGCGCGCATAGCCGATCAGTGGCATCAAAACAGGCCGTTTGCAATTTCATACACCGCCAATAAACGACCGATTGTAAGCAGATGCAATGGCACTCTCTACGACCCAGCTCGGCGAATTGCCCTTGGTTTACGGAGGCCGAGCGCGATCTGAGGGCGTCGCGGGCAGTCGCGAGCGCGTGCTATACAAGGAGTACAGACCCGCCCCTCGAAAACCTTTTGGTAATTTGCAAAAGGCATGTATTTTGCACATATGAAGTCTCGAGCCCCTGGCTTTTCTGATGATCTCGACAGTCCTTCCACCAGTGTGGAGGAGGCTGAGGCGAGATCCGAAGTCGATCTGTGGTTCCTGCCCGCTCCAATCGAAGACGAGCCCGACTATCTGCCGCCGGGGCCAAGAGCAGAGCAGCGCGAGACTGCGGTTCTCGATGACTGGCGCAGGGCAGAGGCGGGCCACGCCGCGCGCCTCGCCCGTGTCGCAGGTCGACTTGGCGCGCTGGATGAACGGCTGAAGCGCGGACCAGAGGGGTGGCGGCACAGGCTGGCCCTGATCGAGGCGGCCGACTTGAGTTGGTTCGCAGGCGACAGGGTTTCGCCGGATAGGGTGGCACTGTGGATCTCGATGCGTATAAGCGGTGTCCAAGACGACACGGCGGCACTCGCACGCGTCGGATGGGCTGTGCGGCGGCTGACGGGGGGGCCGGGGCCAGAGCTGGACCTTTCCGCTTTTCTGGATCGCCGTGATCCCGAGAACATTGAGCATCAGGTTGAGCCTTTCGCGGATCGCGCGGTGGGTTGGCTTGATCTCATGAAGCAAGCCGCCGATCTGCATCCGATCACCCGAGCGGGTTTGGGCTTTCATCTCTGGAGCCTGGCCGGTCTTGGGCAATACAGCGACCGGCTGGAAGCTGCGGTGACAGCCGCCCGGATCGCTGCCGGTGACGGGAGCGGCGCAATCTTTGCGCCACTGGCGATGGGCGGGGCAGGAGGATTGCGCGTCGGTGGCCCACCGACCGTCCGCCTGGCGCGCTGGCTTGACGGGATGGAGACCGCCTGCCTGACCGCGATGCGACAGCTTGACGATACCGAGGCATGGTCGGCGCGAGTAATGGCCGAGCTGGCATCGCTCTCGGGCAGGACGCCCCCGAGCTTGCGAGCGGTGCTGACCGAATGGCCGCTCGTCTCTGCGCCGATGGCCGAAGCCTTGACTGGCGCCAGCCGTGCCGCCGTCCAGCGCAACCTAGCATGGATGGAAGCGCGGGGTCTGGTCCGCGAGGTGACGGGACAGGGGCGGTTCAGGATGTGGAAGGCGACGAACTGACGACTGCAATGACCTGCTGCACGACCTTCTGGTCAGCCGCTTCGCTACTCGGGAAGGTCCCCGTCTGCGAAGAGATTTGGGAAAAGACGCTCCCGGTAGTCGAGAGGGAATGCCAGTCGCACGGGCGTCTTTGGCGAGGAGGATGAAAGGTAGCCGGCTGAAGTCAGCTTGCTCAGCGTGTTGCGCGCCGTGCGCTCGGACGTCTTGAGCACGATCTGTGCCTCGCCGCGCTCCAGAGAGCCATAGCGAAGGACCGCCGAGATGAGGTCGGGCGCACGCTTGTCGTCGACCGTGTCTTCGACCAGGCGCCGGTAGCGTTTTTCCAGACCACCGAGGTCGAAGAGCTTGGCCGAGAAGGTGATCTGATCCAGCGTCACCTTCAGGAACCATTCGCAATAGGTCTTCAGCGCGGCCTCGGACAAATTGCCTCGACCATCACGATCCCCGCGACGGGGGGTGTCGGCCATGTCCATCATGCGCTTGTATTCGCCACGGTCCGTCAGTCCGCGCGCCAGGCCGCGCGAGACGGACCACAAACCTTGGCCGCCGATCCCAGCTTCCAGCGCCATCGCATGCGACATCAGTCTGCTGACCCGCCCGTTCCCATCAGGAAATGGGTGGATGTAATTGAGCCGGTGGTGCGCCGATGCGATGGCGATGATCCGTCCGCTCGCCGAGCGGGCAGCGATCTGGAACCGCTTGTCGAAATGATCCATGAAGGCCGCGACCCGACTGTAGGAAGGGGGCAGATGGCGACCGACGGCCACTTCGGCGGCGCCTTCCTGCCGCATACGACCCGGAATGATCGGCTCCGAAGTTCCATCCGGGTGTTCGATCCGCCGAAATTCGTCGGGCATCTCGTCGTAGAATGCCTTGTGCACCCAAGTGAGGAAGGCGACGGAAGTTGGCCGTGGTAGCGTGCCTTCTCGGTACATCTTGTCGATCGAGCGTTGGACGATGACATGGGCGCGGGCTTCCAGCGCGAGCGGGCGCGTCTCTGCTTCCAGCTCGGCACCGGCGAGGGCGCGTTCAATGTCGCGGGGGCGCGTGTTGTGTCCCTCGATCAGGTTCGAGTAGTAGCAGTTCATTACCCTGACCAAATCTGCCAACTCGGACGCACTGTCCGGGTGAAGACCCTGACCAAGGGTTGCCGCTTCGCGCTGGATCTCGACCGACAGATCCGCCAAGCTGGCAGGGATGTGCTCCTCGAAGAAACAAGGCTCGATCCTGCCAGGTGTCTCAAACATATCTTGCCGATCTTTTGCATGAGTAAGTTACAGTGATTGTTATCAGTTTTGGCCCTGAATTTCAATATTCTGCCGATGTGTCTTGCCGATCCTTGTTGCCGGTGCTGCCCGGCCGAACATGGACCATTCGCAGCTTCGAGAGTGGTGACTCTGCAATCATCGCGAGATCTCTCCCGCCAGCACTGCTCTGCTATGGACCGCCAGCGTTGCCGCGAACCGTGGGCATCCGAAGTGCCTAACAACATCCGAGACGCGCGCCTCGTAGGCGGCTTGCCCGATGAGGCGACACAAGTCCGATACGTGAAACTGCCAGTTCTTGGTCGGCGCAACGGCAATGAGCCTGTGAAGTTCCAAGTCGTCTTGCGTCAATGCGCGCTCCGGCACCGCATGCTTATCTGCTTTCAGCGCGGCATCTGGTGACGTTCGCCACCTACGCATGAAGCCCAGAAGAAACCCCGCTGGAACTGTCGCATTCCCGCGCGCCCTGTTGAACGCAAGAAAGCGATCCCAAATGACCTGGGTATCGACGTTCCAGCAAGCCAGCGACACCTTCGCCGACTTGATCAGATCGGCCCAAGGCGTGCGGTAGACATCGGTCGAAGTCCCGATTTCGATCCTCCCAGCAAAGATAGTTTTGTTTTCTTTCTCTCTAGATAGTGATGTGTCGCCTGAGGCTGACACGACATCTGGCGGTGCTTCAGCATCCTCTTGCCCCCCGAACCTGAACAGCCACGGTGCGAACTTGCCATTCGGTTTCCATCGGACCAGCGCGAGGTTAGATGCCGCGAGCTCGACCAAGAGTGCCGTCAAATGCTGCCGCGACAGTCCCATCTTCTCGGCAAGGTGCGCCAGTGTGAAGGCGGCCGTCCCGCGCTCGAGCCCATTGTAACCGTCCTTCCAGGCGATCCCATCGAGGATGATCGTCGCGAGTTTGTGGGCCGCCGTGGAGAGCCGAGTCTCGGTGATACGGCGCAGAATGGCGCCGGTCGTAAGTTCCATGATGTGTCGTTCCTTTGGTGGACGACATCAGACCGAGCATGCAAAATTTCGTTCCAGCAAAGGCATTTGCCGGTTGAACGGACCCAAAGCTCGCGCTAGATTCCCGCTACCACGAGGAAATCAGTGCGGCGTCGGGCCTATGGTCTGGCGTCGTTTCTGTTTCTAGGGATCTGGTCTTTCGATCGTTTTGGAGGAGGGCGGACGTTGAGGCTCAGTAATGAACCTCTTCGTGTCCGTAGCTGCCTTCATAGTCGCGCCACTCGACGAAGACCGACCTGTGCCAATAGGAGCGACAGTCCGCCGGCACCGCGAGATCTGAGGCGGTCGGCACCGCAGAAACGCTGCTCCGACGACGGCTGTACTCGCCCTGAGCGCCATAGGTACCCATGTACACGGCACCCCAGCTGTTGCAGTCGCCGTCAGAGCTGCGTCGCTGCTGGTAGGTGATCTCGAACACGCGGATCGAGCGGACGAAGTCAAACGCCGGATCGGAGATATCGACATCCGCCCGATCCTGGACAAGATAAAGCGCTAACGGCGTTTCCGGGATCGAGACGAGTGGCGCAGTCTCTTCGCGAACAGCGATGTCGAACAGGCGCTCAATCGGTTTCGCCTCGCTGCGGAAGCTTGCGCGCATTGGGCAGTTCCAGATCTGCAGCGGCGGCTCGACAGGCCAGGGCGTGATCCGGGCGATGAAGACGGCATGGGCATGAGCGCATTCCGCCGAGGCTGGCCAGCCGCCTGCGAGACAGAGAAGGATCGCGCAATCGACAGGGTAGGCTTCCGCCGGAGCTGCTAGAGAAAGTGACACGGCGGTCGCTGCGAGGGCAGCCGCAGATCGTAGACTTTTCATGGGAGTTTCCTTGTGAACATGCCGGGAGGGGATGGGCAGGAGACCTGATCTGGCGCGATCAACCGTCAGGGTCCTGGCCAAGAGCCTGGTAGTCGCGGATCGCGCGGTTGATCTCTTCGGACACCTCAGTTCGCGCGGCATCGAGACACCGCAGATAGGCCTGAGCCTCATCGAAATAGGCCGTGAACTCCTGCCCGATCTCCGTGCGGTACTCGGCACGTGTGGCAGCATCGACCACCGGTGCGGGCGGGACTGGCGGCAGGCAGTCCAACGCCGTCGCGGCCTGAGCGAGCCCGCAGACAGGCATCGTGAGCAGAGCGGCGAAGACGAAGCGGGCGTGTCTCGGAAGTCGTGGCGGCATGTGAGGACCAGCGGTTTCAAAACATGTGCATGAATTGCAAAACACCGCTATTGACGCAACAGGATTCTACCGCTAGGTGAGCGCCATGTTGTGCGACGACATGTTTCTCATCAGCGCAACATGCACTATGTTCTGCCGCAAGCGTGTCGCTTCGGAAGGTGCCAACCCATGAGGAACTTGACCCCGGTGATCTTGCAGGCCGGACTTAAGGAGGCCCTGACCGAAGGCGGTATCGTCGAAGCCCTCTGTGTCGAGGACGCAAAGAAGGTTCTCAATGTTTGGCAAGGCACCTGGCGCATTCAGTTGCGCCTGGGCGACCAGACAGCCCTTCTGGTGATCTCGCGCGGGCTCGAACCCCGGGAGTTCAAGACCGTCACCGGTCTCATCTCCTTCGCGGTCGAGCTGGGTCTGACCACGGTGCCCGTTCCTTTGAAGAAGGGCGAAAAGGCAACCTGGACCCATGACGCAGCGGTGGAGCCCATTCCCTGATCTGACCCTTTGCGGCGGGCTGGCGCTTTGGCTCATCGCCGCACAAGGTGCCGTGGCCGAGGTCATCGATCTTGGGGCAGGGGCAGAGGACCTGAGGGTTCGTGCTAGCGTCCTCGATTTCGGGAAAGAACTGCCCAAACGCGGCGATCTGAACGACGCCGCGCTCGCAGATCAAAATGGTGCCGATGCTGAAGACGAAGGTCTCGTCGATCTTGCATCCTACGGCACGACCCAGAAGGGCAGGGGTCCGCGTGGCACGGCCGAGATCGAGAATCTCGTTCTAGACGTCGGCGACGACTACTTCCGCCACCCTGCGCTGAAAGCGGCGGGACTTTCCGGGACGGAATGGCTCGCGCTCTTCCGGGCCAACATCGCGGTGGAATCCGCCTTCAATCCGGATGCGCGCTCATCGGTCGGTGCCATCGGACTCGGGCAGCTGATGCCGGGAACCGCCGATCTCCTCGGTGTCGACCCCCATGATCCTGAAGACAACCTGCACGGCTCCGCCCGCTATCTCCTCGCCCAGCTTGAGGACTTCGGCGCCGCAGACCTTGCTCTGGCTGCCTACAACGCCGGTCCCGAAGCGGTCCGCGACTATGGCGGCATTCCCCCTTATGCCGAAACCGAAGGCCATGTGGCCAAGGTTCTGCGGCTGACCAACGCAACCCTCTCATCGGAGTAACTCCCCCACATGTTCCGGACTTTTTTCGGCGCGCGTTTTCCGCGCCTGGCTTTGCACACCCTTTTGCTGGCACTGCCCTTCGCGGCTATCCTAGCTGAACCTGCGCTCGCACAGAACCTCGATCCCCTAGAGAACATGCTGCAGGTCATCGTTGACGGGCTGACGGGCCCGATCGGGCGGTTGATCGCCATCCTTGCCGTGGTGGCTGCGGGCTACATGATGTTCACCGGCCGTCTGAACTGGCCGCTGTTCCTCGCCATCTTCTTCGGTGTGGTTCTGGTCTTCTCGGCCGCGACGATCATCGACGGCTTCGCAGCCCCCTGAGGCTGATGCCGGCAGGGCAGGGGGTGCGGCTTACCCCTTTGCCCTGCGGCCTGATCCGGACCCTTTACCATGCATGACGCGCCCCTGTTCCTCGGCCTCACCCGGCCGCCGAAGATCTTCGGCCTGCCCATCGGCTACTTCGTGAGCCTGATGCTGGGCTCGGTCATTCCCTTCGTGGGCACAAACGACTGGCGGTTTCTGCTGATCGGCGTCGTCGGCTATCCGGTTCTGTGGTTCGTCGCGGACCGGAACCCGAACCTCTTCGAGACGGTCGCAGTTGTCTTTTCCCGGACGCCGCGCACACGGGGCAAGTCGGCCTTTGGCGGAGATCGCCATGTCAGCTGACTTCAAGTCTCTCTTCCCGGCCACCCCGGCGCTGCGATCTGCTTTGCGGCCAGAGGATCTCTCAGCCGAGACTTTCACCCGGCACTTGCCCTGGCTGTCCGCACCCGCGGACAACCTGATTCTGACCCGGCAAGGTGATCTGATCGCCTCTGCCGTAGTCGAGGGGCAGGACAGTTTCACAACGGAAGAAGGGGATCTCTCGCTCGCGACCACCTCGCTTGCGCGGCTGATCGGCCAGCTGGGCGAAGGGTTCGGGTTTCATGTTTCCAAGCTGACTTTGCCGGCCGCGCCGCAGCTGAAGCCCTTCGATGGCGAGGGCACTGGGGCGGCATTCGCCGCCATGGTCGATGCCCGCTGGCAGGAACATCTTCGCGCCCGCACCCTGAAGCGTCGGGCGCTGATGGTCTCGCTCATCCTGCGCCCCACTGCCCTGAAACGGGCCCCTCTGATCGGCGCGCTCTTCAAGGCAGCCTTCACGGGCGATCTTGGCCAGCGGATTGAACGCCTGAATGAGGCGCTGGGGCTTTTGGCAGGGGCCTGCCAGGGTCTGGGCTTCCGGCGGCTGACCGTTTCCTCCGGGGAATGGCTCGGCCTCTTGGGCGTGGTTCTAGGCCAGCCGATGGCCAAGGTCCTGCCCATGCACGGCCAGTTTCTCAGCGAAGCTGTCGCGGCGTCGCAGATGACCTTTGCTGGAAAGCGTGTGGAGATCGACACCGGCGCGGGGACGCGTTTCGGGACGATCTTCGGCGTGAAATCCTATCCGGCCCGAACCTGGGCGCGGATGCTGGATGCTCTGGAACTGCCCTACGACATCGTCATCACCAACAGCTTCACGCCGACCCGCAACAACGAGATCGAAGAGCGCATTAAGCGCACGGCACGGCAGATGCGCGCCTCTGAAGATGCCGCCGAAACCTTGCGGCAGGAGCTTTACGAGGCCGCAGACAATGTCGCCTCTGGCCGACAGGTCTTTGGAAAGCATCACCTGACTGTTATGGTCACGGCCAAGACCCCGGAACAACTGGAGGAAGCGGCATCTGAGGTTTGGCGGGCGGGGCAGGACTGTGGGGCGACCCTCGTGCGCGAGAGTTTCGCCGCCCGCGCGGCCTGGCTTGCCCAAGCTCCGGGCAACTGGGCCTACCGCCCGCGCACAGCCCTGCTGTCAGCCCAGAACTTCGCGCATCTCGCGGCGCTACACCGGGTCACGGAAGGTCGCTCCAAGGCACAGTCACCGTGGGGCGAGACGATCACAGCGCTGCCGACGGTGACCTCGAGCCTTTACCGCTTCAATTTCCACGACAAAGGCGAGCGGGGGGCTGAACCGAGTGCTGGTCACACTTTGGTGCTCGGCCGCACGGGGTCGGGCAAGACCCTCGGCACCGCTTTCCTCATGGCACAGGCGCGGCGAGTCCATGCCCGCATCCTTGTGATCGACAAGGACCGGGGCCTCGAGATGGCCGTGCGGGCCCTGGGCGGAAGCTATTCTGCAATCAGGATCGGTGAGGCGACAGGCCTCAATCCGTTCCAGACCGAGACCGATGAGCGCGGGGCGGCCTGGCTCACCGACTGGCTCGGTGACATCCTTGCTGGGTCACGTGTCTTCGAGACCGCACAAACCGTCAGCCTGAACGCCGCTGTCCGTCAGATCGTTTCAGCTGATCCGCGGCTACGGACGTTCGATGGTCTCGCAACCCTCGTCGCCTCGACTGACGATGAGGGCGACCTGGTGGGCAGAGTCCGGGAATGGGGGCAGGGTGGGCGGCATGGCTGGCTCTTTGGGCCCGGGGCCACATCCCAGATCAGCCTGTCAGAAGACGTGGCCGGCATCGACATGTCGGAGATCCTCGATCTCGGGACCGAACGCTCGGCGCTTCTCGCCTACCTCTTCCGCCGCATCGAACGGGTGATCGAGGATCGCCGTCCGACCCTCATCGTCATCGATGAGGCCTGGAAGATGCTCGACGATCCGATCTTCGAGAAGCGCCTGCATGACTGGCTCGTCACCATGCGGAAGAAGAATGCCGTGGTGATGATGCTGACCCAGACGCCGACCCATCTGACCCGGGTCAAGGTCGGTCAGATCATCGCGGAAAGCGTGGTGACCCAGCTTCTCTACCCGAACCCGCGCGCCAACCCCGAGGATTACCGGATCCTGCGGCTGAACGAGAAGGAGGCAGAGTTTCTCTGCACGCCGACGGGTGGCTTGCGCCTCGCCCTCCTGCGCTCAGCCGGGGACTCGGTCTTCGTCAACATGGGTCTTGCGGCTCTTGGGCCCGCGCTGGCCGTTCTTGGCGGCGGCCGATCCGGCGAGGACCGCGCGCCCTACGGCTGGCGCGACACCCCAGACTTCTGGAAGGACATGATGTGATCCGACGCAACCGCCTGACCCCCGCTTCCCTTCTCGGGCTCACCCTCCTCTCCGCCTGCGCGGGTGTAGAGACGGGCGCGGTCTCCCCCTGCCACGGCCAGTTCCGGGCCGAAGGCAAGTATTTCGCGGCGCGGGAACAAACCGACGGCAGCACCGTCGTCGTCTCGACAATGAACGCCCCCGACGCGCGTTGCGGGAACTGAGCCACCGCATGCGCCGCGCTCCCATTCTTCTCGGGCTACTCCTCGGCAGCTCTTTGCCCATGGGCCTCCTGGCCCAAGGCGTGCCGATCATCGACGGCTCGCGGCTGTCGAACTTCATCTCGCGCCTCGTTGAACAGGCCGAGGATGCCGTGAAGCAGGGGGAGAAACTCACCACCCGCACCGAACTCAGCGAGATCGAAGACGATCAGCTGGCCGCCTATGAGCGTTTCCTCGCGGATACGACCGGTGTGACTGACCTCAGCAGCTTCGAGATGGGGGCGGGAACCTTTCCCTCTGCCGAGGAAGTTTATCCCCTTGGGGAGACGAGTCCGGAAAGCCAGCGACTTTTCGGTGAAGGCGAGACAGTCGAGGCGATGATCATCGCGACGGCCGCACGGTACGAGACGCACCCCGGCGTCGTGAAGGTCGGTCTCACGCCCACGACCTGGCGCATTCTCTTCCAGTCGCTGGTGAAGCAGGAGAGCGGGTTTTCCAACGCGGCGATCAGCCCGGTCGGGGCCATGGGTTTCTGCCAATTGATGCCCGGCACCGCCGCCGATCTCGGTGTCGATCCGAGCGATCCGCTGCAGAACCTCGATGGTGGCGCACGCTATCTCGCGACCCAGCTCAACAGCTTCGGCCGGATCGACTTCGCGCTCGCTGCCTACAATGCGGGGCCGGGCAACGTCCAGAAATACGGCGGCATCCCACCTTTCGAGGAAACCCGGAACTACGTCCGCCGGATCTCTGGCTATTACGATGCCTATCTCTCGGTGATCACCGGCGCGGACGTGACGGGCACGCTGGCCGGGGTGGAGGGCGCCAGTGCCGAATGGGGCAACATGTCCTCGGCCTTCATCGGCTATTCCGGCCAGCAGTCGGGGCAGATCGAGGCGGCCATGGCACGGATCAAGGGATTCCTTGAGACGGCCAAGCCCCAGACCCCGAAAGAAGCGGTTGACCAGAACACCTACATGCTCGCGGAACGCGCGCGCCTCATGGCCCTGACGCTGCGGTTGCGCGCCGGTGCCGTCAAGGTCGAGGCGGCCCGCGGGCTCTCGGATGCCGCGCAATCCCTGCAATACACCACCTTCTGGGAGTACACTCCGTGAGACCTGCCGTCCTTCGAACAAGGGCGCGTCTCGCGCTCGCCGTCTGCGCAACGCTTCTGGCAGCGCCCGTTCTGGGGCAGGGCGTTCCCGTCATCGACGGTACCAACCTTGCCAAGAACATCGAGCAGCTGCAGGCGGCACTCCGCGATGCCGAAAACCAGCTCGCACAGATCGAGGAGCTGAAGAAGCAGGTCGAGACCGGCCTCGAACAGCTGACCAACCTCGAAGGCATCCTCGGGTCGATCTCGGGCCTGAACGAGATCGCCGGCCTCTACAATTCGGTGGAGGACCTGCGCTCGCGGGCGGCCAAGATCACCGATCTTTCCGGCTTCCAGGATGCCCTTACCATCGGGGATTTCGACGGACTCCTCGATAGCCTGCTCGATGGCGACGTGACCATGGGCGACAAGATGGCCGTCGAGTACATGCGCGACACGCTGGAAGGGGCCGGGCTGACCTCGGAAACCTTGGCCGGGCTGTCCTCCTCCGCCAATCCGCAGGACAAGCTCATCGCGACGACCGCTGCCATGAGTGCCACGGCCATGGGCGTGGCGCAGTTGTCCTATGAGGAAGCCGCCCAAAGCCTCGCACGGATCGACGGCCTCGTCGACGAGATCGCCAGCCAGGACACGCTCAAGGAAAGCATCGACCTCAACACCCGGATGGCCGCTGAAACCAACTACATGCTCGGCCAGATGTGGCGGCTCAATGCGGCTGCGGGCCTCGCCGCGGGCCAGTCGGGCGTGAACTGGGCCGCAGAACAGGCCAAGGAGAAGAGCTTCTTTGACTACTCGGGGGCCGAATGATGCGGCCGGTGTTCCAACAGGTCGCGGCGGTTGTTACCCTTGTCTGCCTTGCCAACTTCACCGCAGCTGAAGACGTCACCTCCTTGAGTGACATTCAACTGGCCGAAAGAACCCGGGAAGCGGTAGTGGTGCAGGATGCGGAGGCCGCGCTGGACCTCCTTACCGAAATGCAGCGGCGCGGGACCGGGATCTTTGCGGGAGTGAAAAGGGACACCTGCAAAGAGGTGATCGATCTGCCCGCAGGGATCACCGACTGGCGCTTCAAGGGGGCCGCTCGGCAGGCCTACATCACGGCGGCGAAGACGAAGGCCCTGGAAGAGGGAAAATGCGGTTGCCTCTTCGGAGAGTTCAGCTTTGACAGGTTCACGTCTGAAGTCTTGGGCAAGTCGGCTTCCGACCTCGTCAATGATGATCGGGGGGAGATCGAGGCCTACCTCACGCAGCATCAACGCGAGACCGAGGCTCGCTATCGCGACCTCGAGACCGTTTGCAGGTCCATGTGAACCATGGCCATCATTGCCGACATCCTGACCCAGGTCGATGCTGCCGCAACCGCAGTCGGCGCCACGGCGTTCGACGCCGTGGCCGCCGAGATCGTGCCGGTCTTCCGGGTCGGCTCGGTTCTGGTGGTTGCCTTGGTCGGGGTCAACCTGATGGCACAGGCCGTCCCAATGACCCTTCGCAACGGGCTTGGTCTGATGGTGCGTATCGCGGTGGCTTCGGCATTCCTGTCATCCTGGACCAACTTCAATTCGGTCTACGGGGTCCTGACCAATGCCCCGAGCGAAATCGGGGCTGTCGTCCTCGAGGCCTTCGGTGGTGGATCGGGCAATCTCTATGAAGGACTCGACTCGCTCTATTTGCAGGCCCTCGATGTCGGGCAGGCGATCAGCCAGAATGGCAGCTACATCACCGGTGGCCTCGCGGGCCTCCTGATGTTTCTTGTCGCCGCCCTCATGGCAACTGTGTCGATCATCGTGATCTCGGCCGCCAAGATCATGATCGGCGTCCTCGTGATCTTCGCGCCGATCGCGATTGCCTGCACGCTTTTCAAGGTGACCGCCCCGCTCTTTGACCGATGGGTGAACCTCGCCCTCGGCTTTGCTTTCTACCCGATGCTGACCTCGGGCATGGCGGCCTTCACCATCGCAATCGCCCGCGACCTAACACCCGCCTCCCTCGCCACCGTCGAAACCATCGGCGATGTCCTGAGCTTCGTGGTCGTCATGATGCTTGGCACCGGCCTAATGGCCATGGTGCCGACGATCGCGCAGTCCCTCGCCTCGACCGCGACCGGTCTTGGCAGTGTGGCAGCCTCGACCTTCCGCACCGCCGACAGCGTCAAGGGTTACGGACGCACCGGCATCGCGTCCGGGATCGGTGCGGGCCGGGGCGCAGCTGGAATGGATGCAGGCGGTCGCCGTCCCTCGGATGCGCGCCTCAACGGCAATACCGCCGGACAGATCGGGCGGTCCGCCGTTCAGACCGCAGTGAGGCTCGCGAGCCGGACACCTGGCAAGAGCTGATGCCCCGGAATTCGAGAAGTGGAGGACCGCCCATGGAGGCGCATGGATTTGATGTCGATCTCGTTCTGGAGCCCCGCCTCTCGGCCCGGCGCGCCTGGATCGTCGCGGGTGCCGCGGGCGGGCTGAGCCTGATCCTTGCGACCGCGCTGGTCCTGGTCCTGCCCTTGCGGGAAACCCAGGTCTTCACCGTCCTTGTGGATCGCCAGACCGGTGATGCCGAAAACATCCTGCAGGTCGCCCCGACCGGGATCGAGGACGAGGAGGCGCTGAAACAGAGCCTTCTCGTGGCATATGTCTCGGATCGAGAAGGCTATTTCCTTGCCGGCATTCAGGCCCGGCTTGAGAGCGTGCAGCGCCGCTCGACGGGGGGTGCCGAAGAAAGTCTGCGGCTTCTCTGGTCGAAGGGCGGCGGCAACACGGCCTATCCGCCCGATGTCTATGGGCCCGGCGCGGAAGTCACTGTGACCGTCCGCCGGATCACGTTCCTCGCGCGAGACGTCGCCCAGATCCGCTTCCTGAAAACCCTGCGCAAAACGAAGCAGGAGCCGGTGACCCAGCCCTTCGTCGCGACGGTCGAGTTCGCCTTCGAGCCGAAGACTGAACGCTCCCTCGCCCATGTCTGGGAAAACCCGCTCGGCTTCACCGTATCGGCCTACCGCGTCGACGCCGAAACCCTGGAGACCAATCCATGACCCGTTCCCTCTTCCTCCCGGGGATTGTGCTCGCCAGTGTACTGGCTACGGCATTTCCCACATTTGCCGAAGTTGCGCCCGCCTCGATGGGCGCCGACGCCCGAGTTCGCTCTGTCCTATACAACCCTGTCGACGTGATCCGGCTCGACACGCATTTGCGGGTGAACACGGCAATAGAGCTCGGCGCCGGCGAGCGGATCGATTCCGTACTTCTTGGCGACAGCGAGGCCTTCGAGGTCGAAGTGCTCTCGAACCGAACCACGGTCTCCGTGAAACCCCTGATCGCCGGGGCCGAGACCAACATGACGATCTACACCGGGCGACGCACGATTTCGCTTTCGATCAGCGAGGGCCGATCACGCAACCCGACTTACAGGCTGGTCCTGCGCTATCCCGAGACAGGTACAAGCCGGACGGCCCGCAGCACGGTGGCCGCTGGCTCGCGAGACATCGGCTATGCCTGGTCAGGCGACGAGACCCTGAAACCAGTCCATATCTGGAACGATGGACAGGCGACCTACTTCGCCTTCGCACCGGGCCTGCGCCCCTCGATCTTCGGGGTCGATGCGATGGGTCGCGAGGTGACGCTGAACTCCGGCACGCGGGGCAGCATCGTCCGCGTCTCAGGGCTGCGCTCCGCCTATTCGATCCGGATCGGTACGCAGGTGCTTTGCATCGAGCGCGTGAACGAGGGCGTGACCACCGACCCTGCTTTGCTCTCCAAGCTTCAGGGATGGGAGTTCTGACATGGCTGGTCCGGAGATGACCGATCCGCAGAACGGCGCTGAGTCGGACTACAAGGTTGAGCGGCACAAGCCGAAGATGACCCGGCAGCAAAGGCTTGGCATGGGTGCGCTGCTGGCAGGGGCGAGCCTTGCCGCGCTCTGGACGGTCTGGCCATCGAGCCACGCGATCCCCGATGTCGAAACCTCCGCTGTCGAGGAATTCCAGGATCAGGCGGGCGGCTCGCCCTTCGGAGCGATTGAGCCGGGACCGGAAGCGAAGCCCGCCGGGGATGGGTTTTCTGACATCGAAGGAGAACTGGCTTCACAGCGCGAAGACCTCGAAGCGCGGAACGCCACACTCCAGTCCGAGGTCGAACGGCTGCAGCGCGAACTGGGGGATCTTGCCGACCGGGCCGATGCCGAAAAGGACCAGACGGCCAAGGAACTGGCGCTTGCCCTCGAAGAGGCACAGTCCCAGAACCTCGCTCTAATGGAAGACATGCGGCGGCAGTTCGATCAGGAGATCGCCGTATTGAAGGCAGGTGCCGATACCGCTGGTGCCGCTGAAGCCGCGCGGGAGGCCGAACTGGCCGCCAAACGTGCCGAGCGCGAAGCGCAGCTTGCAGCCCGCGTGGCCTCACCTTCGGTCGTCTTTGATGACGGGCAAAAGGGCGGGGCAGGGGATGCCGGTATGGGCATGTCTGAGGCCCCCGCTGAGGGCCGCGATGCGACAGGTCGGGACTTCGTGCAGTCAGGGCGGGAAGCCACTGCCACCGAAGTGAGCCAGGTCATCGCCAACCCGTCGAACACCGTCCTGCAAGGCACGATGATCGAAGCGACGCTCGAGAATGCGGTCGACTCGAGCCTGCCCGGCCAAATCACCGCGATCGTGACTCGTCCAGTCTGGTCTTTCGATCAGGTACAGATTCTCATCCCCGCCGGCTCGCGCCTCTTCGGTGACTACTCCTCTGAGGTAGCCATCGGTCAGGGCCGCATCCTTGTCGCATGGACGCGGCTCGTCACCGCGGATGGGCAGTCTGTGCAAATGGAAGCCTTCGGTGGCGACGCACAAGGACGCTCCGGCATCACCGGCAAGGTCAACACCCGGTTCGGTGCGCGGTTCGGGTCGGCTGCGCTCATTTCCCTTCTCGGGGCCGGCCCCGCCGTTGCCGCAGCGAAGTACACTGACGAGATCAGTTCCGACACGGCCGAAAGCATGGGCGAGGACCTGAGTGCGGCCATGGGCTCAGCTGTCCAGGCCTATACGAGCCTGCCGCCGATCATCACCGTCGCTCCCGGGGCCGCAATCACGATCATGGTAGACCGCGATCTGGAAATCTGGTGATGGACGATCGGCCGAGTTTCCTCGGGACATACCTGACTCCGATCGCGCCCCTGTTCCTGCGGGATGATCTTGTTGAGGTAGCGATCAATCCCGACGGAAAGGTCTGGATCGAGCGAAAGGGCGCGACCCACATGGAGCGGGTCGCGAATCTGTCCATCGACCGGGTCCTGTCGACCAATCTCGGTCAGGCCATCGCTTCTGCCGTCGGCGTGCAATTCTCGGAGAAAAAGCCGACCGTCTCCGGGAAGATCGTCTGGGGCGACATGGCGATCCGGGCACAGGTTGTGGCACCGCCGATCGTGGAAGGCGGGATGGCCATTACTTTCCGGCCGTTCAAGGTTGCGGCCGATAAGCTGATCGAACCGCGGCTCTTGAATGGGAGCCTCGTCGATCTCGATGCCAAGCGTCGGGAAAGGGCAGGGGAGGCAATGAGGCTGGCCGAGGCTGGGCAGGTCGCCGATGCGATGCGGCTTTGTGTAGAGGAACGGATGAACATCCTGATCTCCGGTGGCACCTCTACTGGCAAAACGACATTCGCACGGTCCTTGTTATCGATGGTGGATTCAGACGAGCGGATCCTGACGATCGAGGATGCCTACGAGCTCTTCCCCCGGCAGGAGAACGCCGTGGCACTCAAGGCGGATCGTGGTGCCCAAGGCGAACGGACGCCTGCTCGTCTCCTCGAGGCCTCTCTCCGGATGCGGCCGGACCGGATCATCCTTGGCGAGCTGCGGGGGGAGGAAAGCCGGACTTTCCTCGAAGCGATCAACACCGGGCACGGCGGGTCGTTCACGACGATCCACGCCGACACGGCGCGAAAAGCCATAGACCGGTTGGCGATCATGGTCATGGCTGCCGGGCTGGGTATGGAGTTCGAAGAGGTGAAGAGGTACTGCGAGGGAAGCGTGGACCTGGTGGTGCAGCTTTCACGGCAGGGTGGGCGGCGTGGGGTGGCGGAGATACTGTGTATGTGAGGGTCGAGAAGGGCGGCAACCAGCCGTTCGCCGCTTACCGGAGTGGACTCTGGTCAAACAGCGAAAAGAGACATCCAGCCAAGCTAGTCCGGCAGGTGTCGAGATGATCCACACCGAAGGCGCAGAGCGGAACCTCGCCGAATTCCGACCAAGAAGAAATTGCCCGCAGGGTTGCAAAAAAGTACTCGCTGGCGCATCGCCGTCAATCACCCGTCGGCTACGATCGTTAACAGTAGAGGGTTGCAGCACCCCACGACAATATGTTTTCCAATCGAGGCTTAGCGTGATCGGAAGCCAAAATACTTAAGACTTTGTGATCGTGGAGAACTTCCGACAGGTGGGAAACTATCTTGTCTTGAGAACGTAATATTTCTCGCGACTGACTTAGGCCCTCGATCAAACCTCGATCACTCAAACATGAGAAATATACAACACCGAACGCCAACGCAGCGTACGTATCAATCGGCCAATTGTGAGTGACTGTCGCTTGAACATCTGTTGTAATGGCGCTGGCCATTCCAGTCGACCCGATACCGCCAATCATTCTCGCCGCTCCACCGCTACAGATATTTGCAACGATGACCCGCGCTCGATCCGGTGCCGGAAGGCAGGAGAAATCCTCCAAATTGAAAACATCAAAGTTGTCGAGCACAAGACCGCTTTTCAAGACATCATTAGGGTCATGATTTCCGTGACCAGTTATCCACAAAAGGTCGTAGTTCCCAGTCGACCAATACTCTTGAAAATCCTTTTTGCTGAAAGCCCCCCCCCAAACTTGGACATCTATTCCCATTGCCAATCCAATTTTCGAAATCGCGTCAACTTCGACCTCAGTGGTTTGCGTCTCCCCGGGCCAGATCATAATACGTTCAATCTTAGGAGCCGCAAAACGAGATGAAAGCGAGATATTTTGTGATAGCCCCTGAATGACGTCTCTATCCACCAGCGGAGTTAGTGGAACAGGATGATTCGGGAAGGGGAGTAAGAATCTTAGATTGACTTCCTTTTTGAAAACCCTCGACACCTCCCTAATTTTATAGTGGTCAAGGACCTGTTCTTCCAATGCTGGACCATGTGCCCGGGCTGGAGCACCGCGAAGCCTGGAATCAATTTCTGGACTTCTATCACCGGCAGGTCCGCGAAAATAATCATTAAATGCTTCTGACGCGACGCCAAGCATCTGCTCAAGGCTAGAGCGAACGTCTTGTTTGCCTGGTGACCACGTCATGTCAGGCCCAACCCAGGTAACGCCGTCGCCGTTGTTAGGCATAACAATAAGTGTCTGGTATGCCATCTCCGGATCGTATGGCTTTCCGTACCAAGCACTGAGCAGTTCTATCACTGCACCCAAATCTGCGGCCTTACTGAGCAGTAGAAGTAGCGGATAGAGGAGCGTAATGCGCGCCTCCATCACTATATCCGACCTTATTCTACTTCTTTGGCTGCCCTCAACTTCGGCACGAAACTTCTGTATCTCTTGCCTGACCTCAACTCTTCGTTCAAGCCACGTCTCGTAGCAGTTTGTTGCAACCGTCAAAAACTGAAGGCGCTGATGATCACGAAACCCTGCTGGATAGGTTGCAAGAGCATGTGCGGCGACCTCCTCTGGAGGTCTCTTAGAGTATTTTGACCCAGGGCCGATTAGCAAGCTGGCGAACAGGACTCTCCTTTTGTCGGTAGTCGATGGCATTTCCAGCCAACTCTCGACTGATTCTATAAGATCGGGAAGAGCCTCATGGTCGACATGTGCGGCCCAGTTTATTAGGAAAACTAGTGCCTCTACTCCGATTTCCGCGTTCGGGCCATCTGCTTCCGACACAGCATGCCCCAAGCAATAGTAGAAATGATTCTTGGCAAGCTCATCCAATCCCCCGAACTTCACCGCAACGTAGTAGGCGGATGCAATCCAATCGACGAGGAACTGAATGGCGAAATTGTTTATCTGCTCGCTTGCACCATCAAAGGGTGGGAGAAAGAAGTCAGCTTCTTCTCCCCCGCCACCAATTTTGTAGTTTCTTGATATCGACCATAGTATCCAATCATATGCTTGGGAAAACTCTCCTATGCTTTTGAGGCGATGAATGAAGGGTTGCGAGACGGCAAACTTTATAGCATCTATCACAAGAAGATCCCGCTCTCTGATCGCCGAAGCTGTCAAAGCGGAGAGATCACTTCGCAGAATAGATCCGCACTCAAGAAAGTAGCTCTGCTCAAACTTCTGAGATGAAATAGCATCCTGAAACAATGCGTACGCAAGCTGCAAGCCTGCTTCGTCGCTCCAGTCAAAATCACCTTTCCAAGAAATCTTCGAAGGTTGGATATTACTGTAGTTCGGAAACATATCTTTAAGTGATGACATTATCACTGACTCTCTGGTTAAATTCTAGAATACTTCCGAAGCGCGTTGGGCAGCAGCGAGGGTTTCATGACCTTGAAAACAGTTGGCATCACTATCATACCCAAAAGAATAGCCTGAGCTTCATCAAGAAGGAACTCCGATTTCCTTTTGACGCTGCGGCGCTGCACCGGGTCGGCCCGTGAATTCCCGCTTTGGGCCGATATCTGCCCATGTGAGAATGCGGTAAGGTGCACCGACGATGCGCCGGTTAGACCCGCGCTGGTACCTTCCGTGTGCGCTTGGCGCTGTCCGAAATATGCCGAAACACCCGTGCCGCGTCTCCGAAGGCCTCGGAGCCCGCTGGTCCAGCGGATGCAGTTAAGCCTGACAGCTTCCCAACAGGCGCTGGCCTGCTTTCCGCCCCGCCTCCTTGTATTGTCGGCAACGCCTTCCCCTTCCGCGCCCGGTCAATCGGCCCAAAGTGCCAATCCTCGTAGTACCGGATGTGCCGCGCCCGGATCGGGTACTGCCCCTCGGGCAGCACCAGCACCTCATCCAGCGGAAACCGTAGTATCTGGTTTGCCGAAATCAGCGGCCGCTCTTCCGACCGCCTGCTGACATTGGCACTGTCCTCCAAGGCCCGGACACGCGACTGGCTTTCAGTCACGGCGGTGATTGTGGACCGCCCCAAGGCATTCGACAGCACCTCGGCGGTGCGGTCATCCTGCGGCGTCATGTAGATCTGGACACCAGCCCCACCCTGCAGGGATCGCCGACCGGTTTCTCCATAGATGTCGTCCAAACCAGGAATGGTCTGGGAGATGATGAAGAACCGGCCGCCGAAACTGCGGATGGTCTTGATGGAAGAGAGGACGAGGGGCTGGCGGCCGAGCTGGTCGAACTCGTCCATCAGGAACATGACCGCATGGGGTTCGTCCGGTCCCGGCTCACGCCGCTGGAGGGAGGCGATGGCATCCGCGAAGAGAAGGCGGACGAGGGGGGCCAAGGTTTTCAGGTGCTCGGGCTGAACGACGATATAGAGGCTTTGGGGATCGCGGCGGAACGTCGAGAAGTCAAAGTCGCTGGCCGAGGTCACACGGTCGACTGCGGGGTCATTCCAAAGCTCGAGACCAGAGCCTTGGATGACCGACACATAGGCCCCGAGGGTTTTTTCCGGGACGTCGGCCATCTCGAGAAAGGTGCGGGAGACGATCGGGATGTTCGTCGTCTCGGCAATGGCCGTGTAGCTCTTCTTCTTGTCGCCGCCCCCGGCCATGATCTCGCCTGCAAAGCCCAAAGTCGGGCGGCGCTGTTCTATGGCGTAAAGGCAGGAGGCAATGAACAGGCGCTTGCCGGCATTAAAGAAGCTCTGCGCACTTTCGCCTTCCGGGATGAGGAAGAGGTCGGCCATCGAGTTCAGCGCGGTATACTGACGCTCGGCGGAGGGAACGGCGGCGATCCGGGCGAGGGGGTTGAACCGGTGCGACCCACGGTCCTCATCGAAGGGCGAGAAGTACCAGATGCCGTTCTTCAGCCCATGCTTGCGATGGATCGAGGTCTTCGCGAAGTTCTCGCCCTTCACGTCGAGGATGATCGCCGAGCCTGAAAAGTGCAGAAGGTTCGGGATGACGAAGCCGACGCCCTTCCCGCGACCCGTTGGAGCGATCATCATCGCATGCGGGAAGCGGTCCGGCGGCGCCATCACGAAGGGCGCGTCGGATTTCGGGAGACCGAGCTTGCCGAAGATGAAGCCGTTCTGATCGAGGGTTCCGACCATGTGGTTGCGCTTCAACTCGCGGCGCGACTGGAAATGCGCGTCGTCATATTGGTTGAGCCGCCCGCGATGCACTCCGGCAAGTCCGACCAGCGTCAGCGCGACAGTCACGGCGCCGGTGATGATCAGCGCGCCCTGCAGGACCGAAGGCCGTGCGGCGAGGTCGGCCCAGGCGTAGCGAAGGAACCAGGGGCCTATCGGGCTAAGCGTATCGAGGCTCTCCCGGAAGGCAGTGATCACGTAGATCGTCGCCAGCATGCCGCCGATGTAGAGACCGGTCAGCAGGCCAAGGAGCAGCGCCAGCGGATACCGCCATGCGGTGTCGAGGTTCGAGAGCATAGGTCTGTCCCTCAGAGTTCGTGGCCGGTGTCGCGTTCGGCGGAACGGTCGCGCCGCCCAAGTTCGGCGGCACGATGCTGCGCCCGTGCCAGGTCGGCCCAAGGCCCGACTTCGCTCGACTGGCCGAGGTCACCCTCATTCTTCAGCTCATGTGCAACGGCGGCCCGGAGTGCTGGATCTCGGACCTGCTCGTTGAGCGGAGCGAGGTCCCCGGACCGAACGCGGTCCAGGTCCTCGGGCTTCAGGGTGTCGTGCATCCGATCGACGATGGCCTCGAGTGCGGGCACCTCTGACAGGCGCAAATGCCGATCGGCGGTGAGGAGTTGATCCTTTGCCAGAGCTTCGGTCAGGGCAGGGTCCAGATCGAGGCCCTTGAGCGCGCCATCGATCTCCTGACCGAGCGTACGCTCTGTCTCCATCCAGAACACCTTCTGCATCGTGTTCGGCTGGGCGTCGATCCAGCTTGCCCTCTGCCCTTCGCTGCGTTCCGCCAACGTGAACCGTGCAACCATTTCCTCGACGGACGTGCCTGCGATACGAAGCTCGTCCTCCCGAATGGAAAAGAGCGCCGACAACCTCTCGCCCACCTCTTCCCGGACATGCGCCAGCGTGGCGCGCAGTCCGGCGTCGAGCGAGACGCCCTCCGTGATGCCCTGTTCCAGTCGTGCCAGCGAGGCGAGGGTCGGGTTATGGTAAGGGTCGTCACCTTGATCCAAGGTCCGGGCATGTTGGGCCAGAAGCAGGTTGTCGGGGGCTAGATTCAGCGAGGCCCGAGCCTGTTCGGCGAAACTACGCTCCAACGCGACCCGCTCCGCCGAGGGTTCCATGGCGCGGATCGCCTCCCAGGCCTCGGTGGCCGAAGCGACCATCTCGCTGCGCGCAGCTTCAATCCGCGCGGCGGGATCGCCCTCTGCGTGAAGCGAGAGATCGGGCATCAGGGGAACTCCTTGTCTGAGAGCGGCGGCGGAGGCGCCAAGCGCCACCGCCAGCCGGGAAAGGTAGGAAGAGGCACTCGCTTCGGTGCCCGTTGCGGCGGCAAGACCGGCGAGGTCGCCTAAGCTTTCGTATTCGCGGGCGAAGCCCTGCAACGCGGCAAGCCGTCGGCTCCGCTCCCGATCGGACAGCGGCGGCGGGGCAGGGGGTGTGGGCTTCCCACCCTCTCGCGATGCTCGCAGTTCGGACTGGCGCGGCGGGTTCTCGATGATGCCGCGGGAGAGGCGCGACGAGGCGAGGATGTTCAGCCCATGCGACTGGCTGATCTCAGCGTGAAGCTCGCGCATCACATCGAAGTTCAGCGCGGCATGACGACAGATCGACAGGAACCGGCCTTCCTCGATGCCATGCTTGTCGACCACGAAATGCGCATGCAGGTGGTCGGTGTCCATGTGCAGGGCAGCGACATAGCGCCAGACATCCCCATACTCACCAGACCCGAACACGGCCTGACCCCATTCCCGGGCGATGACCTCGGCGCGCTCTGCGTCCGCCCCCCGCGGGAAACTAAGGACGATGTGATCGGCATGTCCCCGGCGCGGTGCACCTGTCCAGGTTGAAGACCAGATATCCGCCGTCCGGCCCGTTCGCGATGGATCGAAGTCACGCTCATAACCCGCCAGATTGCACCAGGTGCTCTGCACCCCGTCTTCCCGGGCCACATAGTCGAGAAGGCGCTTCAGCTCCTGCGGCGTTCGGGCACTGCCACCCGCAATTCGTTTGACGACCGACTGCCAACCACGCGGCCCGCCAGCGTTTCGCAGGAGTGCCCGGGTCTGGCGTTCCTTGCGCGTGCCGAGCCGAGACGACGCGCCGCCTTCTCCGCCGCGCCCACGACGCCGATCGTCGAGAACATGACCGAGAACCAGATCCTCGACGGAAGGCGACCGGGTCATTTCGGCGCCTCGGCAGAAGTATCAGCGGCAAGAGCGAAAGGAGAGGTTGGATCACCAAGTCCCTGCTTGGCCCTCAGCGCCGAGAGGAGGTGGACAACTTCTTCGACAAGGTCGTCGACCCGCGCTCCGACCTTGCGCACCAGAGCGGCATCGCGGGCGTTCCAGGTCAGGCGTCCGACTGCCCCCAGACGGGCGATCTGGTTGAGGTTGTTGCCGACGGCTGACAACTCGCGCCGGGCTGCAGCGATGGCATCAAGCTCGTCTGCCTGGATGGCCAGACGATCGCTTGCCTGTCTGACCAGATGCCGGATTGCCTCGGAAACCGTCAGACCGCTTGCCTCGGCAACCGCCTGAAAGACTGCATGCTCGTCTTCCGTGATGCGGATGTTCAGCTTGACCGAAAGCCGCCGCACCTCTTTCCGGTCAAGGCTGCCCTTGATGCGTGATAGTGCCTGGCGGGACCTGCCCATCGACCTCGCCACGGCCGCAACGCTCTCGCCAGCGAGGAGCCGCGCCGTGATGGCGGCGGTCTCAGCAGAGGTCAGGCGTGAGCGTGGCATTGCATCATTACATGTGTTTTGTAATCGTTGCGCATCATGTACCACACATCACCGTTCCTGCCAACCGTCCTCACCGGCCGGTTTCCGCTCCTCCGTAGAGGAGCCCGCGTGCGGAAACCGGACAGCCGGTGAGGACTCATTATGGCGTCAGGGGTCGGCGGCTTGCCCGCCGACTGCATCCCTGCGCCCCCGGTCGTCAGGCCTCCATTCAAAGCGAGACCACAGAGGTCGAGCGTTTTGAAACGTTGGACTTTGCGAAAGACCGCACTCCTTCCGCGAGGGGCTGCCGGGAACAGCCTGGCGTCCGAAAGGAGGGCTTCCCGGAAAGGGAAGAAGGGCGTTTGACTGCTTCGGCGAAACCTCCGAAGCCTGGGCGGGGCGGACCAAGAAGTGTACCCCGCAGGAAGTCTCTCGCCCGACTGAGACTGCATCAGAGCTGCGCTGGTCGAACCGGCAAGCAGGCAGACAGGCAAGCGGGCAGAATGTCCGACATGCAGGCGGTTGACTGTTCAAGCCAGGCACCGACACAGGCGATGGCCCGCTGTCGCCCTGCCTTCAGATCAACCGTACGGACAGGTTCCAACGCAGGTATGCAGCCTGTCACCTAGGCAGGCATGCAGACATGCAAACCGTCATGCGGGCCGAAAGGCAGATGGCCACGACTGTGAGCAGGCCGAAGGAACGCTCGGACGCCGCGCCGCAGCATTCTGGTTGCGGGAATCCTCAAGAAACATGAAGGTCTCACCGAAGTGTTACAACCTCCAGCACATCCCATTTGACCTCTCCGCAACCTTATGCCTAAACGGCGCACCGAACGTCGGTCGGATTAGTGACGCCTTTACAACGGCTTCGCTCGGTCCTGGCTTGTCTTCGGCGCATCGCCTTCCGTTGCGTCATGAAAGAGCGCCGGGCGTCGGTGCAAGGGGTATCGAGTACCGTTTGTGGAGGCGTCATTTCATGCAAGTCATTACCATCGTGCAGACCAAGGGCGGCTCGGGCAAGACCACGACCGCCATGCTTCTCGCATCTGCAGCACTGAACCTCGGGCGCCGCGTTACCCTGATCGACGGCGACGTGAATGCGCAACTCGGCCGCTGGCGCGACAGTTTCGAACTGGCCGCCTGGGAGGGCGCGCAAAAGCCCGACTGGCCGGAGAGCCTCGCGATCCTTTCACCGCCAGAGAGTGTGGAAGGGCTTCTATCACTCCTCGAGGCCGAGGAAGCGCGCGGCGTCGATCTCGTGGTGATTGATACGCGCCCGGGCACGCATACCGACACCGAGGATTTCTGTCTGATCTCTGATCTGGTGCTGATCCCGGCCCGCCCCGTTTACGCCGAATGGGAAATGACCCATCGCGCCGTCCTCTGGATGGACGACCTCCGCGCTTCCATTGCCGAAGCCGAGCGGTTCCCGGCGGTCCGGGTACTCGTCATGGATGCAGGGCCGAAGATCATTGATGCCGCAACCCGGGAAGGGGGCATGGCACAACTGCCGAAGCGCGACCAGGACGTGCTGCAGGAAATCCTGCGTCTCGACCATCTCGACGTGATCGTCCCGCATTCGCGGATTCTCGAACAACTGGGCTATCACGGTCCCCTCGGACCGGCAGCCCGCGCCAACGCCAATGCCCCCGGCGGTCGGTTGGTGGCAGATGCCATCACACGCCAACTCGACGTTGCGGAACTCGTCCTGACCGGGATCGACGAGGTGATCCCAGCATGAGCCGTTTCCGCCTTCCTGCACGTGTCGCGCCCTCCCCGGCGGCCGAAGAGCCGGGCCTGCAGAACTCCGCAGCCCGGTTGCGGTCGTCGCGAGAGGTTCAGTCGCGCATTCTTGCCGAACGGCGCGCACCGGAGCAGGCAGGGACAGTCCAGAGCGTCGGGGTCCAACTCCCCGACATGCCAATGGAGCACTTGGCCGAACCGGCATTTGCCGGGAATGGGGAAGCGGAGAGGCGTGAGCCGCACTCCCCTTCGTTGCCGCCCGAGTGTGCTGGCGTTGGGTTGACAAAGCCCCGGAAAGAGAAGCTGGTGGTACTCTTTCGGCTGCCGCTGGCGACGGAGACGCAGCTTGAGCAGATCCCAGGCGCGGGCGACGTGACCCCGGCCTATATGCTGCGCGCCTTTGCCAAGGAGGCCCGCGCTGAACTGCGGCGGCTCCTGGTGGATGATGATCTCATACCGTATGTCGACGAGGCGAAGCGCATCTTCGCAATGGCGGCGACGGACATGGCGGTCGGCGAGCCGATGACCGTCTACGCCCAAGGCCCCGCGATCCGGGCTATGCATGCGGCCCTCGGCGACCCTTGGCAGATCGAGCCACGCGCGACGATCGTTGGTGCCTTCCTCGCCGCAATCGCGTCGCGGCTCATCGAGGCGCGACGCGTCAGATAGACCTCACCCATGCAACAGAAATCGATGAACTGCCCGCGATTACTCGCAGGCAAGATCGGGCAGCGGCGCTGTCTCGAAGGTCAGGCTGTCGGTGCTCGTGACCATGGCGAACTCGCCGCCCGAGCGGAAGGTCGCAACCATCCTTGCCCAGTCCGCGGCATCAACCGCCGCTTGGGCCGCGATGCCGTTCTGGACCGGCAGACGGGCTTGTTCACCCGACTTCGCCAGCACAACAACCATGTCTGGATCGGCCTGCTTGCTGAAGTGGACCACGAGAGCGCCGTTGGGCGTTGGCCCGAAAACGCGGTCCGGATCGCAGACAAGTCGCACCTCACCCGCCGCGCTGGTGAGCACGTAGGTCGGCAGGCCGCGCTCGACACCGACCGTCCAGGCGTCAAGCGCGTGGACAGGAACAGACATCGCCGCAAACGCGGAAACAGCCAGAACGGGGGACAGAACATGCATCGACAGAAACACCTTTCGTGGTTCGCGCGGCGACAGCAAAGCACCGCTTCTGCAATCGGTAGATATGTTCTGATGACGCTCCTGTCCATGAGGGCAAATCGCCAGCGACTGATCGGAGGCCGGAATGGAAGACGTCGTTAGGCCCAAGTCCAAGAAGTCGACCATCGATCGGCGCCTGTGGCGGATCGACCGCGGAAACCGGGAGCTTGTCGCAGAACGACATCGCACAATGGGCGGCCGGTTCAGGACCGTGTGGTTGGTCCCGGAGGAAACCCTGCGTGGCGTCCTCTGGGTGGAGGTTGTCGAGGGCGCACCGGGCGATCCGTCACCATGACCCATCAGCTTTCTGAGTCGGACCGCCCGGATCGATTCAGAAAAGCAATTGGACTTGGAGAGTAACAAGGCAGAGTCTGTGCGGGGGAGGACCGCCATGGCTCTGGCACATCTGCACCGCATCGACCCGAAGGCCAACATGGCGCGGTTCTACTGCATCGATGTTGCGGCGACGCTGTTTGAGGACGTCTCCGTCTTTCGGACCTGGGGCCGGATCGGAAGTAAGCGTCCGGTCTGACTGCCCTGCCGCGCGTTGAGAGTGACGTATAGTGTCCGCTATCGATAGTGGACACTCCGGGGCAGGTTTTGGTTCGCAGGACGAAGCGGCTTTGGACGGATGAAGAGAAGCGGTCGATCTGCTTCCAGACGGCTGCGCCAGGTGTTTCGGTCGCCCAGGTTGCGCGGCGCTACGCGGTGAACGCGAACATGGTATTCAAGTGGCTGCGCGACCCGCGCTATGCGCCGACGGTGACGGCATCGGCGGATGCCCCGAGCTTTCTGCCCGTCGAGATCGTGAGCCATGTCCGCAGCGACGAGGTGGCCATGGCCGCCGATCCGGTGTTGGCCCTTGGCATGATCGAGATCGACGTCATGGGCGGGCACCGGATGCGGATCAGCGGCAGCTACGATCCCGAGGCGCTGGCGCGGCTGATCCGGGGGTTGACGGTTTGATCCCGGTTCCGGCGAATACGCGGGTCTGGCTGGCGGCTGGCGTCACCGACATGCGCAAGGGCTTTGCGGCCCTGGCTGCGCAGGCCGAGGCGGTGCTCAAGCAGGACCCGTTTGCCGGACATCTCTTTGTCTTCCGCGGCCGTCGCGGCGATCTGGTGAAGGTCATCTGGTGGGACGGCCAAGGGGCCTGCATGTTCATGAAGCGGCTGGAGCGGGGCCGGTTCGTCTGGCCCTCGGCGAAGGAGGGCAAGGTCGCGCTGACGCCTGCGCAGCTGTCGATGCTCCTGGAAGGCATTGACTGGCGGGGACCGCAGCGGACATGGCAACCCTTGGCGGCGGGGTAATCTGCCGATCTGCAACGGAAAGGATTCCCACAACGAATACAGTGGGATAAACTTCTCACATGCTGGATAAGACCCTGACCTTGCCAGAAGACCCCGAGGAACTGCGCAGCTTCTGGCCGAGGTCAAGGCGCAGGCGATCCTGATCGAGAAGCTCCGCCACCAGTTGGCCGGACACCGGGCGCACCGGTTCGGGGCCTCGTCCGAGACGGCGGAACAGCTGCAACTGGCCCTCGAGACCAGCGAGATCGCCGCCGCCGCGATGACGGCGCGGATGAAGCTGCCGGACATCGAGGAGAAGGACAAACCGAAGCGCCGCCCGATCCCGGACCACATTCCCCGGATGGAGGTCGAGCTGACCCCGGGCGTCGATGCGTGCGCGGATTGCGGTGGCCGCCTGCGCCGGATCGGCGAGGATGTGACCGAGGAACTGGAATACGTGCCCGGGCGCTTCATCGTGAACCGGATTGTCCGCCCGCGCTTGACCTGTTCCTGCTGTGACCGCTTCGTCCAGGCCCCGCTGCCGTCGCGCCCCATCGAACGTGGTCGTCCCGGGCCGGGTCTCCTGGCCCATGTGCTGGTCAGCAAATACGCCGACCATCTGCCGCTTTACCGCCAGAGCCAGATCTTCGACCGTGAAGGTCTCGACCTCGACCGCTCGACCTTGGCTGATTGGGTCGGCAAGACCACTGCCCTGCTGGAACCGCTGGCCGATGCCCTCGGTCGTCATGTCCTGTCGGCAGAGGCGATCTTCGCGGATGACACGCCGGTCAGCATGCTCGCCCCTGGCACCGGCAAGACACAGACCGCGCGGCTCTGGGCCTATGCCCGCGACGAACGCCCCTGGGGCGGCGCTGCCCCTCCCGCGGCCTGGTATCGGTTCTCGGGAGATCGCAAGGGCCAGCACCCGAAGGAACATCTCGCCCGCTTCCGCGGCTGGATGCATGCCGATGGCTATGCGGGCTTCGAGGACCTCTACCGCTCGGGCGCCATCCGCGAGGTCGCCTGCATGGCCCATGTCCGGCGCAAGTTCGTCGACATCCACCGCTCGCAAGCCTCGCCCATCGCCGAGGAAGCCATCGGCCGCATCGCGCAACTCTACGCCGTCGAGAAGGAGGCCAGAGGGTCCCCGCCAGATATCCGGGTCGGACTTCGCAAGGCACATGCGGCCCCCGTCTTCGACGACCTCGAGGTCTGGCTGGCCATGCAACTCACCACGATCTCGGGAAAATCCCCGCTCGCGGCCGCCATCCGCTATGCCCTGGCCCGCATGGAGCGTCTGCGCCCCTACCTCGACAACGGCATCCTCGAACTCGACAACAACGCCGCCGAACGCGGCATGCGCGCCATAGCCCTTGGCCGCAAGAACTACCTCTTCGTCGGCTCCGAGGCGGGCGGCAAGTCCGCAGCCATCGCCTATACCCTGATCGAGACAGCCAAGCTCAACTGCGTCGATCCAAACGCCTGGCTCGCCGACACCCTGGCCCGAATCCCAGACTACAAGATCAACAAGGTCGACGACCTGCTGCCTTGGCGTTGGAACGGGTAGCGGTCAGGCCGGACGCTTACGATCGGAACGCACGGGCGGACGAGTATCGAAACTTGCGCCTCCGCCGAAGTCGCCGAGAAGGCAGCATCCCAGACCCTTCGTCAGAAGATGCGCCGGGGGTATGTGCCGGTCCACCAACAGCAGCCAGATGACCTTGTGGACTGAGGTCCGTCAGGCCTTGCGCTGAAGCCTGCCTTCCAGCTCGGCACCGGCATCAATGGCGATGCGCTCATGGATGACGTCGGCTTGTACAACGGCACTTGGCACGAGTTGGACATTCCGCGCCGAGATCGTGCCGGAAACCGCCCCAAGCACGGAGAGGTCGTGAGAGACAATAGTCCCTTCAACGCGACCCGAGCCCACAACAGTGACGTCCGGTGCCCTCAGCGAGCCAAGGATTTTGCCTTGGCCGTCGACTGGCCCTTTGGAGGTGACATCGCCCTCGACGACAAGGTCCTGGGCGAAAACGCTGCGGCGAGCGTTCGAACTTGCCGGATCCGGCCACCGGTCAAGATCGGCTGTTGGGGTCATCATCCTAGAGCCGCCTCCGTTCAACTTCGTGCGGTCAGACTGGACCAGAAGCGAAACGAAAGGGCAACATGCGGCATAATGATCGGCGAAAAACTGCAGCCGGACAACCACCTAACACTTAACGCATAATCAGTATTATGTAACTCTTATCAAGACTACGGGCGGGAAGCCTGCGACTCCGGATCGTCGTTGGACAGGTCGAGCTTGGCCTTCAATACTGGCCCGATCATCCACGACTTCGACTTCGAACCCATCTTGATAACACGTCGCGATCCTGTGCTGAACATGGCGCGCACCTATGCGATCGCACTCCAGCCGACGCTGTTCCGAGAAGTCTCGGTCATCCGCAGCTGGGGGCGGATCGGGACCGGGGGAAGAATGAAGCTGGAGACATTTCCGTCGCTCCCAGCCGCTGGGGCAGAAATGGCGGCGCGGCTATGGTTAAGCTGCAGTTTCGACTGGTGCGCGAAGGCTTGGCCACGCTGCATACTTGACGTTTCGTTTGAGTTGCGCATACTAAGTTTACGCAACGCATTCGTACCGAAGGAGACGCGGCCAGATGAGCGCGAAGATCCTCGAGTTTCCCGGCGGCACCCAGGCCCAGCCGCCGATCGCCCAGTTCATTCGCATCGGCGAGTCGCATACCAAGATCGCCGAACTGGTCAGCATGGGTCGTTTTCCGGCGCGCCGCGCAGTGCTCAAGGCATCACGGCTCAAATACCAACGGCGCCTGATCGATCTGTTTCAACATCACGGCATCGAGACTGTTCTGGACCCTCAGGTGGCAGAGCTGGCATCCCTTCGAAAGTGCTTGGGTCAGGAACGCAACGCCCCGTGGGCACGTCATGCGAATGGTCATCCGCTCGGCCCCGCGCATTTCCGGCGGGGCGCACCCACCGATGTCATTGGCGAGATCGCTCGTACCGCAGTCGCGTTCGGGTTCGACGCAGTGCTTAGTCCTACTCACTTTCTGGGCTCGGACATGGCTGCAGACTGGTTCGATGTCGACCGGGAAGCCTGCGTAGCCCTGCGTGAGGCACTGGACTGTGAAGGCGGAAAGTCGATCGCGATCGATTACCCAGTCATACAGACGCTGAAGCACCTGCAACGAAGCGAGGTGCGGAGCGACGTGCTTTCTGCCTTCGGCTCACTGCCGGTTGAAAACGCGTGGCTTCGAATCTCCGGCGCAGACGGAACGTTGGGCCCGCAGACGACGCGCGGCCTTCTGACCCTGTTGGGTGGGCTGCACAATATCGGCCGACCTCTTGTTCTGGACTACTTCGGCGGACCCGCTTCTGTAGCTGCGCTCGCCTTCGGTGTCGCGTCTGGGCGTGCGATCGGAATTGGCGAGATGGAACGTTTCGACGCGTCCGACTGGGACAAGCCTCCGGAACCAAAGGCGGAGGACGCGCAAGGCTTCGGACGCACCCCTCGCTATGCCATCGAAGGTCTCGGACGAACCCTCAGCGGACGAGAACTCCAGCTGCTGGCCGAGGCCCGCGGAGGCAAGAAACTACTTGTCGGTGGACTGCGCGACGTGGCCGACCTCCTCGAGAACGGACGCGAGATTCACCTTGATCAGGTCAGCCGGGAGACTGGCGATCTTGAGAATGTGCCGCTTTTGCGTCGTGATGACTGGTTCCTGACGAAGCCGATGACCCAGATCGTCAGAACATCTCGCCAGGTGGCCGAACTGAAACCTTCACTAGGCCTCGCAGAAACACTGAAAGTCGATGCCGACCGGCTAATGAAGCGCCTCGGCGACCACGCGCGCGCGATGTCCAAGACGCAGATTGCACTTGAAGCCTTCAGGGACTCGCGGTCAGAAGACGCGCCACGCGCGCGGCCCGCAGGAGCCGTGCGACTGAAGCAAGACGAAAGGAAGCGGGAGCAAAGATGACGGGTACAACTCAGGGGGCCGTCGCAAGGGTTCTGTCCGATATCGCGAATGATGGCGGTCTTAGTGGCGTCGATATCGCGAATGTCGTCGACGTGTCCAAGACGACCGTATCGCGGTGGAAGAGCGGGCACATGCGACCGCAGCCGCGCCATGAACTCATCCTGTCCGACCTTCGATATGTCGTGGGGCGCCTGCAGGAGTTCTATACGTCGGAAGAAATCCGGACCTGGCTCTATGCGCGGCACCCGCAACTCGAAGGACAGCGCGCCATAGATCTCATCCACGACGACCGGACGAGCGAGGTTCTGGCCGTGCTTGAACGTCTCGAGAGCGGGGCCTATCTCTGACGATGGCGCGCCCTACCAAACGCCGCGACAATCGACTGATCGATGCGATCGAGGCCATCCCGCCTACGCCGTTTTCGGGGAACGTCTGGCGGGTCGTCCGCGAGGGTCGCGACCCCCTCGACTGCAGCCGGTCCGGCGGCCGCTGGGACGACGGCAGCTTCGACGTGCTCTACACCTCACTTGAGCGCGAAGGTGCACTCGCCGAGATGTACTTCCATCTCAAGCGCGGCCAGCCCATCTTTCCGACCCGCGTGCGCTACGAACTCTACGAGCTCGCTCTAGCTATGGACGCTACCCTGAAACTCCTGAACCTCGAGGATCTCGCCCGCCTTGGGGTAGCGTCTGAAGGCTATGGGCGGCTTTCCTACCAGGAAAAAGCGGCTGAGTATCCCCGGACGCAGGACATCGCGGAGGTCGCGCATTTCCTCGAGTTCGACGGCCTGCTCGTCCCATCTGCCCGATGGAATTGTATCAACGCCGTGGTGTTCTGCGAACGCAGCCCGTCGGATCAACGCGAGGTCATGGCTTCCCATGGCCTGATTGACTGGACCGGGTGGGAGAAGACGGCGTCGGGTAGCCTGTCGTGACCTTTCGACACTTCGGCCAGACGTCATGACCCTAAATCGAGGACATGCTTTGTTCGATAGTAACCGTCCGGTCTGACCGCTACCCGTTCCAGCGCCAGGGCAGTAGGTCATCGACCTTGGTGATCTTGTAGTCTGGGATGCGGGCGAGGGTGTCGGCGAGCCAGGCATGGGGATCGACGGCGTTGAGCTTGGCCGTTTCGATCAGGGTGTAGGCGATGGAGGCGGCCTTGCCGCCAGCCTCGGAACCCACGAAGAGGTAGTTCTTCCGTCCCAGGGCGACAGCACGCATGCCTCGTTCGGCCGCGTTGTTATCCAGTTCGAGGATGCCGTGGTCGAGGTAGGTGCGCATGCGTTCCATGCGGGTCAGGGCGTAGCGGATGGCGGCCGCGAGCGGGGATTTTCCCGAGATCGTGGTGAGTTGCATGGCCAGCCATCGTTCCAGATCGTCGAAGACCGGGGCCGCATGTGCCTTGCGAAGTTCGACCCGGACATCCGGTGGCGAACCTCTGGCCTCTTTCTCCACAGCATAGAGTTGGGCGATGCGGCCGATGGCTTCTTCGGCGATGGGGGAGCTTTGGGATCGATGGATGTCGACGAACTTGCGCCGGACATGTGCCATGCAGGCGACCTCGCGGATGGTGCCAGAGCGGTAGAGATCCTCGAACCCGGCATAGCCGTCGGCATGCATCCAACCGCGGTAGCGGGCGAGATGGTCCTTTGGGTGCTGGCCTTTGCGGTCGCCGGAGAAGCGATACCAGGCTGCGGGTGGGGTCGCGCCACCCCAAGGCCGCTCGTCGCGGGCGTAGGTCCAGAGCCGGGCGGTTTGCGTCTTGCCTGTGCCGGGTGCGAGCATGCTGACCGGTGTGTCATCCGCGAAGATCGCCTCTGCCGACAGGACATGACGACCGAGGGCATCGG
>CAZLIC010000028.1:0-131 GCA_964559535.1 uncultured Rhodobacterales bacterium
GAACAGATCGTCGTCCCCGTCGTCGCCATTCAGCGTGTCGTTGCCGCTATCTCCGAACAGGTTATCCCCGTTGAACCCGCCGAACAGGCTGTCGTCGTCGTCGCCGCCGAACAGATCGTCGTCCCCGTCGT
>CAZLIC010000028.1:231-44406 GCA_964559535.1 uncultured Rhodobacterales bacterium
CGCCATTCAGCGTGTCGTTGCCGCTATCTCCGCGCAGGTCATCCCCGTTGAACCCGCCGAACAGGCTGTCGGCACCGGCCCCACCGGACAGCAAGTCTTCGTCGTCGAAGCCGTTCAGGGTGTCATTCCCTGCGCCACCAAACACGCCATCGAACCCCGTGCCACCGAAGATCTCGTCGTCGTTTGCTCCGCCAAACAGAACGTCGCTGTCTTCATCGCCGAACAGAATGTCGTTGCCAACGCCGCCCCGCAGCGTGTCGGACTGGGTCCCGCCCTCCAGCCGGTCGTTCCCGCCGCCGCCGCTCAGGGTGTCAACCTCTGCACCGCCGAACAGGGTGTCGTCGCCGGCCTGGCCAAGCAGGTTGTCGTTGCCCTCGTCGCCCTGCAGTAAGTCGTCGCCGAAGCCGCCCGTGACTTCGTCGCCGTCCTGGCCGCCGAACAGGCTGTCGTCTCCGTCGCCGCCGTCGACGTGGTCCTCGCCATTGCCGGCGAAGACCACGTCATCCGAGCCACCGGCGGAGATGTCGTCATCGCCCGTGCCGCCCTGGATCGAATCCCCCCAGGCGTTGCCGACAAGGGTGTCGTCAACGTTGTCGGACCCGCTGATGAACTGCAGGCGGTCGGTTTCGTCCAGGTCGAAGTTGCGGAACTCGGCCACCACGTCGGACGACAGGCCGATCAATTCCTGCGGGCCCGGATTGTTCAGACGGGCGAGGTCGGCCAGCGCGTCAAGGCCGGTGTCGTTCAGCGCGAAGAAGAACAGGTACTGCTTTGTTTCGCCTATGTCGACGCCCTGACCCGGCATGTTGGTCGAGAAGGTGTTCCCGGTGACGGCCGAGGTGTTGTCGGCCCCCGTGGCCCCGAACACATAGGTCAGGGCGGGCAGGGTGCCGCCGGTGCCGCTTTCGCTGTCGTCCAGCACCACGCCGGATACTTCGCCGAATGCGTCTTCAAAGAACTGCACCGGCACAAGGGCCGGGTTGGCCCCGGTGATGACCCTGGGGTCCAGCGGGGTGTTGCCGATTCCGACGCTACCGCCCTGCCAGGTCACCAAGAGCCGGATCAGCCCCTGATCGGGCAGGGCGCGGTAGGTGTAGGTGACGATCGAGTCGGGAACGACTTCAAGACCGGTGCGGACAATCGTGACCTCGTCATTCGCCGCATCCTCGGTGAAGCTGACGAGCGTGTCGAAGTTCGTCGGGAAAACGGAGATGTCAAACAGCACAAGCGCATTTGTGTCGAGGCTGGACAGATGCCCGAATTGGTTGATGTTCCAGCGGTTGCCGTCAGAGTCGACCAGCGTGGCCGAAGGCGGGGGGGCGACGGTCGCATAGTTGACGACCGAGGCACGCTCGGCGTCGCTCAGGCCCGTCAGCAGTTCGGGGTTGAAGGTGAAGACGTTGGGGTTGTTGAAGACGGTGAGGTCAGAGAGGCCCTCGGACGCCGAAAAATTCTGTGCGCCGAACTGCAGCAGGCTTTGCGTCTCGCCCGGTTGCAGGGTCAGGGTATGGGTCACCGTGATCTGGTCGCTGAAGACCGAGGTTTCCGTGGGCCGAAGCGTGCCGTCGCCATAGTGTACCGTCAGGGCGGTGTCGCCGCCATTGGTGTTCGCGTCATCGGTGACATAGCCGGTGTCGGTGGCATCCAGCACGGTGTCGCCGCTGGTGGTGGCGGGGAACTGCAGCGCGCCGTCGGCCCCGCTGTTCACCAGCGTTTCCACGGTGATCGTGACGGCCTGATCGGTGGTGTTGGTGAAGCTTTCGAGGAACCGCGCAAATCCGCCGGTGTCGCTGACCCGCACCGACCGGCTGACCGCGACGCCGTCGATCAGCACCGGGGCGGTGTTGATCTCGCGCCCGCCCTCATCGACCGAGGCGTTCTGCGGGTTCACGCCGGTGCCGTTCACCAGGATGACGAAGCCGCTGTCGACGGCGTCGTCTGACCCGTCCGCCAGTCCGAAGCCGGACACGGGCCCGGCATCCGTATCCATCCCGCGGTCGGATCTGAAATCCCAGACCTGGCCGGTGCCATCGGTCAGTGTCACATCGATGGCCATGGAATGCCCCTGTCGTTTGTGCCGGTGGCGCGATGCCACCAGTCCCGAATCGGGTCAAAGGCTAGCAGGTTGGGGCGACGGTTCACCGGCAATCTGCCGCCCGCGCCGCAGGACACGCGGATTCAACCCTGGGTGTCAGCCCGCCTCGGCCAAGAGCGCGCGCAGGTCCAGCCGGGCGTTCACCATCGCCAGCCGGCCGTCGGCATCGCGCGGCCATTCGGCCTCGGGCCGGTCGCGGTACAGTTCCACGCCGTTCTGGTCGGGGTCGCGCAGGTAGATCGCCTCGGACACGCCATGGTCGGCAGCACCGTCCAACGGGATGCCCGCGTCGATCACCCGCTTCAGGCAGGCGCCCAAGGAGGCGCGGTCGGGGAACAGGAAGGCGGTGTGGTACAGGCCCGTATGGCCGGGCGGGGGTGGCGTGGCGCCCAGGCTTTCCCACGTGTTCAGGCCGATATGGTGGTGGTAGCCGCCCGCCGACAGGAAGGCCGCCTGTCGGCCGAAGTGCTGCATCACGTCAAAGCCAAGAACGCCTGCGTAGAAGTCGATGGCGCGGTCAAGGTCGGACACCTTCAGGTGCACGTGGCCGACGCGGGTGGCGGGGGGAAGGACGGGCATGGGGGCCTCTCTGGCTGGCCCCGTCTGCATAGCCGCAGCCGCCGCGCGGCAACAGGCGCAGGCGCGCACGTCCGTTGTGCAACAGGGGAAAAATCCGCCCCCGGTCCGCGCAGGGCGCGAAGGCCGGGGGCGGCAGCGACGGGCCAGAACAGCGGGCCGGGGAAGACCCGAGTCTTGGGGGACGGGACAGGACCGGCCCGAGTCGGGCGGAAGAACCGCCAAGGGCAGGATGCACACGGGCATGAATCAGCACCGTGACAGCGGCAGACCAGGGGTGGCGCGATCACCGGCACGCATGGCAGGCATCACCAAACCGCAATTGACCCTTCCCCGGCATCGGGGCAGCTTGTGCGCCCAAACCGGAGACTGTTGATGACCAAGGCCCCGCTGTTCACCCCGGTGCTGATCGCGGCCAGCCTGATCCTGCTGGTCGGCTTTGCCATCCGGTCGACCTTCGGGCTGTACCAGATTCCGATCGCCGAGGAATTCGGCTGGGCGCGGGCCGAGTTCAGCATGGCCATCGCCATCCAGAACCTGGCCTGGGGCGTGGGCCAGCCGATTTTCGGCGCGCTGGCCGAAAAGCTGGGTGACCGCAGGGCCATTGTCATCGGCGCCCTGCTGTATGCGCTGGGGCTGGTGCTGTCGGCCTTTGCCACCACGCCGTTCCAGATGCAGGCGCTGGAGGTGCTGGTGGGCTTCGGCATTGCCGGCTGCGGCTTCGGGGTGATCCTGGCCATCGTCGGCCGCGCCGCCAGTGCCGAAAACCGGTCGCTGGCGCTGGGCGTGGCCACCGCCATCGGCTCGGCCGGGCAGGTGATCGGGCCGCCGGTGGCCGAGGCGCTGCTGCAGGTGCTGCCGTGGCAGGGCGTGTTCATGGTGTTCGCGGTCACCATTCTGTGCGTGCTGTTCGCGCTGCCCTTCCTGCGCAGCGAACGCATGGCGACGCGGACCGAGCTTGAGGCGTCGCTATCCACCGTGCTGGGCCGGGCGCTGCGCGACCCGACCTATACCATGATCACGCTGGGCTTCTTTTCCTGCGGCTACCAGCTGGGCTTCATCACCGCGCATTTCCCGGCGATGGTGGCCGAATACTGCGGCCCGATCAACCCGCAGGGCATGCTGTCGGGCATCGGCATCGCCACCACCTCGGCACTGGGGGCGGCGGCCATTGCGGTGATCGGGTTGTTCAACATTGCCGGATCGGTGCTGTCGGGCTGGGCGGGCAAGACCTTGCCGAAGAAGTACCTGCTGTCGGGCATCTACACGGCCCGCACGGTGGCCGCGGCGGCCTTCATCCTGCTGCCCATCACCCCGGCGTCGGTTCTGGTGTTCAGCGCCGTCATGGGCTCGCTGTGGCTGGCCACGGTGCCGCTGACCAGCGGGCTGGTCGCCCACATCTATGGCCTGCGCTACATGGGCACGCTCTATGGGCTGGTGTTCCTGATGCACCAGATCGGCAGCTTCCTGGGCATCTGGCTGGGCGGCCGGATGTACGACATCACCGGCGACTACACGCTGGTGTGGTGGATCGGCGTGGGGGTGGGGGCGTTTTCGGCGCTGGTGCACCTGCCGGTGCGGGAAAAGCCATGGGCAGCAGCGCAGGCCGCATGATGCGATGGCTGGCTGCCCTTGCGTTTTCGGCTCTGGCGGCAGGTGCGGCGCAGGCGGCCTGCGCGCCGGGTGACCCCTCGGTCTCCGGCACGTACTATCTGGAAGGCGTCATGGAGGTGGGCAGCGAATTGCGGCTGTACCCCGACGGCCAGTTTGAATTCGCGCTGGCCTATGGCGCGCTGGACCAATACGGGCAAGGCTGCTGGACGGTTCAGGGCAAGACGGTCACGCTGCTGGCCAGGGGGCGGCGCACGGTTCCGGCGCAGCACACGCCACTGGACCGCCGGTTCCGCGGCATGTGGCTGCTGGCCCTGCCTGACGGGGGGCTGCGCTGGCCCCTGCCGGACTTCACCGGCGTCTTCCGCAAATCCGGGGGTTAGGGCGCGACACGCGCTGTCGCAATCGGCGGGGTTGCCGGGCGCCTGCGCGCCTAGCCTGTGGCAACAGCCGCAGGGGGTGACATGTCGCGCCAGAGGTCCACGCGCCGCCGCAGCGGCCCCCGCGCGGTGGACATGATCCACCTGGCGCATCCCTTCCCGCCGCAAGCGCTGTTCCCCGATGACGCCATAGCCGCCCTGCACGATGCCGCGCTGGGCGTGCTGGAACGTGACGGGATGCGCGTGCTGCTGCCCGAGGCGGTGGACCTGTTTCGCGCGGCTGGGGCGTTGGTGCGGGACGACATGGTGCATGTGGGCCGCGAGATCGTCGTGTCGGCGCTGGCCGCGGCGCCGCGCGCATGGCGGATGCGGGCGGCGAACCCGGCGCGGGAACGGCGCTATGGCGCGGGCCAGATGATCTTCTCGCCGGGCTCCGGCTGCCCGAACGCAATCGACCTTGTGCGCGGCCGCCGGGCGGGCAGTCTGCGCGACTATGAAGAAACCCTGTCGCTGCAGCAGGCGTTTGACGTGATCCACATCCTTGGCCCCTCGGCCGAACCGCAGGACGTGGCGCCCAACCTCCGCCACTACGCCCTGATGCGGGGCCAGATGGTACGGGCCGACAAGCCGATGTTCGTCTATGCCCGCGGCCGCGGGCAGGTTCAGGAATCCTTCCACATGATCCGCCTTGGCCTCGGCCTGTCCGATGCAGACTGGGGCGATGGCGTCTGGGCCTATGGCGTGATCAACACCAACTCACCCCGGCAACTGGACGTGCCCATGGCCGAAGGCATCATCGACTTCGCCCGCGCCGGGCAGATGTCGGTCATCACCCCGTTCTGCCTGGCGGGCGCGATGGCGCCGGTCTCCATCGCAGGCGCGCTGGTGCTGCAGCATGCCGAGGCGCTGGCGGGGATCACGCTGGCGCAACTGGCCCGCCCCGGCGCCCCGGTCAGCTATGGCGGCTTCTCGTCCAACGTCGACATGCGGTCCGGTGCGCCCGCCTTTGGCACGCCCGCGCATGTGCAGCTGCAGCTGGGCACCGGGCAGCTGGCCCGCCACATCGGCCTGCCCTGGCGGTCCGCCACTGGGGCCGCCTCCAATACGCCCGACATGCAGGCCGCGCTGGAAACCAGCATGGCGCTGTGGGGGGCGGTGCTGGCCAATGCCACGCTGACCATCCATGCGGCGGGCTGGCTGGAAGGCGGCCTGTGCTTCGGCTACGAGAAATTCGTCAACGATGTCGAAGCCCTGCAGATGATGGCCGAGCTGTGCCACCGCCCCGATCCCGCCGACACCGCGCTGGACGCGATTGCCGAGGTGGCGCCGGGCGGGCATTTCTTCGCCGCCGCCCACACGATGACGCGCTACGACACGGCCTTCTACGAACCGCTGGTGGCCGACCTCACGAACTTCGGCACATGGGCCGCGGCAGGGTCGCTCACCTCGGCGCAGCGGGCAACGGCGGTGTGGCAGGACCGGCTGGCGCGCTGGCAGCCGCCCGCCCATGCCGCCGCCGCGGCCGACCGGCTGGCCCCCTTTATCGCGAACCGCGAGGCGGCAGGCGGGGTGCTGTGACACGCGGGCAAAGATCGTGGCCGGAACACCGCGTTCCCTTTCGCAGCCCGGGGCGCGTGATTATTCCGCTGATCGAAGCGCTGAATTGCATTTTCCGATCATTCTGAACGCAAGGTGGACCAATTAGGTTCTCCCCTGTTGGCGCGGGGCGGTCCCGCAGGCCAGACAGAACAGGAAAACATCATGTCGCGCATCAGCACACCGGCAACCATCGAAGCCTCACCCGCCGGGTCCCAGCCGCTGCTTGAGGCGGTGAAGAAACAGTTCGGCGTGGTGCCGAACCTGTTCCGGGTGGTCGGCAATTCGCCTGCCGCGCTGGAAGGTTATCTGGGCCTGAACGGTGCCCTGGGCAAAGGCGCCATCGACGCCAGGACACGCGAGCGGATTGCGTTGGCCGTGGCCCAGATCAACGGCTGCGACTACTGCCTGTCGGCGCACAGCTACATGGGGGCCAACCTCGCCAAGCTGGACGAGGCCGAAATTCTGGCCAACCGCCGGGGCACGTCGACGGATGCCAAGGCCGACGCGGCGGTGCGCTTTGCCGCAGCGGTGACCACGGCGCGGGGTCATGTCGGGACCGCCGACCTGGACATGGTCCGGGCTGCCGGGTTCTCCGATGCGCAGATCGTCGAGATCGTGCTGCTTGTCGCGCTGAACACGCTGACCAACTACGTGAACAACGTGGCCGAGACGGCCATCGACTTTCCGGTGGCCAAGCCGCTGGCCGCCTGACCCCCTCCTTTTGCCACATAGATCAAAGGACGTCCGGAATGACACCGATGCTTTCCAACCCGTTCCGCCTCGGCGCACTAGCGCTGGCGACCGCGTTCCTGATGGGGGCCACGCTGCCCGCGCTTGCCTATGACGTCACCTCGACCGCGGCGATCAACGTCGATGCAAACGGGGTGATCCTGCGCGGGGTCGATGCAACCTCTTATGCCGCAGGCGGTGCCCCGGTTGCCGGGTCTGCCGCGTTTGCCGCCGAAGTGGGCGGGGCGACCTACCTGTTCGCCTCTGCCGCAGCGCGCGACAGCTTCGTGGCGGCCCCCGCCACCTTCGAGCCTGCCTTTGGCGGCTTCTGCGCCGTTGGTGCTGCCCTGGGCAAGAAACTTGACGGCGATCCGGCGATCTTCCGCATCCTCAATGGCAAGCTTTACCTCTTCGTCTCGCAGGACGCCGCGGCGCTGTGGGACAAAGACCCGGCGGGCACGCTGGCCAAGGCCAATGCGAACTGGCCCAACATCAGCGACAAGACCCCGGCCTCGCTGGAATAGCCCCTGGGGGCCGGTCTGGCAGCCATGGAATCCGATCCCCGGGCAAACGCAGGTTTGCCCGGGGTTTTGTTTGGACACCACATTCATGAAAGGAATTTCGCTACAAGGCAGCGGCGCAGGCAATCCCTATGCGTTCCGGGCCCCGGCAAGGCTCAGAAGCTGCGCTTCCAGCTCGGCAATCCGCGACAGCAGCGGCGCGGTCACGTTGCGCACCTCGTCCAGCGTGTAGCGTTGGGTAATGTGCTGCGGGCAGTTCCAGTCGAACCCCTCCACGGAAATCATGATGCCGCGTTCCACCGTGGCGCGGTAGCCGGGCACGGCAAGCCGGTCCAGCGTCTCGCGGTCCTCCGGGTCAACCGCCCGCGCATGGCCCAGCAGTTTCAGCCTTGTGCGGTTGGCATAGTCCATGAAGAACAGCGACACGCGGTCGTTCGTCAGCAGGTTGCCCACGCTGATGTACTGACGGTTGCCGCGGAAATCGGCAAAGCCGATCGTCTGCGCATCCAGCACCCGGACAAAGCCCGCAGGGCCGCCGCGGTGCTGGATATAGGGCCAGCCGGTTTCGCCCACGGATGCCATGTAGAGCGAATCGCGGGCGGCGATGAACTGCGCCTCGGCCTCGGTCAGATGGTGGTTCAGCGGCTCCGCCACGGCCTCGTTGCGCGAATAGGCCGCGCGGCTGCCCTGGCGTTCCTGCACCTGCTTGACGGTGGAGGTAAAGGCGATGTCGGCAAAACGGTGTGTCATGGTGGTTCCTCCGGGCTCCTTTGCGGCCCTTACAGCCCAAGCGCCGAAAGGCCCGGGTGGTCATCCGGGCGTCGGCCAAGGGGCCAGTGAAATCTGCGGTCGGCATCCGTGATGGGCAGGTCGTTGATGCTGGCATGGCGGTGCGCCATCAGGCCCTCTGCATCGAACTCCCAGTTCTCGTTGCCATAGCTGCGGAACCACTGCCCCGCCGCGTTGTGCCATTCATAGGCGAACCGGACCGCTATGCGATTGCCATGAAAGGCCCAGACCTCCTTGATCAGGCGATAGTCGTGCTCACCCGCCCATTTGCGGGTCAGGAACGCCTCGATCTCGGCACGGCCCCGGGGAAATTCGGCCCGGTTGCGCCATTGGCTGTCGGGGGTGTAGGCCAGCGCAACGCGCGCCGGGTCGCGGCAGTTCCAGGCATCTTCGGCCATCCGCGCCTTCTGTGCGGCAGTCTCGGCGGTGAAGGGGGGCAAGGGGGGGCGGGACATGGGGCGGGCTCCTTTTGTGCGCTCAGAGGTAGGACCAGTCGGCAGGCAGCCAGCGCAGGGCCCCGGCATCCCCCACGATCCGCCCGACACCCGGGAAGGGCATGTGCGTCGCGGCGATCAGGGCCTTCGATTGCGCCGCTTCGGCAAAGAACCGGGCACGGGTGGCGTCGGCGGCGGGCTTGTCCATCTCGAACACGATGCCGAACCCGGGGATCGCCGGTTGTGCCGCCGGGTGGAACAGCATGTCGGCCACCAACAGCAGGCTGTCGCCGCCATCCTCGATCCTCACCCCGATCTGCCCCGGCGTATGGCCCGACAGGTCGAACACCGACACCCCGCGCGAGATCTCGCGGTCGCCGTCGATCCGTTGCAGGCGGGAGTACAACGACACCAGCTGTTCCGTCGCGGCAAAGCTGGAATGGGTGATCGCGGGGGCACGGGCCAGCATCGACGGATCGGTAAAGGTCGCGACGTCGCGCCGGTCGATGTAGACCTCGGCGTTGGGGTAATTCTTGACGCCGCCCGCTACCATGCCTGCGATGTGGTCGACATGCGCATGGCTGAGGATCACCGCGTCAATGCTGCTGGCCGCCACGCCCAAGGCCTCCAGCGTGCCGGGCAGATAGCCCGACGTGGCGCTGACCGTTCCGGCCGGGCCGCTGTCGACCAGAATGTACCGCTCGCCGTCGTTGATCAGGTAGGTCGAGAAACTGGCACGGATACCGTTCTTTCCGGCGGCAAACACCGCATCGCCCGCCGCCTTCACATCTGCAGGCCCCGCCCCGGTGAACAGGTCGTAGGGAAAGTCGATGTAGCCGTCCGACATCACGGTCACCTCGAACCGGCCGACCTGATAGCGCGCCACCACGGGCGGGCGCGCCAGCGGGCCGGTAGACCGGGCCGCAGCGTGCTTGGCAAGGGCGGCGGACAGGGGAAGGGCGGCAAGGGCGGCCCCAAAGCCGCGGCGGGACAGGTTGACCATGGGAAGTCCTTTCAAGGGATTGTGGTGTGGTCGCTTCGGATGTGGGACTTGCAACCTTGGTCCGGATTATGGTCCAGCCGCATTATGGTCCAGCCGCGCCGTTGCAAGAATACGCGCCGCATGGAATTGATTATTCCACCAGAAGAAACGAACGCGGGGGGAACGCATGGACCGCTTCCACGAGATCGAGGTGTTCATCGCCGTCCATGACGCGGGCAGCTTTGCCAGGGCGGGCCAGCGCCTGCGCCTGTCTCCCCCTGCCGTGACCCGGGCGATCTCGGCGCTGGAAGACCGCCTTGGCGCGCGGCTGTTCCAGCGCACCACGCGCCGCCTGGCCATCACCGATGTCGGCGCCCGGTTTCTGGACAGCGCGCGCCGCATCGTGGAAGACTTGGGTGCGGCGGAGCGCGAGGCGCTTGGGGCCACCACCACGGCGCGCGGGCATCTGACGGTGACAGCGTCGGTCACGCTGGGCAGGTCGCTCTTGGCCCCCATCGCCCGGCAGTTCCTGGCGGAACACCCCGAGATCACCGTGACGGTTCTGCTGCTGGACCGTATCGCCAACCTCATCGAGGAAGGCATTGATGCCGCGTTCCGCGTGGGCCCCTTGCCGGATTCCACCCTTGTCGCGCGCAAATTGGGGTCGGTGCAGCGGCTCTTGGTGGCAAGCCCGGCCTACCTTGCCGCGCATGGCACGCCCGCCACCCCGGCCGACCTGACGCGCCACGCGATGATCGCCTTCACCGGCCTGATGCCCAACCGCGAATGGCGGTTTCTGGATGGCCGCAGCGGCAAGGCCGTGGCCTTCATGCCCAGGCTGGAAATCAACGATGCCGTCTCGGCCATCGCCGCCGCCGAGGCGGGCGAAGGCATCTCTGTCGCCCTGTCCTACATGGTGGCGGAACGCATCCGCGACGGCCGCCTTGTTCCGGTCCTGACCGATGTCACGCCGCCCCCCGCCCCGGTTCACCTTGTGTTTCCGCAGTCGCGCCAGCTGACCCCCAAGCTGCGCGCCTTCGTCGATTTCGCAGCGCCGCGCCTGAAGCGGGAACTTGATGCGCTCACGCTGTCGGGCGGCACGGAACCGGAGTGATCCTGCAGGGCCGGTGATGCCGCGCGCTTGCAGGACGGGGCAACACCTGGCAGCACCCTGGGGCAATCGCCGCGCCTGCGCGTCCGTCTTTGGCGCGCCGGCAAAGGCTTGGCGGGGGGGCCGCCCCCCCTCGCGGGGCAGGCCGTGGTTATTTCTCGGGCAGCGGCCCGACCAACAGGATGTCCAGGTCGTGTCCGGGGGCGAAATCGGTTCTCTCGATCACGAACGTCGTCGGTCCGGTCTTCACCACCCCCTCGGCGCACAGCGATATCACGCGGTCTTCGGCCCCCTTGTCCAGGGTCAGCCGAAACCGCCCGATCGGCCCCGCCCAGCTGTTCGCGGTGCGCAGGATGTACTGAATGTTCCACGCCATGCCATAGGCCTGGTCATAGTCGGGGTCGCGGGGCAGCACCTGCATGATGGCGCGCGACGTGCCATCGTCGATGCAATACCGCGTCCGCAACTCCTGATACCAGTCATCCGCCGGCGGGTGCTGCCAGTAAAACAGGCCGCCCGCCGGATGGTGGGCATAGGAATGCTCGATCCTTACCGTGGCCCCGGCCGGAAAGGTCTGCGTCCAGTGGTGGCGCAAGACGACCGACCAGTTCGCCCAGACCTCTTCGGGGAAGTCTTCGCCCGGCTGCGGCTCGTACCACTCCGCCACGCCCTCGGCCGTCAGGTCGGCACGGGCGGCGGCGTCCATCGCGGCAAGGCGGGTGGTGATGTCCTGCGCATCCAGCGTCAGCGGCAGACCATGGCGCTGCAGCACCGCCGTGACGTCGCGCCCCGGCGTGTCGTACTGCGACGCGGCGGGGCGGCCCTCCTCCCACGGGGGTTCGATCACGGCGATGCGGTCGGTGTCCAGCACAACGGGCCGACGGTCCACCACGGCAGTGAAGCCGAAGGGGTTTGCGGCCGCAAGATCGGCAGGCAGGTTCCACGCGCTCATCAGCTGCCCGCCGATCGGGATGGGGGGCAGGGGAAAGATCATCTCGCCGGTCACATCGGCATCGGTGACGTTGCGAAAGGTGTAGACCACGGTGATGCGGTCGGGGGTGATCGTCAGGTCTTCGCTTTCCATCATCACGGCATCGGTCTGGCCGAAGGTCAGGCCGGTGGCCGACAGGCCGCCGAAGCCGTCATTCGCCGCGGCTCTGCCCGCCCACAGCACCAGAACCACCAAAAACCCGCGCATGCTTGCCCCCGCCGTTGCCTGCACCGATAAGACCGCAGCCGCAAGGCAGGGGGAAGGGGAAACCATGAAAGCGGGACTTGCCGCGCTGCTGCTGGCCTATGTGCTGTCGCAGTTCTACCGCGCCTTCCTGGCCGTGCTGGCCCCGGCCCTGCAGGCCGACCTTGGCGCCACCGCCGAAGACCTGTCCGCCGCCTCGGGCCTGTGGTTCCTGACCTTTGCGCTGGCGCAGCTGCCGGTGGGCTGGGCGCTGGACAGGGTGGGGCCGGGGCGCACGTCGGCCGTGCTGCTGGCCGTTGGCGCCGCGGGGGCTGCACTCTTTGCCGCGGCGCCGGGCGTGGGCGTGCTGAACGCCGCAATGGCGCTGATCGGGCTTGGCTGCTCGCCTGTCCTGATGGCATCCTACGTGATCCTGACGCGCAGCTATCCGCCCGCGGTGTTCGCCACCATGGCCGGTGCCATCGTCGGCATCGGCAGCCTTGGCAACATCGGCGCCGCCCTGCCGCTGACGCTGGCGGTTCAGGCCTTCGGCTGGCGCGCGGCGATGGTCGGGCTGGCCGGGCTGACGCTGGCGGTGGCAGGGGCCGTCGCGGTGCTGGTGCGCGACCCGGCGCGCGCAAAGCAAGGCCCGCAGGGCTCGCTGCTCGATCTTCTGCGCATGCCCGCGATCTGGCCGGTGCTGGCGATGATGGCGGTGTGTTATGGCCCCGCGGCGGGCCTGCGCGGGCTGTGGATCGGCCCCTACATGACCGAGGTGCAGGGCGCGGGGACCCAGGCCGTGGGGCAGGCAACGCTGGTCATGGCGCTGGCGATGATCGCCGGGAACTTCGCCTACGGCCCGATGGAACGGGTGGTGGGCAGCCGCAAACGGCTGGTGCTGGGCGGCAACGGCATCGTGCTGGCGCTGCTGGTCCTGTTCTGGCTGTTGCCCGCGCCGGGGCCCTGGGTGGCCATGGCGCTTTTCGCGCTGATCGGCTTCTTCGGGTCGTCCTTCGCCATGGTCATCGCGCACGGCCGGGCGTTCATTCCCCCGGCGCTGATGGGGCGGGGGGTGACGCTGCTGAACCTCTTCGGCATCGGTGCCGCGGGGCTTTTGCAAATGGCCACCGGCCGCATCTTTGCCGCCACCCCGGCCACCCCCGCCAGCGCCCCCTTCGCCGCAATCTTCGCCGCCATGGCTGTGACGCTGGCACTGGGCCTTCTGGCCTATGCCGTCTCGCGCGACCGCGGGGACTGACCCTTCACAACACGAAGTCGTTCGCGTCCAGCGTCACCAGCCCGTCCAGCCGGACGGACGAGGCAACTCCCGCGGTCTGCCACGAGATGTCGACAAAGGTGTTGCCCCCCGCCTGCCGCACCGCCACCTGCCCTGCGGCGGTGATCGGTCCGCTTCCCACGAAGGTGAAGACGTTGTCGCCCCCCACCCCGTCGGGGTCGATGCCCGACAGGTCGATGATGTCGCCGTTGGTGTCAAAGTCGGTGATGCGGTCGAAGGTGCCGCCGGAGATGACGAACAACTCGTTTACATCGCGCCAGATGAACAGGTCGGCGCCGCTGCCGCCCGTCAGGTTGTCGATGTCGTAGCTTCCGGTGATGGTGTCGTTGCCCGCCCCGCCGACAATCGTGTCGCGCGCCTCGCCGCCGGTCAGCCGGTCGTGGCCGTCGCCGCCCTCCAGCCGGTTCGCGCCGAACCCGCCGAACAGCCGGTCGTCGCCGCCGCCGCCCAGCAGCGTGTCATTGCCGTTGCCGCCCCAGATCCGGTTGGCGGCGTTGTCGCCGGTGACGGTGTTGTCGCCGCCGGTGCCGATGCGCACGCGCTCGAACCCGGAAATGAAGTCGGCATCGCCCGCTCCCTGCACCAGCCCGGTGACCAGGTTCACGCGCAGGTTCACCGACTCTTCGGCGTCGAACCGCAGCAGGTCTTCGCCCGTGCCGCCGTCCACCGTGTCGGACGCCTGGTCGATCTCCAGCGTCACGCGGTCGTCGCCCGCGCCGGTGTCGATCTCGTCCGCCCCGCGCCCGTCGCGGATGTCGTCGTTGCCCGCGCCGCCGAAGGCGGTGTCGTTCCCGTTGCCAAGCGACACGGTGCCGAGGATCCGCCCAGCCGACGTGTCGACAAGGTCGTCACCGTCGCTCATGACCACCTGACCGACGATGGTGCCCGCGTTCACCACGCTGTCGTTCAGCAGATCGGCAAGGATCGCGAAATCCCCCGAGATCAGGCCGGTGTTTTGCACCCGAAGCGGGAGGACGTCGATGGTGAAGCCGGGGTTGAAGCTGACGATGCCGGTGGTTGTTCCCTGGATCGATCCGGAGTTCAGGACAAATCCGCCCAAATCCAGCGCCAGGGCGGACAGCCCGCCGATCGTGCCTTCGTTGGTGACCTTTGCGCCGGCCGCGGCGAACCATGCGCCGATGCTGGCGCCGTAGGCCGCTCCGGTCTCGCCGATGTGGAGGATGGACTGTGTGCCGGTCGAGCGGACGCCGTAACGCGCAAAGGCGGTGCCGTCGAGGAAGACCTGCTGGACGCTGTTGCCGAACAGGATCCCGGTGGTCAGCAGACTCACTTCGTTGTAGCTGGCCACCGTGACGCCGGCGACGATCAGGGCGGCATCGCCTGGCCCGGGAAGCGTCACGGCCGTGACTTCGTTGGTGATCTGGTCGTCGACATAGGTGAAATTGGTCATCTCAATCCCCCGGGTCCCCTGGCAATTCCCGATTCTACCACAGAGCCGCCGCGCCAGCCCCCTTTTTCTTCCCTGCCCCCTGCGCTAAGGGGGCCTGTCGTCAAGAAGGGGGCCGTGATGGGCTATCGTGTTGTCGTCGCGGGGGCCACGGGCAACGTGGGCCGCGAAATGCTGAACATCCTTGCCGAACGGGAGTTCCCGGTCGACGAGATCGCCGCACTTGCCTCGCGCAAGTCGCTGGGCACCGAGATCAGCTTTGGCGACAAGACGCTGAAAACCAAGGACCTGGACACCTTCGACTTCACCGGCTGGGACATCGCGCTGTTCGCCATCGGGTCCGAGGCGACCAAGATCTATGGCCACAGGGCTGCGGGGGCGGGCTGCGTGGTGATCGACAACTCGTCGCTCTACCGTTACGACCCGCAGATCCCGCTGATCGTGCCGGAAGTGAACGCCGACGCGATTTTCGGCTACAAGACCAAGAACATCATCGCCAACCCCAATTGCTCGACCGCGCAGATGGTTGTGGCACTGAAGCCCTTGCATGACCGCGCGCGGATCAAGCGGGTGGTGGTGGCCACCTACCAGTCCGTGTCTGGCGCGGGAAAAGAGGGTATGGACGAGCTGTGGAACCAGACCAAGGCGATCTACAACCCCACCTCCGAGGTGCCGCCCAAGAAGTTCCAGAAGCAGATCGCCTTCAACGTGATCCCGCAGATCGACGTCTTCCTGGATTCCGGCGAGACCAAGGAAGAATGGAAGATGGTGGCCGAGACGAAGAAGATCCTTGATCCGAAGATCAAGGTCACCGCCACCTGCGTGCGCGTGCCGGTGTTCGTGGGCCATTCCGAAGCGGTGAACGTCGAGTTCGAGGATCCGCTGGATTGGGAAGAAGCCACCGACATCCTGCGCGAGGCGCCGGGCGTGCTGGTGGTGGATAAGCGCGAACCGGGCGGCTACATCACCCCCATCGAATGCGTGGGCGATTACGCCACCTATGTCAGCCGCATCCGGCAGGACAGCACCGTGGAAAACGGCCTGTCGATGTGGGTGGTGTCGGACAACCTGCGCAAGGGCGCCGCGCTGAACGCGGTGCAAATCGCCGAAGTGCTGGGCAACCGCTGCCTGAAGAAGGGGTAAGGACCGGCGGCGGCGCAGCCGCCATGAAAACGCTCCGGCGGAGCGTTTTCAGGTCCGAACGCCCCGAGCGTTGACGGAAGCGGGGTTTGCCGCCTTGCGCGTGCATGCATCCGCGAAAGAGGTATCTTTTCGCGGGCGGTCTGCCACAGTGCACCGTCCCGCGACAGGAGCCGCCATGACCGAAGATCGCAAACCCCGCAGCGCCGACACGAACGGGGCCTTCTGGGGGCAGTCGGCCCGCGACTGGGCCGATATCCAGGAAGGTCAGTTCTCGGCCGGGTACCACGCCGTCTTCTCCGCCGCCGGGGTCGGGCCGGGCACGCTCCTCATGGATGCGGGCTGCGGGGCAGGGGGTGCGGCCATGCTTGCGGCTTCGATGGGCGCGCAGGTGGCCGGGATCGACGCGGCCGCGGCCCTGCTCGACATCGCGCGCGAACGGGTGCCGGGCGGCGACTTCCGCACCGGCGACCTGGAAGACCTGCCCTTTGCCGATGCCGCCTTCGATGTGGTCACCGGCTTCAACGCCTTCCAGTTCGCGGGCAACCCCGCCGTCGCACTGGCCGAGGCGCGGCGCGTCACCCGCCCCGGCGGCCGCGTGGTGGTGATGACCTGGAGCACGCCCGAGGGGATGGAGGCCGCCGCCATTGTCGGCGCTTTGCGCCACATGCTGCCCCCGCCGCCCCCCGGCGCACCGGGGCCATTCGCCCTGTCGGACGAAACACGCCTGCGCGCCTTCGCGTCCGAGGCCGGTCTGGTGGCGCTCGACGTGCAGGATGTGGACAGCCCGTGGTCCTACCCGGACCTGGCAACGGCGCTGCGTGGGCTCGGGTCGTCAGGCGTGGCGGCGCGGGCGGCGGGGATCGCCGGGCGCGAAGCCGTCGATGCCGCCCATGCCGCGGCGCTGGCCCCCTTCCGGCAGGCCGACGGCAGCTTCCGCATCGGTGCGCGCTGCCGGTTCCTGCTTGCCACGCCAGGGTGACGCAGGGCAGCACAGATCTTTCCAATTGGTGAATCGGCACGCGTAACCCACTGAAAACGCTTGTCACGTGTTCTGTCCCACGCTGGGACACTGCCTGTCCCACGGCGCAAAGCCCCATGGACAAAGGCCCCGCCCCGCGCGACACTCGCCCCGATTGCATCACCGGAGCCTGTGCCCCATGCGCATTTTCGCCCTGCTTCTGCTGACCGCTGCCCCCTCATGGGCCGATACCATCCAGGCGCCCGGCAAGGTCACCGCCGTCACGCTGTACCCTTCGGGCGCCACCGTCACCCGCACCGTCCGCTTCACCGCCCCGACCGGGTTGCACGAGGTGATCGTGCCCGGCCTCCCGGGCGACACCAGGGCCGAAACCCTGCGCATCCGCGCCCCCGATGGCGTGACGGTGGGCGCCACCAGCCTGGCCACCGACCGCCAGCCCGCCACGGCCGACCTGACCTCGCCCGAGGTGACGGCGGCCAAGGCCGAGGTGGAGCGGCTGACGCAGGTGCTGGAGGACAAGCGGCGCGTGGTCGCCGCAATCCGGGCGAAGGGCGAGGCCGCGCAGGCCCGCGCGGCGTTCCTGCAGCAGCTGGCCGCGCAACGGGTCGAGGCGGCCGACACCCTGCCCACGCCCGAGGTGCTGAAGGGTCTTGCCGCGCTGGTGGGCGACGAGGTGCTGGCCGCGCGCGAGGCGCAGCTTTCCGCCGAAACCGACGCCGCCACCGCCGACCGCGCCCTGCAGCCCGACCTTGACGCACTGGCCCGCGCGCAGGCCGCCCTCGCCGCCCTGACCCAGCCCCCCGAAGACAACGCCCCGGCGCTGGTGATGGCGGTGCAGGTGGAGACGGCGGGGGAGGTGGTGCTGGAGGTGGATGGGCTTTCCGGAGCTGCCTACTGGGAGCCTGTCTATGACCTGCGCCTTACCCGCAAGCCGGACACACTGATGATCGCGCGGGGCGTGATGGTCGAGCAGGGGACCGGAGAAGACTGGCTCGGTGTGGCGCTGACCCTGTCCACCGCGATGCCGAGCGAGCAGAGCGGCGCCGGTGACCCGTGGCCCGAACTGCGCCGGATCGAGCCGGAACCGCCGCCGGTGACTGAGGATGCCATGCGGGGTGGCATGGCGCCGGAGGCGATGATGGATGAGCCGGTGGTCGTGGAAGAGGCGTCCGCCTTCGAGATGGATACAAACGGAACCGTCTTCACCTACCGCTTCGCCGCCCCGGTCGACATCCGTTCTGGCGCAGACCAGTTGCGGCTGGCGATGGACACGCTGACGACGGAAGCCTCGGTCCATGCCAAGGCCGTGCCGATGTACAATACCACGGCCTATCTCTCCGCCAAGGTCACCAACACGACCGGCCAACTCATCCTCGCCGGTGAGGCGATGCTGTATGTCGACGGTACGCTCGTAAGCTGGACCGAACTCGACCTCATCCCCCAGAACGGCGAGGCCACCATCGGCTTCGGCCCGATCCACGGCCTGACGCTGGAACGCACCGTGCCGAACCGCACCGAGGGCGAGGAGGGGGTGCTGACCAGTTCGAACCGCAAGGAGGAAACCGCGGTCATCACCGTGAAGAACCTCACCGGCGAATCCTGGCCCGTCCGCCTGACCGACCGGGTGCCCTATTCCGAACAGGACGATCTGGAAGTCACCTGGTCCGCCGAGCCGATGCCCACCAGCCGCGACCCCGAGGGCAAGCGCGGCCTGCTGGTCTGGGAGTTCGACATCGCCCCGGGCGCGACCGAGACCATCCGGCTGAACTCGAAAACCGCCTGGCCGCAGGGAATGGTGTTGCAATAGCCGTACCCCTGCGCGAATCACGGGGGCCCCTGCCGCGGCCGTCAGGTAGCCCGTCATGATTGCGGCGCACTGGCGGCGGCAGCCGGAAAGGGATTTGCCGCCGTTTTCCCTTATCTACCCCGGATTGTGTTCGAATTCCGGCGCGCACCGCCTGAAAAGGCAAGAGCTTGCCGGGATCGCGTCAAAAAAAGAACCGGATTCGAAGCGAAAACACGCATGCGGCCAAAACAGGCCGCCCGGACGTTCCAAATGGGAATGGCATCGGAAAAGACGACACGGGACGGTACCATGAACGAACCTCGTCGCTTCCTTGCCCTTCCCGGCGCGGCACACGCCTTCCGCGCCCTGTGCAGGATGATTTTGGGGCTGTTGCCCGCAAGCTCGAACCAGCGGCGCGCCAGCGTCACGCGGGACGAGATCGCGGCCCTGTTCGCCGCCGATCTGTCGCGTGACCGCCAGCGCCGCTCCTGAAACTCCGGAAGGACGCTGCCATGACCTCATTTGCCCATCCGCGCTTCAACCGCCTTCTCGGCATCGTCGCCCGGCCCGATGGACGCGCTCTGCCTCCCCGTGCTCCGTGTCCCCAATTCCAGGGGAACCGCGTGTCGACACGGAACGGATACCTCTCACAGTTTGCCTGACATACGGTCGTCTCGGGCCGAACCACGCCGGACAGTCGCCGGACCGCGGCTGACTGTACGCCAACTGACCAACAACACGGACGCCTAGCACGTTGGCCCGCGGGGAAGCCCCCTGTCGGACCCTTCTGTCATTCTGCAGTCGTCTTCGGGAAGCCGGAGAACTAACAGGAATGGCCTGACCGCCACTGCGCCGCCAAAGACCTCGCCCACCGCAAATGGAAAGGACCCCTCCATGTCGATGCTGATCAAAGCCCGCCAGAACCGCCTTAACGCCATCGTTTCGCGTCTCGACCGGCTGGACATGCCGATGACCAGCGCGCTGCCCGCACGGCGCTGACGCCAGAGCGCCGTTGTTTCCCGCTGCCCACGCTGCCACCTCGAAACACCCAAGACAGGATGCTGCCATGAACCTTGCCATCAAAGCCCGCCAGAACCGTCTGTCCGCCATCAACACCCGGCTTGACCGGCTGGCAAAACCGGCGCTCCGCCTGGTCTGAGAGGTGTGACTGGCGGTCAGCCGCCTTCGGCCTTTGTCTTCAAGGTGGCCAGCCCGCGCTCGAAGTCCGGGCCCACCATGCCGTCCATCATCAGCCCGAACCACCGGCCCACAGGGTTCATCCCCATGTCGGCGTTCAGCTGCCAGTCCACCCTGGTGCCCGTGCCCTGGGGCGTCAGCACGAAAGATGCCGTTGCCGGTGGCATGCCGCCGAACACCATGCGGTAGTCCACCCGCTTGCCGGGTTCGGCCGCAGTGATTTCTTGCGAACCGCTGCCGACATCGGGGTTGGCCGACTGCCAGGTCATCTTCGCGCCCACGCCTTCCTCGGGCCCCTCGAAGGTCTGCGTCATGCCCGGGTCCATTGCCTGCCAGGGCGACCAGGCGGTGAACCGCTTCAGCGAGGCGACATGGGGGTACACGGCTTCGGGCGGGGCATTCACGGTGGCGCTGCGCGTCACCATCACCTCGCGCGGCAGTACGAAGCCCACGGCGGCCAGTACCATAACCAGCGCCACCAGACCCAGGACCACACGGACAACCAGACGCATCGCGCTCTCCCCTTCCAGAGTGAGAGAATCATACCACAATCAGAACCGTTCGGCGCGCAGAACCTCGGCCTCGGTGATGCTGACCACGCCGATGTGGCGGTCCACCACGGTGAAGGCGGCATCCAGCAGGGCGTCCAGCCGTTCGGGGCGGATCAGGCAGATCACAGCGACCATGCCGGACCGGCCCACCTGCCCCTCGCGCGTCCAGTGGCCCGACCGGCCCGAACCGCCCATCACCGGCAGCACGGTAAACCCGGTGACCCCCGCCTTCAGCAGCGCCTCGGTCAGCCGCCGCTCCATCGGCGCCTCGATGATGATCTCGACCCGCTTTGCCTTGTGCGTCTGCATGTCAGGGCCCCACCACGGTTGCGGCCACCGCCAGATAGGCCGGGATGCCCAGGATCAGGTTGAACGGAAAGGTCACGCCCAGGGCAAGCGTCAAGGATATGGCGGGGTTTGCCTCGGGCAGGGCCACGCGCATGGCCGCCGGAACCGCAATGTACGAGGCCGAGGCGCAGAGCGTCATCAGCAGCATCGCGCCCCCCGGCGACAGGCCCAGGATCAGCGCGGTGCCCAGGCCGAAAGCGGCGCCGACCGGGGGCATCAAGACGCCGAAGGCAAGGACGCCGGGGGTCAGGATGCCCTTTGCGCCCCGAAGTCCACGCCCCGCCACCAGCCCCATGTCCAGAAGGAACAGGCACAGCACGCCCTGGAACGGTGCAGTGATGAAGGCGTCGATGCGGGCTTTCCCGGCCTCGCCCGTGGCCATGCCGATCAGGAACGCGCCGACCAGCAGAACGATGGAGCCGTTCAGCAGGATTTCCCGCCACAGCCCCGCATCCATCCGCTCGCCCGACCCGCCGCTGCGCGCCACCAGCCACAGCGCGGCCACGATGGCCGGCGCCTCCATCGCCGCGGCCACGGCCACCATGTAGCCTTCGGACGCGATGCCCGCATCCTGCAGCACCGAGGCGGCGGTGACGTAGGTGACGATCGAGATCGAGCCGTAATGCGCGGCCACCGCGGCGCGTTCCAGGTGCGGCAGGGGGGTCAGCAGGCGGAGGAGGAAGTTCGCCACGAAGGGCAGTGCGGCCGACAGGAGCACGCCCGCCAGCAATGCCGCCACCAGCCCGCCGTCCAGCCCATGCCCGGCCACGGCGACGCCGCCCTTGAAGCCGATGGAGAACAGAAGGTACAGCGACATCGCCTTGGCCGCCGCCTCGGGCACCGAAAGGTCCGACCGCGCCAGTGCTGCCGCAAGGCCCAGCGCAAACGACAGGATCATTGGCGACAGAAGGTTCGCCGCCGCAAGGTCCAGAAGTCCGCCCATCCCGCCCCCGTATGTTTGGGCCGAAATAGGCGCTGCAATGCGGCGCGCAAGGGGGGCAAGGCACGCCGCGTGCCCCGCCGGGCGCGGGACAGGGGGCGTCCCACGCTGGGACAAAACATGGATTCAATGAAATCAGTGGGTTGCGGGATCGCACTAACGATCTGGTAACACTGTCCCACGGCAACCCCACCCTTGCCCCGCCGCGCAACCCTGTCCATCTTGGAACAGGCAGCAGGGGACGCGGCAGGGATGGCAGGGAAAGCACCAACCGAGGCCGAAAAGGCCTATGCCGAGGCGGAACGGTTGATCGAGGCGGCGCGGCGGGCGGGGGCGACGAAGCTCGACCTGTCGGGTTTCGGGATCGGCAAGCTAAAGGCACTCGACCGCATCCCCGACAGCATCGCGACGCTTCCGGGGCTGACGGAGGTTGACCTCACGGGCACGCCGGTCACCGACCTCACCCCCCTCGCGCATCTCCCCGCCCTCGCCACGCTGGAGCTTGGGGGCACGCCGGTCACCGACCTCACCCCCCTCGCGCATCTTCCTTCTCTCATTACGCTAAACCTCAATCGCACCGGAATCGCCGACCTCACCCCGCTTGAGCGACTCCCCGCCCTTGTCCGGCTGTACATTGGCCAAACGCAAGTCTCCAATTTGACCCCTCTCGCGCAACTCCGCACCCTAGCCACGCTGTGCCTCGGGAAAACGCCCGTCACCGACCTTACCGCCCTCGCGCATCACTTCGCTCTCGAAACACTGGGATTTGATCGCACACGGGTCACCGACCTCACCCCCCTCGCCAACCTGACTGGGTTGCAATGGCTGGACATTGCGGAGACAGGTGTTTCCCGTGGCGGGCTGATGTCCCTGCGGCGGCTGCGGCGGCTTGTTTCCGACCCGGGACCGCATGATGAATTAGACATTCACGCGGGTCTGCGCCTGACCGACTGCGCCGCCACCCGCGAAGACCCCCGCATTGCCGAGATCGCCGGGATCAAAGACCCCTCAGAACGCGCCCGCGCGCTGTTCGAGTATCTGGGGATTTGGGAGGAGGAGGACGGGGCGGGGGAGGTGCCGGAGGCCGGGCCGCCCACGATTCCGCGCCGCCGCCCTGCGCCGCTGGAGGTGACGGTCACCGACAGCGAAATCCGCATGGCCGGACAAGGCGCCCTGCCGCAAAGCGATGCCAATGACCGGGCGGCAATGGGGTGGAAGGCGCTGCGCGACTATCGGCAGGGGTTTGCGCGCGGGTTCAACATCGGCAACTACCAGCCGCTGCCGGCCATGCTGGAAGACCTCGATGCCGCCATCGGCACGGCCTATGACCCGCGCCACGCCATCCGCATCGGCGTGCAGGGCGAGCGGTGGAAGGAACTGGCCGGAAACGCCGCGTTCGGCGACGACCTGCCCGCGGCGCTGGTCAGCAACCTGCGCTCCTTCGCCAGCGCCATCGACCGGCAGGTGCGGCGGTTCCCGGACTGGATCGCCTATCTGGACGACGCCGACCCCGACGACACCTCACCCGAGGCCGTGCGGTCCGTGCGCCGCGACCTGCAGGAGGTGGATGACGTTCTGCAGACAACGCCCGAGGCGGAAGCGGAGGTGAAGCGGGAGTATGCGGCGGAAGTGGCGGCCGGAACAGGCAATTCCGCCGATGCGGCCTCGTCGAAAGCCGTGATCGCCTCGACCGGCGAGATTTCGCGGGAGGTTGCGGACAAAGCGACAAAGGATGCCGAGCGCTGGCGGAAGAGCGAAGAACTCGCGAAGGCGGGGGGCGACCTTTACACCAAGACTGTCCTTGGTCCGATGGGCATGCCGCTGCATGTCATGAAACGGCTGGAAAAGCCCCTACGGAATCTCTCAAAGAAATTCCCGAACCGGATGGGTTGGATCGACCGCTGGTACGACTGGACATTCGGCCCGAAGAACGGCTCCACCCCCTAAACCGCCCCCCACCCGCCGTTTGCCGGGTCGAACTGTTCCAGCCTCCCCTCGCCGGTGTCGTGCCACAACCCGTGCAGGGTGAGCATGCCGGTGGCGACCTCGGCGGCGAGGAAGGGGAAGGTCATCAGGTTTTCCAGGCTGACCACCACCGCCTCTTTCTCCAGCGCCTGCGGCTGCAGGTCGGGGGGCAGGCCGGTGATGCGGGCGTAGCCGGGGCGCAGGATGTCCATCCAGCGGCCGACGAAGCTGGACTGTTCTTCCAGCGCCGGGGCGTGGCCCGAACACATGTCGAGGCAGCCGCGGACGCCGCCGCAGGCGGAATGGCCGATCACGATCACATGCGCCACATGCAGCGCCGTCACCGCATATTCGACGGCGGCCGAGGTGCCGTGCGTCTGGCCGTCGGGGTTGCAGGGGGGTACCAGCCCGGCGATGTTGCGGTGGATGAAGAACTCGCCCTCATCCGCGCCGAAGATCGAGGTGACGTGCAGCCGGCTGTCGCAGCAGGCGATGATCATGGCGCGCGGGTGCTGGCCCTGCGTGGCCAGCCGCATGTACCAGGCGCGGTTCGCCTGATAGGCGGTGGCGCGCCAGCCGTGATAGCGGGCGGCCAGGTTGGCGGGCAGGGGGCGGGCATGGTCCATCGGGGCGCCTTTCGCTGCGGCTGCAAACGGGTCTAGGCGCGTGGCCCGGAAAATTCGAGAGGTTTCGGCGGCGGCGGGCAACGAAATCTTCAGACGCTGCGGGCAGGTTGGATTGGTGGGGCTGGTTCAGTACGGGGTTGCAGGATGTCGGGCAGTGTCGTGGCCCTTCGGCCACAGGAACGGGTATGTCAGGACAGTGGTCCGATTGCCCTGATCTATCGGAACATGGGCACGGCGGCAGCCGAACGGGCCGTATCGCGCGCGCTGGGCGACATTGCGGCGCTGGTGGCCGGCACGGCCGAACAGGTGCGGAGGCGCAATCTGGCCGATCTTGACCGCCGCCTGGCCCGCCTGCGCCGCACCGCCGACGAGCTGGGCATGGTCAGCCTGGCTGCGGTGGCGTCGCACTGCGCGCATTGCCTTGCGTCGGGGGACACCACGGCTTTTGCGGCGGTCTGGGCGCGGCTTCTGCGGGTGGCCGAATGCACGCTGGAGCCGGACAAGGGCCGGGCCGACCTGATGCGATAGTCATCCGGCAGTGGACAGCCGCCCGGCAACACGGCACGCTGCCCGTCGGCAAGGAGTGTCGCATGACGCCGCATCGCATCTTCCGCACCGGCTTTGGCAGCGTCTACCCGCTGTATGTGGCCAAGGCCGAACGCAAGGGGCGCAGCAAGGCCGAGGTGGACACGGTGCTGTTCTGGCTGACCGGGCTTGATGCCGGCGCAGTTGCGGCGCGATGCGCGGACGGCACCACGATGGAGGGCCTTTTTGCCACAGCCCCCGTGCTGAACCCGGCGCGCATGGGGGTGACGGGGGTGGTGTGCGGTGTCCGGGTCGAGACGCTGGAGGATCCGGTGATGCGGAACATCCGCATCCTGGACAAGCTGGTGGACGAACTGGCGAAGGGCCGGGCGCTGGAGAAGGTCCTGCGCCCGGGCTGAGCCTATTCGCCGTGGTAGGTCACCGTCTTCACGTCTTCGCCCGGCGCGGTTTTCAGCCGCCGTTCCACCAGACGGTTCAGCGCGTTGATGTAGGCCTTCACGCTGGCCACCACCGTGTCGGTATCGGCCGACATGCCGGTAACGATGCGGCCGTCTTCTTCCAGCCGCACCGAGACGGTGGCCTGCGCGTCGGTGCCCTCGGTGACGGCGGCCACCTGATAGACCTGCAGGCGCGCCTTGTGCGGCCACAGCATTTTCACGCACTGGAAGGCGGCATCGACCGGGCCGTCGCCGGTGGCGTCGATGCTGCGCTCAGAGCCGTCGATCAGCAGCGTCATCTCGGCCTCTTGCGGGCCTTCGGTGCCGCAGATCACGCGCAGTTTCTTCAGGCTCAGGTGCTCGGCCTGGTCGATGGCCGCTTCATCGGCCACCAGCGCGATCAGGTCGTCGTCGTAGACTTCCTTCTTGCGGTCGGCCAGGGCCTTGAACCGCACGAACACGTCGTTCAACTGGTTGTCGGCCAGTTCGAACCCCAGTTCGCGCAGCTTGGCGCGCAGCGCGGCACGGCCCGAATGCTTGCCCATGGCGATGTTGTTCGAGTTCAGTCCGATGTCCTCGGGGCGCATGATCTCGAACGTCTGCACGTTCTTCAGCACGCCGTCCTGATGGATGCCGCTTTCGTGCAGGAAGGCGTTCTTGCCGACGATGGCCTTGTTGAACTGCACCGGAAAGCCCGAGACCTGCGACACACGGCGCGACAGGTTCATGATGCGGGTGGTGTCGATGCCGGTGCGGTAGGGCAGGATGTCGTTGCGCACCCGCAGCGCCATCACCACCTCTTCCAGCGCGGTGTTGCCCGCGCGTTCGCCCAGCCCGTTGATGGTGCATTCGATCTGTCGGGCGCCTGCCGACACCGCCGCCAGCGCGTTGGCGGTGGCCATGCCCAGGTCGTTGTGGCAGTGGGTGGCGAAGATGATGCTGTCGGCGCCCGGTACCCGCTCTAGCAGCATGGCGATGATCTGCGCGGATTCGTTGGGGTAGGTGTAGCCCACCGTGTCGGGGATGTTGATGGTGGTGGCACCGGCCTTGATGGCGATTTCCACCGTGCGGCACAGGTAGTCGGGTTCGGTGCGGGTGGCGTCCATGGGCGACCACTGCACGTTGTCGCACAGGTTGCGGGCGTGGGTGACCGTTTCGTGGATGCGGTCGGCCATCTGGTCCATGTCGAGGTTGGGGATGGCGCGGTGCAGGGGCGAGGTGCCGATGAAGGTGTGGATGCGCGGGCGTTTCGCGTAGCGTACCGCCTCCCAGCAGCGGTCGATGTCCTTGAAATTCGCGCGGGCCAGCCCGCAGATCACCGCGTTCTGCGACCGGCGGGCAATTTCGGATACCGCGGCGAAATCGCCTTCGGACGCGATGGGAAAGCCGGCCTCGATGATGTCGACGCCCATCTCGTCCAGAAGGCCCGCGATCTCGAGCTTCTCGTCATGGGTCATGGTGGCGCCGGGCGATTGCTCGCCGTCGCGCAGGGTGGTGTCGAAGATCAGGACATGCGGTTGATCAGGGGTCATGGCAGATGGCTCCTTGCCGGGTTTCGCTGGCTTCGGGCGCTGGTCACCTCCGAGCGGTCGCGCCCAAGGGGCACGCTCAGAGGTGGCTAAGGAGCAGCAGCGACAACACCGCGCGCGAGGCACGGGACAGGCCGGGGATATGGGCTGCGGTTGTCATGGGCCGGAACATGGTGCAGCCGCCGCGCCTTGGCAAGCCGGAAAACGCAAGCGATCAGGCCGCGTTGACGCCCCAGGCCTGCAGCTTGCGGTACAGCGTGGAGGGCGACACGTCGAGGTCGCGCGCCGCCCGCGGCACCGACCCGGCATGCCGTGCCAAAGCCGCCATGACCGCGCGGCGCTCGACCTCGGCCAGGGTCAGCCCGGCGAAGGCATCGCGCAGGCCGGGCATCGGGTGTTCGGCGGCGTCGGGCAGGGCAGGGTCGGGCAGGGCAGGGTCGGGCAGGGCAGGGTCCGACAGGGCAGGGTCCGACAGGGCAGGGTCCGACAGGGCGGTGTTCTGAACAATGTCGTCGGGCAGCATCCCCGGCGTGACCAGCCCGCCCTTGTTCAGCACCACCACGTTGCGGATCACGTTCAGCAGTTGCCGCACATTGCCCGGCCAGGGATGTGCGCGGAACAGCGCCTGCACCTCGGGCGACAGGCCGTCGAACGCCTTATTCTCTTCCGCGGCGAACAGGGCCAGCGCGGATTTGGCGATCTCGATCATGTCGTCGGCGCGGTCGCGCAGCGGCGGCATGTGGATGGGCACGACGTACAGGCGGTAGTACAGGTCCTCGCGGAAGGCGCCGCGGCGCACGGCTTCCATCGGGTCGCGGTTGGTGGCGCAGACGATGCGCACGTTTACCTTCCTGGGGCGGGTCGAGCCCACCGGCTGCACCATCGAGGTCTGCAGGAAGCGCAAGAGCTTGGTCTGCAGCGCGGGCAGCATCTCGCACACTTCATCGAGGAACAGCGTGCCGCCGTCGGCCGCCGCCGCCGCGCCCGGCTTGTCGGAAATCGCCCCGGTGAACGACCCCTTCATGTGGCCGAACACCTCGGACTCCAGCAGGTCCTGCGGGATGGCGCCGCAGTTCAGGGCAATGAAAGGCCCCTGCGACCGCGGTGAATGACGGTGCACGGCCAGTGCGGCCAGTTCCTTGCCGGTGCCGCTTTCTCCGGTGATGAAGACCGTGGCGGTTGAGGCGGCGACGGAGCGGATCTTGGTCTTTACCCGTTCCAGCACCGCCGAAGAGCCGACAAAGTCTGCCTGTGACGCTGCAGGTACGGCGATGGACGGCCGGGATTCCGCGGCGGCGGCCAGTGCGCCGATGGACAGGGCATTGTCCACGGCCTGCAGAAGCCGCGCCTCGTCCAGCGGCTTTACCAGGAAATCCTGCGCGCCCGCGCGCATCGCTTCGACGGCGCGGGCGATGGTGGCCTGCGCGGTGATGACCACGATCTGTGCCGCGGGCGCAAGTCGGCGGATGTCGGCCATCAACGCCAGCCCGTCACGGTCGGGGAGGAACAGGTCCAGCAGGACGACGTCGAACGACGCTTTCGACAGAGCTGCAAGGCCCTCGGCCCCGGTTGCCGCCATGGCCACGCTGCGGCCGGTGGCCGTGAGCATGGCGCTGTAGGTGGCCTTCTGCGACGCCGTATCCTCGATCAGCAGGATGCGCGGCAGGGCGCGCCCGGCCGGGCTGGCTGGGCTGCGGGCGGGGGCCTGGGTCATGCGGCCCCCGTTCGGGCAGGACGTGGGCTAAGGGACCGGTCGCGCATGGGTTGCAGACTGCCGCAGCGGCAGGCCGGATGTCCAGTGCCGCCTGGGCCCGGTGCGCCTTATCCCTTCGCCAGCCCGATGCCGCGCAGCGCCGCGGCGATTTCGTCCAGGATGGCGGGGTCGTCGATGGTGGCCGGGGCCTTGAACGGCTGGCTGTCGGCGATTTTCGCCATGGTCGACCGCAGGATCTTGCCTGACCGCGTTTTCGGCAGCCGGTCCACCACCACCGCGCGTTTGAAGTCGGCCACCGGCCCGATGCTGTCGCGCACGCGCGTCACGCACTCGGCAACCACGTCGGCATGCGGGCGGTTCGTGCCGCGGTTCAGGCACAGAAAGCCCAGGGGCGACTGCCCTTTCAGGGCATCCGCAACGCCGATCACCGCGCATTCGGCCACGTCGGGGTGGCCTGCCAGCACCTCTTCCATCTGCCCTGTCGACAGGCGGTGCCCGGCCACGTTGATCACGTCATCGGTGCGCGCCATGATGTACAGATAGCCGTCATCGTCCATGTAGCCCGCGTCGCCGGTTTCGTAGAAGCCGGGGAAGTGCGACAGGTAGCCCTTCACGAAGCGCGCTTCGGCGTTCCACAGGGTGGGCAGCGTGCCGGGGGGCAGCGGCAGCCGCACCGCGATGGCGCCCAGCGTGCCGCGCGGCACCTCGTGGCCGCCTTCGTCGAGGATATGCACGTCATACCCCGGCATGGCAACGGCGGGCGAGCCGATGCGCATGGGCAGCCGCTCGATTCCCAAGGGGTTGGCGGCAATGGCATAGCCGGTTTCCGTCTGCCACCAATGGTCAACCACCGGCACCTTCAGGTGGCGTTCGGCCCACAGAATGGTGTCGGGGTCGGCGCGTTCACCGGCCAGATACAGCGCCTGCAGGCAGGACAGGTCATAGTCGGGCACCAGCTTGCCCTCGGGATCGTCGCGCTTGATGGCGCGAAAGGCGGTGGGGGCGGTAAAGAACGACTTCACCCGGTGTTCCGAGATCACCCGCCAGAAGGCGCCAGCGTCGGGCGTGCCCACCGGCTTGCCTTCGTAGACGATGGTGGTGCAGCCCGCGATCAGCGGGGCATAGCAGATGTAGCTGTGCCCCACGACCCAGCCCACATCGCTGGCCGCCCAGAACACATCGCCCGGCCCGCAGTCGTAAATCGCCCGCATCGTCCAGTTCAGCGCCACCAGATGCCCGCCGGTGGGCCGCACCACGCCCTTGGGTGCCCCGGTGGTGCCGGAGGTGTACAGGATGTAGGCCGGGTGGTTGCCGGGCACCGGCACGCAGGCGTGCGGTTCGGCTTCTGCCACGAAGTCGGCCCAGGCCACATCGCGGCCCTCTGCCAGCGTGCCCGGTTCCTGTGGGCGCTGCAGGACAACGCAGAAGTCGGGCTTGTGGTGCGCCAGCTCGATGGCGTGGTCCAGAAGCGGCTTGTAGTGAACGATGCGGTTGGTCTCGATCCCGCAGGAGCCCGCCAGAATGGCCTTGGGCGTGCAGTCGTCGATCCGCACCGCCAGTTCCGGGGCGGCGAAGCCGCCGAACACCACCGAGTGGATCAGCCCCAGCCGGGCGCAGGCCAGCATGGCCACCAGCGCCTCGGGTACCATGGGCATGTAGATCACCACGCGGTCACCCGCGACCAGACCGCGTGCAGCCAAGGCGCCCGCCAGCCGCGCCACGCGGTCTTGCAGCTGCGCGTAGGTGATGGTCGCCTTGCTGCCCGTCACGGGGCTGTCGTGGATGATCGCGGCCTGACTGCCGCGGCCTGCCGCCACATGCCGGTCCACCGCGTTCCAGCAGGTGTTCACCATGCCGTCGGCGAACCATTCGTACAGCGGTGCCCGGTCTGCCCACAGCGCACGCGATGGCGCGCGGGTCCAGTCGATGCCCCGCGCCGCCTGCATCCACCAGCCCTGCGGGTCGGCAGCCCAAGCGGAATAGACGTCACGGTATGCCATGGTATGCCCTCCTCCGGGATCGCAAAATCGTTACCGCCATGTCACGGCAAAGGGAATGTGCCTGCGCGCCGCACCCCTGCACCGGGCAGTCCTGCTATCGGCCCGGCACCACGCCCGACACTTCGTACATCACCGGCTCGAACCGGGCGCACAGCGCACTGAACTGCCGGTTCCGTTCACGCATTTCGGGGGTGCGCAGCATGGCCATGAAATCTTCGCGCCGCCGCCACTGACTGTAGTTGGCGATCCGCGTCTGCGCGTCGTTCATGTGCAGCGCGGCCGAGATGAACCCCGGCTGGTGCCGGATCACCTCTTCGTAGGCGGCCTGCAGCGCCTCCATCAGGTCGGCGCACTGGCCCGGTGTCGTCTCGAAGGTGGTGATGACGGTCTGCCCGCCGAAGCCTGTGGAAATCTGCATCGCACGCCCCCCCGTTGCCGTGCTGCCATCCTGCCACGGATCGCCCCGGCGCGGCAGACGGAATGCTGCCTGTTCGGCGGGCAGATGCCGCGAAAACCGACAGTGCGCCGCCTGCCGCCCCACCCGGCCCTTTCCTGCCCGCCCATTCTGTGGAACCGTGCCGCGTGGAACTGGATGGGAAGCCGCATGTCGATCAAGGCCGCGCTCTATCACCTCACGCACTACATCTATGACCGGCCGGTGATGCTGGGGCCGCAGGTGATCCGGCTGCGCCCCGCGCCGCAGGGCAAGACGCGGGTGATCAGCCACAGCCTGAAGGTGGGGCCGCAGCCACATTTCGTGAACCATCAGCAAGACCCGTACGGCAACTGGCTGGCGCGCTTCGTGTTTCCCGAACCGGTGCGCGAGCTGAAGATCGAGGTCGACCTTGTGGCCGACATGTCGGTCTACAACCCCTTCGACTTCTTCGTGGAAGAGGCGGCGACGGCGTTTCCTTTCGCGTATCCGGCCGATCTGGCACCCGATCTGGTGATCTATCGCGCGCCCGAGCCCGCCGGGCCGCTGCTGCAGGCGTTCATGCAGACGGTGGAGCGTGAGGCGCCGGGGACGGTGGACTATCTGGTGGCGCTGAACCGGCGGATTTCGCAGGAGATCGGCTATATCATCCGGCTGGAACCGGGCGTGTTCACCCCCGAAGAGACGCTGGCCGCGCGCAAGGGGTCATGCCGGGATTCGTCTTGGCTGCTGGTGCAGGTGCTGCGGCACCTGGGGTTCGCGGCGCGGTTTGTCTCGGGCTACCTGATCCAGTTGAAACCGGACCTGAAGGCGCTGGACGGCCCCAGCGGGACCGAGGTGGATTTCTGCGACCTGCATGCCTGGGTCGAGGTGTACCTGCCGGGCGCCGGCTGGATCGGGATGGACCCGACGAGCGGCCTGCTGACCGGTGAGAGCCACATCCCGCTGGCCGCGACGCCGCACTACCGCAATGCGGCCCCCATCAGCGGCGGCTACACGGGTGACCCCGACACCCGCACCGACTTTGCCTTCGACATGAAGGTCACGCGCGTGGCCGAGCACCCGCGCATCACCAAGCCGTTCAGCGATGACAGCTGGCAGGCGCTGAATGCGCTGGGCCACAAGGTGGACGCGGCGCTGGCGGCGGGGGATGTGCGGCTGACGATGGGAGGCGAGCCCACCTTCGTGTCCATCGACGATTTCGAAAGCGCCGAGTGGAACACCGCTGCGGTTGGGCCGACCAAGCGGGTGCTGGCCGACCGGCTGATCCGGCGCCTGCGCGGCCGGTTCGCGCCGGGCGGGTTCCTGCACTACGGGCAGGGCAAGTGGTACCCGGGCGAGTCGTTGCCGCGCTGGACCTTCAGCCTGTACTGGCGCGCCGATGGCCAGCCCGTCTGGCAGGACCCGGCGCTGATCGCCGACGAAGGGGCGCAGACCGGGGTGACGCCGCTGGATGCGCAGGAGTTGCTGCGCGAGATCGCGGCGGAACTGGGGGTCGAGGAAGACTGCATCCTGCCCGCCTACGAGGACCCGGCGGAATGGCTGGTGAAAGAGGCGAACCTTCCGGCCAACGTGACCCCGGCCAATTCGCAGCTGAAGGACCCCGAAGAGCGGCACCGGCTGGCCACCGTGTTCAACCGCGGCCTGACCAGCCCGTCCGGCTTCATCCTGCCCGTCCAGTCGTGGCAGGCCCGCGCCACCGGACGGCGCTGGCGGACCGAAAAGTGGCGGCTGCGACGCGGCTACATGTTCCTGGTGCCGGGCGACAGCCCGGTGGGGTACCGCTTGCCTCTGGCGTCGCTGCCGTGGATCCCGGCCTCGTCCTACCCGTACATCAACCCGATGGACCCGTCGGTTGAACGCCCGCCGCTGCCCGAACCCGCGCCGATCGATCCGGAACGGCGCAGCCAGCCGATGGCCAGTTTCGTGGCCAGCGGGCCGCAAGGCGCGCACGTGGCGCAGGGCAGCCCGGTGATAGAGGTGGACGGCTACATTCGTACGGCCGTCTCGGTTGAACCGCGCGACGGGCGGCTGTGCGTGTTCATGCCGCCTGTGGTGACGCTGGAGGACTACCTTGACCTTCTGCACGCCGCCGAGGCGGCGGCCACCCGGCTGGGGCTGCAGGTGCACATCGAAGGCTACGCCCCGCCGCACGACCCCCGCCTGAACGTGATCCGCGTGGCGCCCGACCCCGGCGTGATCGAGGTGAACATCCACCCCGCGCATAGCTGGGACGATTGCGTGGCCACCACTGAGGCGATCTACGAGGAGGCCCGGCAGTGCCGCCTTGGCGCCGACAAGTTCATGATCGACGGCCGCCACACCGGCACGGGGGGCGGCAACCACGTGGTGGTGGGCGGTGCCACGCCGAATGATTCGCCGTTCCTGCGCCGGCCCGACCTGCTGAAGTCGCTGATCCTGCACTGGAACCGCCACCCCTCGCTGTCCTTCCTGTTTGCCGGGCTGTTCATCGGGCCCACCTCGCAGGCCCCGCGGATTGACGAGGCGCGGCACGATGCGCTGTACGAGGCGGAAATCGCGCTGGCGCAGATCGGCCCGAACGGGCAGCTGTTCCCATGGCAGGTGGACCGGTTGCTGCGCAACATCCTGACCGATGTCACCGGCAACACCCACCGTGCCGAGATCTGCATCGACAAGCTGTATTCACCTGACGGCCCCACCGGGCGGCTGGGGCTGGTTGAATTCCGCGGCTTCGAGATGCCGCCGAATGCCCGCATGTCGCTGGCCCAGCAGTTGCTGATCCGCGCGCTGATCGCCCGGTTCTGGGCCGCGCCGGCCTCTGGCAGCCTGACCCGCTGGGGCACTGCGCTGCACGACCGGTTCATGCTGCAGCACTATGTCTGGGCCGATTTCCTGGATGTGCTGGCCGACCTGCGCGCGCATGGCTTCGACCTGTCGCCGGAATGGTTCCAGGCGCTGGCCGAGTTCCGCTTTCCCTTCTGCGGCGAGGTTGCGGCCGAAGGCACGCATCTGGAACTGCGGATGGCGCTGGAACCCTGGCATGTGCTGGGCGAAACCGGGGCCATCGGGGGCACCGTGCGCTATACGGATTCCTCTACCGAACGCCTTCAGGTCAAGCTGACCGCCGCCGAACCGGGACGCTATGCCGTGGCCTGCAACGGCCGCACCCTGCCGCTGGCGGCAGTGGGCAACGGCGTGGCGGTGGCCGGGCTGCGCTACAAGGCGTGGCAACCCGCCAGCGCGCTGCATCCGTTGATCCCGGCGCAGGCGCCGCTGACCTTTGACATCTATGACACCTGGTCGGGCCGGGCGCTGGGTGGCTGCACCTACCATGTCGCCCATCCGGGCGGGCGCAGCTACGACACCTTCCCGGTGAACGGGAACGAGGCCGAGGCCCGCCGCCTGTCGCGGTTTGCCCCGTTCGGCCACACGCCCTTCGGCTATGCCCCCCCGCGCGAAACGCCGCACCCCGAGTTCCCGATGACGCTGGACCTGCGCCGTCCACCGGGGATCTAGCGATGCGTGGCATCAAGCCAGTGCAACACCAGGCGACAGGCGGCTCCCTTCCCCCTTGCAGGGGAGGGATGGGGTGGGGGGGCGCGACGCCTGCCACCAGTGCCCCCACCCCCTTCCCCTTCCCACAAGGGGGGAGCGGAGGCGCCCGTTGCCCGGCGTCGCACATCACGGCGGGGCCGTAACCCATGGACGCCGCCCGCGCCTCCGACACGCCACTGCCGCTGTTTCCCGACTACGCCCCCCATCCCGGTGCTGCCGACGAGATGATCGGCGAAGATGGCAAGATGCGCCCGGTCTGGCGCCCGTTTGCCGCCGCGCTGGCCGCCCTGGCCCCCGACGAACGTGCCGCCCGCTTTGCCCGCGGCGCGCAGTACCTGCGCGATGCGGGCGTGTTCTACCGCCAGTATGCCGAAAACGGCTCGGCCGAACGCGACTGGCCGTTGTCGCCCGTGCCGGTGGTGATTGCCGAACAGGAATGGCAGGGCATCGAAGCCGCGCTGCAGCAGCGCGCCGACCTTCTTGAGGCGGTGATGGCCGATCTGTACGGACCCGCCCGGCTGGTGACCGAAGGCGCGCTGCCCGCGGCGCTGGTGGCGCGCAACCCCGAATGGCTGCGCCCGCTGGTGGGCGTGGCGCCGCGCGGCGGCCACTACCTGCATTTCATTGCCTTCGACATTGCCCGCGGCCCCGATGGCGACTGGTTCGTGCTGGGCGACCGCACGCAGGCGCCTTCGGGCGCCGGTTTCGCGCTGGAAAACCGTGTGGCCACCAGCCGGATCTTCCCCGAGCTTTTCCAGAAATCCCATGTTCACCGGCTGGCCGGGTTCTTCCGCGCCTTCCGCGACGCGCTGGAAACGCTGAAGTCCGCACCCGACAGCCGCATCGGCGTGCTGACGCCGGGGCCGCTGAACGACACCTATTTCGAACATGCCTGGATCGCCCGCTATCTGGGCTTCACCCTGCTGGAAGGCGAGGACCTGACGGTGCAGGACGGGCAGGTGATGGTGCGCACGGTGGAAGGGCTGCGCGCGGTGGACGTGCTGTGGCGCAGGCTGGACGCCGCCTTTGCCGACCCGCTGGAACTTGACCCCCGATCGCGCATCGGCACGCCGGGCATGGTGGCGGCGCTGCGGTCGGGGTCGGTGACGATGGTGAATGCGCTGGGCGCGGGCCTCTTGGAAACCCGCGCCTTCCTGGCCTTCCTGCCCCGCCTTTGCCGGCTCTTGCGGGACGAGCCGCTGTTGATGCCCAACATCGCCACGTGGTGGTGCGGCCAGTCGGCGGAACGTGCACATGTGGCCGACCGGCTGGACCGGCTGACGATTTCGCCCGCCTTTTCCAGCCGCCTGCCCTTTGGCAAGGGCGAGCCTGCCATGGCGGGCAACGCCGACCCTGCAGTCGCCGCGTGGATTGCCCGCGATGGTGCTGCGCTGGTGGGGCAGGAGAAGGTGGTGCTGTCCACCACGCCGGTCTGGACCGAGGGTGGCCTGGCCCCGCGGCCCATGTCGATGCGGGTGTTTCTGGCGCGTGCCGGGAAGGGCTGGGCGGTGATGCCCGGCGGCTATGCCCGCATCGGCCGCTCGGGCGACCCGCATGCGATTGCCATGCAGGCGGGCGGCAGCGTGGCCGATGTCTGGGTGATCAGCGACAGGCAGGTCCCTCGTACCAGCATGGTGGACAACGTGCCGGTGACCCGGCCCTTCCGCAGTGCGCTGCCTGCCCGCGCCGCCGACAACCTGTTCTGGCTGGGCCGATATGCCGAACGCACCGAGACCGCCACCCGCCTGCTGCGCGCCTGGCACCTGCGCTTTGCCGAAGGCGGTACGGCCGACACGCCGCTGCTGGCCGCACTGACCGCCCATCTTGCCGCCATCGGCATCGACCCCCGTGCCGACTTTGCCGGCGCCGTGGCCGCCCGCATTGACAACGCCCGCGCCTGTGCCGGCCGCCTGCGCGACCGCTTCTCGGGCGACGGATGGACGGCGCTGACCGAGATGTCGGCGCTGGCCCGCGGCATGACCGACGCCACCGAAGGCGACGAGGCGGCGCGGGCGCTGTCCTCCTTGTTGCGCCGGGTGGCGGGGCTGGCAGGTCTGGTGCATGAAAACATGTACCGCAGTGTTGGCTGGCGTTTCCTGACGATGGGCCGCGCGCTGGAACGCGCCGATGCCATGGCCGCCATCCTGCACCGCTTTGCCACGACCGATGTTCCCGAGGGCGGCCTGGAGCTGGCCATCGAACTGGGCGATTCGGTGATGACGCACCGGCGCCGGTTTCCGGTGGGAATCGGGCGCGAAACCGTGATCGACCTTCTGGCGCTGGACGACGAAAACCCCCGCGCCATCCTGTGGCAACTGGCCGAACTGCGCGCCCAGGTCGACCGCCTGCCGGGCGGCGACCGGCGCGAAGGCCCGATGCCCGCGCTGCCCCGCGCCGTGCTGATGGCGCACACCGCGCTGGCCGTCATGTCGCCTTCCGAGGTGGATGCCGACGCGCTGGACCGCCTGCGGCGCGACATCCTGGGTCTGTCCGACCTGATCGCCCGGCGGTTCTTCGCATGACCATCTACGACATCACGGCGCGTATCCGCTATGACTACAGCCCCCCGGCCATTGCCGGGCGCAACCTGCTGCGGCTGCTGCCCGCCGACCTGGCCGGCCGGCAGCGCCTTGTGGCGGGCCAGATCGCCGCCAGCCCTTCGCCCGCAGAACGCCACGACCGCACCGATTTCTGGGGCAACCGGGTGACCGAGATCACCTTCCGCGCCCCCGCGGCCACCGCCGCCTTCACCCTGCGCGCGCGGGTCGAGCGGCTGGACGAAGGGCCGCGGCTGGACCTGTCACCCCCCCTGATGATCCTGTTTGACGAGATCGCGGCCAGCGCCAGCCTGTCGCCCGACAGCCCGCACCATTTCCTCGGCGTCTCGCCGCGCATTGCAGCCTCGGACGACATCACTGCCTTTGCCCGCACCGCCATGGGCCGCGCGCGCACCGTGCGCCGTGCCGTCGAGGCGGTGGGCCACGCCCTGCATGCCGCGATCCGCTTCGACGCGCAGGCCACCACCGTCGACACCTCGCCGGACGAGGCCTTCCGCCAGCGCCGCGGTGTCTGCCAGGACATCGCCCAGATCATGATCGCGGGCCTGCGCGGCATCGGCGTTCCGGCGGGTTATGTCTCGGGATTTCTGCGCACCATGCCGCCGCCCGGCAAACCGCGGCTGGAAGGGGCAGACGCCATGCACGCCTGGGTGCGGGCCTGGTGCGGCGCGCAGGCGGGATGGGTGGAATACGACCCGACCAACGCCTGCCTGGCCGGACCGGGGCACGTGGTGGTGGGCTATGGGCGCGACTACGACGACGTGGCGCCGGTGCAGGGCGTGCTGCGCGCCTCGGGCGGGCAGACAAGCAGGCAAAGCGTCGATACCCGCCCCGTCGACGGAACCTGAACGACCGGTCGCCCGATCCGGTCGCCCGATCCGGGCGCAACCAAGAAAGACCCCGCCCTCGGTCTTCGCGGGCGCATGCGCGCCCTTGAAGCCCTGCGGAGCGGTCCGGCCGGGAGGCAAGCCCCCCGGACCCCCCCTCTGCGGTCTGCGACGTCAGCCTGTGGCACCGGCCCCCGTTGGCGCATTTGTGCATGGTGAACGGGCAACCCGTTGAAAGCGCGCACCTAGCGCAGCAGCCGGAACACTAGCGGTGCCGCCACAATGACCAGCACGATCCGCACCACATGGTGCAGCGCCACGAAGGCCACATCGGCCCCGGTGGCCAGCGCCACAAGGCTCATCTCGCTCAGCCCGCCGGGGGCATAGGCCAGCAGCACCTGATCGGCCCGCAAGCCCATGGCAAGATGCAGAAGTCCGGCAAAGGCCACAGCCAGGGCCAGCACCGTGCCGGTCGCCCCCGCCGACAGCAGCAGGGCGCGTGCCACGTCGCGCGGGGCCACGCCCACAAAGCGGCAGCCCATGACGGTGCCGATCACCACCTGTGCCGCCACGACAAGCCATCCCGGCGGCGCGCTGGTCGTCCATCCCGCCAGATGCACCCCCCCGCTGAGGACCATGGGGCCCAGAAGGGTGGGGGCGGGAAGCCGCAGGCGCACCGCCGCAAGCGCGCCGACCACGCCGCAGGCCACCAAGAGCGCCACGTCCAGCGGTGCCATCTGGACCAGCGGTGTGCCGCCGGGGTTGCCCGACACGGCATAGCCCAGAACCAGCCGGAACCAGAACGCCACGGCCGCCACGGCCACCACAATGCGGGCCGCGTGCGCCAGAATGACCTGCCGGTCATCCGCGCCCATGGACTTGCCGATGCTCATCATTTCCAGCAGACCGCCGGGCATCCCGGCAAAGTAGGCCGTCACCCGGTCGAACCCTGCAACACGCCGGTAGAAGGGCACCGTGAGCGCGCCCGCGATCACAATGTACAGTGCCAGTGCCGACAGCGACCACAGCCAGCCGGCGGCCTGTTGCAGAAGTTCGGGCTTGAACCCGGCACCCAGCAGCACGCCGATCACCGCAATGACCGGGGGCCGCACCGCCTCGGGCAGCTTCAGGGGCACGCCGGCCATGGCGAACAGGATGGTGGCCGTCAGGGCGCCCAGCATCCAGGGCAGCGGCAGGCCCAGCATGGCAAACAGCACGCCGCCACCCGCCCCGACCGCCAGAGACCCGGCCGCAACTGTCAGCGAATGCGGGGAAATCACATGCGGGCTCCTTCCGCGCGCAGCCGTAGCGCCCGCCACCCGGCAGCACAAGCCACGCCGTGCGAAGGGGTGACATGCAGATTCCGCCATGCCACAAACGCGGGAAAGGGGGACGGTCATGGCGCTCAGCTTTCGGCAAAGCGAGATACTGGACATCGTGCGCGCCGAGGGGCGGGTGGTTGTCGAGGATCTGGCCACGCGGTTCGACGTCACCCTGCAGACCATCCGCCGCGACCTGACCGACCTGGCCGAGGCGGGGCATCTGGACCGGGTGCATGGCGGGGCAGTGGCGCGGCAGGGGGTGGCCAACATCGGCTATGATGCCCGCAGGCGCATGCACGAGGCGGCAAAGGTGGCCATTGCGCGGGCCTGTGCGGCGGAAATCCCGGACAATTCAAGCCTGATCCTGAACCTGGGCACCACCACCGAAGCGGTGGCGCGCGAGCTGGTGGGCCACCGCAACATCACCGTCATCACCAACAACATGAACGTGGCCAACATCCTGGTGGCCAACGATTCTTGCGAAGTGATGGTGGCGGGGGGCGCCCTGCGGCGGTCGGACGGGGGGCTGGTCGGCGAGTTGACCACGCAGTTCTTCGAGCAGTTCAAGGTCGATATCGCGGTCATCGGCACCTCGGCGCTGGACCCGGACGGCGACCTGCTGGACTTCGACCTGCGCGAGGTGCGGGTCAGCCGCGCCATCCTGGGGCAGGCGCGGCGCAAGGTGCTGGTCTGCGACCATTCCAAACTGTCCCGCAGCGCCCCCGCCCGCATCTGCTCGCTGGCCGATCTGGATGCGGTGTTTACCGATGCGCCTTTGCCGGAGGGGCTGGCGAAAGCCTGCGAAGGGTGGGGGACGCGGGTGGTGGTGGCTGGGTGAACGGGTGTGGAGCAACCCGGATTACGCTTTTCCTGGCCCTCAGCTAGGAACGAGGGCAATAACACGGGGCCACGCACTGGACGGTCACGCGCGTTGCGGTACGCTGGGGTGGTCAAACAACGCTGTGGCGTCGGAGGCTCTGTTTGCGGAAGCAGCCGGTCGCTGCGGCCTTGCCTCAGACGAACACAAAGGAGTCTTCGGTCAGGGCGGTGCCGTCGAACAGCCGCAGTTCGATCTGCACGTCCGCGAACGAGATGATGCGGCCGCCCAGGCTGAAGACCAGGTCGGCGAATTCGTCGGCGCCAGACCGGATCTCGATGCGGTCCACGCCTTCGGCGAAGTCGATGATCTCGTCCGACCCGTCGCCACGGCGGAAGACAAAGGTGTCGGCACCGGCGGCACCGGCCACTTCGTCGTCGCCGCTTCCGCCGTCGACCCTGTCCTTGCCGTCGCCTCCGGTCAGCACGTCAAAGCCTTCGCCGCCGAAAAGCAGGTCGTTGCCCGCATCGCCGCGCAGATGGTCGTTGTCGGCTCCGCCGTAGATGCGGTCGCTCCCCTTGCCGCCGAAGGCCTGCTCGTTGCCGCCGTTGCCGCGGATCACGTCGTCGTCCGCGAAACCGTAGATCGCGTCGCTTTCGGCCGATCCGCGCAGCGTGTCGTCGCGCCGCATCATGTGCGCGGCGGCTGTCAGTTCGTTGAAGTCTTCGAGAATCGCGGTGAAGACGACCTCTGCATCCGCCACCATCCCGGTGATCGTGTAGCGTTCTTCGTCCTGAAAGAACTTTGTGACACTGGTGATCGTGCCAGTGATGTTGTCCGACCCGCTGATGGCAAAGCTGCCCTCATAGACCGTGCGCCAACTGCCGTCGAAGGTTTCGATGCGGGTGGCCGATGTCTCGACGCTTTGCACGATGCGCGTGCCGATTTCCGGCATGATCGTTGAAACGAAGGCTGTTCCCAGGGCCATGGCCACAATCCCCAATGCTGACGCTGCAATGGGTCGATGGTGCCACTTGCGGGCGAGTCGGACAATGCCGCATGGGAAGGCAAAAGCATAGGTGGACCTTCGGCCGGGAACTTAGACCAGCCGCGCCGCCACGAAATCCGACAGGTCTTCCAGCATGTTGCGCAGCGGGTGGGGGGGCAGGGCGGCCAGCGCGGCGCGGGCGGTGGCCGACCAGCGCAGCGCCTCGGCCCGTGCGCCTTCCATGGCGCCATGCGCCACCATCAGGGCGCGGGCCTGTTCCAGGTCGCCCGGCTGCTGGTCGCCCCTCTCGATCACCCGCACCCAGAAGGCGCGTTCCTCGGGCGTGGCGCGGGCCACGGCGCTGATCACCGGCAGCGTCACCTTGCGTTCGCGGAAATCGTCGCCGGTGTTCTTTCCGATCACCGCATCGGTGCTGCCATAGTCCAGAAGGTCATCGGCTATCTGGAAGGCGATGCCCAGCGCGTCGCCATAGGTGCGCAGGGCGTCGACCTGCACCTGCGGGGCGCCCGCCACCACGCCGCCCACTTCGCAGGCGGCGGCGAACAGCGCCGCCGTCTTGCCGCGGATCACCTGCAGGTAGATGGCCTCGTCGGTGGCCAGGTTCTGCGCCGCCGTCAACTGCAGCACCTCGCCCTCGGCAATGGTGGCGCTGGCGTCGGCCAGGATGTCCAGCACACGCAGGCTGCCGGTTTCGATCATCAGCTGGAAGCTGCGGGCAAACAGGTAGTCGCCCACCAGCACCGACGACTTGTTGTCCCACAAGAGGTTGGCGGTGGGCCGCCCGCGGCGGCGCTGGCTTTCGTCGACCACGTCATCGTGCAGCAGGGTGGCCGTGTGGATGAATTCGACCGTGGCCGCCAGCTTCACATGGTCGTCGCCCGTGTAGCCCAGCATCCGCGCCGTGGCGAGCGTGAGCATGGGCCGCAGCCGCTTGCCCCCCGCCTCGATCAGGTGCGCCGACACCTCGGGAATGCGCGGTGCGTGGCGGCTGGCCATGCGGTCGCGGATCAGCGCGTTCACGCGGACCATGTCTTCGACCAGCCAGTCCTGCATCCGGTCTTGCGGGGTCACGCGCTGGTCCACCTTTCGCTCCACACTGTACAGGGCCGTACGGCGCCCTTATCCCGGTTCCATGAAAGAGCTGTTGCGCACCACCGACCCCACCGTGATCGCGTTCGCCAGCGCCCTGTTGTCGGGCGAGCATATAGAATCCTTCACGTTCGACGTCCACATGAGCGCGCTGGATGGCGGCATCGGTGCGTTTCCCCGGCGGCTGATGGTGCGCGATGCCGATTTCTTCATGGCGCGCGTGGTGCTGGCCGACAACGGCGTTGATCTGGGCCGATGACGGCGCCCGAGGGGCATGGGCTGGGCGCCCTGACGGACGACGCCCTGCTGGGCGGGCGGCTGCGGCTGTGGCAACCGGCCGCGGGGTTCCGGGCGGGTACCGATGCAGTGCTGCTGGCGGCGGCCTGTCCGGCGCGGGCGGGCGAGACGGTGCTGGACATGGGCTGCGGTGCGGGGGCGGTGGCGCTGTGTCTGGGCGCACGGGTGCCCGGCGTTGTGCTGGCGGGGGTAGAGGTGCAGCCGGGTTATGCGGCACTTGCGCGCGCCAATGCCGCCCGCAACGCCCTGCCGTTCGAGGTGCATGAGGGTGACGTGTCCGACATGCCGCGGCCGCTGCGCCGGGCGTTCGATCACGTGGTGACCAACCCGCCCTACTGGGGCCCGGGCACGGCGGCGACGGATGCAGGCCGCGATCTGGCGCTGCGGGGCGATGCCACACCGCTGGCGGGCTGGGTGGATGCCGCGCGGCGGCGGTTGCACCCCGAGGGGTGGCTGACGCTGATCCTGGGGGCGGACCGGCTGTCGGATGCGCTGGTGGCTTTGGCGGGACGGTTCGGGTCGCTTGCGGTGCTGCCGCTTGTGCCGCGGGCGGGGCGAGATGCGCACCGCATTGTGATGAGGGCGCGGAAGGGGGGGCGCGGGCCGCTGCGGCTGCTTTCGCCGTTTGTGCTGCACGCGGCGCCCCGGCATGCCGCCGATGCCGAAGACCTGACCCCCGGCGCGCAGGCGGTGTTGCGCAACGGTGCGGCACTTTTCGCCGACCGGCCGGGTTCCGGCGAATCCGATGCGGATTTGCCGTGACACGACTCGGGCTCTGTGATGCTATTGTTACATTGACAACAACCCCAAGGAGGTAGGCATGACCGTCGCTGCACATCTGGCAGAACTTCGGAAAAAGCACGAACACCTGTCTGCGATTGTTGAGGAGGAGCAGCGTGCGCCCGGTTCCGACGCGCTGCGCATCCACGAGTTGAAGAAGCAGAAACTGCGCCTGAAAGAGGAGATCGCGCGTCTGGCGCAGGCCTGACCGTCAGGTCGGCCGACGTCAGGGTCGGGCCTTCAGGGTCGGGGGGCGCGGGCGGCCAGGGCTGCCCCCCCCGCAATCAGCGCGGCCGCAACGGCCAGCAGGGCTGTGCCTTGCGCAATGCCTGCCGCCACCAGGGCCAGGGTCGACAGCAGCGGCGCAGCATAAGAGGCGACGCCCAGAAGCTGGATGTCGCCCTTTTTCATGCCGATGTCCCAGGTGAAGAAGGCGGCGCCCACGGGGCCAAGACCCAGTGCCAGCACGGCGGCCCATCCTGTTGCGTTGGTGGGAAATTCGCTGGTTTCCAGCCACAGGTGCAGCGGCAGCGACAGCGCCGCCGTGGCCAGGCAGAACACCGCGACCGATTCGGTCGGCACGCTGCCCAGGCGGCGCGAGATCACCGAATAGCCTGCCCAGGTCAGCGCGCAAAGGAAGGCAAGCCCCAGCGCGGGCACAGCCCCGCTGCCACCGCCCATGCCGTTGCGCAGCACGATCAGCGCGGCACCGGCCAAGGCCACCACGGCGCCGGCCACATGCGCGGTGCGCAGCCGTTCGCCGGGCAGCAGGCCCGACAGCAGGACAATGAACAGCGGCCACAGGTAGGCAATCAGCCCGGTCTGCGCCTGCACCCCGGCCTCTTGGGCCAGCCGGAAGGCGGTGAAGTAGATCGCGTGGTAACCGAAAAGCCCGGCCGTGCCGAAGGCATAGACGCGCCACGGCACGGCGCGCAGCACGCCCAGCCGCCCTTGCGCCGCCGCCCAGCCCAGCCCCAGCGCGCCGCCCAGGCCAAAGCACAGCACATTCAGCAGCAAGGGCGGCACCGGTTCGGACCAC
>CAZLIC010000029.1:0-44177 GCA_964559535.1 uncultured Rhodobacterales bacterium
ATCTACGCGGTGGCGGCCCTCATCAACTCACGTTGAATCTCAACAGGCCCTAGAACAGGGCCAAGTCCGGGGAGGACGAACATGGGTGCCGCAAGCGTACAGCAGATGGCCGACCGCGTGTCGGCGCTGATCGAGGAGAAACTGGGCGCACGCGGGCCCGGGCTGGCCGACAAGACCAGACGCGCCGGTCGGGCGCTGCCGCGCAAGGTGCGCGACGCCGCGCTGCGGCTGTCCGAGGCCGAGGCCATGTCGCACAACCCCAAGCTTCTGCTGCAACTGGACGAAGGCAAGGTCTCGGCCGACTACGACACCTGCGTCCGGCATCTTTCGGCCATCTCGGTGGGTGACCGCTGGATTGGCCGCGTCGTGAACTTCGGCGCCTCGACTGTGGTCACCCTGCTGATCGTCGCCGCGCTGGTGGTGGCCTTCGTCTACTGGCGCGGGCTGGCCTGACCGGCAGGCAGGGGCAGCACGCGCGAACCGGTGGATCGCAGGGCAGACATCGCCGCCCTGCGTTTCGGCGTCAGAGCCCCGGATAGATCGGGAAACGGTCGCACAGCGCCTGCACCTTGGCGCGCACCGCGGCCTCGACCGTGGCATTGCCGTCCTCGCCGTTCGCGGCCAGCCCGTCGACAACCTCGACAATCCAGTCGCCGATCTGCCGGAACTCGGCCTCGCCGAAGCCGCGGGTGGTGCCCGCCGGGGTGCCAAGGCGCACGCCCGACGTCACCGTGGGCTTCTCGGTATCGAACGGGATGCCGTTCTTGTTGCAGGTGATGTGCGCACGCCCCAGCGCCTTCTCGGTGGCATTGCCCTTCACACCCTTCGGCCGCAGGTCCACCAGCATCAGGTGGCAGTCGGTGCCGCCGGTGACGATATCAAGGCCCCCCTTCATCAGCTGGTCCGCCAGCGCCTGCGCATTGGCAATCACCTGCGCCTGATAGGTCTTGAACTCGGGCCGCAGCGCCTCGCCAAAGGCCACGGCCTTGGCGGCAATCACATGCATCAGCGGGCCGCCCTGGATGCCGGGGAAGATGGCCGAGTTGACCTTCTTGGCGATATCCTCGTCATTGGTCAGGATCATGCCGCCGCGCGGCCCGCGCAGTGTCTTGTGCGTGGTGGTGGTGGCCACATGGGCATGCGGGAACGGGCTGGGATACAGGCCCGCCGCGATCAGCCCGGCAAAGTGGGCGACGTCGGCCAGCAGGATGGCCCCCACCGTATCGGCAATCTCGCGCATCTTGGCAAAGTCGATCACGCGGGGAATGGCGCTGCCGCCTGCGATGATCATCTTCGGCTTGTGCTCGGCCGTCAGCGCGGCAATCTGGTCATAGTCGATGGTCAGGTCCTGCCGCCGCACGCCGTACTGCACCGCATGGAACCACTTGCCCGACTGGTTGGGTTTCGCCCCATGAGTCAGGTGGCCGCCGGCATCCAGGCTCATCCCCAGGATGGTGTCGCCGGGGGCAAGCAGCGCGGTGAAAACCCCCTGGTTCGCCTGCGACCCCGAATTGGGCTGCACATTGGCAAACCCGCAGCCGAACAGCGCGCAGGCCCGCTCGATCGCCAGGTTCTCGGCAATGTCCACATACTGGCAGCCACCGTAGTACCGCTTGCCCGGATAGCCTTCGGCGTACTTGTTCGTCATCACCGAACCCTGCGCCTCCATCACGGCGCGCGACACGATGTTCTCCGACGCAATCAGCTCGATCTCGTCGCGCTGGCGGCCCAGCTCCTGCCCCATGGCGGCGGCAATGGCGGGGTCGCGGGCGGCAAGCGTGTCGCTGAAGAAACCTTGGTCGCGGTGGGCAGTGTCAGTGGGTGCGTTCATCGCGGGGCTCCTCGGGCTATGGGGTGACGGGGGCATATAGTGCAGCAATGCCGCCACGGAAAGCGCGGAAAGCGACGCGGTTGCGCGGGCCCGCGCCACCTCGGCGGGGGTTGCCTTTGCCGGGGTCGGCGGCGACAGTCCGCGCAGCCACAGGAGCGCCCCGCGTGACCCGCCGCCGCATCGCATTCGTCGCCAGCCCCGCGCCCGTGGCCCAAGCGGCGCTGGCCGACCTGTCGGCCCGCTATGGCCAGTGCGAACCGCCCGGCGCAGAGGTCATCGTGGCGCTGGGCGGTGACGGGTTCATGCTGAACACGCTGCATTCTGTGCAGGCGCTGGATGTGCCGGTCTATGGCATGAACTGCGGCACCGTCGGCTTCCTGATGAACACCTATGCGTCGCGCGGACTGTCGGCCCGTCTTGCCCGGGCCGAAGAGGCGGTGCTGAACCCGCTGGCCATGCGCGCCGAAGCCGCCGACGGCGCCGTGGCCCAGGCGCTGGCCATCAACGAAGTCAGTCTGCTGCGCGCCGGGCCACAGGCCGCGAAGCTGCGCATCTCGATCGACGGCAAGGTGCGGCTGGACGAACTTGTTTGCGACGGTGCGCTGGTGGCCACCCCGGCGGGGTCCACCGCCTACAACTACTCCGCCCACGGGCCCATCCTGCCCATCGGGGCCGACGTGCTGGCACTGACGGCCGTGGCGGCCTTCCGGCCCCGGCGCTGGCGCGGGGCGCTGTTGCCGAAGTCGGCGGTGGTGCGCTTCGACGTGCTGGAACCCGACAAGCGCCCGGTGATGGCCGACGCCGACAGCCGCTCGGTGCGCAACGTGGTGGCGGTGACGATCCGGTCAGAACCGGCGGTGCGCCACCGCATCCTGTTCGACCCGGGGCACGGGCTGGACGAACGGCTGATCCGGGAACAGTTCGTCTGACGGCGCGCCCCAAAAGTCTTGAAACAAGACTTTTGCAAATTCCTTGCTTCAAGGAATTTGGCGTCAGGCCAGCCCCCCCGCCTTGGCGATCATCGCCGCATGGGTCCGGTTGCGGGCCTCCAGCTTGCGCGACAGCGTCTTGACGTGCAGCTTCACTGTCACTTCCTGCAGTTCCAGGTCGCGGGCGATCTCCTTGTTCGACTTGCCTGCGCAGATGCCCTTCAGCACGCTCATCTCGCGCGGGGTCAGCGTCGCCAGCGGCGCGCCCGGCGTCATTTCCGATGTCAGAAGCCCCATCGGCGCAAACTTCTCGCCCCGCGCCATCAGCCGCACCGCAGAAACCATGGCGCGCGCCGCCATCTTCTTCGGCACGAAGCCGCGCCCCCCCAGTTCCAGCGCGGCTTCCGCCAGCTCGCGAGATGTTGATCCGCTCAGCAATGCCACCGGCGTGGGGGCCACCTGCGTGACCAGCCGACTGAAGCCTGCCATCCCCTCCAACCCCGGCAGGTTGAAATCGACCAAGGCCAGATCGTGCGGTTCACCGTCCAGTGCGGCCGCTGTCTCGGCCAGATTGGCGCAGGTCGTGACCGAAGACATTCCCTCGGCCAGCAGAAAGGCGGCAATCGCCTCGCGCACCAGATCGTGGTCATCCGCAACCAGGATTCTCACGTCCAATGCGCTCCTGAAAAAGTCCTCATCGCGCAGCCTAGCACGATCACGCCAAAAAACCAGTTGCCGCGTCAGCCCTCGCCGCGAATGCGGGCCAGTGCGGCCAGCCAGTTGCCATGGCACAGCCGCTGCAGCAGCGCCTCGCCATAGCCATGCGCGCGCAGCGCTTCCACCAGCGCGGGCAACCCCGCCACATCGCGCAGCGGCGCGGGCACCGTCGCCCCGTCGAAGTCCGAACCGAACCCCACGCGCCCTTCCCCCAGCCGCCCGATCAGGTGGTCCAGGTGGCGCAGCATCGGCTCCCATCCCATGTCGGGGGACCGCCGCCCGTCCGGCCGCAGGAACACCGTGGCAAAGTTCAGCCCCACCATCCCGTCCGAATCGCGGATGGCATCCAGCTGCCGGTCCGTCAGGTTGCGCGACGAAGGCGTCACGGCATGCGCGTTCGAATGCGTGGCCACCACCGGTGCCACGCCCAACTTCACCACATCCCAGAACCCGGCCTCGTTCAGGTGGCTCACGTCCAGCAGCATCCGCAGCCCGGCACATTCCGCCACCAGCCGCCGCCCCGCCTCGGTCAGCCCCGGCCCTGTGTCGGGCGATGAAGGAAACCGGAACGGCACACCGTGGCCAAACGCATTGGGCCGCGACCAAACCGGCCCCAGCGACCGCAGCCCCATGGCGTGGAACAGGTGCAGCGCATCCAGCCCGGTGTCGATGGCCTCGGCGCCCTCCATGTGCATCACGCCCGCAATGCGCCCCGATGCCATCGCCGCGCGGATCTCGGCCACCGACCGGCACATGGCAAAGTCGTCGGGTGCGTCGCGCGCCATTCCCAGCAATTCGCCTGCCTGCACCGCGGCCACCGCCAGCGCCTGCCGCTGCGGCGCCTCGGCGGGCAGCGGCACGTCATAGGGCGGGCTGTCCATCATCTTTTCCAGCCGGTCGAGGTCACCCGAGACAGCGGCAGCGGGCGGCACGAAAATGGCGAACAGTCCCCCGGCAAAGCCGCCCGCGCGCATCCGCGGCAGGTCCAGATGCCCCCGCCCTTCGCCTTGAACGAAGATGCGCCTGCGGTGGCCCGGGGCGTTCCACAGGCGCAAGAGAAGGTCGTTGTGGGCGTCGAAGACGGGAATGTGCACAGCGGATGTCATGTCTTGCGCAGATGGCGGGCCTTCCCGCCCGGGCGCAAGGGGGAAAAGGCACAGAGGCGCAACTGCGCGCCGGCCACATTGGCGGTTGGCGCGCCGGCCTGACTGTACCGGGCTCGGTTTTCCCGTGCCGGACGTCAACATCCTCTGCCGTCACCGGCAATCCCCTGTCGTCCGCTCCCGCTGCCGCCGGAAAAGGATCGGGACCATGACGCCCCGGGGTGCCCGAAGCAGATGTGGCAGGGGCAGCGAGGTAACGGCCTACAATGCCGATCCGGGTGGCAGAAGGGCGCGCACGAAGGCCCCCGCCTGCGCCACCGCCGCGCGCGATTCGGGCAGCCAGTCACCGAACACCGGCCAGGCATGCGGCGTGTCGGGCCAGTCCTGCAGCGCCACCGTCGCGCCGAATTCACGCAGACGCCCCGCCATGCGCAGCGAATCGTCGCGCAGGATCTCGCCTTGCGCGTGCTGGATCAGCACGGGCGGGCAGCCGGGGAAGCTGGCAAACAGCGGCGACACCCGCGGGTCCCCGGGCGCCAGGGTGCCCAGGATGAACTCCAGCAGGTCGCCCAGCCGGTGGGACGGCAGCATCGGGTCGCGCGCGGCATTCGCCCGAAGGGACGCGCCCGACCCCGTAAGGTCGCAAAACGGCGACACCACGACGCAGCCCGCGGGCGGCGTGCCCTGGCGGCACAGATCGGCCAGCAGCGACAGCGCCATCCCGCCCCCGGCGCTGTCACCCCCCAGCACGATCCCCGCCGCAGGCAGCCCCGCCGCCACAAGCGCATCCCAGGCAGCCCGTGCATCCTGCATCGCCGCGGGCAACGGATGTTCCGGCGCCAGCCGATAGTCCGGCAGCACCACCGGCACGCCCGCCGCCAGCGCCAGCCGCCCCGCCAGCCCGCGGTGCGTGCGCGACGACCCGGCAATGTAGGCGCCGCCGTGAAACCACAGCACCGCCTGCCCCGCCAGCGGCCCGCCCGCCACCGGCAGCCCGGTCGCCGCATCCTGCCCCATCCGCGCCCCGCGCGGTGCGGGCAGGAATGCCCCGAACAGCTCGAACTCCCGCCGCGCCACGGCCGGGTCGGCCAGCCGCGCCAGCCGCGGCTTCACCGTGGCGCGCAACACCGCGTTCAGCAGGCGCAGCCGCAGGCTCACGCCCGTTTCGCCTCGATCGCCACCCACATGCGCGCCGCGGCATTCACCCCGTCGAACCGCTCCAGTTCCTGGATACCGGTGGGCGAGGTCACGTTGATCTCGGTCAGCCAGTCGCCGATCACGTCGATGCCCACAAACACCTGCCCCTTGTCGCGCAGCACCGGTCCGATCTTCGCGCAGATCTCGCGGTCCCGGTCAGTCAGCGCCACCGGCTCGGCCCGACCGCCCACATGCAGGTTCGACCGCGTCTCGCCCGCTTGCGGCACCCGGTTGATGGCGCCCACCGCCTCGCCGTCCACCAGGATCACCCGTTTGTCGCCCTTCACCACGGCGGGCAGATACTTCTGCACGATCAGCGGCTCGCGCGAAAAGCCGGTGAACAACTCGTACAGGGACGAAAGATTGCGGTCCTGTGCGTCCAGCCGGAACACCCCCGCACCGCCGTTGCCGTACAGCGGCTTCAGGATCACGTCGCCATGCACCGCCTTGAAGGCCCGGATCGTCGCCAGGTCGCGCGCCACCAGCGTGGGCGGTGTCAGGTCGGGGAACCGCAGCACCAGCAGTTTCTCGGGCGAATTGCGCACCCAGAACGGGTCGTTCACCACCAGCGTCTTCGGGTGGATGATCTCCAACAGGTGTGTGGTGGTGATATAGGCCATGTCGAACGGCGGGTCCTGCCGCAGCCACACCACATCCCAGTCCGCCAGATCGACTTCGGTTTCAGCACCGTAGGTAACATGGTCGCCCTTCACCCGCCGCAGTTCCACCGGCCAGCCGCGCGCGATCACCCGCCCCTCGCGGAACGCCAGCCGGTCGGGCGTGTAGAAGAACAGCGCATGTCCCCGCGCCTGCGCCTCCAGCGCGATGCGGAACGTGCTGTCGGCGTCGATGTTCACCGACCCGATGGGGTCCATCTGCAGGGCGACCTTCAGGGGCATGGCATCCTCCGCCTTGTGCTGCGCCTGACATGGCGCAGGCGGGGCGGCGATGCAACGGCTGCCCGCCAGCCCCGCGGTGTCAGGCCGCGAAGGCGTTGGGAATGATGTCGATGCGACCCAAGGCATCAACCAGCGCCACATCGAACCGCATCGGGGTCAGCGACCCGCGGGGTTCGCCGCCCACGAACTCTTCGGCCGCGGCCATGATCCGGCGTGACTGGGCAGGCGTCACCCGCTGCACGGCCTCGGCATGGGTGCGCGCGGCCTTCACCTCGATGAACACCACCTCGGCACCGTCGCGCGCCACAAGGTCGATCTCGCCCCCCTCGCCGCGCCAGCGCCGGGCCGCCACCACATGGCCACCCCGCGCATAGTGGCGCGCCACCGCGTCCTCGGCCGCAAGACCCGACAGATATGACACCTTCCCGCCCATCAGTCCTCCGCCGAAAGGGCCAGCGCCCGCTGATAGACCTGGCGGCGCGGCAGCCCCAGACGCTGCGCAACCTCGGCCGCGGCGGCGCTGACCGGCATGGCAGCCAGCGCAATGCGCAACGCAGCGTCCAGCGTATCGCCATCCGCCACCGCCGCTTCGGCCCGGTCGATCAGCAGCACCACTTCACCCTTCATCTCTTGCCCCGCCAGACCCATGGCCAGTTCCACCAACGTGCCGCGCCGCACCTCTTCGAATCGCTTGGTCAGTTCCCGGCAGACTGCCGCCTGCCGGTCCGCTCCGAAGCTTTCCACCAATTCCCCCAAGATTCGGTGAATCCGTTTCGGCGATTCGTACAGCACCACCGTGGCCCCGGCGTCGGCCAGGCCGGCCAGAAAGCTGCGCCGCGCCCCGGCCGTGGCCGGGGCAAAGCCTGCAAACAGGAAGCGGTCGGTCGGCAGGCCGGCCACGGTCAGCGCGGCCAGCACGGCCGAGGGGCCGGGGGCGGCGCGCACCTTGCGGCCCTCGGCCAATGCGCTGCGCACCAGCTGGAACCCGGGGTCGGCGATCAGCGGCGTGCCGGCTTCCGAGGCATAGGCGACCGACCTGCCCTCGGCCAGGGCCGCCATCAGGCGGGGGCGCATCGCGGCGCCATTGTGGTCGTGGTAGGCCAGAAGCGGCCGCCCGGCCAGCGGAATGCCGTGGATTTCCATCAGGTGGCGCAGGCTGCGCGTGTCCTCGGCCGCCAGCACCTCGGCCGAGGCAAGGATGTCCAGCGCGCGCAACGTGATGTCGCGCGCAGCGCCAATGGGCGTGGCCACCAGGTGCAGCCCCGGCTCCAGCACCACGCGCGGCCATGCCGCGCCGCCCCCCACCGATGCGCGCGTTTCGCCCACGTCCCGCCCTCGCAAGTTTACTTCGTCCCGCGATGCGCCTAGTCTTGCGGCAGCACCGTCTCCATCAGAACGTGATCCGCATGTTGTCGTTCCTCTCCCGCGTCGGCAAGACGTTCCGGCGCGCCAGCGCGTTTCTCTCGGTCGCCGCACTGGCCGCCTGCACCACTCTCACCACGGGTGGCGGCCCGGCCGTACGGCCCGGCCAGCCGGTGCCCGTCGCACTTCTGGTCCCCGGCGGCGGATCGGCCAATGACGAGGTGCTGGCACGGTCGCTGGCCAACGCCGCGCGGCAGGCCATCGCCGACCTCGGCGGCGCCGCGCAGATTGACCTGCGCGTGTACCAGACCGGCGGCAGCCCCGGCACGGCGCAGGCCATGGCCATCCGGGCGGTGGATGAAGGCGCTGCCATCATCCTGGGCCCCGTCTATGCGCAAGAGGCGAACGCGGTGGGCGTGGCGGTGGCGCCGCGCGGCGTGTCGGTGCTGTCGTTCTCGAACAACCCCGACATCGCCGGCGGCAACGTGTTCATCCTCGGGCCAACCTTCGCCAACACGGCATCCCGTCTGGCTCGCCATGCCGTGCGCAACGGGGCGGGCCGCATCGCCGTGGCCTATGACCGCACCCCGGCCGGAGAGATCGGGCGTGCGGCGATCGAGGCAGGGGTGCGCGGCGCAGGCGGCTCCGTGGTCACCTCGCAGGGCTATGAATTCAGCCAGAACGGCATCGTTTCGGCGGCGCCGGTCATCGTTTCGGCGGCCAAGGCGAACGGCGCAACCGGCCTGTTCCTGACCGCCGACAGTGCGGGGGCCCTGCCGCTGATCACGCAGCTTCTGTCGGAGAACGGCCTGCCGCCCGCAACCACGCGGTACATCGGCCTGACCCGGTGGGACATTCCGGCGGCCACGCTGGCCTTGCCGGGCGTGCAGGGCGGCTGGTTCGCGTTGCCCGACCCCGGCCTCTATGCCCAGTACCAGACCCGCTACCAGGCGGCCTATGGCGAAGCGCCGCACCCGATTTCGGGCCTGGCCTATGACGGCATCGCCGCCATCGGCGCGCTCGTGCGCAACGGGCGCGACCTGTCGCCGGGTTCACTCACCCAGGGCGCCGGGTTTGCCGGGGTGACCGGCATCTTCCGGCTGCGCGCCGACGGCACCAACGAACGCGGCCTCGCCATCGCGCAGGTCCAGAACAGCCAGGTGGTGGTGATTGACCCCGCGCCCCGCAGCTTTGGCGGTGCCGGGCTCTGACCCGGCCCCGGTTCCCGTTTCCCCGCTGATCCCGGCGCAAGATCTGTTCGACGGTCCCGCTCTGGTGGCCGCCATTGCGCAGGACCTGCGCGCGGCCAGGCAGGACGCCGCCTCGGCCCAGGGCCGCGCCGTGGTCGTGCGCCACCTGTCGGTGGCCCGCCAGCAGGCGCGCGACCGGCTGGCTGCCGCCTTTGCCGCCCGCCCGCACGAAGCCCGCGCCATGATCGCCGCCGAGGCGCTCCTGATGGATGGCGTCATCACCGCCGTCCTCGCCGTCGCCACCACCCTGGCCCATCCCACCCCCACACCCACCGAGGCGGAACGCATCGCGCTTTTGGCCGTGGGCGGCTATGGCCGGGCCGAGATGGCGCCGCATTCCGACGTGGACCTTCTGTTCCTGTCACCGTGGAAGATCACGCCCTGGGCCGAAAGCGTGATCGAGACCATGCTCTACACACTGTGGGACCTGAAGCTGAAGGTCGGCCATGCCAGCCGTACCGTGAAGGAATGCGTGAAGGCCGCACGCGACGACATCACCGTGCGCACGGCGCTTCTGGAACACCGGTTCCTTGCAGGCCACCGCCCGCTGGCCGACGAACTGGCCGAAAGGCTGTGGAGCGACCTGTTCCGCGCCACCGGGCCGCAGTTCATCGAGGCCAAGCTGGCCGAGCGCGCCGAGCGTCACAAACGTCAGGGCGGGCAGCGCTATGTGCTGGAGCCCAACATCAAGGAAGGCAAGGGCGGCCTGCGTGACCTGCAGACGCTGTACTGGATCGGCAAGTACCTGAACCGGGTGGAAACCCCGCAAGGTCTGGTGGCCGCGGGCCTGTTCGGCCGCGAGGAATACGAAACCTTCGCCCGGGCCGAGGATTTCCTGTGGTGCGTGCGCTGCCACCTGCACCTGATCGCGGGCCGCGCCATGGACCAGCTGACCTTCGACGTGCAGGTCGAGGTGGCCGCGCGCATGGGTTACCGCGATGCGGGGGGGCGGCGGGCGGTCGAGCACTTCATGCAGGACTACTTCCGCCATGCCACCAAGGTGGGCGAACTGACGCGTATCTTCCTGACCGGGCTGGAAGCACGGCACGTGAAGGGCGAGGCACGGATCGCGGGCCTGTTCCGCCGCCGCGTGCCGGTGCGCCCGGGCTTCAAGGTGATCCAGGGGCGGCTTGACGTGGCCGAACCGGCCGCTTTCCTGACCGACAAGCTGAACCTTCTGCGCGTGTTCGAGGAAGGCCTGCGGTCGGGGTACCTTCTGCACCCCAACGTGATGCGCCTTGTCACCGCCAACCTGAATCTCATCGACGAAGAGATGCGCACCAACCCCGAAGCCGCGCGCCTTTTCCTGGACCTCATGCTGGCCCACGGAAACCCTGAACGCGCGCTGCGGCGGATGAACGAGCTGGGCGTGCTCTCGGCCTTCGTGCCCGAGTTCGAGCCGGTCGTGGCGATGATGCAGTTCAACGTCTACCACCACTACACGGTGGACGAGCACATCATCCAGACCATCCGCTGCCTGGCGCAGATCGAGAAGGGGGAACTGGTCGAGGACCTTCCGCTGTCCTCGTCCATCCTGAAGGCGGGCGTGAACCGGCGGGTGCTGTATGTGGCGCTGCTGCTGCACGACATCGGCAAGGGCCGCCCGGAGGACCATTCCATCCTGGGCGCGCAGATCGCCCGCCGGGTGGCGCCCCGGCTGGGGCTGGAGCCCGAGGAAGCCGAAACCGTGGAATGGCTGGTGCGCCATCACCTCTTGATGTCCGACATCGCGCAGAAGCGCGACATCAGCGATCCCCGCACGGTGCGCGACTTTGCCAAGGCGGTGAAGACGAAAAAGCGGCTGGACCTGCTGACGGTGCTGACGGTCTGCGACATCCGCGGGGTCGGCCCGAACACCTGGAACAACTGGAAGGCCATGCTGCTGCGCAAGCTGTACCGCGACACCGCGGATGCGCTGGAAGGCGGGCTCGAGGCGGTGAACCGCGAGCAGCGCGAGGACGAGGCCAAGCGCGCCCTTGCCGCCCGGCTGAAGGACTGGCCGCAGGCCGCCATCGACGCCGAGCTGGGCCGCCATTACGCCCCCTACTGGCAGGGCCTTCCGGCCGAGACGCAAGAGGTGTTCGCCCGCCTGTTGCGCGGTCTGGGCGAGGCGGAAATCCGCATCGACCTGCACCCCGACGCCGACCGCGACGCCACCCGCGCGGCCTTTGCCCTGGCCGACCACCCCGGCATCTTCTCGCGGCTGGCCGGCGCACTGGCCCTTTCAGGCGCCAACATCGTGGACGCCCGCACCTACACCTCGAAAGACGGCTATGCGACCGCGGTGTTCTGGATTCAGGATGCCGAGGGCAGGCCCTATGACATTGCCCGCCTGCCCCGCCTGCGCAGCGTGATCCAGCGCACGCTGAAAGGAGAGATCGTCGCGCGCGATGCCTTCCGCGACCGCGACCGCGTGAAGAAGCGCGAACGCGAATTCCGCTTTCCCACCCACATCACCTTCGACAATGACGGGTCCGAAATCTATACGATCATCGAAGTGGACACGCGCGACCGGCCCGGCCTCTTGTACGACCTGACGCGCGCGCTGGCCTCGGCGCATGTCTACATCGCCAGCGCAGTGATCGCGACCTATGGCGCGCAGGCGGTGGATACCTTCTACGTCAAGGACATGTTCGGGCTGAAGCTGTACCAGAAGCACCGGCAGGAAGCGCTGGAAAAACGCCTGCGCACGGCCATCGCCGAAGGCGCCGAACGGGCCGCCGGATGAAGCCCATCCGGCTGATCTCCTCTGTCCTCACCGTCGGGGGGTGGACGCTCTTGTCGCGCGGGGCGGGCTTTGCGCGCGACGTGATGATGGCCGCCTACCTGGGCGCGGGCCCGGCAGCCGAGGCCTTTCTGGTGGCTTTCTCGCTGCCCAACATGTTCCGCCGCTTCTTTGCCGAGGGCGCCTTCAACATGGCCTTCGTGCCCATGTATGCCAAACGGCTGGAAGGCGGCGAGGATGCGAACGCCTTTGCCCGCGATGCCTTCAGCGGCATGGCGGGGCTGCTGTTCGTCTTCTCGATCCTCGGCACACTGGCCATGCCGTGGCTTGTCTGGGCCATGGCTTCGGGCTTTGCGGGCGATGCACGGTTCGACCTGGCCGTTCTCTATGGCCGCATCGGATTCTGCTACATCCTGTTCATCTCGCTGGTGGCGCTGATCTCGGGCGTGCTGAACGCGCATGGCCGGTTCACCGAGGCCTCCTTCGTGCCGGTGCTGATGAACCTGCTGTTCATCGCAGCCATGTTGCTGGCCGACAGGTTCGGCTGGGATCAGGGCCTGACGCTGGCCTGGACCGTGCCGGTGACGGGCGTCGCGCAGTTCGCCTTCACCTGGTGGTCGGCGCGGCGGATGGGCATCCGCTTCGGCCTGCGCCGGCCCCGCCTGACCCCGGAACTGAAACACCTTGCCCTCATCGCCGGCCCCGCCGTGCTGGCAGGCGGCGTGGTGCAGGTGAACCTGCTGGTCGGCCGTCAGGTTGCCAGCTTTACCGAAGGCGCCGTGGCCTGGCTCGCCTATGCCGACCGGCTGTACCAGCTTCCCCTTGGCGTCGTCGGCATCGCCATCGGTACCGTCCTGCTGCCCGACCTTGCCCGCCGCCTGCGCGCGGGCGATGCGCAAGGCGGGCAGGACAGCTTCAACCGCGGCACCGAATTCGCGCTGGCGCTGACGCTGCCCGCTGCCGCGGCCCTGATCGTGATTGCCGGGCCGCTGTGTCAGGTGCTGTACCAGCGCGGCGCCTTCACCGTGGCCGATGCCGCCGCCACGGCCGCGGCCCTGGCCGCCTATGGCGCGGGCCTGCCCGCCTTCGTGCTGCACAAGGTGTTCCAGCCGCTCTACTATGCCCGCGAAGACACCCGCAGCCCGTTCCGCTTTGCCGTGGTGTCGATGGTGGTGAACGCGGTGCTGGCCGTCGCCCTGATGCCGCTCCTGGGTTACATGGCCGCTGCGGTGTCGCTGACCGTGTCGGCCTGGGGCATGGCGTGGCAGCTGTGGCGCGGCGCCCGCGCGATGGGGCCCGAGGCCGCCTTCGACACCCGCCTGCGCAGCCGCCTGCCGCGCATCCTGGCCGCCGTGGCCGTGATGGCCGCGGTGCTGGGCGGGCTGTCCTGGGCGCTGGACGCAGCCCTTGCCACCCCCACCCTGCGCTACGGCGCGCTGGCCGCCCTGGTGGGCGCAGGCATCGCCAGCTACTTCGCCGCCGGTTTCGCGCTGGGCGCCTTCCGCATGTCCGAGTTCCGCGCGGCGCTGCGGCGAAACCGCTGAGCGCCGCGCCCCAAATTCCTTGAAGCAAGGAATTTGCAATTTTCTTGCTTCAAGAAAATTGTGCGGCGCCCTACCGGTTGCGCACCTTCGCCATCACCCGCGCCCAGCCGCCGGGGCTGACCACGAAGGACAGCAGGAATCCCGTGGCGAATCCTGCAAAGTCGGCAATCCATTCGGTTCCACCCCCGAACAGCACCCCGAACAGCAGCTGCGTGCCCAAGAGGAACGCGATCAGCGTGAAGGCCCGTGCCGGGTTTCCCCCCGTCATGGCCAGCCGCACCCACAGCATGAAGGTGAAGGCACCGATCAGCCCGTAAACCGCCGGATATCCGCCGATCAGCGCCGCTTCGGTGAACGGCAGCGCCGCATAGACCACCGCCCCCACCGCCGCCGACAGCAGCACCACGGCCACCACCGCCCACCAGCGATAGACCTCGCCCACGAACTTGCCCAAGGCCAGCAGGAACACCAGAACGAAGATGAAGTGCACGAAACTGGTGTGCACCAGCACGTAACTGACCAGCCGCATCAGCCCGTCCATCGGCCACTGGTCCGCCGCCCACATGCGCCGCAGATACTCGGGTGAAAACGCCAGCCGCTGCACCGCCTCCAGCCGCCAGCCCGCCCCCCCGGCCCCGCCAAAGCCGCGGGCGCCCAGTTGCAGCGCCACCTCCATGGCAATCAGCGGCAGCGCCAGAAGCCACACCACGGGCGGCAGCGGGTTCAGCGGCGGCGCATTGAAGTCGCGGTCCATAAGGCATCCCCAAAGCCGGGCAGCGGGCCGGATTGACCCCTCTGTCCCCAGCAGCTAAGCCCAACCAGCCTGAATTTCCAGCCGGAGCACACCGATGTCCGCCTTCTCTCCCCGCATCTTCTCGGGCATCCAGCCCTCGGGCGGCCTGACGCTGGGCAACTACCTGGGCGCGCTGAAGCGGTTCGTGGACAAGCAGGACGAGGGCATTGAGACCGTCTACTGCGTGGTCGACATGCACGCGATCACCGTCTGGCAAGACCCCGGGAAGCTGCGCCACGCCACGCGCGAGGCGGCCGCGGGCTTTCTGGCGGCCGGAATCGACCCTGCGCGCTCGATCTTCTTCAACCAGTCGCAGGTCTCGGCCCATGTGGAACTGGGCTGGATTTTCAACTGCGTGGCCCGCATGGGCTGGATGGGGCGGATGACCCAGTGGAAGGACAAGGCCGGCAAGAACGCCGAGGCCGCCTCGCTGGGCCTGTTTGCCTATCCCGCACTGATGGCGGCCGACATCCTGGCCTACAAGGCCACCATGGTGCCTGTGGGCGAGGACCAGCGCCAGCACCTGGAGCTTGCGCGCGACATCGCCATCAAGTTCAACAACGACTACGGGGTGAACTTCTTCCCCGTGGTGGAACCCGTCATCGAAGGTGCCGCGACGCGGGTCATGTCCCTGCGCGACGGCACGAAGAAGATGTCGAAGTCCGACCCGTCGGATCAAAGCCGCATCAACCTGACCGACACACCCGACCAGATTTCGCAGAAAATCCGCAAGGCCAAGACCGACCCCGAACCGCTGCCCGACAGCCTGGACGGGCTGAAAGACCGGCCCGAGGCGCGCAATCTGGTGAACATCTACGCCGCACTGGCAGGCCAGACGCCGGAACAGGTGATGGCCGAATACGCAGGCGCGCAGTTCGGCCGCTTCAAGCCCGCGCTGGCAGACCTTGCCGTGGCGAAACTGTCGCCCATCACCGACCGCATGACCCGGCTGATGCAGGACCCAGCCCAGATCGACCGAATCCTGGGTGAAGGCGCCGAGCGGGCTGATGCGCTGGCCCGGCCGGTGCTGGAAGACGTCTACCGCATCATCGGCATGATCCGCTCGCGCCGCGGATGATCCGCGGGCTGGCCCGGGCGATCCTGTCGCTGGTGCTGGTCGCCTCACTGTGCGCCACGCTGTGGTCGGGCTGGCACATCACGCAGAACCCGGCCCTGCGCCCGGTGATCGAACTGCAGGGGCAGGCGCTGGCCGCAGCACTGGACCGTGCCACCGCCAGCGCCGCCACGCCCGAGGCCATTGCCGCGCGTCTGGACGCGCTGCTGGCGGAAGACCCGCGCAACTGGCTGGCGATCGACGCCGTCGAGCAGATCGCCACCGAACGCGGCATCGCCCTGCCCCCCGCCCTGACCGAGCGGCGTGCCGCGATCTGGGCCGAAGATGACAGCTGGACCTCGCGCGCCACCCGCTGCGGCGAATGCGTCATCGACCCTGCGTCCTGCTCGCTGTCGAACGCCGTCCTGTGCCAGGCACCGGTCGCCATCACCCCTGTCGGCGACGTGCTGGGGGTGGGCCGCGCCGGAGTCGCGGCGGCCACCGGCGGCCAGGTGGACGAGATCGACCTTGCGCTGTCGCTGGTGGGCCTGGGCGCCACCGCCGCCATCCTCGCCTCGGGCGGCTCCTCGGCCTCGGTCAAGGCGGGGGCGGGGGCGCTGAAGGTGGCGCGGCGGATGGATCTTGTGTCGCCCCGCCTGACCGCCACGCTGGCCGATGCCGCCCGGCAAGGAGTGGTGTGGGACGAGGTGTTCCGCCTGAACACCCTGACCGACCCCGACATCGCCCGCCTGATCCGCCCCGACGTGCTGGCTCCGGTGGCGGCCATCGGTGCCGACCTGGCGCGCACCGCGGGCGCGCTGGATGCCACCCGCACCCTGCACCTGATGCGCCATATCGACGATGCCACCGACGCCCGTCGCATTGCCGATGCCGCACAGGCCGTCGGGCCGCGCGTGGTGGGCCAGATGGAACTCTTGGGCAAGTCGCGCTTCCTGCGCGCCGGGCTGCGGCTGGGTGACGAGGCGGCGGCGCTGCTGGCGGGACTTGCCGGCCTCATGGCGACCTTCGCCAGCATGGTGGGCACCGCGCTTGGCAACATTGCCCTGCGCCGGTTGCGTCGCCTTGCCTAGCGCAGCCAGCCCGCCAGATTCTCCTCGACCACCGCCGACAGTGCCGCGATATGCGCGTCGTCGTCGTTCAGGCAGGGGATGTAGGTGAAACTTTCGCCCCCGGCATGCTCGAACGCCTCGCGGATCTCGCCGTTGATCTCTTCCAGCGTCTCGATGCAATCGGCGCTGAAGGCCGGCGCCATCACCGCGATGCGCTTCTTGCCCTGCCTGGCCAGTTCCGCCACATGTTCCACCGTGTAGGGCTTCAGCCACTCCTCGGGCCCAAAGACCGACTGGAACGTGGTGTCGATCGACCCCTTCGCCCAGCCCAGCCGTTCGCGCAGCAGGCGCGAAGTCTTGGCGCACTGGCAGTGGTACGGGTCACCCGATTCCAGATACCGCTTCGGCATCCCGTGATAGCTGGCCACCAGCACGTCGGGCAAATGGTCCAGCCCGGCATAGGCACGCTCGACCGACTGCGCCAGCGCCTCGATGTACAGCGGGTGGTCAAAATACTCGGGCACCGTCCGCACCGCAGGCTGGCGCTTTTCCTTCATCATGGCGCGGAAGAACTCGTCGTTCGCCGTGGCGCTGGTCGCCCCCGCGTAGTGCGGGTACAGCGGGAAGAACAGCACCTTCTCGCACCCGGCCTCGACCATCGCACGCACCTTCGACGCGGTCGAGGGATTGCCGTAGCGCATGCAGAAATCAACCATCACCCGGTTGCCGTGCCGTTCGTGCAGCACCTCGGCCAGCCTTGCCGTCTGCGCCTTGGTGATCGTCATCAGCGGGCTTTCGTTGCGCTCGTGGTTCCAGATCAGCTTGTAGTTGGCCCCGCTGGTGAACGGCCGCTTCGACAGGATCACCAGCTGCAGTAGCGGCTGCCACAGCCAGTCGGAATAGTCGATCACCCGCTTGTCCGACAGGAACTCGCCCAGGTACCGCCGCATCGACCAGTAGTCGTACCCGTCGGGCGTGCCGAGGTTGGCCAGCAGGACGCCGATGCGCGGCTCGCGCACGGCGGGGTGGTCGGCGGGGGCATGGGCCAGCCGGCCGCGGCCGGGCACGGCCGGGTCGGGCGCGGGCTTCGCGCGGGCCTGTCCGGGTTTGGTATCCAGCATCATCGCGGCTTTCGCATCGGGCGGATTTCCATCGGACATAAGGGTTGTACGGTCGGGGTCAACCATCCCGCGGCAACCTGTGCTCGTCGGCCTGCAGCACATCGGCCAGCCGCGCCACCGCACTGCCGGGGCGCAGCGGTTTCTGCTGGCCGGAGTGGGGCGCCCAGGCGGTCAGGAACACCACCTCGAAGGTGGCCGGAACGCGCCCGTCGTCACCCGCATAGGCCGCCTGGTACCGCTCCGCCGCCTCCGCCAGCACCGCCCGCCGGGTGAACCGCCGCAGCCGCCCGTCCAGCGCATTCGTCTCGCCCATCGCGCGCAGGTCGGCCATCAGATGCGCCATGCCGCGGTAACGCACCAATCGCACGACCGAATCCGCCACCGGCAGCGCCAGCCCCGCCCGCCCCGGCAGCCCGCCCAGATCGCGGATGTCCCCCATCGGCAGCACCCGCGGCGACAGGCCACCCGTCACCGCCACTTCGGCCTCGGCCAGACAGGCGCGCAACTCGTGCAGCGTCCGTCCCCCGAAGAGTGCCGCCATGAACAGCCCATCCGGCCGCAACGCCCGCGCGCATTGCACGATCTGCCCCACCGGATCATCCGCCCAGTGCAGCGCAAGGGCGTGGATCACAAGGTCGTGCGCGCCTGGTTGCAGGTCCAGCACCTCGGCATCCGCCACCACCTTGGCACCCGCAAACACCCCCCAGGGCGCCGGCCACCCCGTCACCACCGCCACATCCGTAAACGTCCTGTTAACCTCGGTGAGTCTCTCCTGCACCTCGGCCACCACTTCGTCATGCAGGAACAGGGCCGAGTTGCGGGCGGCGCGGGCGCGGTGGCGCAGCAGGGCGGTTCGGTCGGTCAGGCGGGGGGGCGCGGTCATGCGCATGGCCTTAGGGGGGAAAGCAATGGGTTTGCAAGCCGACGTTGCGCGCCTGGCCATCCGGCTGGTCTATCCACCCACCTGCCTGACCTGCGACGCGCGCGTCACCGAAGAACACGCGCTCTGCCCCGACTGCTGGCGCGACACGCCCTTCGCCCGCGGGCTGGTGTGCGACACCTGTGGCGTCCCCCTGCCGGGGCAGGACCCGGGCCATGCCGTGCATTGCGATGACTGCCTGCGCGTAGCGCGCCCCTGGGCGCGTGGGCGGGCGGCGCTGCTGTATGAAGGCAACGCGCGCCACCTTGTGCTGTCGCTGAAACATGGCGACCGGCTGGATCTTGCCCCTGCCGCCGCGCGCTGGCTGCACCGCGCGGCCCTGCCCCTGCTGGAGCCCGGCATGGTGGTGGCGCCAGTGCCGCTGCACTGGTGGCGGCTGATCCGTCGTCGCTACAACCAGTCGGCGCTTCTGTCCGGGGCGCTGGCCCGGCTGGCCGGGCTCGACCATGTCCCCGACCTCTTGCAACGCCCCCGCGGCACCCCCTCGCAGGAAGGCCGCTCGCGCGAGGCGCGGTTTGCCAACATGCAGGGCGCCGTGCGTGTGCATCCGCGGCGCAGCGCAGCGGGCCGCCATGTGCTGGTGGTGGATGACGTGATGACCTCGGGCGCCACCCTGGCCGCCGCGGCCGAGGCGCTCATGGCCGCGGGGGCCGCACGGGTGTCGGTTCTTGCGCTGGCGCGGGTGGTGAAGCCCGACTAGGCCCGCGCGGCGCTACATCTCGGCCAGCTGCACCCGCCGCCCCTCACGCGACGACCGCGCAATGGCATGGATCGCCTTCTCGATCTCCAGCCCCGCAGCAAAATCGACGGGCGGGCGCGCGTCGTCGCGGATGGCGCGCAGGAACCCGGCCAGTTCGATCACCTTCTGGTCGTTGAAGCCCAACTGGTGCCCCGGTGCCGGGCAGAAGGCGCCGTAGGGCGGATGCTCGGGCGAGGTCAGGATGGTGGTAAAGCCCTGCACCGCCTTCGGCCCGCGGTTCTGGTACAGTTGCAGCTCGTTCATCCGTTCCTGATCGAACACCACCATGCCTGTCGTGCCATGCACCTCGAACCCAAGGCGGCTTTTGCGGCCCCACGCGCTGCGCGAGGCGGTGAAGACGCCCTTCACCCCGCTGGCAAAGGTCAGGAGCGCATTCGCGACGTCCTCATTCTCGACCGGCGCTGCACCCGAGCCGTCGGGCAGCGGCCGCGTGCGGTGGATCGTCTCGATCTCGCCCAGTACGCTGTCCAAGGGCCCCGCCAGCGCCGTCAGCAGCGAAATCAGGTGGCAGCCGATGTCGCCCAGCGCGCCCAGCCCGGCTTCGGCGATGCGCGCGCGCCAGGTCCAGGGCAGGTCGGGGTCGGCCTGATAGTCCTCATCGACCCAGCCGCGCAGTTGCACCACCCGCCCGATCTCGCCAGCGGCCACCAGCCGGCAGGCATGGATGAACGCCGGGTTGTGGATGTAGTTGTAGCCCAGCTGCGTCTTCTGTGCGCCCGCCGCCGCCGCCATCGCGCGCGCATCCTCCAGCGTCAGCGCCATCGGCTTTTCGCACCACACATGCTTGCCCGCCACCAGCGCCGCGCAGGCCATCTCGCGGTGCATGCCGTTGGGCGTGGTGATGCTGACGATCTGAACGCCCGGGTCGTCCACCACCGACCGCCAGTCCCCCGTCCCCCGCGCAAAGCCGAATTGCGCGGCCATCGCCACAGCCTTGTCAACAGGCGTGTCGGCCAGCGCCACCAGCCGCACCTCCGGCACATCGCCCATCACCGCGCGCACGTTGCGGTAGGCCAGCGCATGCGCCTTGCCCATGAACCCCGTGCCGATCAGCCCGACGCCCAGTTCCATCTACTGCCCCTTCAACCAATCGGCGAACTCCGCCGCCACCTCGGCCCCGGCCTGCACCAGATAGGGGGCCGAAGGATAGGCGCCGGCATGCACATCCGCCACAAAGGCCGCCATCGCCTGCACCCGCATCGCCTGCAGCCGGTCATATTCAGCGGCGAAGTTGGCATAGACCTTGGCATGGCGCGGGATATGCCCGCGGTTCTGGCCCAGCACATCATCGCCGAACAGGTACTGCGCATGGCCCCCGGCCCCCGCCCCCATCGACACCAGAAACAACCCGGTCTTCGCCGCAATCGCGGCCGTGATCGGCGCAGGCACCACCTCGATCTCGGCGGCAAAGGCCCCGGCCTCCTCCAGCGCCACGCAGGCCTCCCAGATCCACTTCGCCTGATCCAGCGACTTGCCCACCGCCCGGAACCCGCCCGTCCACGTCCGCTTCGACGGGATAAGCCCGACATGCCCGCAGACCGGAATCGCATGATCCGCCAGAAGCCGCACCGTGGCCAGCGACCCCGAACAATACACCGCGTCCGCGCCGTGCTTGTACAAAGGCAGCGCCCAGCGCAGGAAATCGTCGGGCCCGCCGATTTCGTAGAAATTGTCGCCCGGAAAGGCAAAGGCGCGCGGCGCCACCTGCCGGAACCGCGCATCCATCACCATGGCGGGCGGCACCGACAGCAACTCCACCCCCGCTGCCTCGGCTGCCGCCGCCTCGTCCAGCGTCTCGACCCGCAGCATGGCGTACGGGTGCGCGCCCCGGTTCGCCCGCAGCGATGCCACCGTGTGCTGCTTGGACGGACCGAACATCACGGCACCTCGACAAACACGCGGTCGCCTTCCACCTTCACCCGATAGGTCTTCAGGTTCACGCAAACCGGCGCGCGCACAGCCGCGCCGGTGCGGTAGTCGAACTGTCCGTTGTGTTTCGGGCATTCGATCAGGTGATCCATCACCAGCCCGCCCGCCAGATGCACGTTCTCATGCGTGCACAGCCCGTCCGTGGCATAGAACTTGTCATCCGGGCTGCGGTAGATCGCGTAGGTGCGCCCGCCGTGATCCCAGCGCATCACGTCTTCGTCGTCGATCTCGTCGGTGGGGATGGCGTCAATCCAGGGCATGCTGTTCTCACTCGGCTGGCACCGCGCCCGGCGCGGCGGTGTGAAGGTCGTCACGGTAGGGGCGTGCCGTGGCCGGCAGGTCGCGGCGCAGATAGTAGTCCTCGTACTTCAGTTGCCGGATGAAGGCAGGCCACATTTCGCGGTACCCGGCGATGATGCCGGGCGTGGGCGCGGGCAGGTCATCCTTGATGCGTTCGTGCAGTTCGGGCAGCCGGTGATAGGGCACCATCGGAAACATGTGGTGCTCCACGTGGTAGTTCATGTTCCAGTAGATGAACCGGCTGACGGGGTTCATCAGCACCGTGCGGCTGTTCAGCCGGTGGTCGGTCACGTTGTCGGCCAACCCGCCGTGCTGCAGCAGGCCCGTCATCACATGGTGCCAGGCGCCGTACATCCGCGGCAGGCCCACCAGCATCAGCGGCAGGACAGACCCCATCCCCAGCGCAAGCACCAGCGTGGCCAGATAAATGGCCAGATGCACCCGCGCCACCCGCGTGACCCGGCCCCACTCGCTTTGTGGAACAAAGGTCCGCTCTTCGGCGGTGGGGCCGCCGATCGCGTTCCGCACCATCCGCGGCAGGAAATCCAGCACGTCGAACAGACCGAAGAAATTGCCGATCACCCGCATCATCACCGGGGGTCGCATGACCGCAATCTCGGGGTCGCGGCCCACGATGACGGTATCGGTGTGGTGGCGCGCATGGCTCCACCGCCAGGTGGCGCTGTTGCGCATGATCATGAAGGACGCGATCTCGTACACCACGTCGTTCATCCACTTGGTGCGGAACGCCGTGCCATGCCCGCACTCGTGCCAGCGACTGTCGGACGCGCTGCCGTACAGCACGCCGTAGGCCAGCCAGAACGGTGCCGACCACCAGGTGGGCCACAGCGCGATGCCTGCACCCGCGAACAGCACCATGCAGCCGTACAAGATGATCGTATCCCGGATCGCCGGCTGGTCGTCGCGCGCCATCAGCGCCTTCATCTCTTTCCGCGGGACGTCCGAATGGTACCACTCGGCCGCAGCCAGCCCGGTGTCCACGGCGCGTTGCGCATCCGGCCCCAGCAGGCTGTAGTTGCGTCTGCCCATGCGACCCTCCTTGCAGTCGGCACCGGAACCTAGCGGCAACGCCGCGCATTTCCCAAGACCGGGCTTGCCGAACCCATCATTTCCCATCACCATCGCGGCACGCCGTGACGATAATCAATCAGGTCCACCATGGCACGCCGCCCCACCATCCTGGATGTCGCCCGTGCCGCGGGGCTGTCCACAGCCACGGTCGACCGGGTGCTGAACGGCCGCGAGAAGGTGCGCGAGGATACCGCGCGCAAGGTCTATGACGCCGCCCGCGCCATCGGCTATCATGCCGCGCCGCTGATCGCGCAGCGCCTGCAGGCCGAACTGCCGGTCTTGCGGCTGGGCGTGGTGCTGCACAAGGAACGCCAGGCGTTCTACCAGCATTTCAGGGCCGAACTGGAACGCGCCGTGGTCTCTGCGCCGAATGTTCGGGCCAGCCTTGTGATCGAGTTTGCCGCATCGCAGTCACCGGCGGATTTCACGTCGCTGATGGAAAGGATGGCCGGGCGAGTGGATGTGGTGGCCGCCACCGCGGTGACCCACCCCGAGGTGACCGAAACGGTGATGCGCCTGAACGCCCGCGGCATTCCGGTGTTTGCGCTGCTGAATGACTTCGCGCAGGGGGTGCGGCAGCACTATCTGGGCCTGAACAACATGAAGGTCGGGCGCATCGCCGCCCACATGATTGCCTCGACAGCCCACCAGCGCGGCAAGATCGCCGTGTTTGTCGGCGGCTACCGCTGGCACGGGCACGAATTGCGGGAAACCGGGTTCCGCAGCTATTTCCGGGAACATGCGCCGCACTTCCAGGTGCTGGACACGCTGGTGAACCTGGAAACCCGGCAGCTTACCTACGAGGCCACGCTGGACCTTCTGGGCCGCCACCCCGACCTGCGGGGCATCTATTGCGCAGGCGGCGGGATGGAAGGCGCGATTGCCGCGCTGCGCGAAGTGCGCCAGCCGGGTGACGTCGGCCTGATTGTGAACGAACTGACACCCGAAAGCCGCGCAGCCCTGGTCACGCGCCATGTGGCCATGGTGATCGCCACGCCGCTGCAACGCCTGTGCGCCGACCTTGTGACCTTTTCCGCCGAGGCTGTGCAGAAGGGCGTGGGGCCGATGGCCGGCCAGCACTTCCTGCAGCCCGATCTGTACCTGCCCGAATCGGTCTGATGGGATCGCATCACCCGTAGGCACGCCATTTCGTCACGCCTGACGCATTCAGGCCCAACGCCGATTGACGGAATCATCGCCCTGCCCGACCGTGCCCCACAACCGACGCAAGGGTGGGGAGGCCCTGCGATGATTCATTTCGCGCTGAACCACATGACAACGGCCCGCCTAGGCTTTGCGCAACTGATTGATCTTGCCTCCGATCTTGGCTGCATCGGCATCGAGGTGCGCAACGACCTGCCGCAGCCGCTGTTCGACGGGATCGCCCCGTCGGCGGCAGGCGCCATGATCCGTGACCGTGGCCTGCGCCTGCTGGCCGTGGCCGAGGTGAAGCGCTTCAACGACTGGTCTGACGAAAAGGCATCCGAGGCGCTGGCGCTGATTCGGACCGCGCAGGCAGCCGGGGCCGAGGCGGTGAGCCTGATCCCGCGCAACGACAACCAGGGAGTAGGCAACGGTGAACGGCAGGCCGCGCTTCGAGTGGCACTGCGGGCGCTGAAGCCGATGCTGGAGGACCACAATCTGACCGGCTTGGTCGAACCGCTGGGCTTTGAAATCTGTGCCCTGCGCTACAAATCCGAAGCGGTCGAGGGGATCGAGGCGGTGGGTGGCCGCGGCCGGTTCAGGCTGGTGCATGACACCTTCCACCACACGTTGGCAGAGGGTGGACCGCTGTTCCCCGACCACACGGGCATCGTGCACGTCTCGGGCGTTGTCGACCAGACGGTCAGCGTGTCGGCGATGCGCGACCCCCACCGGGTTCTGGTCACGCCGGGCGACAGGCTGGGCAATGTCGATCAGATCGCCGCCCTGCAGGCGGCCGGCTGGAACGGCCCGGTCAGTTTCGAAGCCTTCTCGCCCGAAGTTCACGCGCTGGCCGATCCGCGGGCTGCGCTGCGGGCCAGCATCGACCACCTGAACAGGGCCATCGCATGAATCGCACACGCGTCCGCAGCGTACGGCTTTGCAACCGGTTGCAAGGATCTGTTGACCGGCAGGGCGCAACTCGTCAGTCTGTTTCATCGGGCTGATCGAGTCGCCCGGCCGCACCGGGGAGGGTGTGGCCGGGCGCTGAAGAAACGGAACCTGCCGTATCGGACGGCAGGCCGACACTGGGAGGAAACCACCATGAAGAAGACCCTTATCGCAGCCGGCTTCGCCTCGTTGATGGCCACCACCGCCCTGGCGGATGGCATCGGCGTGTCGATGGCGCTGTTCGACGACAACTTCCTGACCGTCCTGCGCAACGGCATCCAGGCGCAGGCCGATGCCGCAGGCCTGTCGGTGCAGATCGAGGACGCCCAGAACGACGTGGCCAAGCAGCTGGACCAGATCAACAACTTCATCGCCTCGGGCGTGGATGCGATCATCGTCAACCCGGTCGACACCTCGGCGACCCAGGCCATGACCGACGCCGCCGCAGCCGCCGGCGTGCCGCTGGTCTATGTGAACCGCCAGCCCATCAATGTGGACACCCTGCCCGACGGCCAGGCCTTCGTCGCCTCGAACGAAAGCGACTCGTCGCGCCAGGGCTTCATCGAGCAGTGCAACCAGTGGGCCGCGGCCGGCAAGACCGAGGTCAGCGTCTATGTGATGCAGGGCGAGTTGTCGAACCAGGCCGCCGTGCAGCGCACCCAGAATTACTATGACGTGATGGAAGCCGGGCAGTGCGCGGTCAAGGTCAACGTCATTGACCAGCAGACCGCCAACTGGTCGCGCGATCAGGCGCAGTCGCTGATGACCAACTGGCTGTCCACCGGCACCGCCTTCGACGGCGTGCTGGCCAACAACGACGAGATGGCCATCGGGGCCCTGCAGGCGATCAAGGCCGCGGGCATCGACATGGGCTCGGTCATCGTGTCGGGCGTCGATGCCACGCAGGACGCGCTGGCGTCGATGCAGGCGGGCGAGCTGGACATCACCGTGTTCCAGAACGCGGCAGCCCAGGGCGGCGGCGCGCTGGACGCGGCGGTGAAGCTGTCCAAGGGCGAGGCCGTGGAGAAGAAGGTCTACGTGCCCTTCGAACTGGTCACCCCGGCGAACATCGACAACTACCTCGCCAAGAACTGATTGATCCAGACATGATGGAACGGGGCGGCCTGCCGCCCCGTTCGCCTTATCCGGGGGACACGCGCATGGCGCAAGGGGCTGCACAGCACGGAATCGGAGGCCTGACCTACGACCCGAAGAAGCGGGCTTTGCCGCCCGAACTGAACGTGTTCCTTGCGCTGGTCCTGATGGTGGTGGTGTTCGAGGTGCTGAACCGCCTGCAGGGCGGCAGCTTCCTGTTCAATACGCGCGCCAACCTGGACACCATCTTCAACGAACAGCGTATCAACATCATCCTGCTGCAGGTGGCCATCACCGGCATCATCGCGCTGGGGGTCACGCAGGTGATCATCCTGGGTGGCATCGACCTGTCGTCGGGCTCGGTCGTGGGCGCCACGGCGATGATTGCCATGAGCTTTGCACAGACCGCCCTGGTGAACGGCAACCCCAACCCCAAAGCCATCTTCGGCGACTGGGCGATGGACCTGCCGGTGATCGTGCCCATTGCCGTGGGGCTGGCCTGCGGGCTGCTGGCCGGGCTGGTGAACGGCCTTCTCATCGCCTACACCCGCATCCCGCCCTTCATTGCCACGCTGGGCATGATGGTGTCGGCCCGCGGCGTGGCCAAGTGGTGGTCGAACGGCAACCCGGTCTCGTTCCCGACCGAAAGCTATGGCGCATTGTCGAACGGCGACGTCCTGGGCGGGCTGACCTTCGGGCTGGTCTCGTGGTCCGGCCAGAACCCGGCGGTGTTCTTCGCGGTGCTGGCCATCCTGTTTCACCTGGTCATGCGCTACACCATCTACGGCACCCGCAGCTACGCCATCGGCTCGAACGAGGCGGCGGCGCGGATGTCGGGCATCAACGTCGCCCGCCACAAGGTGCTGGTCTACACCATCGCCGGGCTGCTGGCCGCCGTCGCCGCCATCCTGCTGACATCCAAGAACCTGACGGCACAGGCCGGCATGGGGGTGATGTACGAACTTGATGCCATCGCCATGGCGGTGATCGGCGGCGTGTCGCTGGCCGGCGGGCGCGGCTCCATCGTGGGCACGGTTCTGGGGGCGATGATCTTTTCGGTCATCATCTCGGGCTTCACCTCGATCAGGCTCGACGCCTACTACCAGGAAATGGTGAAGGGCGCGATCATCGTCGGCGCCGTCATCCTGGACACCTGGCGCCAGAACCGGAGGGCAAAATGACCGACACCATCCTGGAAACCCGCGGGCTGACCAAGCACTACGGCGGCGTCCACGCCCTCACCGACGCAACCTTCGCCCTGCGCCGCGGCGAACACGTGGCGATCATGGGCGACAACGGGGCGGGCAAGTCCACCTTCGTGCGCCAGATCACCGGGGTCGAACAGCCCACGTCGGGCAGCATCGTGTTCGGCGGAAAGGAAATGGCCTTCAGCGGCCCGCTGGACGCCCGCGAAGCGGGAATCGAAACGGTGTACCAGACGCTGGCCCTGGCCGATGACCTGGACGTGCCGTCGAACCTGTTCCTGGGGCGCGAACGCTTCTGGTTCCGCCTCGGGCCGTTCTCGATCCTCGACCGCCGCTCGATGCGCGAAGCCACCCAGGCCGCCCTGGAGAAGACGGGGGTGAAGATCCCGAACCTGTCGAACACCATCCGCAACATGTCGGGCGGGCAGCGGCAGTGCGTGGCCATCGCCCGCACCGCCGCCTTCAAGTCGAAGCTGGTCATCATGGACGAACCCACCGCCGCGCTGGGGGTGCAGGAAACCGCGCAGGTGGAAAACATCATCCGCACGCTGAAGGCGGCGGGCGAGCCGCTGATCCTCATCAGCCACAACATGCGGCAGGTGTTTGACTTGGTGGACCGCATCGTGGTGTTCCGCCGCGGCCGCATCGTGGCCAACCTGAACAAGCACGAGACCAACGGCGAGGACGTGGTGTCCTACATCACCGGCGCCAAGACCGGGGCGGAATTCGCCGGCGCGGCCTGAGATCAGCCGATCTCGCCGAAGGGCCCCTTGTAGATGGTGCGGGGCGGAACCAGTTCCGGCTCCACCTCGGCCACCACCGGGTCGGTGCGGCCGTCGTCCATCAGCCCCCAGGCCCGCTCGATCAGCCGGTGCGCGTTCTGGCGCACCATGTGCACCGGAAAGGCCAGGTAGGCCGCGAAGGGGTCATAGTCGTAGCAGCCGATCACCGTGCCCGCAAAGGTTTCGGGCGGCAGCGTCACGAAATGGCCCAGCACGCCCTCGAACACTGTCAGCGAATTCACGAACAGCCCGGCCGGGGCGCCACCCAGCCGGTCCAGCAGCGCGGCAATTTCGCGCGTGGCGCGGCGCGGGGCATAGCCGCAGGTGATGATCTGGTCGTCGCGCGCCGGGCGCCCGGCCGCCGCCAGCGTTTCGCGAAAACCGGTGACGCGGCCCGCCGTGGCATGGTCGCCCGCCGCCCCGCCAAGGAAATAGATGTCGCCGCCAGGGGGCATGTCCGACAGAAGCTTGGCCGTCAGGTCCGCTGCCCCGCCCCGGTTGTTCGACACCACCGAAGGCGCGCGGCGCGAGGGCAGGTCCACGAACACATGCCGCAGCCCCGCCTGGGTGCACAGGTCCGACAGCGCGTCGGGGTCGGTGGCGCCCGCAACGAACAGCGACTCGATGGCATAGGACGCCAGCGATTCCACAACCCGGCGTTCCTCGGCCGGGTCGCGCAGGGTGCTGGCGATCACCGGCACCAGCCCGCGCTCACGTGCCTGCGCCTCAAAGCTCTGCGACATCGAGGTGAAGAAGCGGTTGTCGTGCACCGGGATGATCAGCCCCACCAGCCCCGATCGCGCCTGCCGCAACCCGCGCGCCTGCATGTTGGGGGAATAGCCCTGCTCGTCGGCAATGCGCCGGATCTCCTGCACTTTCGTTTCCGAAATGCGCCGCGCCTTCCAGGCCCCCGACAGCGCCGCCGACACCGTCGAGGGCGAGCTGCCCGACAGCCGGGCGATGTCATAGATCGTTGCCTTCCTTGCGTGCGACATGCGAACCGCGGGACCTTTGAAGTTTGCTCTTGACGAACCTATGCGATTCTGGATTTCCTTTGCAACATCGTTTGTGCAAGGCGCTGCGCTGAATCAGGCGCACAAGAACCGGCCGAAAACCGCGGGAAATGTCAATCCCTGCGGCCTGGCAGGTGCTTGCCCGGATGAGCAGGGAAACAACAGTGCGCAATCTTGCGCACGAGGGAGGACGAACATGAAACGGACAATGGCTGCCCTTCTGGGCGGTGTGGCGCTGGCCGCGACCATGGCCTTCGGTGCGCTGGCGCAGGACAAGCCGACGATGGGCGTGGTGGTGAAAATCGGCGGGATTCCGTGGTTCAACGCCATGGAGGCCGGCATCAAGTCACAGGGCGAGGCGCTGGGCATGGACGCCAGCATGATCGGCCCCACCTCGGCCGACCCGGCGCTGCAGGTGCGCGCCATCGAGGACCTGATCGCCAAGGGCGTCGATGTGATCGGCGTGGTGCCGAACGACGAGGCCGCGCTGGAACCGGTGCTGGAAAAGGCCCGGGCGGCGGGGATCAAGGTGGTCAGCCACGAAGGGCCGGGCATCAACAACGTCGACTGGAACTTCGAAATGGCCTCGGCCACCGGCTTTGGCGAAACCCATGCCGAACTTCTGGCGCAGAAGATGGGCGGCAAGGGCGAGTACGGCGTGTTCGTGGGCAGCCTGACCGTTCCGCTGCACAATGCCTGGGCCGACGCGGCCATCGCCTATCTGGCGGCCAAGTACCCCGACATGAAGCCGGTGGGCGAGCGCTATGGCGTGGCCGAGAACGTGGACGACAGCCGCAAGACGGCGCTGGACCTGATGGCGGCCAATCCCGGCCTGGGCGGCTTCCTGGCCTTCGGCTCGCAAGGGCCGATCGGCGCCGGGCGTGCCATCGAGGAACAGCGCAAGACCGGCAGCGTCCACGTCATCGGGCCGTTCTCGCCCGGGCAGGGGCGTGATCTGGTGAAGTCCGGCGCCATCTCGGGCGGGTTCATGTGGAACCCCATGGAAGCCGGCAAGGTGTTCGTCACCATCGGCGACATGCTGGTGAAGGGCACCGAAATCACCGAGGGCACCGACATTCCGGGCCTGGGCGTCGTCTCGCCCGATGCCGCGGGCAAGGACATCATCCAGAACAGCCTGGTCGCGATCAACGCCGAAACGGTGGACGGACTGGCGGACATGGGTCTGTAAGAGGGGGGCTGCAAAGCCCCGCTCCCACTGATGCTCCCGAGCCTTGGGCCGGGGTCGGCCATCGCGCTGCCCCGGCCCGTTTTTGAGAAAGCCCGATGACCGACGCCATCCGCTTCCGCAACATATCCAAGGTCTTCGGCGGCGTGCGGGCGCTGGACGCGCTGGAATTCACCCTGGCCGCGGGCGAGGTGCATTGCCTGGCCGGAGAGAACGGCTGCGGCAAATCCACCCTGATCAAGATCATCACCGGGGTCTACCAGCCCGAGCCGGGCGCCGGGATGGAACTGTTCGGCGAACGCCACACGACGATTTCGCCGGGAGTGGCGCGCAAGGCCGGAATCGCGGTGATCTGGCAGGACCTGGCGCTGTTTCCCGAAATGACGGTGGCCGAAAACATCGCCTTCGAATCAATGCTGGGCAACATGCCGCGCCGGGTGCGGCACGGCGCCTTGCGGGCGGCGGCACAGGCTGCCCTGGCGCGGCTGGATGTGACGCTGGACCTTGACGCGCGGCTGGGCACGCTGCCCATCGCGCAGCGGCAGATCGTGGCGATTGCCCGCGCGCTGGTCAGTGATGCGCGGCTGATCTTCATGGACGAACCGACCGCCTCTCTGACGCAAAGCGAGACAGACGCGCTTCTGGCCGTGGTGCGCACGCTGTCGGGGCGCGGGGTGGCGGTGGTGTTCGTCAGCCACCGTCTGGCCGAGGTGCTGGACGTGTGCAGCCGCGTGACCGTGCTGCGCGATGGCAAGCTGGTCGGGGTCTATCCGACCGAGGGCATGACACAGGCGCGGCTGACCGAACTGATGACGGGCAAGACCTTCGACAAGGTGGTCGCCGCGCGCGACATGTCGGCGGCGCCTGCGATGCTGGAAGTTTCGGGGCTGACAAAGCGGGGCGAATTTTCCGACGTTTCATTCACATTGCGGCGGGGTGAGGTTCTGGGCATTGCCGGGCTGATCGGCGCGGGGCGCACGGAACTGGCGCATGTCCTGTTCGGCATGGCACGTGCAGATTCGGGTTCGGTCCGGCTTGACGGGCGCGCGGTGGCGTTCACCTCCAACCGGCAGGCGGTGGATGCCGGTATCGCTTATGTCTCGGAAGACCGGCTGGCGCTGGGGCTGATCCAGCCGCAGTCGATTTCCGACAACGCGGTGATGGCGGTGTTGCGGCGGCTCACCGGGGCTTCGGGGCTGTTGTCGGCGCGCGCGCAGGACGACCTGGTGGCGCACTGGATTGCGGAACTGGCGGTCAAGATCGGCAAGCCGGCCGATGCGGTTGCCACCCTGTCGGGCGGCAACCAGCAGCGGGTGGTGCTGGCCAAGTGGCTGGCAACCCAGCCGCGGGTGCTGATCCTGGACAGCCCGACCGTGGGTGTGGATGTGGGCGCGCGGGCGGGCATCTTTCGCATTGTGCGCCAGTTGGCCGACAAGGGGCTGGCGATCCTGCTGATTTCCGACGAGGTGACGGAACTGCACGCCAACGCCGACCGGGTGCTGCACATGGCGCATGGCAGGGTGGTGGGCGCGTTCGACCCGCGGACCGCCACGTTGCCCGAGATGGAGGCGGCGGTCTATGCGTAGTTTCCTGCGCGCCAACCCGGCCGAGGCCAAGCTGCTGGCGGTGCTGGTGGTGATCGTCCTCTTCCTCGCCGTTACCTCTCCCGAGTTCCTGACGCTGGTGAATCTGACCTCGCTCTTGAACAACAACGCGGTCAACGTGATCTGGGCGGTGGGCCTTCTGGTGGTGCTGATCGCCGGGGGGATCGACATTTCCTTCGCGGTGGCGGCCAGCGTGGTGCAGTACCTGACCGTGATGCTGCTGATCGGCATGGGCGGCGGCGGCTGGGCAGTGGGGCTGCTGATTGCCGCGTCGCTGGGCATCGGGCTGGGGCTGGTGAACGCCGCGCTGATCCACGGCTTCCGCATCATCTCGATCGTGGTGACGATCAGCACCTTCAACGCCTTCTTCGGCCTGCTGATGTTCTTTACCAGCGGGAAAAGCATCTACAACCTGCCATCCTGGCTGTCGAAACCCATGTACCTGTGGGAGTACCAGACGGCCATCGGCTGGGCCGACATCCGGCTGCCGGTGGCGGTGTGCGTGCTGTGCATGGCGGCCACCTGGGCGCTGATCCGGCACACCACCACGGGGCGGCAGCTCTATGCCTTCGGCGACAACCCCGAGGGCGCGCGGCGGGCGGGCATCAACATATGGCTGATGCAGGCCATTGCCTTCGGCTGGTGCGGCATGATGGCGGGGATTGCTGGCCTGATGCAGGCGCACATCGCCAAGGAAGCGGTGCCAAACGCGCTGATCGGGCGGGAACTGGACGTGCTGGCGGCGGTGGTGCTGGGCGGTGCGCGGCTGGGCGGCGGGCGCGGCACGGTCTTGGGCTGCGTGCTGGGCGTGGCACTGGTGGCCGTCACGCAGAACGGGCTGAACCTCCTGGGCGTCTCGCCCTATGCGTTCAAGATGGTGGTAGGGGTGGTGATCCTGCTGGCGATTTCCACCTCGAACCTCGATCTGGCGAAAATCCTTGCGCCGCGGAAAGAGGATCGGGCATGACCCTGATTGCCCGCCTGAACCGCTCGCTGGGTCCCGAAGTGCCGGGGCTGGTGGGGTTCCTGCTGCTGGTGATTGCCGTCTTCGGCGCCACCGCACCGAACTTTCTCACTGCCGCCAACTTCGGCTCCATCGCGTTCCAACTGCCTGAACTGGGGCTGCTGACACTGGCCATGCTGATCCCCATCATCTCGGGTGGCTTCAACCTGGCCGTCATCTACACCGCCAACATGGCGGGCCTGACCCTGGCCTTCGTGCTGAAAACCTACGGAGGAGAGGATGCCGGGCTGTTTCCCTTCCTCCTTGGCACCGTGTTGGCGCTGGGCGTGGGGTTCCTGTCGGGGGCCGCGATGGGTGCCGTCATCGCCTACATCGGCGCGCATCCCATCCTTGTCTCGCTGGCGATGATGATCTTCCTGCGCGGCCTGGGCGAGTTCCTGACGCGCGGCGGCGACATCTCGGGCTTCCCCGACTACCTCGCCGTACTGGGCCACGGGTCGGTTGCGGGCATTCCCGTGCCGCTGATCCTGTTCCTGCTCTGCGCCGTGGTCTGGCACGTCATGCTGACGCGCACGCGCCACGGCTTTGCCGCGCGGATGGTCGGCTCGAACATCCGCGCGGCGGAATATTCCGGCATTCCCACCAAACGCACGCTGGTCCTGATCTACGCGCTTTCCGGCACGATGTGCGCGGTGGCGGGCATCCTGATGCTGTCGCGCTTCAACTCGGTGCGGGTAGGGCACGGCGAGGCGCTGCTCTTGGTCACCGTTCTGGCCTGCTTTCTGGGCGGCGTGGACCCGTTCGGCGGCTTTGGCCGGGTTCTGCCGGTTGTGCTGGCGCTGATCGTGCTGCAGGTCCTGTCCAGCGGGCTGAACCTGCTGGGGGCGAACCAGCATCTGGCAACGGCCGTCTGGGGGCTGTTTCTGGTGGGCGTGATGATCCTGCGCTGGGTGGCGGCGCGATACCGACAACAAAGGGGGTAGGCCATGGAAGGCTTTGGTGTTCACACCAGCATGTGGACGATGAACTGGGACCGGGCGGGGGCAGAAAGGACGATTCCCGCCGCGGCGGCCTACAAGATGGATTTCATCGAGATCGCGCTTCTGAACGCGCCCGCCGTGGATGCGCCGCACACGCGCGCCCTGCTGGAGAAGCACTCCATGCGCGCGGTGGCCTCGCTGGGCCTGCCGCAGCGCAACTGGGCTTCGGTGAACCCCGATGGCGCCATCGCTCACCTGGCCGAGGCCATCGACAAGGCCGCCGACATGGGCTGCGAGGCGCTGTCGGGCGTCACCTACGGCGGCATCGGCGAACGCACCGGCCTGCCGCCGACCATGGCCGAATACGACAACGTCGCGCGGGCATTGGCAGCGGCGGCGAAGCACGCCAAGTCGCGCGGCATCCTGTTCGGGATCGAGCCGGTGAACCGCTATGAGAACCACCTTATCAACACCGGCTGGCAGGCCAGGTGGATGATCGAGAAGGTGGGGGCGGACAACATGTTCATCCACCTTGATACCTACCACATGAACATCGAGGAGAAGGGCGCAGGCAACGGCATCCTGGATGCGCGCGAGCACCTGCGCTACATCCACCTGTCGGAAAGCGACCGCGGCACGCCCGGCTGGGGCACCTGCGACTGGGACGAGGTGTTCTCGACGCTTGCGGCCATCGGGTTCAAGGGCGGGCTGGCGATGGAGAGCTTCATCAACATGCCGCCCGAGGTCGGATACGGCCTTGCGGTCTGGCGCCCGGTGGCCAAGAACTTCGAGGAAGTGATGGACAACGGCCTGCCCTTCCTGCGCGGCAAGGCGGCGCAATACCGGCTGATCTAGCGGGGCGGCGCAGGAAAGACGGCTCCCTTCCCCACGACGGGGGAGGGAGGCGCATGGCGAAAGACGTGGAACAGGCATGACGGCCGATATCGCGTTTGATGGATTGGCGGCCCTTCTTGCGGCGAAAGCCGCCGGGGGCCGGGTGCTTTGCGCCATTGCCGGGGCACCGGGGTCGGGCAAGTCCACCCTGGCCGACCGGCTGGTGGAACGGCTGAACGCAGGCGTACCCGGCACGGCGGCGGTGCTGCCGATGGACGGCTTCCACTACGACGACCTGCATCTGGTGCCTGCCGGCATGCGCCCCCGCAAGGGTGCACCCGACACCTTTGACGTAGGTGGGCTTTTCCATACGCTGCGCCGCTTGAAGGCACGCGACGAACCGTTCGTCGCCGTCCCGGTCTTCGACCGCGACATCGAAATCGCCCGCGCCGGGGCGCGGATGATCGCGGCGGATGTCCCGGTGATCGTGGTCGAGGGCAACCACCTGCTGCTGACCCGCGGCGATTGGCCCCGCCTGCGTCCGCTGTTCGACGTGACCGTCTTCGCCGACGTGCCCGAACCCGTGCTGCGCGCGCGGCTGACGGCACGCTGGCAGCACTACAACCTGACCCCCGACGAAATCGCGTGGAAGCTGGACGGGAACGACCTGCCGAATGGCCGCCTGATCGTGGCCGAAAGCGCCCCGGCCGACTACAGGATCGCCAACGGATGACGCCCACCGTCGCGGTTCTGGACGTGGGCAAGTCGAACGTGAAGCTTGTGGCCTGCGCGCCCGACGGCTCGGCGGTCGAGACGCTGACCACGCCGAACCCGGTGCTGCCGGGGCCGCCCTGGCGGCATCATGACCTTGCCGGGATGTCCAGGTGGGTGTTCGGCAACCTCGCGGCGCTGTGCGGGCGCCACCCGATCACCGATTTCATCGCCACCGGCCACGGGTCGGGCGGCATCCTTGTGGGCGATGACCCCGACGCAGGCGACGGCACGGCGCTGCCGATGGTGGACTACGAACAGACGCTGCCTGCGGGGCTGGACGCCGACTATGCGCCCCGGTCGGGCGGGTTCTTCGACAGGGGCAGCGCAGTGATGATGGCCGCCACCCACACCGCGCGGCAGATGTTCTGGGCCGAACGCGACCGGCCCGCCGACTTCGCCCGTGCCCGCTGGCTGCTGGGCATCCCGCAATACTGGGCCTGGCGGCTGACTGGCGTGGCGGTCAGCGAGGTGACGATCCTCGGCGCCCAGTCGCACCTGTGGAACGTGCCCGCGCGTCATTGGGCCCCCATCGTGGCCGCACGCGGCTGGGGCCGCCTGATGCCCCCCTTCGCCGCGGCGGGCGACGTGCTGGGCACCATCCGCCCCGGCCTGGGCCTGCCGCCCCTGCGCGTGCATGCCGGGTTGCACGATTCCACCAGCGCGTTCACGCGCTTCCAGAAGGCGGGCCTTGCCGACGCGATGATGGTCTCGACCGGCACCTGGATCGTGGCGCTGGCCACCGGGGTGAACCTGCAAAGGCTGGACGAATCGCGCGGCGCCACCTGCAACGCCGATGTGGCGGGGAACCCGATCGCGGGCGCGCTGACCATGGGCGGGCGCGAATATTCCGCCGTGGCGGGCGACCAGCCTACGGAGGCACGCGCCGACCCCGCCACCCTGTCGCGCCTGATCGCACGCGGCACCATGGCGCTGCCCACCTTCGGCACCAATGACGGGCAGTTCCCCGGCAGCGCAGGCTGCGGCCGCATTGACGGCCCCCCGACTGAGTCACCACAGGAACGCCACGCGCTGGCCGTCCTGTATACCGCGCTCTTGACCGTCGCCGTCATCGACACGCTGGACCCTGCCCGCGACGTCGTGCTGGACGGCAGCTTCCTGCGTGACCCGGCCTTTGCCGCGCTGGTGGCCGCGCTGCGCCCCCATGCCCGCACCCTGACCACACCCGAAACCAACGGCATCGCCGCAGGCGCCGCCCTCCTCTGCTCGGGCGCCACGCCTGACCTGCCCCTGCACACCCCCGCTCCCCTGCCGGGCCTGCCCGACATCACCCCCTACGCCGCCCGCTGGCGCGGCCTTGCCGAAGGAACCATCCGATGACCGAAGCCGAACTCCGCCAGCACATGGTGGAAACCTGCCGCAAGATGAATGCCACCGGCATCAACCAGGGCACGGCGGGCAACCTCTCGGCCCGGCTCCAGGACCGCTTCCTGATCACCCCCTCGTCCTTGCCCTATGACACGATGGTGCCCGAAGACATCGTCGAGATGGGCTACGACGGCACCTACGTCGGCCGCCGCCCGTCTTCGGAATGGCGCTTTCACCGCGACATCCTGCGCGCGCGGGCCGACATCAACGTGGTGCTGCACTGCCATTCGCTGTACGCCACCAGTGTCGCCTGCCACCACCGCACCATCCCGGCCTTCCACTACATGGTGGGGGTGATGGGCGGCAACACGCTGCGCTGCGCCGCCTACGCCACCTACGGCACGCAGGCCCTGTCGGACGCGGCGCTGGCGGCGCTGCAGGGCCGGATGGCCTGCCTGCTGGGCCAGCACGGGCAGATTTCCCTGGGCACCACGCTGGACGCCGCGCTGTGGATGGCGGTCGAGGTGGAAACGCTGGCGCGGATGTATGTGCAGACATTGGCGATGGGCGAACCGCCAATCCTGTCGGACGAAGAGATGGACCGCGTGATCGCGCAGATGACGCGGATGAGCTATGGCCTGGGGCCAGAGGCCGAAGGGTCCAACGATGTGGCCCGCCCGCGCCCGGCCTGACCGCCGCAATAACCTGACGGCCCCGTAAATCCCGGAAATTGTCACGCGTGACCCTGCGCCGATGGCGTGCTATGCCCGTCGGCCAGAACGCCAGGGACCGCAGCGCAGGACACCGGCCATGACCCGGATCGACCCAGAAGACCTGTCCGAACGCTGCCGCGCGGCGGGCCTGCGGATGACCGGGCCGCGGCAGGCCATCCTGCGCGTGCTGGCCGAAGCCGCCGACCACCCCGATGTCGAGGAACTGCACCGCCGGGTGGTGGCCATCGAGCCGGGCATCAGCATCGCCACGGTCTATCGCACCATGAGCACGCTGGCCGAACTGGGCCTGATCGAGAGACACAGCTTTGCCGATGGCCGTGCCCGATACGAAAAGGCGCCCGACTCGCACCACGACCACCTGATCAACGTCGAGACCGGCGAAGTGGTTGAATTCCAGTCCGACGAGATCGAGCGCATCCAGCAGGACATCGCCCGCCGCCTCGGGTTCGACATCGTCAGCCACCGGCTGGAAATCTACGTCCGCCCGCAGCGCCGCCGCAGCGCCGACTGACCCCCGCTCAGCCGTGCGTGCCCCAGGGCCCGTGGCGGCCCGCCGCCCCGTCCAGCCGGTCGAACCCATGCGCCCCGAAGAAGTCGCGCTGCGCCTGAATCATGTTGGCGGTGCCGCGCGCCGTGCGCATCAGGTCGAACCACGCCAGCCCGGCGGAAAGCGCGGGCAGCGCGTGGCCATGGCTGGCCCCTGCCGCCACCACGCGGCGCAGCGCCGGAACCGTGCGGCGCAGGTGGCCCGCAAAGAACGGCGCCAGGATCAGGTTGCGCGCCGGGTCGTCGGCCAGCGCCGCGGCCATGTCGTTCAGCATGGCCGAGCGGATGATGCAGCCCGCGCGCCACACCCGCGCCACGCCGGGCATGTCCAGCGCCCAGCCGAATTCGCGCCCGGCCGCGGCCATCATGGTAAAGCCCTGCGCATAGCACAGGATCTTGCCCGCAATCAGCGCCGCCTCCAGATCCTCCACCGGCAACGCCACAGGCTGCGGTGCCGCGCCGAAGGCCGCCTGTCCCGCCGCCCGCTCGGCCCGCCGCGCGCTGACATTGCGCGCCATCACCGCCGCCTCGATCACCGGCACGGGGGCCGCCAGATGCTGCGCTTCCACGGCGGTCCACCGCCCGGTCCCCTTCTGCCCGGCGGAATCCACGATCATGTCCAGCATCGGCCCGCCACCGATGGGGTCGCGCGCCATGGCCACCGCGGCGGAAATCTCGATCAGATAGGACTGCAGCGTGCCGCCGTTCCAGCGCGCAAGCACGGTGCCGATGTCGGCGGCGGCCATCGCCATGCCGTCGCGCATCACGCCATAAGTCTCGGCGATCATCTGCATGTCGGCATATTCGATGCCGTTGTGCACCGCCTTCACGAAGTGGCCAGCGCCTTCCGGACCCATCCAGGCGGCGCAGGGCGTGCCATCCTCGGCCCGCGCGGCAATCGCCGTCAGCACCGGCGCCATCCGCGCCCAGTCCTCGGCCATACCGCCCGCCATGATGGCCGGGCCATGCCGCGCGCCCTCTTCCCCGCCCGAAACCCCGATGCCCATGGTGCGGAACGGCAGGCCCGCGCGGGCGCGGCGGTTGGTATCGTGGAAGTTCGCATTGCCCGCGTCGATCACCAGATCGTCGGGGGACAGATACGGGGCAAGCGCCGCAATCTGCTCGTCCACCGCATCTCCCGCAGGCACCATCAGGATGATCGCGCGCGGCGGAGCGATGGAGGCCACCAACTCGGCCAGCGTTGCAGTCGGCACGATGCGCGCGGCTAGAACACCCGCCCCGGCATGAAACGCCTGCGTGACGGCCGCCGTGCGGTTCCACACCGCAATCGGAAATCCCTTCTCGGCAATGTTCAGCGCCAGCGCGGCCCCCATGGTGCCCAGCCCGACCAACCCGACAGATGCCTGCGTCATGGTGTCTGATCTCCGTTGCGGTTCAGCACGATGGAATAGACCGAGGTGGTGGCGGTGATGAACAGCCGGTGCTTTGCCCGCCCGCCGAAGCACAGGTTCGACACCGTCTCGGGCACCAGGATCTTGCCCAAGAGCGTGCCATCGGGGGCAAAGCAATGCACCCCGTCCCCGGCCGAGGACCAGAGGTTCCCGTCGGTATCGCAGCGGATGCCATCGGCGCAGCCGCGGTCAGGCTTGGCAAAGAACCGGCCGTTCACCGGGCGGCCCCCGACCATGTCATAGACGCGGATGTGCTGGGGGTCGTTGCCGAACATGCGTCCGGTGTCGGCCACATACAGCAGGCGTTCGTCGGGGCTGAAACACAGGCCGTTCGGGCAGTGCATGTCGGTGACCATGGCTTCGATCTCGCCCGTGTCCGGTTCCACCCGGTACACATGGCAGGGCAGAAGCTGCGGCTCGCGGTAGCCCTCGTAGTCGGTCATGATCCCGTAATGCGGGTCGCTGAACCACACCCCACCATCCCGCGCCACCACCACATCATTTGGCGAATTCAGCGCCTTGTGCCCCACGCTGATGGCCAGCGTGGTGATCCGCCCGTCATGTTCGGTGCGCGTCACCCGGCGGTGGCCATGCTCGCAACTGACCAGCCGCCCCTGCCGGTCGCGCGTGTGGCCGTTGGCATAGTGTGAGGGCTGGCGGAACACCGTCACCCCGTCCTCGGTCCAGCGCAGGATGCGGTTGTTCGGAATGTCGGAAAACAACAGGCACTGGTGGTCGCCAAACCACACCGGCCCCTCCACCCAGTCAAACCCGGTCGCCAGCCGCTTCACCGGCGCATTGCCCATGACAAAGGACGCAAAACGGGGATCGTGGATTTCGTAGAACGACATGGGAACCCCTAGGAAAAGGCGATCTGCGCTTTCATTGCGCGGCTGCGGTCGCTGGCCAGGGCAAAGGCGGATTCCGCCTGATCCAGGGGCACGGTGTGGGTGATCAGCGGCGTCACGTCGATCAGCCGCTTCTGCATCAGCGCCACGCCCACCGCAAACTCGGCATGAAACCGGAACGACCCGCGCAACTCCAGCTCCTTGGCTGTAATCGCCATCATCGGCAGCGTCATATCGCCCCCCAGCCCCAGCTGCAGGATCACACCGCGCGGCCGCATCGCGGCAATGCCCACCGCCAGCGCCGCGGCAACGCCGGTGCATTCGTACAGCACGTCGAAGTACCCCTTGTCGGCCCCATAGGGCGCCAGCGCATCGGGCGTCTCGCGCGTGTTCAGCACGCGGTCGGCGCCCACCCGCGCAGCCAACCCCAACGTGAAATCCGACAGGTCGGTCGCCACAATCTCGGCCGCCCCCGCACGCCGCGCCGCCAGAATGGCCAGCACGCCGATCGGCCCGCAGCCGGTGACCAGCACCCGCTTGCCCAGCATCCCCCCCGCCCGCACAGTGGCATGCAGCGTCACCGCAAGGGGTTCGGCCATCGCGGCCTCGCCGGGCGTAAGGCCGGTCGCATCGACGCATTGCGATGCATCGGCCACCAGCACCTCACGGAAGGCGCCCTGAATGTGCGGAAACGGCATCGCGCTGCCATAGAACCGCATGTTCAGGCACTGGTTCGGCAACCCCTCATGGCAGTACCGGCACCCGCCGCAAGGCCGCGAGGGCGAAACGGCCACCAGCTGCCCCTTGGCGAACCCGCTGGTTCCCGGGTCTTCGACCCAGGCCGAAACCTCGTGCCCCAGGATCATCGGCTCGCGCAGGCGCACCGCGCCGAAACCGCCGTGGTTGTAGTAATGCAGGTCCGACCCGCAGACCCCACCCGTGGCCAGCCGCAGCCGCACCTGCCCCGGCCCCGGCACGTCCTCGGCGCGATCCTCGACCCGCAGGTCGCGCGCGGCATGGATGACGATGGCCTTCACAGCGGCACCGGCGTCAGCAGGTCATGCCCGGCGAAATGCGCGGTCAGGTTGTCGCGCATCAACTGGCCCATGGCGCGGCGCGTCTCCACCGTGCCGCTGCCAAGGTGAGGCTGCAGCAGCACGTTCGGCGCGGTCAGGAAACGGGGGTTCAGGTTCGGCTCGCCCTCGAACACGTCCAGTGCGGCCGCCCCCAGCCGCCCCTGCTCCAAAGCATCCAGCAACGCCGCCTCGTCCACGTTCGCCGCACGGCTGATGTTCACCAGCGTGCCCTCGGGCCCCAGCGCCGCCAGCACCTGGGCATTCACGATGTGCCGCGTTTCCGCCGTGGCCGCCAGCGACACGAACAGGAAATCCGACCGTTCGGCCAGCGCCACCGCATCAGGCACCCAGGCCCAGCGTTCCGCCCCGGCCTTCGGCGCCCGCGCCGAATAGGCGATGTCCATCCCGAACCCCTCCAGCCGCCGCGCAATCGCCGCGCCAATCCGCCCCAGCCCCAGCACGCCCGCCCGCCGCCCGGTCACCTTGCGCTTCAGGGGAAAGCCGCCCTTGGCCGCCCAGTCGCCCGACCGCACCCAGGCCTCGGCCGCCACCGTGCCCCGCGCCACCGCCAGCATCATGGCAATCGCCGCATCGGCCACATCGTCGGTCAGCACGTCGGGCGTGTTCGACACGGCAATTCCCCGCGCCTTGCACGACGGCAGATGCACCGCATCATACCCCACGCCGAACACGCCGATCATCTCCAGCCCCGGACAGGCCGCAATCATCACCTCGCTTGCCCCCAGATCACCGCGCGTGGCAATCGCCCGCACCTTCGGCCCCACCTCGGCCAGAAAGGCCGCCTTGTCCGCGGCCAGCCACAACCGGTGCATGTGAAAGGCGGCATCCAGCGGCCCCTGATCCCATTCGGGATACTGGCCAACCTGCAGGACGTGGGGTTTTTCCATCGGGGGACTCGGCGCTTGACAGGATGTGTTATCGTTAACATAAAGCGAGCCACAGCGGGTTGTCGAGGGGGAAGCGATGGGGGGAAGACAATGTCAACGCAACTGTTCAGCCTGACGGGGCGGCGCGCGCTGGTCACCGGGTCTTCGCAGGGCATCGGGCTGGCGCTGGCGCAGGGTCTGGCGGCGGCCGGTGCGCAGGTGGTGCTGAACGGGCGCGACACGGCCAAGCTTGCGGCAGCCGCAGCCCATATCCCCGGCGCGCTGACGCTGGCCTTCGACGCCACCGACCACCAGGGCGTGCGCACCGCCGTGGACGGGTTCGAGGCCACCACCGGCGCCATCGACATCCTTGTGAACAACGCCGGAATGCAGCACCGTGGCCCGCTGGAAGACTTCCCGGCCGAAGCCTTCGAACGCCTGCTGCAGACCAACATCGCCTCGGTGTTCCATGTCGGTCAGGCCTGCGCGCGGCACATGATCGCCCGGGGGCGGGGCAAGATCATCAACATCGCCTCGGTGCAGTCTGCCCTCGCCCGCCCCTCGATCGCGCCCTACACGGCCACCAAGGGCGCGGTGGCGAACCTGACCAAGGGGATGGCCACCGACTGGGCCAAGTACGGCCTGAACTGCAACGCCATCGCGCCCGGGTACTTCGACACGCCGCTGAACGCCGCCCTTGTGGCCGACCCCGCCTTCTCCGCCTGGCTGGAAAAGCGCACCCCTGCCGGGCGCTGGGGCCGCGTGGAAGAACTGCAGGGCGCCTGCATCTTCCTCGCCTCGGATGCCGCGTCCTTCGTGAACGGCCATGTCCTGTATGTCGATGGCGGCATCACGGCCTCGCTATGACGCTGCGCGCGGTGATCATGGGCGTGTCGGGCTGCGGCAAGACATCGGTGGGCCTGGGCGTCTCGGCCCGGCTGGGCGTGCCCTATGTCGATGGCGACGACCTGCACCCCCCCGCGAACGTGGCGAAAATGGCCGCAGGCGTGCCGCTGACGGATGCTGACCGCTGGCCCTGGCTGGACGCTGTGGCGGGTGTGCTGGCCCAACGCGCGCCGGTGATCGTGGGCTGTTCGGCGCTGAAGCGGGTGTATCGCGACCGGCTGCGCGCCGGTGCCGGGGGGCCGGTGCGTTTTGTCCACCTGACCGGCCCGCAGGCACTGATCGCAGCGCGGATGACGGCACGCACCGGCCACTACATGCCCCCCGCGCTGCTGGACAGCCAGTTCGCCGCGCTGGAACCCCCGGGGCCGGACGAGGCGGTGGCGGTGTCCATCGACGCCACCCTGGACGACATCGTGGCGCAGGCAACGGAGGCCATGGAATGACTGAACGTCTGGCCCTGATCGGCGCGGGCGCCATGGGCGGGGCCATCGGCGCCCGGCTTCTCGCCACCGGCGCCGCCCTGGCTGTGGCCGACCTCGACCCTGCCAAGGTCGCCGCGCTGGTGGCCCATGGCGCCACCGCCGCCGCAAGCGCCGCCGACGCCGCCCGCGGCGCCGCGGCGGTGATCCTCTCGCTCAACGCCCCGCACATCGTGCGCGCCGCCGTGTTCGGCCCCGGCGGCGCCACCGAAGGCGCCACCCCCGGCACCCTCATCATCGACATGTCGTCAATCGACCCCGCCGCCACCCGCACGCTTGCCACCGAGGCCGCCGCGCGCGGCCTGCACTGGGTGGACAGCCCGCTGTCCGGCGGCATCCCCAAGGCCGCCACCGGCGAACTGACGCTGATGCAGGGCGGCGACCCCGCCGCCGTGGCCCGCGCCCAAGCCATCCTTGCGCGCGTGGCGTCCAACCAGACGCACATGGGCCCCGCGGGCGCCGGGCAGGCCACCAAGCTCATCAACCAGGTGCTCTGCGGGCTGGGCTTCCTTGCCGTGGCCGAAGCCACCGCGCTGGCCCAGGCCAGCGGCGTGGACGCCGCCCAAGTCCCCCGGGCGCTGCGCGGCGGGCGGGCCGACAGCGCCATCCTGCAGGAATACATGCCCCGCTTCGCTGCCCGCGACTACCGCCGCACCGGCCGCATCGACAATATGGTGAAAGACCTGAACGCCGCGCTGGACACCGCCCGCGCCTCGCATACCGCCATGCCGCTCACCGCGCTCTGCGCCGAAATCCACCGCATGCTCACCGCCGCGGGCCTGGGCGGAGAAGATCAGGCGGCGCTGATGGAATTCT
>CAZLIC010000030.1:0-43738 GCA_964559535.1 uncultured Rhodobacterales bacterium
GCGACAGCCAGCCGCCGAAGAACAACAGGCTCATCAGCGCGCACATCAGGAAGATGGCGATGTATTCGCCCGCCATGAACAGCAGGTACGGGGTCGAAGAGTATTCCACCATGAAACCGGCGACGAGTTCGGATTCCGCTTCCGGAAGGTCGAAGGGCGGGCGGTTCGTTTCGGCCAAGGCGCTGATGAAGAACAGGAACACCATCGGCAGGTGTGGCAGCCAGTACCAGTTGAACAGGCCCAGATTGCCATCCTGCGCGGCGACGATGGCCGACAGGTTCATCGAACCGGTCGAGATGATGACGCCGATGATGATGAGGCCCAGCGACACCTCATACGAAATCATCTGCGCGGCGGACCGCAGCGAGCCCAGGAAGGCGTATTTCGAGTTCGACGCCCAGCCGCCCATGATGACGCCGTAGACTTCCAGCGAGGACACCGCGAACACGAACAGGATCGCCACGTTGATGTCGGCCAGCACCCAGCCTTCGCTGAACGGGATCACCGCCCAGGCCAGCACCGCCAGCACGAAAGACAGCATGGGGGCCAGAAAGAACACCGGCCGGTCCACCCCGGCGGGCACCACGATTTCCTTCACCACATACTTCAGCGCGTCGGCAAAGGTTTGCAGGAGGCCCCAGGGGCCTACCACGTTCGGCCCACGGCGCATCTGCACCGCGGCCCAGATCTTGCGGTCGCCGTAGACCAGGAAGATCAGCGAGATCATCACGAAGCCGATCACCAGCAGGCTTTGAGCCGCGATCAGGACCGCGATCCCCGGTGTGGTGGTGAAAAACCCGTCCATCGCTTCCCCTCAGACCGTCGGTATGCCCTGCGCGCCGCAATCCCGTACCACGACTTCCGCGTCAAGCGTACGAAGCCCCTGCGGCAGCACGGGCGAGATGACATAGACGGCGTCGCCATACCAGACGCCGCCCGCATTCCCGATGCGCGTGCGCACATGCCGGGCAAAACCGAACCCACGGATCAGCGCGTACTGAGCCGCGGCGCAACGGGCGTAGGCATCCACGTCCGCCCTGCCCCGCGCGCCCGTCATGGCCACGCGAAGGCTGACCAGGTCTTCATCCAGAAGCGCCGTCTCGACGCCGCGGTAGTCGGCCCGTGGCGGCGCGCCCTGTGGCACGTCGCCCGGTCCGCAGGCGGCAAGTGTGGCGGTCAGGACCATGGCCATGCGCATTCCTACTCGGCTGCCATGGCAGGCGCGGACCGTTCGGCCGCCAGCCGCGACAGCTCGGCCATCAGGCTTGATGCGCGCGCGACCGGGTTCGTCAGGTAGAAATCGGCGATCGCCGGGGTGAAGGGGCCGCTGCCCACCTCGCCCCGCGGTTCGGCCGCCCAGGCGTTCTCGGGCACCTCGTCGATGTCGCCCAGATGCGGATGCGCGGCCACCAGGGCACTGCGCAGCGCGGCAAGGCTGTCCCAGGGCAGTTTCGCGCCCAGTTCCGCCGACAGCGCCCGCAGGATGGCCCAGTTTTCTTTCGCCTCGCCCGGCGGGAACCCTGCGCGCATCGCCAGCTGCGGGCGGCCTTCGGTGTTCACGAACAGGCCGTTTTCCTCGGTGTAGGCGGCGGCCGGAAGGATGATGTCGGCCCGGTGCGCGCCGCGGTCGCCGTGGCTGCCCTGGTAGATGACCGTCGCGCCCCTGGGCAGGTCCACTTCGTCGGCGCCAAGGTTGTAGATGACCTCGGCCCCTTCCAGCGCAGCGTTCAGGCCGCCCTCGGTGGCGCAGCCCACGTCCAGCGCGCCCACGCGGCCCGCCGCCGTGTGCAGCACCAACAGCTTGCCCCCCGCACCTTCGGCATAGGCCATGGCCAGCGCCAGCACCGCCGCGCCGTCGGCATCGCGGATGGCACCCTGCCCCAGGATCACCAGCGTGTCGGGCTTCTGGGTGACGCGGCCCACCAGATCGGCCAGCGCGGCGCGGTCGGTGCCCATGTGCTTGTGGTCATAGGTCAGGTCGGCCTTGGCGCCGATCAGCCCGATGCGCGCGCCCATGGTCCAGGCTTTGCGGATGCGGGCGTTCAGCACCGGCGCCTCGTCGCGCGGGTTGGTGCCGATCAGCAGGATGACCTTGGCCGTATCAACATCCTCGATGCGGGCATTGCCCACATAGCCCGACCTGTTGCCCGCCGGAAGCCTGGCCCCGTCAACACGGGATTCCACCTTGCCGCCAAGACCTTCCACGAGTTTCTTCAGGCTGTAGGCGGCCTCGGTCGGAGCAAGGTCGCCGACCAGTCCCGCCACCTTGCGGCCCTTCATCGCCTGCGCGGCTGCCGCCAGCGCTTCGGACCAGGATACCGGTTTCAGCTTGCCGTCCACCCGCACATAGGGCTTGTCCAGCCGCTGGCGCCGCAACCCGTCCCAGACAAAGCGGGTCTTGTCGGAAATCCATTCCTCGTTCACGCCGTCATGGTTGCGCGGCAGGATGCGCATCACTTCGCGCCCCTTGGTGTCGACGCGGATGTTCGACCCCAGCGCATCCATCACGTCGATGGTCTCGGTTTTCGACAGCTCCCACGGGCGGGCCGTGAAGGCATAGGGTTTCGACGTCAGCGCGCCCACCGGGCAGAGGTCGATGATGTTGCCCTGCAGGTTGCTCGCCAGCGTCTCGTTCAGGTAGGACGTGATCTCGCTGTCCTCGCCGCGGCCGGTCTGGCCCATCTGGGTGATGCCCGCCACCTCGGTGGTGAACCGCACGCAGCGGGTGCAACTGATGCAGCGCGTCATCTTGGTTTCGACAAGCGGGCCAAGGTTCAGGTCTTCGGAGGCGCGCTTGGGCTCGCGGTAGCGGCTGAAATCCACGCCATAGGCCATCGCCTGATCCTGCAGGTCGCACTCGCCGCCCTGGTCGCAGATCGGGCAGTCCAGCGGGTGGTTGATCAGCAGGAACTCCATTACCCCCTCGCGCGCCTTCTTGACCATGGGCGAGTTGGTCTTGACCAGCGGCGGCTCGCCGTTAGGGCCGGGGCGCAGGTCGCGCACCTGCATGGCGCAGCTGGCCGCGGGCTTGGGCGGGCCGCCCACGACCTCGACAAGGCACATCCGGCAGTTGCCCGCGATCGACAGCCGTTCATGGTAGCAGAACCGCGGGATCTCGACGCCTGCCACCTCGGCCGCCTGGATGATGGTCATCGCGCCGTCAACCTCGACCACATGGCCGTCGATGCTGATCTTCTTGAGGTTCGCCGTCATGCCCGTACGTCCTTCCGCATCCATCCGGCCAGAGCCCCGTACAGCCGGGCAAGCCAGCCCGGCGCGGCAGGGGCAACCTGCCGGTCTTCATCCTGTGCCCGCACCAGCGGGGCAACACGCGCCTCGGTCTCGCGCAGGCTGTATCTCAGGCCGATATCGCCATGGCACATGTCCGCCCCCTATTGCCGCGCTTCCAGCGCGGCGATCCGCGCGCGCAGGTCATCCAGTTCGCCGCGCACTGCCGACTCCTGCTCGACCATCTTTTCGAAATTCACGTTCGCATGCAGCGCGAGCCCGGCCGAATAGGCCAGCGTTTCCTTGATCGCCGTCGTCTCGTGCTCGATCTTGCCCAGCCTGCGTTCGATGCCGCCCAACCGGTCGCTCGTGCGCCTCGCCTCGTCGCGCATTTCGCGCAAGATGTGCAGTACCAGATTGTCCTGCTCTTCCGCCATCGCCCTACCCCGCAGCCGTCGTGCAGGCGCGTGACCGCCACAGCCGCGCTTCCTTGAGGTACGACCAACCGAAGGCTGCGTCACTGTCGCCATTCGCCTCACGCAGCGCCAGCCGCTGCAGCGCCTCGTCCAGCGTGGGCCGGTGGCCCGCAGGCACCCACCACATGACAAAGTGCATCTGGCCCAGCACCTCGAACCATTCCTGCCGCCGCTCGTAGAACGTCCGGTGCACGGTGTTCCAGACGAAATTCTCCAGCGCTTCCACGTCTTCCCACACCGTCAGGTTCGACACGTACTGCGGGTCGCCGCCGATCTTGGTTTCGGTGTTGCCGGTGCCCGGCGCGCCCGAGCCCTCCATCATCCACACAAACCCCGGCATGCGCTTGCCCAGACCGTTCACCCGGTCCAGCGCGGCCATGAACTCGGCCACGCGCGGGTCGTCGGTGGGCGCCAAGAGGCGCCCGACGTTCAGCTCGGCCAGGTGCATGCCATCCATCAGTCGTCCACCCAGATCAGCTCGCCCGTCAGCGTACCGCGCGCCACCTCGTCGCGGGCGACCTTGCAATAGCTTTCGGGGTCATCCTGCACCACCCCGGCCGCCGCCAGATAGGCGTTGGCCTGGCCCTTGATGCGCGCCTTTTCTTCCTTGTTCTTCAAGAAGGCTTTCACCTCGTCCTCGGTGTACCCCTTGTCCCGCGCATAGGATTCCAGTGCCCGCAGCTTGCCGTAGACCACGAACATCCGCGCGCCTGCGTTCGGGCAGGTCTTGCGCAGGATGTCACCGATCTGCGCGGCCAGAAGCTGGGCGTTGATGTGCGCCTCGTCGCGCAGCGGCACCTTGGCGGCAGCAGGCAGCGCAAGTGCGGCTGTCAGGAACAGGGTCAGGGTCAGGCGGTTCATGCGGGCCTCCTTGGGCAATGCTGCCCGCAGATATGCCCACGCGCGCCCCGCTATGCCATGACAAGGCCATGCCATGTGCTGACACCCGCTCATGCACAGCCTCCGGGGAAGACCCAGGCGCCCGTCGCATCGTCGAACCGGTCATAGACCCCGGTCCGCACGCCCCCGGTGCCGCACTGCGCATCGGCCTGCGCCTTGGCCTGCGCGCCATCGGCAAAGGTGTAAGGCTGGCCCGTGGCGCTGGTCACGCTGACCGGCACGCCACCGCCCGGCACAGCCTGCACCGCGGGTGCGCCGCAAGCGGCCAATACGAGGCCGGCAGCGAGGAAAACGATACTGACGGTCGACCTTGTCACCACGTCAGACAATCCGCCCGAACCTGAAAAAGAACAGGCTCCATGCGAATCCGGCCCATGCGAACCAGAACGCAACGGTGAAGTGCCACTTTCGCCTGCTTCCGGCTTCGTCAGCCTCTCCCGCAATCTCCGCCTTTCTAGCGACATTGCTTGCCGCTGCAGCGACGAGCGCAAGGACGATCCCGCAAAGCCAGGGCCATGAGATTTCGTCTGAATAACCACCTGTCCGGGGAAACAGGACGCGACCGACCAACTGGACCGCTCCAGTGGCCAAAGGCTCGATCCAATCGCCCTTCGACACATCATCACTCCGCCGCCACCGCCGTCACCCGGCCCGTGCGTTTCGCCTTGATGCGGTCCTCGATCTCGTCCCGATACGCCCGGATCAGGCCCTGGATGGGCCAGGCGGCAGCATCGCCCAGGGCACAGATCGTGTGGCCCTCGACCTGCTTGGTGACGGACAGCAGCATGTCGATCTCTTCGACCTCGGCATCGCCTCGCACCAGACGGTCCATCACCCGCATCATCCAGCCGGTGCCTTCGCGGCAGGGCGTGCACTGGCCGCAGCTTTCGTGCTTGTAGAACTTCGACAGCCGCCAGATCGCCTTGATGACGTCGGTGCTCTGGTCCATCACGATCACCGCCGCCGTGCCCAGGCCCGACCGCTGCTCGCGCAGCCAGTCGAAATCCATGATCGCCTCGTCGCACTGTTCGGCCTTCAGCAGCGGCACCGACGACCCGCCGGGGATCACCGCCTTCAGGTTCTTCCAGCCGCCGCGCACGCCGCCGCAGTGACGCTCCAGCAACTCCTTCAGCGGGATCGACATCGCCTCTTCCACCACGCAGGGGTAGTTCACGTGGCCCGAGATGCCGAAAATCTTCGTGCCCGCGTTGTTCGGCCGCCCGAAGCCTGCGAACCATTCCGCCCCCCGCCGCAGGATGGTGGGAACGACGGCGATCGATTCCACGTTGTTCACGGTGGTCGGGCAGCCGTACAGGCCCGACCCGGCCGGGAACGGCGGCTTCATCCGCGGCATCCCCTTCTTGCCTTCCAGGCTTTCCAAAAGCGCGGTTTCCTCGCCGCAGATGTAGGCACCGGCGCCGTGGTGCAGGTACAGCCCGAAGTCCCAGCCCGACCCGGCGGCGTTGCGGCCAAGAAGCCCCGCGTCATAGCATTCGTCGATGGCGGCCTGCAGCGCCTCTTTCTCGCGGATGTATTCGCCACGGATGTAGATGTAGCAGGCATGCGCCCCCATGGCGAACGAGGCAATCAGGCAGCCTTCGATCAGGGTGTGGGGATCGTGCCGCATGATTTCGCGGTCTTTGCAGGTGCCGGGTTCGGATTCGTCCGCGTTCACCACCAGATAGGACGGCCGCCCGTCCGACTGTTTCGGCATGAACGACCACTTGAGCCCCGTGGGGAAGCCCGCGCCACCGCGGCCGCGCAGGCCGCTGGCCTTGACGATCTCGACGATCTTGTCGCGCCCCAGGGCCAGCAGCCCCGCCGTGCCGTCCCAGTGCCCGCGCGCCCTGGCGCCCGCCAGCGTACGGTCATGCATCCCGTAGAGGTTGGTGAAGATGCGGTCCTTGTCTTGCAGCATCGTCTTTTTCCTATCCCCGGCCCTGGGCCCAGGTTCTGTAAGTCACCACCAGCGCCCAGATGAACGCCGCAATCGCCCCGAAATCGAACAGGAAGGCGAAACGGGCCTGCCAGCCCAGGGCGCCGCCCGCCCACTGCGCGCCCATCCACACCAGGGCGGTCACGGCGATCACCACCGCCACCAGCCTGGTCTGCCGGGCACGCGCCATATCGGCGTTGTTCGGGCCGGACCCTGCCATCAGAACGCCTCTCCTGCGTCCAGCCGCCGCAGGAATTCGTCCGAGCCGAGGGACATGATCGCCTTTGCCTGCGGGACCCAGCGGTCGCGCGTGACCCGGCCCCGGAAGCCTTCGAGGTTGTCATCGACCCAGGCGACCTCGGCGTCCGTCCAGCCGGCGATCTGGTCGAAGTGGTAGTAGCCCAGCTTGTGGCACAGCTGCTCCAGCTTCGGGCCGATGCCCTTGATGATCTTCAGGTCATCCGCCCTGCCGCCGCGTGCGGTGGCCAGTCCTGCAGGACGGGCGGCTGCCATCGGGGCCGCAGTCGGGGCTGCCACCGGGGCTGCCACCGGGGCCGCCGACGCGTCGGCCAGCGCAGCAGCGGGCGCCGGCGGAGCGGCAGGAGCCGGTTCCGCCCTGGGCGCGGGAACAGGGGCAGCCGCGACGGCAGGCGCCGGCACGTCAACCGGCCGATGCGGGGATGTTGCCGGAAGGCCGCCAACCGGGCGATCCGGCACCGGGTCCATCGGCAGCGCCGTGGCGCCGGGCTCGGGCTGTTCCCGTACAGGCAGGCCCAGGATCGCACCGGTTCCCACGAAGATCACGCTGCCGACAAAAGCCGCACCCATGCCGCTCATGCTGAGCGCCACATAGGACACACCGGCAGCCACGGCACCAAAGCCCGCCGCCATCGCCCAGCCCGCCATCATCGGGGTATTCTTCGCCGGAACGTCTTCCATCCTGCACTCCCTTCCTGCGGGCCCGTCTGGGGCCGGTTACGCCTTTGCTGCCAGCGCCTTTGCCTGACCCACCCAGTCATCGCGCGTCACGCGGCCCTTGAAGCCCTCCAGATTGTCATCGACCCAGGCAATCTCTTCCGCCGTCCAGTTCGCGATCTGGTCGAAATGGAAGAAACCCAGCCGGTGGCAGAGTTCCTCGAGCTTTGGCCCGATGCCCTTGATGACCTTCAGATCGTCGGGTTTGCCGTCGCGGGCCGCGGCAAGCGCCTCGGGCTTCCTGTGCACAGCGGGCGCGGCGGCGGGCGCGGCGGCGGGCGCGGCGGCCGACGGGGCGGCCGGCGGGGCGACGAAAACGGGTGCGGCGGAAACGGGCGCGGCGGCAGATGCCGGTGCGGCCACGGGTGCCGGTGCAACCTCCGGCGCAGCGGACCCGGACGTGTCCGCAAGCCAGGGCGTCAGCAGCGGCACCTCGGTGCCGTCAATGCGCTTGACCGTCTCTTTCAGATCGACGGCCAGCTGCGCACTGGCGTTGTACCGCGCCCGCCCGCTTTCGTGCGCCTTGAGGCTGGTCAGCCCGCCCAGCGGCTCCGAGGCATAGCGTCCGTTCTGCGGGCCTGGCACCGGAACCTCGCCCCTGGAAAAGCGCGCGATCAGGTCACGCAGCTTGTCCGCCGTCAGATCCTCGTAATAGTCCTTGCCAATCTGGGCCATGGGCGCATTGGTGCAGGCGCCCAGGCATTCGACCTCTTCCCAGCTGAACTTGCCGTCCGCCGACAGGGTGTGCGGCGTCTTGGCCACCATCTCCTTGCAGACCGCGATCAGGTCCTCGGCCCCGCAGATCATGCAGGACGTGGTGCCGCAGATCTGGATGTTTGCCACCGATCCAACGGGTTGCAGCTGGAACATGAAGTAGAAGGTGGCCACTTCCAGCGCCCGGACATAGGCCATGCCCAGCATGTCGGCGACGTGTTCGATGGCCGGACGGGAAAGCCAGCCCTCCTGCTCTTGCGCGCGCCAGAGCAGCGGGATGATGGCGCTGGCCTGCCGCCCCGGCGGATACTTGGTGATCTGCGCCTGCGCCCAAGCCTGGTTGGCCGGGGTGAAGGCAAAGCTTTCGGGCTGGTGGGGGTGCAGGCGACGCAGCATCAGGCCATTCCGTTCGTCATGTGGGCCGCCAGCGCCAGCGCCGCAGCCGCAAGGTAAAGGATCGCCGCAACCAGATGCGGCGCAATCGGGCGCCCGGCCCGGTGGTAGATGTACACGTCACCGAACCCGGCGATGCCGACCACGCCCATGAACCACGCAAGCAGCCACAGGTCGCCCCACAGCAGCACGCCCAGCAGAAGGAATGCCGTGCCGATGTAGCGGTCGGACATGACAAGCGGAAGTTGCGGCGCATGGTGCGATGCCGCCGCCATGCCGCGCGCGGGGTTCAGCGCGAACAGCACGCCGAACCCGGCGGTCAGGGTCATGCAGAGGATGGTCAGCGTGGTGGCAAGGGTAGCGGTCATCCGGCCACCTTTGCCACGTGCTGTTCGTCGGCCATGAGCCGCAGCGCATCCGCGCAAAAGTCTGCTCCGGTGACCCATTGCAGGGCGCGGCCGTTGTTGATGATGTCCACCGTCTCGAAGGTCGTGGGGATGGACAGCATCCGGAACCATTTTGACGACGCGACAAGGTTCGAGAAATCGACCACACGCTCCGCGCCATCATCGAACAGCACCCGCAACACGGGCGTCGACAGGACGTCAGCCCGCACGATGCGCACAAGATGCTTCGCCGTCAGCGGGTCGTAGGTATCAACCGTTGCGGAGGTCATTCCACATCTCCTCAAGGTAGTCCGGGTTCTCACCCGCCCATTCCACCGCTTCCCGCAACGCCCGCCGGTCCACGTCGCCGTTCATAACCGTCAGCGTACCCAGCCGCACCTGCGCGTCACGTCCGTCCAGCCCGACGACGTGGAAATGCGGGGGGTTATGGTCGCGCGGATACATGAAGATCACACAATACTGAAGGCGGACAAGGACGGGCATAGGTTCACCGGTCCACCTCACCAAAAACAATGTCCATCGTGCCGATGATCGCCGACACGTCGGCCAGCTGGTGTCCCTTGGCCATCCAGTCGATCGACTGCAGGTGCAGGAAGCCGGGCGCGCGGATCTTGGCGCGGTAGGGTTTGTTGGTGCCGTCGGCCACCAGATACACGCCGAACTCGCCCTTGGGCGCCTCGACCGCGGCATAGACCTCACCGGCCGGAACGTGGAACCCCTCGGTGTACAGCTTGAAGTGGTGGATCAGCGCCTCCATCGAGGTCTTCATCTCGGCGCGTTTCGGCGGCGTGATCTTGCCCCGCGCCAGCACGTCGCCCTTTTCCACCCGCAGCTTGGCCACCGCCTGCTTGATGATCGAGGTGCTTTCCCGCATCTCGGCCATGCGGCACAGGTAGCGGTCATAGCAGTCGCCGTTCTTGCCGACCGGCACCTTGAAGTCGAATTCGTCGTAGCATTCATAGGGCTGCGAGCGGCGCAGGTCCCAGGCCAGGCCGCTGCCGCGCACCATCACGCCCGAATAGCCCCAGGCCTGCACATCCTCTGGCGAGACGATGCCGATGTCCGCGTTGCGCTGCTTGAAGATGCGGTTTTCGGTCAGAAGCGTATCGAGGTCGTCGACCACCCGCGGGAAGGCATCCGCCCAGGCATCGATGTCGTCCAAGAGCGCGGGCGGAAGGTCCACATGCACGCCGCCGGGGCGGAAATAGGCTGCATGCAACCGCGCGCCGCAAGCGCGTTCGTAGAAGACCATCAGCTTCTCGCGTTCCTCGAACCCCCAGAGCGGCGGCGTCAGCGCGCCCACGTCCATGGCCTGCGTGGTGACGTTCAGAAGGTGGTTCAGGACACGCCCGATTTCGCTGTACAATACGCGGATCAGCGACGCCCGCCGCGGCACCTTCACGCCCGTCAGCCGTTCGATGGCCAGGCACCAGGCATGTTCCTGGTTCATCGGCGCCACATAATCCAGCCGGTCGAAATACGGCAGGTTCTGCAGGTAGGTGCGGCTTTCCATCAGCTTTTCGGTGCCGCGGTGCAGCAGGCCGATATGCGGGTCACAGCGCTCGACAATCTCTCCGTCCAGTTCCAGCACCAGACGCAGAACACCATGCGCCGCCGGATGTTGCGGGCCGAAGTTGATGTTGAAGTTGCGGATCCGCTGCTCGCCCGTTTCCAGGTCAGTCGAGCCGTCGTCATAGACGTTGCGCCGAATATCGCCGTCCATCATTGCGCCACCCCCGGCTCTGGGCGCTGCCAGCCGTCCGGCAACTGACCCAGCAGTTTCTCGACAAACGCGTATTGTGGCTGAAGCCTCTGGCGCAGCCGCGCCCGATCATCCTCGGGCAAGGGAACCGGCACGCCCTGGTGCGTCCTGCGATCGAGGTGCGCCCTGCCCCGGCCGATCCCCAGAAAACGCCACAGCCGCAGCAGTCCCGGCTGGGTCAGCATCTCGTCCTGCGTCATCACCATCAGGCGGTCGGTCGGCACTGCGGCCTGCAGCCGCCCCACGACCGTTGCATAGTCGCCCCTGCCCACGGCCGCAGATTCGTGTCCCGCAAGGATGTCGGCCAGCAGAGCACGCGCCTTTGCGGGGATGTCCTCGGGGGCACGCGCCGCGCGCGATGCCAGCATGCGCAAATGGCTCCACAGCCGGGAAACCGGGTCGCGCAGCAGGTACAGGAACCGGACGTCGGGCAGGAGCCCCGACATCATCCTCAACCGGTCTTCCGACAGCTGCGAATAGGCCGGCGTGATGTCAGCCACCAGCCGCCGGTCGCCGCGGCCCGCCGTGAGATAGCCAAGGTAGGCCTCGACATCCTCGGCACGGCGCTTCAGGACGGCCAGCCAATCCCGGATGTCGCGTTGCGAGGCCGCATGTCTTGGCGCGGTCTGTGCCGCCAGTTTGGCCCTGTTCGTCCGGATCTGCCACTGCCAGCTGCCTCTGTCGATCGCACTGAAGTAGTGCAACTCCTTGATCGCCCGCAAATGCGCCTCGGGATGCCCGGCCAGATGCTGGTACAACCACGATGTGCCTGCCTTCGGGGCCCCGACACAGAACAGCAGGGTTGGCTGGCCGGTCATGCCTTCTTCTCGTCGCCCGGCAGCACGTACTTTGCCCCCTCCCACGGGGACAGGAAGTCGAACTGCCGGTATTCCTGCACCAGGTTCACCGGCTCGTAGACCACGCGCTTCTGCGCCTCGTCCCAGCGCACCTCGGTGAAGCCGGTGGTCGGAAAGTCCTTGCGCAGCGGATGCCCGCGGAACCCGTAGTCGGTCAGGATGCGGCGCAGGTCGGGGTGGCCGGTGAACAGGATGCCGAACATGTCGAACACTTCCCGTTCAAACCAGTTGGCCCCGGCATGCACCGGGATCAGCGAGGGCACCATCTCGTCCTCGCCGACCTTCACCTTCACCCGGATGCGGTGGTTCCGCCACATTGACAGGAAGTGGTAGACCACGTCGAACCGTTGCGGCCGTTCCGGGTGGTCGACGGCCGTGATATCGACCAGCGTGGTGAAATTGCAGGACTTGTCGGTCTTCAGGAAGTCGCAGAACGGCAGCAGATGCGCCAGCGTCACCTCGACCGTCAGTTCGCCGAATGCCACCGCTGTGGCCATTACCGCATCGGCCTGCCGCAGTTCCAGGTGGGCTGCCAGTTCCTTCAACGCCTCGGACATCATTTCCCCCCTAGCGCACCAGCGTGCCGGTGCGGCGGATCTTCCGCTGCAACTGCAGGATTCCGTACAGCAGCGCCTCGGCCGTGGGCGGGCAGCCCGGCACATAGATGTCAACCGGCACGATCCGGTCGCAGCCGCGCACCACCGAATAGCTGTAGTGGTAGTAGCCGCCGCCGTTGGCGCAGGACCCCATCGAGATCACATAGCGCGGTTCGGGCATCTGGTCGTAGACCTTGCGCAGCGCCGGGGCCATCTTGTTGGTCAGCGTGCCTGCAACGATCATCAGGTCCGACTGGCGGGGCGAGGCGCGGGGTGCGGTGCCGAAACGTTCAAGGTCATAGCGCGGCATCGAGGTGTGCATCATCTCGACGGCGCAGCACGCCAGACCGAACGTCATCCAGTGCAGCGAACCGATGCGCGCCCAGTTGATGATGTCTTCGGTCGAGGTCAGCAGGAAGCCCTTATCCTGCAATTCGCGGTTCAGCGCCGCGGCGGCAACGTCGCGGTCCGGCCCGGCGGTGTTCGGCCCGGTCTGAATGCCGTCCGTCATCACTGCCATTCCAGCGCTCCCTTCTTCCATTCGTAGGCAAAGCCCACCGTCAGCACGGCAAGAAAGGCCATCATCGACCAGAAGGCGGCCATGCTGACCTCGCCGAAGGCCACTGCCCAGGGGAACAGAAAGGCCACTTCCAGATCGAAGATGATGAACAGGATCGACACCAGGTAGAAGCGCACGTCGAACTTCATGCGCGCGTCGTCGAAGGCGTTGAAGCCGCATTCGTAGGCCGAGACCTTCTCGGGGTCAGGGTTGCGCACCGCGATCAGCGCCGCCGACAGGAGCAGCACAAGCCCCAATCCCACCGCCAATGCCAGAAAGATGAGGATGGGGGCATAGTCCCGGAGCAAGGCGTCCAAGGGGGTCTCCTTCGGCTGGCGACACGCGGGCTGCCGTCTTCTTGCGGACGGTGCGATCCACTGGGGTTCCTTAGCCCGAAGCCGGTGGCAGGGTCAACCGAACCGCGGTGGCCGCAGCGCAGCAAGTGCTGCCGGGAGGGGAGGAAATCTTGCGCTATGCCCGGCCTGTAGGCCGTTGGCGCCGCGGCGCGGCATAGCGCCGCTGCTGCGGATCGGCCTGCTGTCCACGAAGGGCATCGCGCCATGCCCCGGGCGGTTCGACGTGGATCATGATTCCCGCCATCTGTTGCGGCCTGGTGACGGGATCAGCCGCCTTCCGCCCAGCCCGGCTTGCGCCGGTCGAAGAACGCCGCGATTCCCTCGGCGGCCTCGGCGTGGTCCCACCGTGTCACCAGTGCGTCGATGCCGGCGGCTACTGCCTCGGGCGTCACGCTGCCCGCCAGACGCGCCACCAGCCGTTTCGCCTCGCCCTGCGCCCCGGGCGCGCCCAGCAGGCAGGGGGCGATCTCGTCGGCAACGGCGTCGTCCAGCGCCCCGGGCAGCACCGCCCGCGTCACCAGCCCCGCCTGCACCGCCTCGAATGCGTCAATGGGCCGCGCCGACAAGAACAGGCGCCGCGCCGCAGGCCCGCCGATGCGTGCCACCACGTAAGGGCCGATCGTGGCCGGAGTCAGCCCCAGCTTCACTTCGGTCAGCGCAAAGCGCGCGGTATCGGCGGCCACCACCATGTCGCAGACCGACAGAAGCCCGACGCCGCCGCCAAAGGCATTGCCCTGCACCCGCGCCACCACCGGCCGCGGAATGGCATCCAGCGCGCCCAGCATCCCGGCCAGCCGGTGCGCCTCGGCCCGCCGCGCCCCGGGGCCGCCCGTCACCTGCGCCCGCATCCATGCGAGGTCTGCCCCGGCGCAGAATGTCGGCCCCTCGCCCGTCAGCACCACCACCCGCACGGCAGGGTCCGCGCCCAGATGGTGCGCCGCCGCTGTCAGGTCGTCCATCATTCCCGCGGTCAGTGCGTTGTGACGCTGGGGCCGTGCCAGCCATACCGTGGCCACACCGCGCGCGTCGCGTTCCACCCGGATCATGCCCGCATCCCCCGTGCCATCTCGGCTGCCCTCGCCAGAACCGTGCCGTCCAGCCCTGTCTGCCAGCCGCGGGACGTCAGCCAGTCATGCACCGCACCGGTTGCCACATTCCCCGCCGCGCCGGGCGCAAATGGGCAGCCGCCCAGCCCGCCGACCGAGGCATCGAACACCCGCAGTCCGCGCCGCAGCGCCACGGCGATGTTGTCAACGGCCCGCCCCGCCGTGTCATGGAAGTGGCCCGCAAGACGGTTGGCCGACACGGTACCCAGCACCGCGGCAAGCATGGCATCCACCGTCGCGGGCGTCCCGCGGCCGATGGTGTCGCCCAATGCAAGTTCGGCGCAACCCATGGCCGCCAGCCGACCCGCCACCCGCGCCACCGCATCGGGCGCCACCGGCCCGTCATAGGGGCAGTCGACCACGCAGGACACATAGCCCCGCACTGGCACCCCATCTACCGCGGCCTGCGTGCAGACTGCCGCTGCCCAGCCCAGCGACGTCTCGATCTCAGCGCCCAGGTTCGCCCGCGAAAACCCCTCGGATGCCGACACGAACACCGCCACCATGTCCGCCCGCGCGGCCCGCGCCGCGCCGTAGCCCCGCAGGTTCGGTGCCAGCGCCATGTAACCCACGCCCGGCGCTCGCGTGATCCCCGCCAGCACCGCCGCGCCATCGGCCATCTGCGGCACCCGCGCGGGGTTCACGAAGCTGGTCGCCTCGATCCGCCGGAACCCGGCACGCGACAAGAGATCCACCAGCGCCACCTTGCCCTCTGTGGGAATGATCCGCGCCTCGTTCTGCAGCCCGTCGCGGGGGCCGACCTCGACGATCTCGACGAACCCGGTCACATCGGGCGCAGCGCCACCAGCGCCGCCCCCGCCTGCACCTGATCGCCCGCCGCTGCCAGCACCTCGGCCACCACCCCGTCGCGGGGCGCCGCCAGCACGTGCTGCATCTTCATCGCCTCCAGCACCGCCAGCCGGTCGCCCGCCGCCACCGCCTGCCCCGCCGCCACCGCCACCTCGCGCACCAGTCCCGGCATGGGCGAGCGGATCACGTCGTCGGAAACCGACGCCACGGCGGCGCGGTCCAGCGGATCGGGGATCGCAAGGCTGGCCTGGCGTCCCGGCGCGAAGACGTGCAGAACGGCGCCGTCGCGCACCACCTCCAGCGGGCCGTTGCCACCGATGTGCCAGGCGGCCCCCCGGCGTTCGGCCAGTACCCGCTGCCCGTCGATCTCGACCGCCGCGGTGCCGCCCGTCACCTCGACCACCGCCTCGCCCCCCGGTTCCAGCCGAACCCGGTGCCGCAGGGGCGCCCACAGCGCGAACCCCGCCAGCGGCCCCGCGGGCACATCGGCAGCGGCCAGAACGGCCATTGCCAAAAGGCACAGGTTCAGATGGTCGCGTACGCGGGGGGCCGTCAGCGCCGCCAGATCGCGCCCGATCAGCCCGGTATCCACCTCGCCCCGCGCAAACCCCGGATGCCGCGCCAGCGCCCGCAGGAAATCCAGGTTCGTCACCGTGCCCGCAACTTGCGTGCCGTCCAGCGCCATCGCCAGCCGGTTCAGCGCGATGGCGCGGGTGGGGCCATGCACGATGACCTTGGCAATCATCGGGTCGTACCAGGGGCTGATCGCGTCGCCCGACCGCACGCCGGTCTCGGCCCGCGCGCCATCTGGAAAGGCCAGATGCGCCAGCCGCCCGGTGGCGGGCAGGAACCCCGCGGGCACATCCTCGGCATAAAGCCGCGCCTCGAACGCGTGGCCGTCCAGCCGCAGGTCCGCCTGCCGCAGAGGCAATGGCTCACCACTGGCCACACGCAACTGCCACTCCACCAGATCGACGCCCGTCACTGCTTCGGTCACCGGGTGTTCCACCTGCAGGCGGGTGTTCATCTCCATGAACCAGAACCCGTCTGTCCGCAGCGGCCCCGAGCCATCGACGATGAACTCCACCGTCCCCGCCCCGCTGTAGCCGATGGCCTTCGCCGCCCGGACCGCGGCGTCGCCCATTGCTGCCCGCACCTCGGGTGTGATGCCGGGCGCGGGGGATTCCTCGATCACCTTCTGGTGGCGGCGCTGCAGGGAACAGTCGCGCTCGAACAGATGCAGCGCATCGGTGCCGTCGCCGAACACCTGCACCTCGATATGCCGCGGCGCCGTCACATATTTCTCGACCAGCACCGCATCGTTGCCGAAGGCTCCGCGCGCCTCGGCCTTGGCGGCCTCCAGCGCCGGCATGAAATCGGCCGGCCGGTCCACCCGCCGCATCCCCTTTCCGCCGCCCCCCGCCACGGCCTTGACCAGCACCGGCCAGCCGATCGCCGCCGCCTCGACCTCCAGCCGCCCCGGCTCCTGATCCGTGCCATGATACCCCGGCACCACCGGCACGCCCGCCTGCTGCATCAGCCGCTTGGCGGCGTCCTTCAGCCCCATAGCCCGGATCGCGGCGGCCGAAGGCCCGATGAACACCAGCCCCGCCGCCGTCACCCGGTCCACGAACTCGGGGTTTTCGGACAGGAAGCCATAGCCCGGATGAATCGCCTCCGCCCCCGTCTCCCGCGCCGCCGCGATGATCCGGTCACCGCGCAGATAACTGTCGGCAGGCGCCGCCCCGCCAAGGCGCACGGCCCTGTCCGCCATCGCCACATGCAGCGCCCCCGCATCGGCATCGGAATACACCGCCACCGTCTCGACCCTCATCCGCCGACAGGTGCGGATGACGCGGCAGGCGATCTCGCCCCGGTTGGCAATCAGGATGCGGCGGAACATGGGGGCCTCCTTGCCGCACCTTGCCGTTGCCCGCCCGCAAGGTGCAATAGTCCACACATGACCCAGAACATCTACGACCCCGCCTTCGTCTCGGATGTCTTCGATCGCTGCTCGGCCAACTACCGGAACTGGAGCGCGGTGGCCTCGTTTGGGCTGATCCGGCGCTGGCGGCGGCAATGCGTGGCGGCGCTGGACCTGCCGCGCGACAGCCGGGCACAGGGCGTGGACCTGATGGCGGGCACGGGCGAGGTCTGGCCGCATCTGCTGGCCCGGTTTCCGCAGCTTCAGGGCATCACCGCCATCGACATTTCGCCCCGCATGCACGCCGAGGCAATGCAGCGGCTGCACGGCGCCCGCAGCGGACGGATTGCGCATCTGTGCGCCAACATGCTGGAAACCGACCTGCCCGACGCCTCGGCAGATTTCGCCGTCTCGACTTTCGGACTGAAGACCTTCGATACAGGCCAGCACCGCGTCTTTGCCCGGCAACTGGCGCGCATCCTGAAACCCGGCGCCCCCTTCGCGCTGGTCGAGGCCACCGACCCGCTGGGCTGGTGGCTGCGCCCGCTCTACCGGCTGTACCTAGACCGCATCCTGCCGCTGGTGGAACGCCTGTTCCTGCGCGGCGCGCAGGATTTCGCGATGATCGGCGCCTATACGCGCGGCTTCGGTCGGGGCGACAGCGTGGCAGCGGCGTTGCGCGAAGCGGGGTTGGAGGTTACCGAAACGCGCCTGATCTTCGGTTGCGCCCTGCTCCTCAGCGGTCGTCGGCCACCGGCCTGACCCACGCCTTCACATCCGGAACACCCCGAACCGCGTTTCCTGTATCGGCGCGCACAGTGCCGCCTCCAGCGACAGCGCCAGCACTTGCCTGGTCTTCCGCGGGTCAACAATCCCGTCGTCCCACAGCCGCGCGCTGGCGTACAAGGGGTGCGACTGGCGCGCGAACATTTCGACCGTGGGCGCCTTGAAGGCGGCCTCCTCCTCGGCCGACCATGTGCCGCCCGACCGTTCGATCCCCTCGCGCCGCACGGTGGCCAGCACGCCCGCCGCCTGTTCGCCCCCCATCACCGAGATGCGGGAGTTCGGCCATGTCCACAGGAAGCGCGGGCTGTAGGCCCGCCCCGCCATGCCATAGTTCCCGGCCCCGAACGACCCGCCCACCAGCACGGTGATCTTGGGCACCGCCGTGGTGGCCACCGCCGTCACCATCTTGGCGCCGTGCCGGGCGATGCCCTCATTCTCGTACTGCCGGCCCACCATGAAGCCGGTGATGTTCTGCAGGAAGACCAGAGGGATCCCGCGCTGCGAGCACAGTTCCACGAAATGCGCCCCCTTCTGCGCGGATTCGGAAAACAGCACGCCGTTGTTCGCCACGATCCCCACGGGAAGGCCCATCACATGCGCAAACCCCGTCACCAGCGTCTCGCCGAACCGCGCCTTGAACTCGTCGAACCGGCTGCCATCCACCACCCGCGCAATCACCTCGCGGATGTCGTAAGGGGTGCGCAAGTCGGCAGGCACCACACCCAGAATTTCGTCGGGATCATACGCCGGGTCTTCCGCCGCCACCCGCGCCACCGAAGCCCCGGTGGCAAAGCCCAGATGCCGCACTGCCTCACGCGCCAGGGCCAGCGCATGCGCATCATCCTCGGCCAGATAGTCGGCCACCCCCGACAGCCGCGTATGCACATCGCCCCCGCCGAGGTCCTCGGCGCTGACCACCTCGCCGGTGGCCGCCTTCACCAGCGGCGGTCCGGCCAGAAAGATCGTCCCCTGCCCCCGCACGATGATCGACACGTCCGACATCGCGGGCACATAGGCGCCCCCGGCGGTGCAGGACCCCATCACCACGGCAATCTGCGCGATCCCTGCCGCACTCATCCGCGCCTGGTTGAAGAAGATGCGGCCAAAGTGGTCACGGTCGGGAAAGACCTCGTCCTGGTTGGGCAGGTTCGCCCCACCCGAGTCGACCAGATAGAGGCAGGGCAACCGGTTCTCGGCGGCAATCTCCTGCGCGCGCAGGTGCTTCTTCACGGTCATGGGGTAGTAGGTGCCGCCCTTCACCGTGGCATCGTTGCACACCACCATCACCTGCCGCCCGTGCACCCGCCCCACGCCCGCGATCACCCCGGCCCCCGGCGCATCGCCGCCGTACATGCCGTGCGCAGCCAGCGCGCCCACCTCCAGAAACGGCGCGCCGGGGTCCAATAGCCCCGCCACCCGGTCGCGCGGCGCCATTTTGCCCCGCGCGGTGTGACGTTCCAGCGCCGTCACTCCACCCCCGGCGGCGGCGGCCGAGGCGGCCACGCGCACCCCCTCCAGCATCGCCAGATGCGCCGCGCGGTTGGCGCGGAAGGTTTCCGAGGACGGGAGTGCGCGGGTGGTCAGGCGCATCGTGCATGGCCCTTGACAGTTGCAGATTCTAAAACTACCTATTTCGTACGACGAAAACACAGGACGTGACTTCGTCTTCTTCCATGAAGAGGAACACGTCCAATGTTGTCCACAAAAAACAGCCGCACTTTGGCCGCAGTTTTTGAGCAACCGGTTCGCGCAGATGTCAGATATCCTGACGTGGAAACACTGCTCCTTGCGCTTGGTGCCGAGGTCAAGCAGGGTGCTGGCTCTCGGGTTCGGTTCAGCCTGCACGGCCGCCGTTTGGTTTTCCACTCGCCACATCCGCAACCGAAGTTGGCGAAAGACGCGGTAAGGTCAATCCGCAGGTTCTTGGCAGAAGCAGGAGTTGAACCTTGAAACCTTACAAGGGCTACCGCGCATCAGTCACTTTTGATGAGGACGCCCTCCTTTTTCATGGAGAAGTCTTGGGCATCCGCGATGTCGTGACATTCGCAGCGAAGACCGCAGAGGAATTGCGACAAGCCTTTCACGACAGCGTGGATGACTACCTCAACTGGGCCAAAGAGGATGGCTTCGAACCCGAAAAACCCTTCTCAGGCAGCCTTTCGCTTCGCGCGTCTCCAGAGTTGCACCGTCGAATGGCAGAAGCGGCGGCAAGACAAGCAAAGTCGCTGAACCAATGGATGGTAGAGGCGCTCGAGTCGAAATCGGTTGCTGACACCGAAGGACGGATAACTGTGGTTTGAGGTTTCTGCCCAAGCGTCACCCTCAATACTCCTGCAACCGCAGTTGCAGCGCCAGCGCCTGCCGCGCTGTCTGCAGCATCAGGCAGCCCACCGTCGCGGGCCCGCCGCCGGTGCCGCCGCCCCATTGCGACCGCTCATAATCGCAGGCCGCGTCGCGGAACGGGATCCAGGCCCGCTGCATCGCCTTCAGCGCATCGGCCATCGACGGCACCGTGGCGCCGATGGCCGCCATCTCGGCATCGTCCTTTCTGTGCCGCGCCATCAGCCCGCCGTAGGCCTCGTTCAGTTGCGCATCCCAGTAAAGCCACTCCCGCTCCAGGCAATAGCCCATGCCCACCGTGGTGCTGCCGTCGGGCGTTTCCATGCAGGCATTGGCCGAAACGCCGATGCAATCCTCGGCCCCGGCCGCTGACACCGCCTCGGCAAGGCAGCTTTCCGTCGGACTGATGTCGAACGAAATGTCCTGCGCCAGCGCCCCGCCGGCGGCCCCCATTGCCACCATCGCCACGATCACCGCCCGCATCCCGCTCTCCTGTCAGCTGTCGCGTGCCCAGCCTGCCCGAACGGCGGCCAGCCGTCACGCCCCCACGATCTCGCGCCCCAGCAGCATGCGGCGGATTTCGCTCGTCCCGGCACCGATCTCCATCAGCTTGGCGTCGCGGAACAGCCGCGCCACCGGCGCATCGGCCAGAAACCCCGCCCCGCCCAAGGCCTGCACCGCCTGATGCGCCTGCACCATGGCCTGTTCGCTGGCATACAGCACGCAGCCCGCTGCATCCGCCCGCGTCACCTCGCCCCGGTCACAGGCGGCGGCGACCGCATAGACATAGGCCCGGGCGGTGTTCAGCCCCACATACATGTCGGCCAGCTTGCCCTGCATCAGCTGGAAATCCCCGATCCTTTGCCCGAACTGCCTCCGTTCGCGCACATAGGGCACCACCTCGTCCAGACAGGCCGCCATAATGCCCAGACCGATGCCCGACAGCACCACCCGCTCATAGTCCAGCCCCGACATCAGCACGGCGACCCCGCGCCCCTCTGCCCCCAGCACGTTTTCAAACGGAACTTCGCAATCCGTGAATACCAGTTCGCCCGTGTTGGACCCCCGCATCCCCAGCTTGTCGAAATGCGGCCCTTGCGCAAACCCCGCCATCCCCTTTTCAATCAGGAAGGCGGTGATCCCCTTTGACCCCGCCGCAGGGTCGGTCTTGCCGTAGACCACCAGAACATCGGCATCCGGCCCGTTGGTGATCCAGTACTTCGATCCGTTCAGCCGGTAATGGTCGTTCCGCCGCTCGGCCCGCAGCTGCATCCCCACCACGTCCGACCCCGCCCCCGCCTCGGACATGGCCAGCGCGCCGACATGCGCGCCGCTCACCAGCCCAGGCAGATAGCGGGACTTCTGTTCCGCCGTGCCGTTCAGCGAAATCTGGTTCACGCACAAGTTGGAATGCGCCCCGTAAGACAGCGCCACGCTGGCCGAGGCCCGCGCCACCTCCTCGACCGCCACCGTGTGCGCCAGATACCCCATCCCGGCGCCGCCGTAGGCCTCGGGCACCGTGACGCCCAGCAGGCCAAGATCGCCCATCTCGCGCCACAGCGCCGCGGGAAACACATTGTCACGGTCCACCTGCGCCGCCAGCGGCTTCACCCGCGCCTGCGCCCAGGCCTGCACGGTCTCGCGCAGCGCCTCGATCTCGTCGCCCAGCGCAAAGCGCAAACTCGGTGTGAACATGCGGATCTCCCCGGCCAGCCGACCAGTCCCTACTGTCTACCTGCTTCTTCCTTTTGCAAATATCCAACGGGGGTTGTCCACCGAGTCCGCCACCGGTTCAAGGACCGGTGGACAACGGGGTGTGAAACCCCCGGCATTCTCCGCAAGACCGGCGCCTGTCAGTCCGCGACCGGCGCCGCCACAGGCGCGGGCGCGTCATTGGCCACCGCCTCGGCCGCAATGATCCGCCCGATCATCGCCACATCCTCGACCGTAAAGGTCAGCGGCAGGCGCAGGTCGATCAGCCCGGCCAGCACCCGGTCAGTCTGCGGCAGAACCGGCGGGTTCGCATAGGCCCAGTGGCTGTAGCGGCTGGTGAAGGCCACCGGGTCGGCCGCGCCGAACCACTTCAGCTCCACCCCGCGGGCCGCACAGCGCGCGACAAGCCCCGTCACCCGTGCAGCCTCCCACCCCGGCAGCAGAAACTGGAAGGACGAGCCCACGAAATCCTCGGCCGCAGGTCGCGGAATGGTCCGCAGCCCCGGCACGCCGTGCAACCCCACCTCCAGCCGGTCGTACAGCGCCCGCCATCGCCGCACCCGGCCGTCCAGCAGCTTCAGCTGCGGGCGCAGCACGGCGGCGCGCAGGTTGTCCATCCGGCCGCTGATGTTGGGCGTCACCAGCCGCAGCCCCTCGAAGGCCTCGGGCGGGGGCGCGGCGCGGTGGCGGGCATACAACATGTAGCTGCCCGACAAGAGCACCGCGCGCGCCGCCACCGTGACGTCATCGGTCACCAGAAAGCCGCCCTCGCCGGAATTCACATGCTTGTAGGTCTGCATCGAATAGGCCGCCGCAACCCCGTGCCGCCCCGACGGCACGCCGCGCCAGCGCGCGCCCATCGTATGCGCGCAATCCTCCACCACCTGCACATCCAGACGCCCGCAAAGGGACATCAGCGCGTCCATGTCACAGACATGCCCGCGCATGTGCGACAGAAGCAGCACCTTCGCCCCGCTGTCGCGCGCCGCCTGCTCCAGATGCGCGAAATCGATGGTCAGGTCGTCGGTCACCTCCACGAACACCGGCCGCGCGCCCACCGCCGCAATTGCCCCCGGCACCGGGGCCAGCGTGAAGGCATTCGACAGCACCGCATCCCCGGCCGCCACCCCCACGGCCCGCAGCGCCGTGGCCATCGCATAGCCACCCGAAGCCACCGCCAGACAGTACCGCGCCCCTGTCAGCGCCGCGAACTCCTCTTCCAGCGCCGCCGCCTCGGCCACCTCGCCCGGCACGGTGTTGTAGCGGTGCAGGCGTCCGTGCCGCAGCACGGCCACGGCCGCTTCGATCGCGACGTCGGGAATCGGCTCCTGCTGGGTGAAGCTGCCCCGGAACACCTCTGCCGTCCCGGTCATGCCTGCGCCTCACGCGCGCGGCGGGTTGCCGCCATGAACATGAACAGCGCACCCGCCACAACCGCCGCCCCCACGAAGAAGGCAATGTCGGTGGCAAAGGGCAGGCCCGCCGCCGTGGCCTGTCCGAACACCTGCGCAAAGAACACGGTTCCGCTCAGCATGGCCAGATTCATCACCGAACTGATCCCGCCCTGCAACTCCCCCTGTGCATCCTCGGGCACCGCCTTCGACATGATCGCCACCAGCATGGGGTGAACGAACCCCTCGGGCGCATGCACCAGCATGAACAGCACCACGGCGATCATGCTTCCCGCAATGCCGTAGCCCACCATCCCGGCCACGGCGGCGAACAGCCCGATCAGGGCCACCCGTACCTCGCCGAACCGCACCACGGCAGGGCCGGTCATCGTGCCCTGCACCACGGCGGTGATGGCGCCGAAGGCCGCCAGCGACACCCCGATTTCCCAGGGCGACCAGCCGAACTTGGCGGCCCCCCAGAAGGGCCAGACCGCCGGATAGACCGAAGAGGCAAACATGTAGACGAACAGCACGCCGCACAGCGGCAGCACGCCGCGATAGGTGCGGAACACCGCCAGTGTGCCGAACGGGTTGGCGCGGCGCCATTCGAAGGGCCGACGGTTTTCGGGTGCCAGCGTCTCGGGCAGCACGAACCAGCCGAAGGCAAAGTTGACCATGGCAATGCCTGCCGCCACCCAGAACGGCACGCGCGGCCCGAATTCGCCCAGCAGGCCCCCCAGCGCAGGCCCGGCAATGAACCCCAGCCCGAAGGCCGCGCCCACCAGACCGAACGCCTTGGCCCGGTCCTCGGGCGCGGTCACGTCGGCGATGTAGGCATTGGCGATCACGTAGGAACTGCCGCACAGACCCGAAATCGCGCGGGCCACGTACAGCCATTCGACCGAAGGGGCGAGCGCGGTGAACACATAGTCCACCCCCAGCCCGAACACGGACAGCAGCAGCAGCGGACGCCGCCCGAACCGGTCCGAAAGGTTGCCCATCAGCGGCGAGAACAGGAACTGCGTGAAGGCAAAGGCAAAGAACATCCAGCCGCCGATGACCGTGGCCTCGGACAGCGAGACGTGCCCCACTTCCCCGATCAGGTCGGGCAAGACCGGCATGATCAGGCCAAAACCCATCATGTCCAGAAAGACAGTGGCAATGACGAAGGTTACCGCGTTGCGCGACGGGGCCGGCATGTCATGTTCCTGATACGTTCGACTGCAGGCTATCCCGCGCACCGGTCCAAGTCAAACGCCCGTCAAGCCGCGGCGACGCGGAAAAAAGAGTTGCGCGCGCGGTAAGTCCTGCGCCATCACAGTCCCGCAGAGATGGAGGAAGGCGTGATTCGGCAAGTGTTTGCGGCCTTCCTTGTGCTGGCGCCCCTGTCTCCGTCGGCGGCCCAGGCCGATCTTGTGATCCAGGGAGAGGCGGCCGAAGCGCTGAAATGCGCGACCGTGATCCTGGCTTCGCTGGTGGTGCTGCAGCGCGTGGACTTGGTGACGCCCGCCGAAGTCTCGCTGGGCAAGGCCGTGGCGGACCTGATGCTGGAACAGGTGCCCGGCACACCGCGGCAGAAGCAGCAGGCTGTCGAGATCATGGCCAAGCGCCTGATGGAGAACAAGACGCCCGAGCAGATCCTGCAGACCTTCAAACAAGCCCTGCCGCGCTGCGAGAAGCGGTTCTCCTGAACCTCTGCCCCGGCTAGTTCAGGTCGATGTACCGCCCGATTGTCGTATTGCCGCCCGCTGCGACAAAGCGGATGTCCAGCCCGTTCCGTTCCACGGCATAGCAGTCCCAGCGGTCCGCAGGCGGCCATTGCGAGCAGTACAGATCGCCGTCCACCCGCCATAGACCCCAGCTTGGGCTGCCGGAGTCATACAGCGTCCGGCCGTCGGCGAAGAAGTTCTGCGTGGCGCCGCCGTCGTAGGCTAGCACCCGCGCGGCCAGCGCCTGGCGCACGGCATCGCCGCGCAAGACCTGCCAGTCTTCGGCCGCCGCCGGCCACGCCGCCAGCAGAAGCATTGCGATGATCCGCAGCATGTCTTGCACCCCCTGCCCGGCCAGACTATCCCGCCCTCGCATTTCCTGCCAGTGAGGCCGCAATGATCCCCCGCTACTCCCGGCCCGACATGGTGGCGATCTGGTCCCCCGAAACCCGGTTCCGCATCTGGTTTGAAATCGAGGCGCATGCCTGCGATGCACAGGCGGCGCTTGGCGTGATCCCGCAGGAAAACGCAGCCGCGGTGTGGAAGGCGCGGGACGCAACCTTTGACGTGGCCCGCATCGACGAGATCGAGGCGGTGACCAGGCACGACGTCATCGCCTTCCTGACCCATCTGGCCGAAATCGTGGGGGCCGACGCAGCGCGCTTCGTGCACCAGGGCATGACCAGTTCCGACGTGCTGGACACCTGCCTGAACGTGCAGCTGTGCCGCGCGTCAGACCTGTTGCTAGTCGGGATTGACCGGGTGCTGGCGGCGCTGAAGGCGCGCGCGATGGAACACCGCCACACCCCCCGCATCGGCCGCAGCCACGGCATTCATGCCGAGCCGATCACCATGGGCCTGACCTTCGCCCGCTTCCACGCCGAATTCAAGCGTGCCCGCACCCGTCTGGTGAACGCGCGTTCCGAAATTTCCACGGGCGCGATCAGCGGTGCGGTGGGCACCTTCGCCAACATCGACCCCGCCGTCGAAGAGCATGTATGCCGCATGATGGGCCTGACGCCCGAGCCTGTCAGCACCCAGGTCATCCCGCGCGACCGGCACGCGATGTTCTTTGCCACGCTGGGGGTGATTGCCAGCAGCATTGAAAACATCGCCACCGAAATCCGCCACATGCAGCGCACCGAAGTGCTGGAGGCCGAAGAGTTCTTCTCGCCCGGGCAGAAGGGCAGTTCGGCCATGCCGCACAAGCGCAATCCGGTCCTGTCGGAAAACCTCACGGGTCTGGCGCGGCTTGTACGCGGCATGGTGGTGCCCGCCATGGAAAACGTGACGCTTTGGCACGAACGCGACATCTCGCATTCCAGCGTCGAGCGGATGATCGCGCCCGATGCTACGGTGACGCTGGATTTCGCGCTGCACCGGCTGGCCGGGCTGGTGGAAAAACTGGTGGTCTATCCGGCCAACATGCTGGCCAACATGAACCGCTTCCGCGGCCTGATCATGAGCCAGCGGGTGCTGCTGGCGCTGACGCAGGCAGGGGTCAGCCGCGAGGACAGCTATCGGCTGGTGCAAAGGAACGCGATGAAGGTGTGGGAGAGGGGGGCCGACTTCCAGACCGAGCTGCTGGCCGACCCCGAGGTCACCGCCGCCCTGTCACCGGCAGAAATTGCCGAGAAGTTCGACCTTGGCTACCACCTGAAACACGTTGACACGATCTTTGCCCGTGTCTTCGGCCCGGGTGACATCGCGAACCTGTGATCGGACGCCGCGGGTTTCTTGCCCCGACGCGCGACGCAAATGTCGGTTCCGCGTGTTTACATGGCTCCACATAGGAGTTTCCACATCATGACCAGAACCACGCTTTTCGCCCTGTGCCTTGCGCTGATGCCCCTGCCCCTGCTGGCGGCCGGCAGCGATGACAGTTCGCCGCCCAAACCTACCGAAACCACGACCAAATGCTGGGGCAAGAAGGTCTGGGACCCGAAAACCCGCAAATGCGTCAAGCCCGAAGACACCGGGTTGAACGACGACCAGCGCTATCAGGCGGCGCGCGAGCTTGCCTGGGCCGGTCGGCCGGAAGATGCCCTGGCCGTGCTTGCCGCCATGACCGAAGGCGACACCGACCGGGTGATGACCTACCAGGGCTTTGCGCTGCGCAAGCTTGGCCGCTGGGAAGAAGGCCGTGCCGCCTATGAACGGGCGATTGCCCTGAACCCCCGCAACATCCTGGCCCGCAGTTACTTCGGGCAGGGCCTGGTCGAACGCGGAGATCAGGCGGCGGCAACGGTGCAACTGGCCGAAATCCGCGCGCATGGCGGCACCGGCACCTGGGCCGAAACCGCGCTGGCGCAGGCCATCGAGCTTGGGATCACGACAAGCTACTGACGGGTGCGGGACGGGTTGACCCGACGCCCGCAGGGGCGTCGGGTCAACCCCCTTGTCAGAACAGGAAGTCCGCGGCGTCGATCTGGCCGGCGGCGCCCAGGACGGTGATGGTGTTGCCAGTGCCATCGGCGATCACGGCGTCGCCGCCCGCAGCACTGATCGTCAGACCGGCAACCGACGCAACCGAATGGTCGCGGAAGTCGAACCGGTCCAGGCCGTTCTCGAAGCCGATCACCTGATCGTTTCCGAAACCGTCCGCAAACACCAGCGTATCCGCCCCGCCGCCGCCCACCAGCGTGTCGTCTCCGCTGTTACCGGTCAGCCGGTCGCCCTCGGCGCCGCCTTCGACCCGGTCGTTGTCCTTGCCGCCGTCCAGCCGGTCCGCTCCGGCATCGCCGCGCAGCGTGTCGGCACCGGCGCCGCCCTTGACGGAATCGTTGCTTTCTCCACCTGCCGCGGTGTCATTGCCCTTGCCGCCTTCGATCGTGTTCGACCCGCGGTTGCCGGTCAGAACCTCGGCCGCGCGGGACCCGGTCAGCGACAGGTCGGCAATCCCCAGAAGCCGCCCCTCGGTGGCCCCCGACACCAGCGTCAGGTCGCCCGACGAAAACACCCGCGTGCCATCGACAAGGTCCAGCTTCAGGTTGTCGGCACCGAAGGTCAGCTTCACCGTCACGCCGCCGATGGTGACCGTCTGCGCACCTTCCGTCACCTGGATGGCATAGCCGCCCGCCGCAGCCGTTGCCGCCGCACCGCCGCCCGCCACCGACACGGCCACACCGCCCTGCCCCTCGCCCACACCGTAGAAATCATTGTCATTGCCGTCGGCGAAGGCCACGCCGGTCAGCAGCCGGTTCGTGCTGATGTTTGCGAACAGTTCCGTCAGCATCGAGGCATTCCAGTCGCGCGTGCTGGTGTACACCCCCAGTTCGCGCCCCAGCCCGATCTCGCTGTAGGTGGACAGGAAGATGTTCGCGCGGTGGCCGGCGCTGCGGAACAGGCCGAAGTGGTGGTTTTCGATGCTGGTCAAAGGGTTCACGCTGCCGGTGGTGCCCGACCAGGCAATGTTTTCGCCCACATAGCTGCCGGCGTAACCGGCGTCTTGTGCGCGCGAAACGGGCGTGCCGTTGCCGATGCCGCTGTGGTTGAACTGGTCGGTGTCCAGCATGAAGTCCGAATGCCCCGCCGCGGCCGCGGCCAGCGCCTCGTCCCCGGCCAGCACCTGCCGCGCCGTGCCGGTGATCGACCCGGCCGCCAGGCCGTCGTCCAGCGCAGCCAGCGCCGCGCCGCCATACTGACCCGAGGCCACGGCCGCATTGTAGCGCGCCAGTTCCGCCAGCGGGTCCATTCGGGCGCGGTTGATCAGTTCCAGCAGATACTGCTCATAGGCGTCATGCATCGGAAACCTCCTCGTCTGCTTCGGTCCGCGTCCGCGCGTGCGCGGTGCCTGTCGGGCAGTCTGCTACTTCGGGATCGCGCCGGGAATGTGGCCGATGCGTGGCAGGGCGCCCCGACACCGGCGCGCCGGCGGGTAGCCGCAGGCAGGCCGGCGCCTTCGTGCCGAAACGCCGGATCCTTGGGCTTCTCACGCAGGCGTGAACAGCCGTTGCCGACCCTGGCCGAACGAAACCTTCTTGCCATCGGGTCCGCTGTGCTACCGTTTTCCTCTCTGTCGCAGGGGCGCCGCAGTCATCGACCGCCACATGCGGCGCACGCAAGGCCACAACCGAAACAGGGGTGCCCGATGAAGAAGATGTCATTTGCAGTTGCCGTCGCGCTCGGACTGGTGCCCGGCATGGGTCTGGCCGGACCGTCGTGTTCCGGCGACACACACCAGTCGACGTCAGCCTGCAGCGAAGGCCAGGTCTTCGACGAGACGACGAAGTCCTGCGTGACCAAGCCGACGTCCTGAGCAGGTCCGCACGACATTCTTCATTTCGCCTGTCAAGCGGGCCGTTTTCGAATTGAAAAACCACAAGCGCACCGTAAGCTTCGGGCACAATTCGGCCCGAGGAGTTTTGCATGACGCGCCTGCTGATGGGGATGCCCCCCTACGACATTGGCGAGGTGTTCAGCCAACTGAACGGTCTCAAGTCCGCCGTGATCCTGTCTGCCTCGGCCACCGCGGTCACGTACTCGGGCCCGGCGGGAACCATGATCACCCTCGGCGGCGGCGGGTTCACCACCACGCAGATCGGTGGAAAGACCTACCTCAACGGCGGCTCGATCACGGCAATCTCCTTGCAGGCCGACGGGGTGGATTTCCCCTATTGGGTGATCGACAATGCCGACGGCGGGCGCCCGGGCGACTTTCCCCTTTCGGCTGCCGATTTCTTCACGGCGCTGCGCGCTGACGAAACCGGCACGGACGCGGGCGCGCTGGAATCCTTCTTCCAGGATCGCCGCTACAGCATCAGCGGCACGCTCTTCGACGTGAATGCCACCGACTACTACCCGCTGACCCAGACGTTCGAACTGAACAGCGACGGGCGCAGCACGGCGCTGACCGTGGGCGCCGTCTATGGCCTTGGCAACTTCGCTGACAGGATCGTGGCAGGCAGCGGCGATGACCGGATCGACGCGGGCGACGACAATGACAGCCTGGAAGGCCGTGATGGCAACGACCGGCTGAATGGTGAACAGGACAACGACACCCTGTACGGCGGCAACGGCAACGACCGGCTGGACGGCGGCGGCGGCAATGACCTGGCGCATGGCGACGCGAACAACGACACCATCGCGGGCGTCGGCGGGCGCGACACGCTGCATGGCGGCGACGGCAATGATGCGGTCAGCGGCGGCGACGGCAACGACACGCTGTACGGCGGCGCTGGCAACGACTCGCTGCGTGGCGACCTTGGCAATGACCTGATAGACACAGGCAACGGCACCAACGACGTGCTGGGCGGCGAGGGCAACGACACCATCACCGGCGGAATCGGCGCAGACACCTTGCTGGGCGAGGCCGGTGCCGACAGCATCATCGGCGGCAACGGCAGCAACGTGCTGTACGGCGGCGGCGGATATGACACACTCCGCGGCGGGGACGATTTCGACGTGATCCAGACCGGAGACGATGGCGGCGTCGGGTATGGGGGTGGCGGGGATGACGGAGTGCAGGGGTCAGACGCGGCCGACATCCTGCACGGTGATACCGGCGCCGACACGCTGTACGGCGGCTCGGCGGGCGACACGCTTTATGGCGGCACGGGCAACGACACGCTTTATGGCGGCAACGCCAACGACGTGGTCGAGGGGGGCGGTGGCAACGACTCGATCAACGGCGACGACGGCACCGACACGCTGCTGGGCGGCGACGGCCATGACACGCTGTTCGGCGGGTTCGGCGGCGGCGTGCTGGAAGGCAATCTGGGCGATGACCTGCTGGGTGTCGGCGCACTGGGCGGCGTCGGCCTGGGCGGCGCCGGAAACGATACGGTGAACGGCTGGGTCTCCGCCGATTCGATCTTCGGTGGCGAAGGCGACGACAGCCTGACGGGCTGGCTGGAGAACGACCAGATCAGCGGCGACGAAGGCCGTGACACGCTGCGCGGCGATGCCGGCAACGACACGCTGGACGGCGGCGAGGACGACGACATCCTGCTTGGCGGCACGGGAACGAACCAACTGATCGGCGGCGAGGGCGACGACGTTCTGGACGGCTCCCTGGGCTCGGATTCGGTGTATGGCGGGGGAGACAACGACACGCTCTACGGAGGCTCCTCCGGCACCGTGCTGGATGGCGGCAGCGGCAACGACGACTTGCATGCATTCGCGGCCGGTACCCTGTTCTACGGCGGAACCGAGGACGACCGGCTGTATGGCGGCGAAGGCACCGACACCCTGTATGGCGGCGCGGGCAACGACACCATCGGGTCCGGCAACGGGATGCGCGATCTGGTCTACGGCGAATCCGGGAATGATTTCATCAACACCAGCAAGGAGTTCGACACCGTCTATGGCGGCGATGGCAACGACACGGTGATCGCGGGCATCGGCGAAAGCCATGTGTATGGCGACGGCGGGGCCGACAGTCTGGATGGATACCTGGGCGACGACTATGTCGACGGCGGATCGGGCAGCGACGTGCTGGAGGGGGGCGCCGGAACCGACACGATCTACGGCGGATCGGGCAATGACCGCGTCCAGGGCGGCACCGGCGGCGACAGCCTGATCGGCGGCACCGGGGCCGACATCATCAACGGCGGCGGCGGGCGCGACACTCTCGACGGCGGGTCAGGCATCGACACGTTCGTGTTCGCGCCAGGCCAGACCGGCACCAGTTCGGTGCGCGACCAGATCAACTTCTTCCTGTTCGGCGAGGACCGGATCGACCTTACTGCCTTCGGCCCCTTGGCGTTTCGCGGCTTCGGTGCGTTCCTCCCAAGCAGCGGGCCGCAGGCGCGGCACGAATTCATCGGACCGGGCGACATGGTGCTCTACATCGACGCCAACGGAAACGGAGTGTCGGACGCTGAAATCGCGCTGCTGTTCATCGACCCGTCCGCCGTCAGCGACGGCTACCTGATCCTGGCCTGATCGCTATTCCGCCGCCATCGGGCGGCGGATGCGTTCGCGTCGCGCGCGGTCGGTCGCTTCCAGCTGCGCCAGCACTGCCAGCAGCGCGTCCGACCGGGCCGGGCGCGGGGCCGGACGGGCCGCGGCCTCGACCAGAAAGGCGGTTTCGGCAGCGGGCGGTGCGTGCAGGCGGGCGGGCAGCGGCGCAACCAGCGTGACCGTGGCATCCAGCCCCGCCCGCGCCAGCAACGCAAGCTTCCATGCCGCCGACGTCGAGGCGCGCACTGTCACGCTGTCAAAACCGTTCTCTGCCACGACCGCGCCGATTGCCCCATAAATCCGCCCGGCCGCCGCAATGCCGGGGCGGCAGCTTCGCGGCAGGGCCGGAACCCCGCCCGTTGCGCGACGGTACAGGGCTTCTGCGCGGTCCAGAAGCCGCGCCGTCAGGTGCCGGACCGCAAGGGTCGGCCGCGGATCGGCAAGGAACCGCTCCGGCACCACCCCCACTTCGTCCAGCCAGTCCAGCGGCAGGTACAGCCGCCCCGCCCGCGCATCCTCGCCCACATCGCGGGCAATGTTCGTCAGCTGCATCGCCAGACCCAGGTCGCAGGCCCGTGCCAGCGCATCGCGGTCGCGCACGCCCATCAGCACACACATCATCGCGCCCACGGTGGCCGCGACCCGCGCCGCATAGTCCAGCACCCCCGGAAACGACTCGTACCGCCGCCCCACCGCATCCCAGGCAAAGCCCTCCAGCAGCGCCTCGGGCAAGGCGCGCGGCATGTCGAAACCGGCAACCACGGCGGCAAAGGCCCGGTCGGGTGCGGCATCCAGCGGGTTGCCCGCATAGACCCGGTCCAGCCGGTCGCGCAGCGCCAGCACGGCTGCCACCCGGTCGCGCCCTTCGTCCACCGCGTCGTCCGCGATCCGGCAAAAGGCGTAAAGCGCCAGCGCCGGGTCGCGCACCCGTGCAGGCAGCAGGCGCGAGGCGGCGTGAAAGGAATAGGACCCGGTCCGGATCGCCGCCCGGCATTCCGCCAGCGCATCGGCAGGGATCACCACGCGTGTCACGCCCGCCTCCCTGCCGGAAGGGCGCCTCCTGTCCCCGTTGTGGGGAGGGGATGGGGGTGGGGGGCCCGCGAAAAGACAAACACCATCATTCCGCCGCCTGCACCCGCTGCGCCCGCCGCGGCATGGCCCGCGCCGCGGGCTGCGGCGGCCCGGCGTCAGGCACCAGCTTGGACAACACCTCGGCACTGGCCACCACACCCGGCAGCCCGGCCCCCGGATGCGTGCCCGCCCCCACCAGATACAGCCCCGGCAGTTCCTCGCTTACATTGTGCGGGCGGAACCAGGCCGACTGCAGGATGCGCGGCTCGATCGAGAAGCCAGACCCCAGCGGCGACAGATAGCGTTCGCGAAATGTCTCGGGCGTGAAGACCAGGCTTTCCGTCACATGGGCGTCCAGCCCGGGCAGCAGCCGGTCCTCCAGCATGGCCAGCATCCGCTGCCTGTAGGGTTCGGCCTCAGCCTCCCAGTCCACCGCGTTGGCGTGGCCCAGGTGCGGCACGGGCGACAGGGCATAGAAGGTGTCGCCATCGGGTGGTGCCGCCGTGGGGTCGGTGACCGAGGGGCGATGCACGTACAGGCTCATGTCCGGTGCCAGGCGGCCTGCGATGAAGATGTCCCTGATGTGGTCGCGGTAGCGCGGACCGACGACGATGCTGTGATGCCCCACCTCTGGCCACTTGCCGCGCGTGCCGCGGGTGCCGAAGTACCAGACGAACAGCCCCATCGACCAGCGCGCCCGTGCCAGCCGCGCCGTGGTCCAGCGCCGCCGCGGATGGTTGCGCAGCAGGCGGTCATAGGTGTGGCCCGCATCGGCGTTGGAAATCACCACCTCGGCCGGAATCACTCGCCCGTCGGTCAGCCGCACGCCCCGCGCCCGCCCACCCTGCACCAGCACCTCGTCGGCCTCGGCGCCATACTCGACGCGCCCGCCCTGATCCTGCACCACCCGCGCCATGGCTTCGGCCAATGCCGCCACGCCGCCCATCGCGTAGTGCACGCCAAAGGCCGCCTCCAGATGGTTCACCAGGATGTACATCGACGTGACATGGAAGGGATCGCCGCCGATGAACAGAGGATGGAACGACAGCGCGAACCGCAGCCGTTCGTCCTTCACCCGCCCCGCCGCATGGGCATAGACCGACCGGTCCGCGCGCATCCGGGCGAAGGTCGGCAGCACCTGGATCAGGTCCATCAGCCGGTTCATCGGCCGCCGTCCCAGATCCTCATAGCCGAACCAGTAGCGCGCCTCCGACTCTTTGATGAACCGGTCGTATCCCGGCAGGTCACCCGGCGACATCCGCGCCACCTCGGCCCGCGTGTCGGTCGCCCTGGGGTGCGCGGTGAAGGACGAGCCATCCGGCCACATGATGCGGTAGAAGGGGTCCAGCGGCCGCAGGTCCACATCCGCCGCCATGTCGCGCCCGCAGGCCGCCCACAGGTCACGCAGGCCCTGCGGCACGGTCACGATGGTCGGCCCCAGGTCAAACCGGTGCCCGCCCTGATGGATGGCCGAGCCGCGACCGCCCGGGCTGTCCAGCCTGTCCACCACGGTGACGCTGTATCCCTTGGCGCCCAGGCGCATCGCCGCAGCCAGCCCGCCAACCCCCGCGCCAATCACGACGGCACGCGCCGCTGAGGGATCTTCGGGGTCCGGGCGTTCGCTGCGCATGTCGCCTACTCTGTCCAGTTTGGTTGACATTAACGGCGTCAGCCGCGCCCGGCAACCGCCAATGCGCTTCCCATTCACGCACAAACCTGTCAATCTGGCCTTACAACTTTGGGCCAACGCCCCGCGGATACCACATGCAGGCCGTCACCCTCTCGCTCTTCCGATTCGACCGGACCCGCGACCGGCTGTGGGTCATCGGGCAGATGGCGCTGGCGCGCATGGCCATGGCCCGCATGCAGGACGCGACCTTCTGGAAGCTCTGCGGATCGGGCACCGGCGAAGGCTTCACCCCGCGCCCCAACTGGTCGGTCTGGGCCATCCTGGCCTGCTGGCCCGACGTCGGCACCGCCCGTGCCAGGCTGGCCGACGCGCCTGTCTATGGCCGCTGGCGCGCCCGCGCGGCCGAACACTTCACCCTCTTCCTCACCCCCGTCTCTGCCCGCGGGCAATGGTCGGGGCAGGAACCCTTCCAGCCTGCCCCGCATGCGGAAGGCCCGCTGGCCGCGCTGACGCGCGCCACGGTCCGCCCCCGCGCGCTGACCGGCTTCTGGGGCCGCGTGCCCGACATCTCGGCGGTGATCGGCGCCGACCCCAACGTCGCCTTCAAGATCGGCATCGGCGAGGTGCCGATGCTGCATCAGGTCACCTTCTCGGTCTGGCCCGATGCCGCCGCCATGGCCGCCTTCGCGCGCGGCAACGGCCCCCACGCCCGGGCCATCCGCGCCGTGCGCGAAGGCCAGTGGTTCCGCGAGGAACTCTATGCCCGCTTCCGTGTGCTGGGCACCAGCGGCCACTGGTCGGCGGCGCCCCACCTGCACCGCCTGCCCCACCCCCTGCCGGAGTTTGCTGCATGACCGCGCAAGCCATAGCCCTCGGCCCACAGCCTTTCCCCTTTGCCGCCATCGTCGGGCAGGAAGAGATGAAGCGCGCGCTGGTGCTGACCGCCATCGACCCCGGCATCGGTGGCGTGCTGGTGTTCGGCGACCGCGGCACCGGAAAATCCACCGCCGTCCGCGCGCTGGCTTACCTGCTGCCGCCGATCAAGGCCGTGGCGGGCTGCCCGGTCAACTCGGCCCGCGTCGAAGACGTGCCCGCATGGGCCAACGTCACCGACCTGCGCATCGTCACGAAGCCCACCCCCGTGGTGGACCTGCCGCTGGGCGCCACAGAAGACCGCGTGACGGGTGCCCTGGACATCGAGCGCGCGCTGACGCGCGGCGAAAAGGCCTTCGAAGCCGGGCTTCTGGGCCGGGCCAACCGCGGCTACCTCTACATCGACGAGGCGAACCTGCTGGAAGACCACATCGTCGACCTGCTGCTCGACGTGGCGCAGTCTGGCGAGAACGTGGTCGAACGCGAGGGGCTTTCGATCCGCCACCCCGCCCGCTTCGTGCTGGTGGGCTCGGGCAACCCCGAGGAAGGCGAATTGCGCCCGCAGCTGCTGGACCGGTTCGGCCTGTCGGTCGAGGTGACGTCGCCCCGCGACGTGGCCACGCGGGTCGAGGTGATCCGCCGCCGCGATGCCTTCGACCGCGACCGCGATGCCTTCATGAAGAAGTGGCGCCCCAAGGACGCCGCCGTGCGCAAGCAGATCCTTGCCGCGCGCGAGGTTCTGCCCACGCTGAAGACACCGGACCGGGTGCTGGAAGACTGCGCCACCCTGTGCATTGCCCTGGGGTCGGACGGATTGCGGGGCGAACTGACCCTGTTGCGCGCCGCCCGCACGCTGGCCGCCTGGGAGGCCGCGCCCGCCGTCACCCGCAGCCACCTGCGCGCCGTTGCCGCCTCGGCCCTGCGCCACCGCCTGCGCCGCGACCCGCTGGACGAGGCCGGCAGCACCACCCGCGTCGCGCGCCTGCTGGACGAGGTGCTGCCGGGATGACCCCTGCGCGCCGCGACCCAAATTCCTTGAAGAAAGGAATTTGCAAATTCCTTTCTTCAAGGAATTTGTGCCCCGCCGCGGGGCCGACGTGACGGCCGGGCTGCCCTGGGCCCACGCTGAATCCGCCGTCACCCTGCTGGCGGTCGATCCGCAGGGCCTGGGCGGTCTCTGGCTGCGCGCCCGCGCGGGCCCGGTGCGCGACCGGCTGGTGGATGGCCTGAAATCGCTGCCCCTTCCCCTGCGTCGCATCCACCCTGCCATCGCCGACGATGCCCTGTTCGGCGGGATCGACCTGTCGGCCTCGCTCGCGGCCGGGGCAAAGGTCCTTTCCAGCGGCCTTCTTGCGCAACACCCGGCGCTTCTCCTGTCCATGGCCGAACGCGCACCGGCGGGTCTCGGAAGTCGCCTTGGCCAATGGCTCGACACCGGCGCGGGACCGGTGATCGCGATGGACGAGGGAACCGAGGACGAGGCGCCGCCGCTGGCGCTGACCGAACGCCTTGCGCTGTTCCTCGACCTTCACCCCATCTCCCCCTCGCAGTCCCGCGACATCCCCTGGGATGCCGGGCGGCTGGCCGCCGCCCGCGAACGCCTGCCCTTCGTCGAAACGCCCAGGGACATCCTGCCCCAGCTGGTGAAGCTGGCCGCGGAACTGGGCATCGGTTCCCTCCGCGCGCCGCTCTTTGCCCTTGCTGCCGCCCGCGCCTCGGCTGCCTTCCGCGGCGCGCTGCGCGTCACCGCCGAAGACGTGTCGCTGGCCGCGGGCCTGACCTTTGCCCACCGCACCACGCAATTGCCCAAGGCGGCCGACGCCGAACCGCCGCCCCCACCGCCCGAAGACCAGCCCGATCAGGACGGCGAACAGACCGGCCCCGGCGAAGCCACCATCCCCGACGACGTGCTGCTGGAGGCCGTGAAGGCCGCACTTCCGCCCGATGTGCTGGGCCGACTGGCCGCTGCCCGCTCGGCGCGCGGTGCGCGCGGCAGCGGCAGCGGCGACGTGCAGCGCGGCAACCGCCGCGGCCGCCCCCTGCCCCCCCGCGCGGGCCCCCCCGACGGCCAGGCCCGGATTGACCCTGTGGCCACCCTGCGCGCTGCCGCCCCCTGGCAAACCATCCGCGCCCGCCTGACGCCAGATCGCACCGGCCTGCACATCCGCCCCGCCGACATCCGCCTTCGCCGGTTCGAGGAACGCTCGGACCGCCTGCTGATCTTCGCCGTCGATGCCTCGGGCTCGTCGGCCCTCGCCCGTCTGGCCGAGGCGAAGGGCGCCGTCGAACTCCTGCTGGCCGAGGCCTATGCGCGACGCGACCACGTGGCGCTGGTGGCCTTCCGCGGCCAGGGTGCCGACCTGCTGTTGCCTCCCACCCGCTCGCTGGTGCAGGCCAAGCGGCGCCTTGCGGGCCTTCCGGGCGGCGGCGCCACACCGCTGGCCCACGGCCTTGCCGCGGCGCTGGACCTTGCCCGCCATGCCCGCGGCAGGGGCCTGACGCCCACGCTGGCATTGCTGACCGACGGCCGCGGCAACATCGCGCTGGACGGCAGCGCCAACCGGGCGCAAGCCGCCGAAGATGCCCGCAAGACTGCGCGCGCCCTGGCCGCCCTGCGGATTCCCGGTGTGGTGATCGACACCGCCATGCGCGCTCAGCCCGACCTGCGCGCGCTGGCCGATGCGCTGCGGGCGCTTTACATCGCCTTGCCGCGCGCCGACAGCCGCCGACTTGCGGGCGCCCTTTCCGGTGCGCTGAACGCCGCATGACCGCACCGCCCGACCTTCCGGCAGACTGGCCCCTGCGCGACCATTCCGCCGCCGTCGCCTGCCCGCCGCACCGCTGGCACGTCCAGACGCTGGGCCACGGTCCGACGCTGCTGTTGCTGCATGGGGCGGGTGGCGCCACGCATTCGTGGCGCCACCTCGCGCCCCTTCTGGCCCCCCGCTTCCGGCTGCTGATGCCCGACCTGCCGGGCCATGGCTTCTCCCGGCGGGGCAACCGCAGCCGCCTGGGCCTTGACGGCATGGCGGAAGACACCATCAGGCTACTGCATCACCTTGGCGAAACACCGCAGGCCGTCGTCGGCCATTCCGCAGGGGCCGCCATCGCCCTGCGCATGGCGGAAACCCTGCCGCTGCACGCCGTGATCGGCATCAACGCGGCGCTGGGTCCGTTCGAAGGCATCGCGGGCGTCATCTTCCCCGCCATGGCCCGCGCGCTGGCGCTGATCCCCTTCATCCCCACGGCCTTCTCGCGCCTGTCGGGCACACCGCAACGGGTGGCGGCGCTGATCGACAGCACCGGATCGCGGATCGACGCCCGGGGCCTCGACCTCTACCGCCGCCTCGTCGCCAACCCCGTGCATGTGGACGGAACGCTGGCCATGATGTCGCAATGGCAGCTGGACGGCCTGCTTGCGCGCCTTCCGGCACTGTCCACCCCCACCCTGCTGATCGCCGCCGAAGACGACCGCACCGTCCCGCCCGACGTTTCCGCCCGCGCAGCGGCGCGGATGCCGGATGCCCGGCTGCTGTGCCTGACCGAAGGTGGCCATCTGGTGCACGAATCGCACGCAACCACCGTGGCCGAGGCCGTGACGGCCTTCCTGTCCGAAACCGGCGTCATGCCCGCGCGGTAGACACCTCGCGTCAGCCGCCGGTGAACCGCGGCGCCCGCTTCTCCTTGAAGGCAGCGATGCCCTCGGCAAAGTCTCGGGTCAAGCCGCAGCGCCCCTGCCATTCGGCCTCGACCTCCAGCTGCGCGGCCAGATCGTTCACCGCCCCCGCCCGCATCGCCGCCTTTACGCCGCGGATGGCCACAGTCGGCCCGTTCGCCAGATGCGCGGCACGCGCCTGCACCCGCGCTGCGAAGGCATCATCCGGCACGGCCTCCCAGATCATTCCCCAATCGGCGGCCTGCCGCGCCGACACCGGCCCGGCAAACAGCGCCATCCCCATGGCCCGCGCCAGCCCCACCGACCGCGGCAAGGCCCAGGTGCCGCCCGCATCGGGGATCAGGCCGATCTTCGTGAAGGCCTGCACGAACACGGCGCTTTCCGCGGCAATCACCACGTCGCAGACCAGCGCCAGATTGGCCCCCGCCCCCGCCGCCACGCCGTTCACCGCGGCAATCACCGGCACCGGGCAATCGACAATGGCGCGCAGCATCGGCTCGTATTCCTCGCGCAGCACGCGCGACACATCGGCCGGCGAAATTCCCTCGCCCGACAGGTCCTGCCCCGAACAGAAGGCCCGGCCCGACCCCGTCAGCACCACCGCCCGCGCCGCGGCCGCATCGCGCAGCGCCGCGGTGATGCCCGCCCGCACATCGCGGTTCAGCGCATTCATCACCTGCGGGCGGTTCAGCGTGATCGTCACCACGCCGCCCGCTTCCGTCACCACCATATCGCCCATCGCCGCCTCCCGCTGCCCGGCCGCACCCTAGCCGACGGGGCCCGAACCCGAAAAGCGGAACCCCGCGTCACTCACCCGTGATGCGGCGCAGCGCGGCCTCTTCCTCGGCCGACAGCCGCGCCTCGGCCCCTGTGGCGCGCCGCCCGCGCAGGTAAACCGCCGCCAGACCACCGCCCAGCAGCAAGAGTCCCGGCCCCGCCAGCCACAGCACCCAGTTGGCCCCGCGCGCGGGTGGGTTCAGCAGCACATAGTCGCCATAGCGCGCCACCAGCGCCGCCAGCACCTGCGCATCGGTATCCCCTGCGACCAGACGTTCCCGCACCAGCCGACGGATGTCCCCGGCAATCCCGGCAAGCGACTCGTCGATGCTTTCGCTGCGGCAGACCACACAACGCAATTCCTTCGACAGGGCCCGCGCCCGTGTCTCCAGCGCCGGGTCGGCCAGCACCTCGCCCGGCTCGACCGCCAGCGCGGGTGCCGCCCACAGGGCCAGTGCCAACGCTAGCGCGTAGGGTGGGTGATTCCACCCACCATCCTTCGCCCGCCTCATTCCGCAGGCACCCCCGCCATGCGCCGCGCGCCCGCAGCCACCCGCCAGCGCCGGTCGGTCAGGCTGACCACACCCCCCAACGCCATCAGCAGCACCCCCAGCCAGATGCAGCTGGCAAAGGGCTTCAGATACCCCCGCACGGCATAGCCGCCGCCGTCCTGTGCGTCGCCGATCACCAGATAGATGTCGCGCGTCAGGCCATAGTCGATGCCCGCTTCGGTCGTGGGCATGCCCGCCACCGGGTAGATGCGTTTTTCGGGGAACAGCTCGGCCACCTGCTCCCCGCCCTTCGTCACCACGAAATCGGCGGTGGTGGACAGGTAGTTCGGCCCCTCCACCTCGCGCACGCCTGCCAGCACCACGCGGTAAGCCCCCAGGTCATAGCCCTCGCCCGGCTTCAGCACGCGGATGTCTTCCACCGTCCAGGCTGTCACCGCGCCACAGGCAAACAGCGTCACCCCCATGCCCGCATGTGCCACCGCCTTGCCCCAGTCGGACCGCGGCAGGCGGAACAGTCGCGCCACGCGGCCGCGCTGCCCGGTGCGCGCCCACAGGTCGGCCAGCGCGCCCAGCACCACCCAGGCGCCCAGACCCGCCGCCAGCGGCCCCAGCGCGCTGCGCCCCGACTGCAGCGCGAAGGCCAGCCCCGCCACTGCCCCCGCCACCAGCAGCCACGGCGCCAGAGCCCGCAACCCGCGCGCCATGTCGCCGCGCTTCCATGCCAGCATCGCCCCCACCGGCAGGATAACCGCCAGTGCCGCAAAGAACGGTGTCACCGCGGCATTGAAGAACGGCGCGCCGACCGATAGCTTTGCCCGCCAGCCGAGTTCCGCGATGAGGGGCCATACGGTTCCGACGAAGACCACGGCGCAGGACACCGACAACAGCAGGTTGTTGGCCACCAGCGCGCCTTCCCGGCTGACCGCGGCGAACACGCCCTTCGCCGCCAGCGCCCCCGCCCGCGCGGCAAACAGCGTCAGCCCGCCACCCACGAACACGCCCAGGATCAGCAGGATGAACACCCCCCGCTCGGGATCGTTGGCAAAGGCGTGCACGCTGGTGATGACGCCTGACCGCACCAGGAAGGTGCCGATCAGCGAAAACCCGAAGCCCAGGATCGCCAGAAGGATGGTCCAGGCCTTCAGCGCCTCGCGCTTTTCCACCACGATGGCGCTGTGCAGCAAGGCCGCCGCCAAAAGCCAGGGCATGAGCGACGCATTTTCCACCGGATCCCAGAACCAGAACCCGCCCCAGCCCAGTTCATAATAGGCCCACCACGACCCCAGTCCGACGCCGATGGTCAGGAAAATCCAGGCGGCCAGCGTCCAGGGCCGCACCCAGCGCGCCCAGGCGGCATCCACCCGGCCTTCCAGAAGCGCGGCAATGGCAAAGGCAAAGCTGACCGAAAGCCCCACATAGCCCAGGTACAGGAACGGCGGATGGATCGCCAAACCGATGTCCTGCAGCAGCGGGTTCAGGTCCTGCCCGTCAAACGGCGGCAGTTCCAGCCGCAGGAACGGGTTCGAGGTGAACAGAAGGAAGGCCAGGAACGCCACCCCCACCGATCCCTGCACTGCCAGTACCCGCGCCTTCAGCGTGGGAGGCAGGTTGCCCCCGAACAGTGCCACCGCGGCCCCGAACAGCGCCAGGATCAGCGCCCACAGCAACAGCGACCCCTCGTGGTTTCCCCAGACGCCCGTGATTTTGTAAAGCATGGGCTTCAGGCTGTGCGAATTCAGCACCACCACCCGCAGCGAGAAGTCCGAGGTCACGAAGGCCCAGGTCAGCGCGGCAAAGGCCGCGCCCACCAGCGCCACCTGCACCAGCGCCGCCGCATCGCCCGCCGCCATCCAGCCGGTCCAGCGCCGTTGCGCACCCGCCAGCGGCACCACCGTCTGCACCACAGCCACCGCCAGCGCCAGCATCAGCGCGAAATGCCCAAGCTCGGTGATCATGCGGTGCCGCCTCCTGCCTGCGCGGCATCATAGGCGCCCGCTCGGCCCGGCGCCACGCCCCTGCGCCGCCATGCCGCATCCTGTGACCTTGCCTAGCGCCGCCCGGCCTTGCGGGTGGACAACAGAAGGTTCGTTTCGGACGTCATGACGCCCTCGATCTCGCGCACGCGGAAGATCGTCTCGTCCAGTTCCTGCAGCGTCTGCGCCGCCAGTTCTGCGATCAGGTCCCACTTGCCGTTGGTGGAATGCACCGCCACCACCGCAGGCAACCCCGCCAGCCGCGCCATGATCCGCTCGGCCCCGCGCCCCTCGATCCCGATCAGCATCAGCCCGCGCACCGGCGCCGCCGTCACGTCGGCCCGCGTCAGCACGGTGAACCCGGCAATCTCCCCTTTTGCCGCCAGCCGCTCCATCCGCGACCGCACGGTTGCGCGCGTCAGCCCCAGCCGTTCCGCCAGATCGCTCAGCGAGGCGCGCCCGTCGCGGCGCAACTCGGCGATCAACCTGCCGTCCACTTCGTCCATTACGGCCACCCCCGCTGCCCGATCCGGCCAATTCACTGGCCAGATCGTCACGAAACCTGCTGTATCCTGCCACCAACCTGCCGTCACCTGCCCTGCGAAAGGAATCGCCATGCCCCGCACCATCCTGATCGGCGCCCCGGTTGACTCGGGCCAGAAACGCCCCGGCTGCCTGATGGGGCCCGCCGCCTATCGCGTGGCGGGCCTTGCCCGCGAAATCGCGGCCGAAGGACACCTGGTCGAGGACTGGGGCGACCTATCGCCCGCCCCCGCCAGCCCGCCGCCCTGCCCCAACCCCGCGGTGCACTCGCTGGCCGAGACGGTGGGCTGGACAGTGGCACTGATGGACCGCGTGGATGACGCCCTGTCGCAGGGCGCGCTGCCCATCGTGCTGGGGGGCGACCATTCGCTGGCACTCGGGTCGGTGGCCGGCGCCGCGGCACATGCCCAACGGCAGGACCGCCCGCTGTTCCTGCTGTGGCTGGATGCCCACAGCGATTTCCACACGCCGCTTACCACCACCAGCGGCAACCTGCACGGCACGCCCGTCTCCTACATTGCCGGCCGCGACGGGTTCGAGTCCTTTCCGCCCTTCCCGGCCCCCATCCCGCCCGACCGCATCTGCCTGTACGGCATCCGCTCCATCGATCCGGCCGAACAGGCGGCATTGCTGGAGAAGGACATCTTCATCAACGACATGCGGGTGCTGGACGAACACGGCATCGTGGCGCCCCTGCGCGCCTTCCTGAAGCGGGTGAAGGCGGCGCAAGGCCTGCTGCATGTCTCGCTGGATGTCGATTTCCTCGACCCCTCCATCGCGCCCGCCGTCGGCACCACCGTTCCCGGCGGCACCACCTTCCGCGAGGCGCATCTGGTGATGGA